>NZ_JADDRL010000059.1 GCF_021538895.1 Streptomyces olivochromogenes | reverse complement strand
GGCCTGCGTCTGCTGGCCGCCCTGATGGTCTGCCTCTACCACTTCGCCGGGAAGGGCGGCGCCGTCGCCGGCTCCTGGCACCAGTCCCCCGCCCGGGTGTTCCCGACGCTCTCCCAGGCCGCCGTGTACGGCTGTCTGGGCGTGCAGTTCTTCTTCGTCATCAGCGGCTTCGTGATCTGCATGAGCAGTTGGGGCCGCACCCTCGGCCAGTTCTTCCGCTCCCGGGTCGCCCGCCTCTACCCGGCGTACTGGGCCGCCCTGTTCCTGATCACCGCCGCGTCCCTGCTGCTGCCGGTGGTCGTCCGTCCGGTCCGGCTCGACGAGTTCCTGGTCAACCTGACGATGCTGCAGCAGCCGATGGGTGTGCCGCGCGTCCTCGGCGTGTGCTGGACGCTCTGGGTCGAGGTGCGTTTCTACGCCCTGTTCGCCCTGTTCGTCGTCTGGCGGGGCGTCACCTACCGCCGGGTGGTGCTCTTCTGCTGCCTGTGGACCCTGGCCGGTGTGTTCGCCCGGGTCGCCGACAACCCGCTCACCGACGAACTGGTGATGCGCGACCACGCGCCGTTCTTCATCGGCGGCCTCGCCCTCTACCTCATCCACCGCTACGGCAGCGACCTGCTCCTGTGGGGCATCGTCACCGTCTCCTGGCTGCTCGGCCAGCGCTACTCGACCACTGGGCTGTGGCACCCCGGCATGGAGGGCGGCGCCTTCCACCGCGATCCGTACGTCATCCAGCTGATCGTGACCCTGGCCTTCGGCGCGGTGGCCGCGGTGGCGCTGGGCTGGACACGCTGGGCGAACTGGCGCTGGCTGACGGTGGCCGGGGCGTTGACGTACCCCTTCTACCTGATCCACGAGCATCTGGGCTGGTTCGTCGTCCGGCTGCTGCACCGGGATCTGGGCCTGGGCCCGTGGCCCACGCTCGTGGTCACGATCGCCGTTCTGCTGGGCCTGGCCTGGCTGATCCACCGCGGTGTGGAGCGGCCGTTCGGACCCCGGCTGAAGCGGGCGCTGGCGACCCGCGCGCCGAGACGACCCGTGCTGCGCTGAATTCCCGCGCCGTACGCGCTGAACGGGCCGAAGGCCGGTGGGGATGCCCCACCGGCCTTCGGTCGTCGTCCGCGGATCAGCCCTGGCGGGCCCGGATCTGCCGCACGGCCCGGCGCACCGCCGGGTGGCGGCGCAGGGACTCGGCGCGGATGGGGCTGCCGCCGGGCAGGCGCAGGCTGGTGAGGCGGCGCTTCTTGAAGTACTGCGGGTGCTCGGCGAGGTGCGCGGTGAGCCAGGCGGCCGCCTCTTCGTGCAGGCCCGGGTGCTTGCGGGACTGCATGCAGTAGCCCACGGTGCGCACCAGCGGGCCCAGCTCCGCGCTCAGGGCGGCGAGGGCGAGCGGGGTGCCCAGGGTGGCGCGCTCGGCGTCCGGGAGGGCCGCGTCGATGATGGTGAGGGGGACGCGGTTGCTGTTCTCGTACGGGGTGATGCGTTCGAGGAGCAGCTCGGTGCCGACGCGGGCCACGGGGATGCCGTAGAAGGCGGCCGCGGTCATCAGGGCGGTGGAGAAGCAGCCGATGACCAGTTCCGGCTTCAGGTGGGCGAAGACGGTCTCGGCGAGCACCGGGTCGCGCAGGACGGTCAGCCGTACGCCGAGCTCCGCGGCCGCCGTCTCCAGCGAGTTGTTGTACACGGAGGGCGCGCTGGGGTGGGGCTTGAACAGCACGCTCTGGTGGCCGGCCCGGGCGGCCGCCCGCAACATGCGGACGTGCAGCTCCTCCTCCTCGTCCTGGGTGATCAGGTCGATGGCGGAGAGGTACTGGCCGAGGAGCACGGCGGTGGGGCGGCTCTCGGCGGGGATCCGCTCGGCGAGGATGCCGGCGCCGTCCTCGCCGATCTGCGCGAGCACCTCGACAATGGCGTCGCCCGGCACCGGCTCGGGCTCGACGCCGTACTCCGACAGGAGCATCGGGCGCAGCCCGGGTATCAGGTCGAGGTGGAGGACGCGCGCGATGCGGCTGTTCATGCCGTGCGGGATCCGGTTGCGGGTGGGGCCGTAGCTCATCAGGCCGTCCGCGTACACGTGGATCGGGCTGTCGGCGAAGATGTCGCAGACCGCGCGGGAGGGGTTGGCCTGGATGGACTCGCAGGCGATCTCGACGGGCGCGTCACCCAGGTCCCAGGCGAGGCGTACGGCCTTCTCCCACAGCAGGGCGTCCTGGGCGCGCGGGGACCAGCCGGCCGGGTGGTGCGGGGAGATGAAGTCGTTCCAGGAGCGCACCTCGTCGAACTCGGGGCGCAGCTTCTCGAACCCGGCCATCCGGTCCAGCGGGGTGCCGACCTCGGGGATCGCGGCGGTGTTGCTGACGACGAGGATGCGGCGGTGCTCCTCGCGCGGGCCGAAGAGCCCGGCGCGGATCGCCGCGGTGACGGTGGCCGCCGCGTACTGGGTGGCCGAGAAGAAGATCTGGGTCGTACCGCTCTTGCCGGTACCGGTCCGGGCCGTGCCGCTCATGCCGCGACTCCCTTCATGCCGCCGCGGATGCGCCGCAGTGTGTTGACTCGTTCCTCGCCCATGCCGACGAGGGCCTCGTTGAGCTCGTCCTCCGTCATTCTGCCCAGCGCCTCGGAGGCCATCTGCCGCAGTTTGGCGGCGACGCTGCGCTCGAAGCGGGCACGGTCGGCGAGCTGGTGGGCGATGACGACGCAGTAGTTGCGCAGCGCCTTCTTGCGCAGCTTGCTGACCTCGGGGTCGTCGGCGAGCTCGGCGAGGACGAGGTCGAAGGAGCGGAAGAAGTCCAGCTGGCGGACGTCGCCGATCTGGGTCAGCGAGCTGGCCACGCCCCGGCGGTAGAAGACGCCGCGCAGGCTGGCGGCGACGTAGGAGTCGGCCCTGCGGTGCAGCTCCCAGATCCAGGGGCGGTCCTCGGCGGTGCGCAGTCCGTCGTGGAAGCGCAGCAGGCCGCGGTCGAGCAGCCGGCGGTGGTAGACGCCTGCCCACGCGTACGGGTAGTCGACCATGGTCGTCTCGTCGACCGGGAGGATCGAGGAGCGCGGGTCGAGCGGTATGTGCCGGCGTCCCTCGGGGGCCCGGTGGACGGCGCGCTCGACGCCGGTGACCTGGACGTGGTCGGTGCGCACGAAGTCGACGTCGAAGCGCTGGACGCAGTCGGTCAGGTCGCTCAGGTAGCCCGGGGCGAGCCAGTCGTCACCGTCGAGGAAGGTGAGGTAGGTGCCCTCGGCCGCGTCGATGCCGGTGTTGCGTGCGGTGGCCAGACCGCCGTTCTGCTCGTGCCGGATCACCCTGCTGTTCTTGAGCCGCTTGGTGAGTTCGAGCAACGCCTCGTAGGTCTTGTCCTTGGTGGACCGGTCCTCGACGAAGATGAACTCGAAGTCGTCCCGTGCGTTGTTCGCGAGGCTGGTCACCGTGTCGGCGACGTAGGTCTCGATGTTGTAGCAGGGGACGATGACGGACAGGGTCGGTTCGTTGGCCACGTGTGTACACCCGTGCTCGCTTCGGAAATATCTCCGCGATCCTTCGACGGCTCCGCCGCTCGGACGCGACAGCACAGCAACTCTCAGGTGAACACGGAATGACATTGCGATACGACCGGAAGTGAATTGGCCGTTCCGCCGCGGGGGTGGCTTTCCGGGCGGGTGACCCGGTTCAGCGGATGCCGTACCGGGCCTCGATCCCCGCGACGACCAGGGCCGGCCCCTCCTCGAAGCCGCGGTCGTAGTCCTCGAAGATCTCCGCGCCCGCTGCGGCCGACAGGGGGAAATCGGCCATGCGGCGGGCGCGCTCGGCGACGTCGTAACCCTCGCGGCGCTCGTCCGGCAGCGGCCGCACGCCCTGCTCCTCGGTGACGAAGCCGATGGTGTACGAGTACGCCGTCGAGGTCGCCCGGACCGCGGGCCGGGGACCGCGCCCCCGACGGGACGGTCGACGGCGTACGGCTCTTCGACGCCTTCCGCGGACCGCACTGGACCCTGCTGGGCGCGCGGGCACCGGAGCCGGGCGACGGGGTGCGGACCGTCCGCGGCCCGGCCCCCGAGCCGTACGGAACGGGCCTGTTCCTCGTCCGCCCGGACGGTTACGTCGGCTGGACGGGCGACTCCCCGGCGACGCTCACCGGCTACCTGGCGCGCCTCGGCCTGGGCCGGTAGGCGTCACGAGCTCGCCAGCGACAGCTTCACCGCGAACCCGAGGAACAGCGCGCCCGCCGCCGAGGTCGCCGTCGCCGACAGACGCTTGCGGCGGCGGAAGGCGGCGGCCAGCCGCGTGCCGCCGAATATCAGCGCGCTGAGGTAGAGGAAGCTGGCCACCTGGGCGAAGGCGCCGAGGACCACGAAGGACAGGGCCGGATAGGCGTACCCCGGGTCGACGAACTGCACGAAGAAGGCGACGAAGAACAGGATCGCCTTCGGGTTGAAGAGGCTGACGACGAGGGCACGCCGGAACGGCCGCTCCTGGCCGGCGGCATCCTCGGCGGCGGCCGCCTCGACCAGGCGCTCCCGCCGCGACCGCCACATCCCCCGGGCGGCCCGCAGCATCCCGATCGCCAGCCAGGTCAGATAGCCGGCGCCCGCGTACTTCACGATCCCGAACAGCACGGCGTTCGCCTGGAGCAGCGAGGCGACCCCGGCCGCCGACAGCGTCATCAGCACGGTGTCCCCGCACCACACGCCCGCGGCGGCGGTGTAGCCGGCCCGGACACCGCGACGGGCGGCCACGGACAGCACGTAGAGCGAGTTGGGGCCGGGCAGCAGGACGATCAGGACCAGGCCTGCCAGATAGGTGGGGAGATCGATGACGCCGAACATGCCTGGAGTGTCGCACGCCGGTCCGACACTCCCGTCGTCGGTGCTGGTCAGAAGGCGTCGGAGGGGACGTAGGTGCCCCACACCTCGCGCAGCGCGCCGCACACCTCGCCCACCGTCGCGCGGGCCCGCAGCGCCTCCCTCATCGGGTACAGGACGTTGTCCTCCCCCGCGGCGGCCTTCTTCAGCGCGGCCAGCGCCGAGTCCACCGCCGCCCGGTCCCGTTCGGCGCGCAGCCGGGCCAGGCGGTCCGCCTGCCGGGCCTCGATCGCCGGGTCGACCCGCAGCGGCTCGTACGGCTCCTCCTCGTCCAGCTGGAAGCGGTTGACGCCGACCACGACCCGTTCGCCCGAGTCGGTCTCCTGGGCGATGCGGTACGCGTTGCGCTCGATCTCCTCCTTCTGGAAGCCGCGCTCGATCGCCGCGACCGCGCCGCCGAGGTCCTCGACCCGGCGCATCAGGTCCAGCGCCGCCGTCTCCACGTCGTCCGTCATCCGCTCCACGGCGTACGAGCCGGCGAACGGGTCCACCGTCGCGGTCACGTCGGTCTCGTGGGCCAGGACCTGCTGGGTACGCAGGGCGAGGCGGGCGCTCTTGTCCGTGGGCAGCGCGATCGCCTCGTCGAAGGAGTTGGTGTGCAGGGACTGCGTGCCGCCGAGCACCGCGGCCAGGCCCTGCACCGCCACCCGGACCAGGTTCACCTCGGGCTGCTGGGCCGTCAGCTGGACGCCCGCGGTCTGGGTGTGGAAGCGCAGCATCCAGGACCTCGGGTCCTTCGCGCCGAACTCCTCCTTCATCACCCGCGCCCAGATCCGGCGGGCCGCGCGGAACTTGGCGACCTCCTCCAGGACCGTCGTACGGGCGACGAAGAAGAAGGACAGGCGGGGCGCGAAGTCGTCGACGTCCATGCCGGCCGACACCGCCGTACGGACGTACTCGATGCCGTCCGCCAGGGTGAAGGCGATCTCCTGCGCGGGCGAGGCGCCCGCCTCGGCCATGTGGTAGCCGGAGATCGAGATCGTGTTCCACTTCGGGATCTCGGTCCGGCAGTACTGGAAGATGTCCGCGATCAGCCGCAGGGACGGCTTGGGCGGGAAGATGTAGGTCCCGCGCGCGATGTACTCCTTGAGCACGTCGTTCTGGATGGTGCCCGTGAGCCGGTCCGCCGCCACCCCCTGCTCCTCGGCCACCAGCTGGTACAGGAGCAGCAGCAGGGCAGCCGGGGCGTTGATGGTCATCGACGTCGACACCTTGTCGAGCGGGATCCCGTCGAACAGCACCCGCATGTCGTCCAGGGAGTCGATGGCCACGCCGACCTTGCCGACCTCGCCGTGCGCGAGGGGCGCGTCGGAGTCGTGGCCCATCTGGGTCGGCAGGTCGAAGGCGACGGACAGGCCCGTCGTGCCGTGCGCGATCAGCTGCTTGTAGCGGGCGTTCGACTCCGTCGCCGTGCCGAAGCCCGCGTACTGGCGCATGGTCCAGGGGCGGCCCGTGTACATCGTGGGGTAGACGCCCCGGGTGAACGGGTAGGCGCCCGGTTCGCCCAACTGGCGCGCCGGGTCCCAGCCCGCGAGGTCCCGCGGTCCGTAGACCGGCTCGATCGGCAGTCCGGACTCCGACTCACGCGCCATCGTGGTGCCTCCGCAGTACGTGTCCCGCTCCCCGCAGTGCGTTTGTTACTCCCCACCATGCCCCGTAGTTCGGCGGCGGTCACGCGGGGAAGCATCCCAGGATGAGGAGCAAGGGGATCTTGTCGCGGCGCGCCGCCGCGCTCGGGCGGTCCACCGCCATACGCGGGCGGTCCACCACCGCACCCGGACGGCCCATCGCCGTACCCGCACGGCCCACCGCCGCCGCGCTCGCCTCGGGCGCCGTACTCGCCGCGCTCGCCGTGCTGTGCGGCTGCAGCGTGCAGGCGCCGGACGGGGACGCCAAGCACCGCCTGCCGGTCCACATCGAGTTCCCCGGCAGCTCCGGCCCGCCGTCCAGCCCGTCCCGGGCCTCGCCTGCCGCACCGGGCTCGCCCGGCACCCCGCGGGCATCCCGCGCCCCGGCGCCCGTGCTGTGGTCCCGCGGCGACTCCGGCACCGGCGTACGCGAGCTGCAGGCCCGCCTGCGCCAGGTCGACTGGCTCTTCGACGGGCCGACGGGGACGTACGACGACCTGACGGAGAAGGCGGTCGCGGGCTTCCAGGGCAAGCGCGGGCTGCCGGCGACCGGCAGGACCGACACCGTCACCTGGCGGCGGCTGCGGGACATGACGCATGAACCCGGCCGGTGGGAGCTGTACCTGATGGGCGGTCAGCCGGCCGCCGCGCCCGACCCGCGCTGTCTGACCGGACGCGTGCTGTGCATCAGCAAGACCAGCCGGACGCTGCGTTGGATGGTCGACGGGCGGACCGTGTCGACGATGTCCGTGCGCTTCGGCGCGCAGTACACCCCCACCCGCGAAGGTGTGTTCCACATCTACTGGAAGTCACGGCACCATGTGTCGACGCTCTACGACTCGCCCATGCCGTACGCGATGTTCTTCAGCGGCGGCCAAGCGGTGCACTACTCCTACGACTTCGCGGCACGGGGCTACGCGGGCGGTTCCCACGGGTGTGTCAACGTGCGGGACGAGACCGCGATCGCGCGGCTGTTCGCGCAGGTGCGGAAGGGCGACAAGGTCGTCGTCCACTGGTGACGCGCGAAGCGCGGGGAGCACCGAGAGGGTGTGTGGGGCGCGGGCGGGACCGGGGGAACGTGTCCCGCCCGCGCCATGTGCACGAGCCGTGGGTACGGGGGGAACCCCGGCTCAGTGCGACGGCCGATGACCAGTCGGCTCACTGAGTACTGCGTCCCGGGGGCCGAAAACGTCACACCCCGCGCGAAAAAATTTCGGCGCGGGACGAACGCGCAGGTCAGCGAGGCGAGAACGGGTCAGAGCGCGCTGTACGTCGGGCTCGGCGCCGGGGCCTGAGGCCGCGTCGGACGGTGGGCCGGCAGCGGGCCGAAGGCCGTGGGGGCGGGCGTGACGGCGCCGCCGTCCTGGTGGTGGTCGTTGCCGTGGTCCCGGTGACCGTCCCGGTCCCGGTGATGACGGCCCCGGTGGCGGTCGTCGTCGCCGCCCTGGCCGTCCCCGTCGTCCCCGTCGCCCTTGCCGCCCCGGCCGCCGCGCTCGTCCGCGTCGTCGCCGCCGGTCCTGCCGGGGATGTGGCCGTCCAGGACACCACGGCAGTACCGCCACACGCGCGCGGCTCCGCCCGCGGCCCCCTCCAGGGCGCGCTTGCGGTCGGCGTCGAGGTTCCTGCCGTCCCGGATGTCGCGGCAGGCCGAGAGCGCGCCGCTCCACCACTCGTCGGCCCCGCGGGAGGTGCCCGCGGAGCCGGTCGGTTCGCCGGTGGCCGGGTCCTGTCCGGCCGTGTCGCGCCGGGAGTCGGTGCCCGGGGTGGCGCTCGCCGTGCCGCCGGGCGTCGGGGTGCCGGACTCACCGCCCTGCACGCTGCCTTGGGAGGGCGGCACGAGCGGCTGCTCGGGGGCCGAGACGGAGGCGGCGGGCCCGGGAGGGTCGTTCTGGAACGGCGTCGGCAGGACTCCGGTTCCGGCCGCCACGGCGACGCCGCCGAGCATGCCGGCGGCCAGCGCGGCGGCCAGCGCCAGCCGCACCGGGCGGGCCCGGTTCCAGCGGCGGTCGGGGCGGGCCCGGCCGCCGATGCGGACCAGGCCGACATCGGACGAGGCTTCCGTCCGGCCGGCGCGCCGCGCGGCGAGTTCGTCGCGGTGGCCCGCAGCGACCCGCTCCGCCTCGCTCGCTTCGCGTGCCTTGCGGAATGCGGCCAACGCGCCTTCCTCGCCAGGGAGTTCACCTGCCGCGGGGGCGTCGACGGAGAGTGCGCCGAGGGCCTTGGCGAGTCGCTCCGCCTGCTCACGGGCGGACGCGTCGACGGCTTCCAGCGACTCCCCGCGCAACAGACGTTCCGCCGTTTCACGGTCCAGCCACTTGTACTGCTCGTCGGCCATCACATGTCCTTCTGCGTCCCCGAACGCGTATGCGTCACAGTGGCGGACGTCACCGCGCGACGGCGTGGTTCTCGCTGGGCCGGCAGTGCGTCGAGCACCCCGGCGGATTCCGGATCCTCGCCGAGCAGTTCCGCGAGCCGCTTCAGACCGCGGTGCGCGGCCGTGCGTACGGCGCCGGCGCGCTTGCCGAGGGTCTCCGCGGCGGTCTTGGCGTCGAGGCCGACGACCACGCGCAGGACGACGGCCTCGGCCTGGTCCTGCGGGAGCCGCGCGATGAGGGAGAGGGTGCTGTCGGTGGCGAGGGCTTCGATGGCCTCGCCCGCCGTGTCGGACTCTGCTGCCCGGCCGGTCAGTTCGGTCTCGTCGCCGCCGATCGCGGGCCGGCGGCCGCGCATCCGTATGTGGTCCAGGGCGCGGTTGCGGGCGATACGGGCGGCCCAGCCGCGGAAGCGGTCGGCGTCCCCGCTGAACCGGGCCAGGTCGCGGGCTATCTGCAGCCAGGCCTCGGACGCGACGTCCTCGGCGTCCGGATCGCCCACCAGCGTCCGTACGTAACCGAGCAGTCGCGGATGAACCGTGCGGTACACAGTCCGGAAAGCGGTCTCGTCCCCGTCCTGTGCCGCACGTACCGCGGCGGTCAGCTCCGCGTCGTCCCCCAGCACCCGTGGTTCCTCTATAGATGGTCGCGGCAGTCAGGCCGCCGATCATTGCAGTGATCATGCATCTGCGTTCGACGCGAAAGGCACGTTACGACCTGAAACCGCTCCTCGTCCACGTCCGTACAAGGTGCAACTAACTCGTGACGCAGTGAGGTGTGACAGAAAACGCACTCTCGGCGCTGTAGGGAGTACGGGCCGCCGCGCGGCCCGTGCCGCGCGACGGCCGGGGCCTCTCCTGTGGGGGGTGGCGGCTCCGGCCGTTGCCTCGGCGGCACTCGGCAGATCACGGCGGCGCCCGGCGGACCGGGACGGACCCCGTGGCCGACCACGGGGAATCGGGCACAGAGCCCTTCGAAAGCCACGCGTCCGGCGCGTGACGGACACCGCGTCAGCCCCGGGCGGATCGCCCGTCCCGGCCCCGCGTGAGCCGAATCACTTCTTCTTGGTGCCGGGATTCGGGCTGGCGTCGGGCTTCGCGACGTTGGTGGGCTTGGCCGTATTACCGGTGTTGCCGCTGTTGCCGGCATTTCCGGTATTGCCGGTGTTCGCCTTGGGCTTGTCGCTCTTGGCCGTGTTGCCCGGGTTGGCCGTATTACCAGAGTTGCCGGAGTTGCCCGGCTCGTGGCTCTGGGCGGCCAACTGCTCGGCGCAGTACGCCCCGACGTTCGCCTCGCCGCCCGCAGCCGTGACGAGCCGCTGCCAGGCCGTCGACTCCAGCGCCTTGCCGCTGCCCTTGACCGACTCGTAGGCACGGCAGTGGGCGAGGGTGTCCTTGGCGGTGTCCGGACGGTCGTGCGTCCCGGTGCCGGACGAGGGGGACAGCTTGCCCGACGGGCCCCTGGAGGCCCCGTCCGTGGCGCCCGCGCTCGCGTCCTGGCGGTGCCGGTCGTCCCGCCCGTCGGAGGAGCCGACGGAGCCGATGGCGGCGACCGCGACACCGCCCAGGGTGAGGCCGGCCACCAGCATCGCCGCCGTGGTCTTCACCGACCGCCACATGTGGCGGTGCTCGCGCGGCCGCCAGTCGTCCCGGCGACGGGTCCGCGCCCGGTGGCTGCCGGCGTCCCGGGCGACCCGGAACGCGTCCGTCGCCCGCTGCTCGGCCGCCGGGTCGACGGCGCCGGCGCGCAGGGCGGCACCGAGGTACTCCTCCAGGCCGGCCGGCTCGATCGTGGCCCGCGATCCGTCGGCGCTGTCGTCCGGGTGCACGCGCCGACGGCTGTGCAGCCCACCGTCGCTCTGCCGCTCACCCATGTGCCCATCCATCTCTGTCCGGCGGTCCGCCGCCGCTTTCGTTCATGTCGACTCCCCCAGCGTGCTGGGGCCGTCTTCCGTCACACCCTGGTCCGTCTCGGCCCCGCCTCCGAGCTGGCGGGCGAGCCGTTTCAGGCCCCGGTACGCGGCCGTGCGCACCGCTCCCGGGCGCTTGCCCAGGACCCGCGCGGAGGCCGGTCCGTCGAGGCCCACGACCACCCTGAGCAGCACCGCCTCGGCCTGGTCGCGCGGCAGCCCGCGGACCAGCTCCAGGGCGTACTCGGTGGAGAGGGACTCCAACGCCTGGTCGTGCGTGCTCTGCGGACCGGGCAGGTCCAGTACGTCCTGTTCGAGCGCCGACGCCCGGGGGCGCACCCGTTGCCGGCGCAGGTGGTCCAACGCCCGGTGCCGGGCGATGGTCGCGGTCCAGCCGCGGAACCCGGCGCCGTCGCCCTTGAACCGCCCGAGGTCCCGGGCTATCTCCAGCCAGGCGTCGGAGGCCACGTCCTCCGCATCGTCCCCGACGAGGCCGCGCAGATAGCCGAGCAGCCCGGGCTGCACGAGCCGGTAGGCGACCGCGAAGGCGGCCTCGTCACCGTCCTGGGCCCGCGCGACGGCCGCGCCCAGCTCCCCGTCGTACGCCTGCGTGCGACGGGGTTCCCCTCCGTGGCCCAAGACCGTCCTCGTCCGTACTGAGCTCGTGACCATTGCTCGTGCTCGTTCTCGTAGGGAATCCGCACTGTGCGACACGACCGATCGCGCCGCCCACCCCCACGGTCAACAGCGTCGGGCCTCACAGAAGTGTCACAGTGCACAGCGGACTCCCTGGTCACGCCACTGTCAGTGCCACCTCCTACGCTGCGCCTCACCGATCGGACGACACGGAGGGAAGGAAGCGGCATGGGGGGCAATGGCTGGACGCAGACGGGCCCGTACCGGCGTGATCTGACGGCGGCGTTCCGTCAGGCACAGATGGAGGAACTGGCACAGGACGACCACGGATTCGGAGCGGGCCGCACGATCGAGGCGCTGTGGCTGGACCCCGAATGGCAGGAGTACATCTTCACCGGGGGCACGGGCACCGTGCTGGACCTCCCCATGGTGATCGAGCCGACGGACCCGGAGGACGGCCCGTTCATGCGCCCGCTGACGGAGGAGGAGGTCCGCGCCTGGGCCCCCGACGGCCGCCCCACGTACGCCGACTGGGACGAGGCGCTGCACTCCGACCGACTCGACTTCCCGGGCCGCGCGCAGGGCAGATGCACCGTGCTCTACACGGACGGCGAACCAACCCATATCGGGTATTGGGGAGTTACGGCGGACTAGGGCCTGTGTCCCCCGGCCGGCCGGGCCCCTCCCCTCACACGGGGCCCGGCCGTGTCACCTCGCCCGGGAGCCGGGCCGTGTCACCTCGCGGCGTCGGTCGCGTCGCGGCACAGCAGCCGCAGCGAGCCCTGTCCCTCGTAGCAGCGGCGGGCCTCGTCGATGGGGTCCCACAGGCGGCCGTCGGGCGTACGGATCCAGTGGTCGCCGCCGGTCGCCCACCACTCGGCGCCGCTGTTGCGCACGATCACCTCACCGGCGTACGCCCCGAGACCGCGCAGCACGCTCTGCACGGCGTCGTACGGCGCGCCCTCCCGCCGTATCTCCTCGATCGTCCGGTCGACGCGCCACAGGCTCTGCGCCGAGTAGTCGAGCCGCACCCGCGCGCCCTCGCGCATGGTCACCACCGCGTCCGCCGCCCACCGCGTCGGCTTCGCCGCGGCCTGGGGCCTGGTCTCCTGCTGAGTCGTCACGTACGGAAGAGCGAGGTCAGCGTTCCATTCGTCACCCGTACCCCTGGCCGCACCCGGAACCGGTGCAGTTCTCCCGCACCTCCCCCGCACGACGCTCACAGGAACTTCCCCGAACTCCGGGCGCGCACAGGTGTGATGCTTCGGCGCTCCCGTGCGCTCCATTCAGCGATGAACATGTACTTCCACCTGCGCGCGGTGCCGCCTCCGGCCCTGCGCAACAGCACGACCTGGCTGCGGAAGCTGTTCGAGGACGACTGGGACAGCGTCCGCACACGGGTCGACCGTCATCGCGAGGAAATGCTGGACCGGCGCTACCTCGACCACGACCTCCTCTACGCGGGTGCTCCGCCGTACCAGCCCGAGGAGGAGCCGTGTGCCCAGGTGATCCTGGGCGGCCGGCCGGTGTTCCCCGCCGAGCAGGACAAACCACCGTTCCTGCTGCTCACGGCGGCTCAGGTGAGCCGCGTCTCCGACTACCTCTCGTCCACCGACTTCGGGGCGCTGTGGCACTCGGCGCGCCGTGACCTGCTGCCCAGATACGGCGGCGCGGAGGTGGAACCGCAGACACGGGGTGCCTTCGAGTCGGCACACCGGGATCTGACGGCCTTCTACGCACGGACCGCGGGCTACGGCGACGCGGTGGTCAAGTGGCTCCTCATAGGCCCACACCGCTGAGCACCGTCCGACGGTGACAGGGCATGACTGAGGGACCGCACGGCTGAGAAGCCGCGTGGCTGAGGAGCCGCGTGGCTGAGAGACCGCACGGGCTGAAGGGCCGCACGGGCTTGAGCGCCGGACGGGCTGAAGGGCCGCACAGCTGAAGCACCGCACCGGTCGAAAGACCTCGCGGCTGAGGGCCGCACGGACTGAAGAGCCGTCCGGGCCGAGAGACCGCACGGGCTGAGGGCCGCATGGGCCGAAGGAGCGCACGGCTAAAGCAGCGCTCGGACTGAAGGGTTGTCCGGGCTGAGGGACCGCGGGGCTGAAGCACCGCACGGACTGAAGGGCTGTCCGGGCCGAGGGACCGCATGGGCCGAAGGAGCGCACGGCTAAAGCAGCGCTCGGACTGAAGGGTTGTCCGGGCTGAAGGACCGCGGGGCTGAAGCACCGCACGGACTGAAGGGCTGTCCGGGCCGAGGGACCGCAGGGCTGAAGCACCGCACGGCTGAAAGACCGCGCAGCTGAAAGACCGCACGGGCCGAGAGGCCGCACGGCTGCATGGCCGTCCGGGTTGCTGAACCCTCCGGATTGCTGGGCCGCCCGGGCCGAAGCGCCGTCCGGCATACGGGGCCGTCCGGTATACAAGGCCCCCGGTATGCGGGGCCCTCCGGTGCGCGAGGCCGTCCGGTTCAGCCGCGGCCCCGGGCCCGGCGTGACACCACCGCGCGCAGTACCCGGCGGCCCTCGGTCGACACCTCCAGTGCCTGGCGGAGCCCGCCCGTGCCGTAGCCGGCCAGCAGTTCCAGGACGGTGACCTGGCGTCGCAGTTCGGCGGCGACCAGCGGCGACATGCCCTCCGTACGGCCCTCGGCGGGGATCCCGCCCGCGCGCACGGAGTTGAGGGCGTGCGGGAGCTCGTCGGCCGAGCCGGCGCCGTCCCCGGCGGGGTCGAGGAGCCGGTGTATATGGAGCGAGGCCACGGAGCAGGCGTCGGCCCACACCCGTATCCCGGCTCCGGTGCGCTCGGCCGGGGCGGCGCCGAGCATCCGGCGTGCGAGCAGCGCGGCCTCGTCCTCGGCGGGCTCCTCCGGGCCGACGGAGTCGAGCGCCGTACGCGCCTTCTCCAGGCCCTCCGCCCAGTCGCCGCCGCCGTCCGCGAGGCTCGCCCACAGCGGGCGCAGCACCTCGTCGTCGCCGCCCAGCAAGGGCACGCACCGGTCCAAACAAGCCAACCCGCTGGTCGCCAGTCCGCGTTCGTCGGCCTGAGCGATCAGTTCCACCAGGCTCATCCACGCCTCCCTCGCCAGGGCGCCGACCTTTACGGAGCCCGCACTTCCCCTTACTGCGTGCGACGCCGCCGGAGTGTCACAGCGGCACCACACCGAGCCGGTCGAGCAGGCGGAAGAAGAGGTTTTCGGCCAATGGGTCGGGTTCGGCGGTCAGCACGTCCACCAGCGCCTCGGCCTCGACCGCGTGCCCCGCCTCGGCGGCCCAGGCCACCGCGCGCCCGGCGGCGTCGCCGGGTTCGAGGAAGTAGTCCTCCAGCGTGAGTCCCTCCTGGCCGGCGCCGAGGTACCGGGCCATCGCGGCCCGCGCGAGACAGGTCGTCCAGCCGCCGCTCTGAGGCGCGGCCGCCTCGACGACCACGCAGGCGCTGTCCATGACGTATCCGAAGAGCGCGGGCGCACCGGTCAGCTCGGCCAGGGCGTTCATGTTCCCGACGTCGCCGGCCTCGCTGTCCGGACCCGCGTACTCCCACACCTGCCAGCCGTCGGGCGCCGACGCCCGCAGGGTCATGCCCTCGGCGCCGGCCAGTGTCGCGAGTTCGGCGAGCGGCCGCTCGGCGCGGCCCACGACGAAGTACCCCCAGTAGCCCATGCGCGTCCCCCAATGGCCCGTCCGGTGCGGCTCGGGCCGAATACACCACAGGCCCGCGGGGGTCCGCAGCCTTATGCGGCAATCGGAGGGGTGACGGCCGGACGGCGGCGGGCCGGTGATCAGACCATCGCGGGCACCGGACCGGCCAGCGCCTTCTGGTGCTGCATACGGGTCAGCCGCAGGACGACGAGGATCGCGAAGACGGCGGCCACGATGTCGACGGCGTCCGAGAACAGCATCTGCCGTGCGGCGAAGGCCAGTTCCGACGCGGTGTCGGCCTTGCGGTACTCGACGGCCGCGGCCCGGTCGGCGAACAGGGAGATGATCCACAGCGTCCACCAGGTGTTGACCAGCACGTGCGAGCGGCGCGCGCCCCAGGCGGTGCTGGCGTCCCAGATGTCGAGGGTGATCCGGCGCGGGAACCAGAGGTTCACCACCGGCGTGAACCACCCTCCGATCGCCCAGCCGCGCGACTTCTCGTGCCCGGCCTGGTCGAAGACCTCGGCGTTGACCCGCGCCCGGTAGAACCAGCACAGGAACATGACGATGCTCGCCAGCAGGGCCGTCGTCTGGACGAGGCCCGACACCCGGTAGACGGAGTCGGCGTGGTCGGCCCGCCGGCCCATGCCCGCCGTGTACGCGCCGTCCGCGAGCTCGTCGGCGACCCGCATGTTCAGCAGGTCCGCCCAGATGGCGAACAGGTCGGCGGCGATGACGAGTCCGAGCGCCACGGCGGCGGCCCGGCCGAGCCCGACCGGCGAGCGCAGCCAGGCGTTGGCCGGTGGGGCGAACGGGGCGGCGGGCGCGGGCGCGGGCAGGGCGACGGCGCACTGGGCGCACAGGGTGCCGCCGGGCGCGGCGGCGAAATGATGGCAGCGTGAACAGATCACGATGGAATCCCCCGAGGTGTTGGTCGAAAGCGCCGACGGTCGCTCTCTCCCCCGAAACGCGACGCGCGGCATGCGGAAGATACGGTTCGCGGGCGTCGTACGTCTAATCGATTCCGGTCGGCCGGCCGACGCGGTGGCGGCCCGGCCGGTGTCAGCCCAGCCGGTCCGCGAGCTTCTTGAACTCCGCCCAGCTCAGCGTGGGTCGGCCCGGGTCCCACAGCTTCTGGACGGTGGCCCGCAGCGGCATCCGGATGCCCGCGGCCACCTGCTTCTCCGTCTGGGCGTTCGGGAAGTCGGACCAGACGGCGAAGGACCCGCCGAGGATCTGCCCGTCGTAGCGCGCGGGCACCGCGACGGTGCCGCGCAGCACGCGCGGGGTCCACTGCTCGTAGATCCGCTCTCCCGTCGGATAGACGAAGGTCTGCGGCTGCCCGAGGACGTAGTAGAGGAACTCGTCGTTGTAGTTGAGGACCTGCCGTCCCGCGCTCAGGTACTCCACCGGCTGCCGGGCGCCGATCTCCTTGCCGGTCCAGTAGGCGACCTGGAGGTCCTTGGCGGGCTGCACGGACGTGTTCCGGAAGAAGCCGTCGTTCCAGACCCGCATCGTGCGGTCGTGGGCCCGGATCGTGTCGGCGCGGTCGCCCAGCCAGCCGGTGGCGAGGTCGGCGACGGTGGCGCCGGAGCCGTACCGCTGCCGGGCGGCGGCGGCCGGCTGCGGATACGACGCCTGCGGGTCGGACACCGTCAGGGCCCGGTACTCGTCGCCGCCGAGGTGCCAGTACCCGCCCGGGAACAGGTCGGCGTACTCGCCCAGCAGGTCGTCGACGAGGGCGGCCGCGCTGTCCTTGGAGATGTCGACGGCGCCGCGTGCCGCGACGCCCTGCGCGCTGCGCAGTTGCAGGTCGGGGTGGGCGGCGATGACCGCGCCGAGGTGGCCGGGCGAGTCGATCTCCGGGACGACGGCGATGTGCCGGGCGGCGGCGAGGTCGACGATCCGCCTGACCTGGGCCTTGGTCAGATGGTCCCGGGACACGATCTCCGGGTGGGTCGAGGACTCGATCCGGAAGCCCTGGTCGTCGGAGAAGTGCAGCCCCAGCTGGTTGAACTTCAGGTCCCCCAGCTCGCGCACCCGGTCCTCGATCCAGGATGCGGAGTACGGTTTGCGTGCGATGTCCAGCATGAACCCGCGCTGCGGCTTGGCCGGCTGGTCGCGCACGACGCCCTCCGGGGCCGTACCGCCGCCGTGGACCTCCTGTTTGAGGGTGCGGGTGCCGTAGAAGACGCCCGCGTCGGAAGGGCCGCTGATGCTGACCCGCCCGCCGCGCACGGTCATCGAGTACGACTCCGGGTTCGCGCCCTCGTCGTCGTTGAGTGCCAGTCGTACGTCCCCGGCCCGCACGTCGTCCCGCTCGCCCGCGTACGAGAGGCCGAGCTCACCGGCGATCAGACGCCCCTCGTCGACCAGTTCGGGATCGCCCACGACCACGCGCCGGCCGTGCGCCGGGCGCCAGCCGGGGCCGCGGGCGGGGGTGTGGGAGCGCACGGCGGGGATGGTGCGGGGTGCCTGGGACAGGGGGTAGTTGCGGGTGGGTGTGGGCGTGGGCGCCGCCTCGGCCTCGGACGCCCCGCCCGAGGGCGGCCGTGCCGCTCCCGCGGGGGCTCCCGCGTCGTTCCCGTCCGCGGAGGCCCAGACCCCGAGGCCCACACCGAGGCCGACCGTGGCCACGAAGACCCCTGCGGTCACCGTCCGCCTCTGCCTCAGCTGCTGCGCCGACGGGCGGCGCCTGTGCTGGCTCACCACGCCAACCTACGACTCCCGCGACACGGATGCGTCCACCGCATGTTCCGAAACTCTCCCGTCCGAGTGAATTTCGGGCATCTCTCGGACACACCGTGAACGCTCTCGATAACGTTGGCGACACACCTTTCCCAGTATCCCCTGCCAAAACACCTGTGACGCGAGGATTCACGCTGCCTGCGCACCGTCTCCCGTACGCCTCCGACCTCTCCGGCCGGGCGGCCATACCGGCACTCCCCGAGCAGAGCCGCACCCAGGCGTCCCCCGCGCTGCTGGAGGGCTTCAACACCGCGCCCGCCGACGAGGCGTGCGAGGCGCTCCTGGCCTGCCTGCGCAGCCTCCGCTGGGCCCGGCGCGTCGCCGACCACCGTCCCTATCCCGACCTGGACTCCCTGCTCGCGGCGGCGGACGAGGCGGCGTACGACCTGCCCCCGGGGGATCTGTCGGTGGCCCTGGCGGGCGAGGCGCTGCCGGAGCTGCCGGAGGACACCTACTCGGTGGCCCACATGGCACTGAGCGCGGCCCATGCCGCCTACGAGGCGCGATTCGGCCACGCGTTCGTCATCTACCTGGGCGATGTACACCCCGACGAAGCGCTCGACCGCATTCTCGAAGGCATCCGGTCACGATTGACCAACGATCCGGAGGAGGAGCGGGTGATAGCGGCGGAGGAGCTGCGGCGTCTGGCAAGAGGCAGACTGGCCACGTTCCTCGGCCCTGCGCGGTCGTACCCACCAGCGGCTTCGCCGCGGGGCACGACCGGCCCGAACGCGCCCGTACCCGGTAAATGACCGATGCGGCCACGACCGGTGGGCCCACCCTGGTGGCCGCCCGGCAGTAGCCCGTCCGGTGCCACTTTGATCACACCAACGGGCCCCCCGTCAGCGGCGGCGCACCGCATGGCTACGATGCTGGGGGCCGGTGGACCGTACCCGGCCGGGCCCGACCGACAACCGAAGCCGGCGCGGCCCTAGTCCCCGCTCCCGGAGGGTTCTTCCGTGCCGGCTGGAACGCTGTACCGCGGCCGGGAAGGAATGTGGTCCTGGGTGGCTCACCGAGTCACCGGCGTCCTCATCTTCTTCTTCCTGTTCGTTCACGTGCTGGACACCGCTCTCGTGCGTGTCTCCCCCGAGGCCTACGACAAGGTCGTAGCCACGTACAAGACGCCGATCGTCGCGTTGCTGGAGTACGGCCTCGTCGCCGCCATCCTCTTCCACGCGCTCAACGGCCTGCGCGTCATCGCCGTCGACTTCTGGTCTAAGGGCCCGCGCTACCAGAAGCAGATGCTGTGGACCGTCGTCGGCGTCTGGGTCGTCCTGATGGCCTTCGCGATCTACCCGGTCCTCGGCCACGCCGCTCGTGTCCTCTTCGGGAGCTGACGCCGATGTCCACCACTGAAACCACCGCTTCCGGGATCGGCCCCGTCGAGGGCGACGCGCTCTACAGCGTCGACCACCCGGCCCCCCTCATCGAGTCGCCGCGCAAGCGCACCAAGAAGAGCCCCAAGTCCACCCGGGGCAACTTCGAGATGGCGGCCTGGCTGTTCATGCGCCTGTCCGGCGTCGTGCTGGTCGTCCTCGTGCTCGGCCACCTGCTGATCCAGCTCGTGCTGGACGGCGGCGTCTCCAAGGTCGGCTTCGCCTTCGTGGCCGGCCGCTGGGCGTCCCCGTTCTGGCAGGTCTGGGACCTGCTGATGCTGTGGCTCGCCATGCTGCACGGTGCCAACGGCCTGCGCACGGTCATCAACGACTACGCGGAGCGCGCGAACACCCGGCTGTGGCTCAAGGGCCTGCTCTACACCGCCACGGTGTTCACCATCCTGCTGGGCACGCTGGTGATCTTCACCTTCGACCCGAACATCCGCTAGGCACGGGGCTGCGAGAATCATGAAGATCCACAAGTACGACACCGTCATCGTCGGCGCCGGTGGCGCGGGCATGCGCGCGGCCATCGAGTCCACGAAGCGCAGCCGCACCGCGGTCCTGACCAAGCTCTACCCCACCCGCTCCCACACGGGCGCCGCGCAGGGCGGCATGGCCGCCGCGCTGGCCAACGTGGAGGAGGACAACTGGGAGTGGCACACCTTCGACACGGTCAAGGGCGGTGACTACCTGGTCGACCAGGACGCCGCCGAGATCCTGGCGAAGGAGGCCATCGACGCCGTCCTCGACCTGGAGAAGATGGGCCTGCCGTTCAACCGCACCCCGAACGGCACCATCGACCAGCGCCGCTTCGGCGGTCACAGCCGCAACCACGGCGAGGCGCCGGTCCGCCGGTCCTGCTACGCCGCGGACCGCACCGGCCACATGATCCTCCAGACGCTGTACCAGAACTGCGTCAAGGAGGGCGTGGAGTTCTTCAACGAGTTCTACGTCCTGGACCAGCTGATCACCGAGGTCGACGGCGTCAAGAAGTCGTCCGGTGTCGTGGCGTACGAGCTGGCCACCGGCGAGATCCACGTCTTCCAGGCGAAGGCCGTCATCTACGCCTCGGGCGGCACCGGCAAGTTCTTCAAGGTGACCTCCAACGCGCACACCCTGACCGGTGACGGCCAGGCCGCCGTCTACCGCCGCGGTCTGCCGCTGGAGGACATGGAGTTCTTCCAGTTCCACCCGACCGGCATCTGGCGCATGGGCATCCTGCTGACGGAGGGCGCCCGTGGTGAGGGCGGCATCCTCCGCAACAAGGACGGCGAGCGCTTCATGGAGAAGTACGCGCCGGTCATGAAGGACCTCGCATCCCGTGACGTCGTCTCCCGCTCCATCTACACGGAGATCCGCGAGGGCCGCGGCTGCGGTCCCGAGGGCGACCACGTCTACCTGGACCTGACGCACCTTCCGCCGGAGCAGCTGGACGCCAAGCTCCCGGACATCACCGAGTTCGCGCGCACCTACCTCGGCATCGAGCCGTACACGGACCCGATCCCGATCCAGCCGACCGCGCACTACGCGATGGGCGGCATCCCGACGAACGTCGAGGGTGAGGTCCTTATCGACAACACCACCGTCGTCCCGGGCCTGTACGCGGCCGGCGAGGTCGCGTGCGTGTCGGTGCACGGCGCCAACCGCCTCGGCACCAACTCGCTGCTGGACATCAACGTGTTCGGCCGCCGCGCCGGCATCGCCGCCGCCGAGTACTCCCAGAAGGCCGACTACGTCGAGCTGCCGGAGAACCCGGAGACCTTCGTCGTCGACCAGATCGAGCGGCTGCGCACCTCCACCGGCAACGAGCGGGTCGCCGAGATCCGGCGCGAGCTGCAGGAGACCATGGACGCCAACGTCATGGTCTTCCGCACCGAGCAGACGATCAAGACGGCCGTCGAGAAGATCGCCGAGCTGCGCGAGCGCTACAAGAACGTGTCGATCCAGGACAAGGGCAAGCGGTTCAACACGGACCTGCTGGAGGCCATCGAGCTGGGCAACCTGCTCGACCTGGCCGAGGTCATGGCGGTCTCCGCCCTCGCCCGCAAGGAGTCCCGCGGCGGTCACTACCGCGAGGACTACCCGAACCGCGACGACGTCAACTTCATGCGCCACACCATGGCGTACCGCGAGGTGGGCGACGACGGCACCGAGTCCGTCCGTCTCGACTACAAGCCGGTCGTCCAGACCCGCTACCAGCCGATGGAGCGTAAGTACTGATGGCAACCCCCGTTCTGGACAAGGTGGAGGCGGAGGCCGCGGCGTCCCCCTACATCACGGTCACGTTCCGAGTCCGCCGCTTCAACCCGGAGGTCTCGGCCGAGGCGACCTGGGAAGACTTCCAGCTGGAGATCGACCCGAAGGAGCGCGTCCTCGACGGCCTCCACAAGATCAAGTGGGACGTCGACGGCACGCTGACCTTCCGCCGGTCCTGCGCCCACGGCATCTGCGGCTCGGACGCGATGCGGATCAACGGCAAGAACCGTCTCGCCTGCAAGACGCTGATCAAGGACATCAACCCCGAGAAGCCGATCACGATCGAGCCCATCAAGGGCCTCACGGTCCTCAAGGACCTGGTCGTGGACATGGAGCCGTTCTTCCAGGCGTACCGGGACGTGATGCCGTTCCTGATCACGAAGGAGACGAACGAGCCGACGCGCGAGCGTCTGCAGTCTGCGGAGGACCGCGAGCGCTTCGACGACACGACGAAGTGCATCCTGTGCGCCGCCTGCACGTCGTCCTGCCCGGTCTTCTGGAACGACGGCCAGTACTTCGGCCCGGCCGCCATCGTCAACGCGCACCGCTTCATCTTCGACTCGCGTGACGAGGCCGGCGAGCAGCGCCTGGAGATCCTCAACGACCGTGACGGCGTGTGGCGTTGCCGCACGACCTTCAACTGCACGGACGCCTGCCCCCGTGGCATCGAGGTCACCAAGGCGATCGCCGAGGTCAAGAAGGCGCTCATCACGCGCCGCTTCTGAGCTCCGCCCTCCTGCGAGGAGATGGGCCCCGCCTCCGGTTTCGTGCCGGGGAGCGGGGCCCGAGCGTTTCTCTCGCTTCTCCCTGTTTCCCCTCACTTCTGCCAAGGTGCCGACATGAGCAACTCGACCGCGGCCGCCGTCTTCACCACGCCCGACCTGGAGGAGGCGCTCGGTGTCGTGCGCACGTTCCTGGGGATCGCGGATCTCACCTTCGCCGAGGTGGACTTCGAGGCCACCATCCGCTCCCGGGAGGGCGTGGCGGGGGTACTGAAGGTGCTGCCCGAGCTCGACTGGCGGGCGGCGGAGGCGTCGGAACCGCGGTCGGCGAAGACCGGGGACGACCCCGCACAGTGCCTGCCCGTCTCGGTCCACGACTGGTCCCACCCCCTGGACCTGGCCGAGCCGTTCATCCGGGCCCTGCGCGTCGAGGACGCGGCGGCCGTGCGGTGGGACCTGAGCGGCTGGCCCGAGGTCCCGGAGGCGGGTCTTGAGGAGATCTCCCAGAAGTACGCGTATCTCACGCTGTCGGTGAACTCCCGGGACCTGTACCAGTACGAGTGCTCCCCCGGCCACACCGTCCACGTGCATGTGCGCGCGGGGCGCGACCTGGACCGGGTGCGCTGGCTCGCCGCACAGGTGGGCGGTCACTTCACCGGCCGGACCGAGCTCGCCCCTCTCTGACACCGCCGGGCGGGTGACCTCCGCGGTCTGTCCGCGTGGGTGCTCGTTGCGCCGTACCTAATCTGATGGCATGTCAGATGACGAGTCGTACGAACTGCTCGGGTTCGACAACGTGCTGCTGCCCGTCGGGGACCTCGGGGAGGCCGTCGCCTTCTACGAGCGGGCCGGGTTCACCGCCGCCTTCCGGTTCGACGAGGGCGGGATCGCGCTGCTGAAGGTCGGGGGCGAGACCCCCGGGATTCTGCTGCGGGCCGAGGAGGCGGTGGGGCACCGGCCGCCGCCCTGGCCCTCGCCGCACGTCTGGCTGGAGGTGCCGGACGCGCGTACGGCGGCACGGACGCTCACCGCCGCCGGGATCACGCTGCTCGACGAGCCGTTCTCGGTGGCCACGGGGTGGACCGTCGAGGTCGCCGACCCCTGGGGGAACATCCTCGGATTCACCGACTACACGAAGCGGCCGGAGCTCGCCAGACGGTGCTGAGGTACCCCCGGGGTGCGACTGCGGTGCCCGCGCCACTCGTTAGGCTCTTCTTCCGTGTCCGCGAAGAACGACGGTCCCGACGAGACCGGCCCTCAGAGCAAGTCCGAGCAGACCCGTGCGCTGATCCTGGAGACGGCCATGCGGCTGTTCCAGGAACGCGGGTACGACAAGACCACGATGCGGGCCATCGCCAAGGAGGCGGGGGTCTCCGTCGGCAACGCGTACTACTACTTCGAGGGCAAGGAGCACCTGATCCAGGGCTTCTACGACCGGATCGCCGCCGAGCACCAGGTGGCGGTCCGGGACGTGCTGGCCCGGGAGACCGATCTGGAGGCGCGGCTCGCCGGTGTGCTGAAGGCGTGGCTGGACATCGCGAAGCCGTACCACGAGTTCGCGGTGCAGTTCTTCAAGAACGCCGCCGACCCGGACAGCCCGCTCAGCCCCTTCTCCCCGGAGAGCGAGCACGCGCGCATGGAGGCCATCAGTGTCCACAAGGAGGTGCTCCGGGGGGCGAAGACCAAAGTGCCGGCGGAGCTGCGGGAGGTACTGCCCGAGCTGATGTGGCTCGCCCAGATGGGCCTCGTCCTGTACTGGGTCTTCGACCGGACCGAGGGCCGCGAGCGCAGCTACCGGCTGGCCGCGCGCGGGGCCCGGCTCACCGCGCGGGGCGTGTCCCTGGCCCGGTTCCGGGTGCTGCGGCCGCTGGTGCTGGAGGTGCACGAGCTGTTCACGGACTTCCTGCCCGGCATGACCAGGGTCCTGCCGGACCCGGGGGGCAAGGGGCGGCGGGCCGGGGCGGAGTGATCACTTTCGGGTGAAGCGGTTCGAAGGGGACACCGGGGGTCCTGCCTGCCTACGATGATGCTCTCGACACCAGCCCACGGGAGGCACGCGATGTCAGCAGCATCCGTCGAGCGGCCCCACGGAGACCGTCCGCTGATCGCGGAGGCCAACCTGCTCATGGACCGCAATCCGGGCTACCGCGTCGAGATCATCGGAGGCCAGATCCTCGTGACCCCGCCCCCGGACGGCCCTCACGCAGAGGCCTTGATGGACCTCGCGTTCGTCTTTGCCGCAGCAGGCCTGCACGGCAGCGAGTCCAAGGTGGTCCAAGGCATCGGCATCTGGCTGCCCGGCACCGAGGACTACGCGATCCCTGATCTCTCGCTCGTCGATGCCGACTACCGGGACCACCACGCCGAGAACAACTGCTACGCCCCCGTCTGCTTCCGCCTGGTCCTGGAGGTCACTTCCAGCAATTGGAAGGCCGACCTGCGTCAGAAGGTCAAGGCATACGCCGGTGCGAAGGTGCCCGTCTACGTCATCGTCGACCGCAAACACCAGCGCCTGCACGTCCTGACCGACCCCGCGGGGGACGGGTACGAGAGCCACCGCCCGTACTCCCCCGGCGAAGTTGTCACGCTACCCGCAGCCATCGGCGCCGACGTCACTCTCGACGTCGACGCCATTCTCAAGGCAGGCCGGACAGAAGCTAATTGACCGCGTCCACCTCCCCCTCCGCCAACTCCACGTCGTACACCACCGGCCCGTCCGCCACCGTCACATGCCGGGCCTTCGAGCCGTGTGAGCCCGCCGTCACCGCCAGCAGGTAGGAACCCGGCGCCGGTACCGACACGATGTACGAGCCGTCGGCCAGGGACGTCACCCGGTCCAGTTGGCGACCGCCCTTCGACAGCAGTGTCACGCCCGCGTCCTCGACCGGATCGCCCTCGGGCGTGCGGACGTAGCCATGGATCACCGAGGCGGGGCCGCCCTCCGGATCTACGGCTTCCGCGGCCTCCTCCGTCGGCTCCACCGCCAGATGCGGCAGCCGCTTGTCCAGCCACCCGGGCAGCCACCAGTTCGCCCCGCCCAGCAGATGCATCGCCGCCGGCACGAGCGCCGTACGCAGGACGAACGCGTCCAGGGCCACCGCCGCCGCTAGGCCCACGCCCGCCATCGCCGCGCCCGAGTCGCCGCTCAGCACGAAGGCCAGGAAGACGCAGACCATGATCAGCGCCGCGGAGTTGATGACCCGGCTGGTCTCGGCCAGGCCGACGCGCACCGCACGCGCGTTGTCCTTCGTGTGGACCCACTCCTCGTGCATCCGGCTCACCAGGAACACCTGGTAGTCCATCGACAGGCCAAAGAGCAGGGACAGCATGATGACCGGCAGGAAGGCGTTGATCGGCCCCTCCTTGCCGAGGCCGAGCAGGTCCAGGCCCACGCCCCACTGGAAGATCGCGACCAGGACGCCGAAGGAGGCCGCGGCCGCGATCAGGTTCATCACGGCGGCCGTCAGCGGCACCACCACGGAGCGGAAGGCGATCAGCAGGAGCAGGAAGCCGAGGCCGATGATCGTCGCGATGAAGAGCGGCAGACGGTCGCCGGTGACCGTCGCGAAGTCCTTCGACACCGCCGTCACACCGCCCACGTGCGCCTGCGCGCCCGCGTCCGGGATGACGTAGTCCCGGAGCGTGTCGATCAGCTCGTCCGTCTGCTTCGACTGGGGTGACGTCGCCGGGACCACCTGGATGACCGTGACGCCCCGCGCGGGCGGCAGCGCGGCCGCCTGCGCGACGCCGCGCGTCGCCCGGATGTCCTTGACCAGCGCCGTGGTGTCGCCGTCGGACACGACCACCTGGAGCGGGCCGTTGAAGCCCGGCCCGAAGCCCTCGGCGAGCAGGTCGTACGCCTTCCTCGTGGTCGTCGACGCCTCGTCGTTGCCCTGGTCCGTCGCGCCGAGCCGCAGCGACAGCACCGGCAGGGCGAGGACGGCCATGACCACCAGCGCCAGCGCGGCGATCGTACGGGGGCGCCGCTGCACGGTCCCCGACCAGCGCGCCGCCAGTCCGCTCGCCCGCTCCCGCTCGGGGCCTTCGGCGGCCAGCTTCCGCCGCTGGCGGCGGCTCAGCACCCGTGGGCCGAGGAAGCCGAGCAGGGCCGGGAGCAGGGTCGTGGCGGCCAGCACGCTCAGGACGACCGTGAGCGAGGTGCCGATCACCACCCCGTCCAGGAAGCGCAGGTTCGTCACCAGCATTCCGGCGAGCGCGATGCACACCGTGCCGCCCGCGAACAGCACCGCGCGGCCGGAGGTGTCCAGGGCGGTGGCCGCCGAGTCCTCCGGCGCCATGCCCTTGAGGATGCCGCGCCGGTGCCGGGTGACGATGAACAGGGCGTAGTCGATGCCGACGCCGAGGCCGATCAGGGTGGCGAGCAGCGGGGCCAGGTCAGGGATGTCGGTGGTGTGACTGAGGAGCTGGGTCGAGAACAGGCCGGTGCCGACACCGAACACGGCGACGCCGATCGGCAGCAGCATCGCGAACAGCGAGCCGAAGGCCAGGAACAGCACGAGGGCCGCCGCGACGATGCCGACCATCTCGGCGAGGCCGGTCGGCGGCTCCTGCACCCGCTGGATCGCCTGACCGCCCAACTCCACCTGCAGACCGCCGCGTTCGGCGCCCTGCGCGGTGTCGACGACGTCCTGGACCAGTTCCTTGGGTACGGCGTTCGACCGCTCGGTGAAGGTGATCTGCGCGTACGCGATCCGCCCGTCACGGCTGATCTGCCGCGCGCCGGGGGCGCCGGCGTAGGGTCCGGTGACGTCGCCGACGCCCTTCATCGCCGCTATCTTCTCCAGCGCGGGCTGGATCCGGGACCGTACGGAGGCGTCCCGTACCGACCCCTGGTCGACCTTCCACACCACCGTGTCGGTGTCGCCCGCGCTGTCCGGGAACGCCTTCTCCATCAGGTCGTACGCGCGCTTGGAGTCCGTGTTCGGGAGGGAGAAGACGTTCGCGTAGTCCGTGCCCGCCGTCGAGGCCGAGAAACCCAGCCCGAACAGCGCTCCCACCCACACCAACAGGACCACCAGCCGGTGCCGATAGCACCACCGTGCCAATGCCGCCACGCTCTAACTCCTCAGTCGATCGGTTCGGTCGGTCCCCCAGGTCCTGGCAACAGGATTGGCGGCCACCCGCGCGTGAGGACACGTGATCCGCATGACTCTCAAGGAACTCCAAAGCTGGGGCGTGCCCCGTCGTCCGCGGTCGTGCCGATACTGGGGGCATGACGGCTCCAGGCACCGTGCTGGTCGTGGAGGACGAACCGAGCATCGCGGACGTCCTCGCCATCGCCCTGCGCTACCACCGCTTCGAGGTGATGACGGCGGGCACCGTCCGCGAGGCCCTCGCCTTGACCGAGCGCACCCGGCCCGACGCGGCCCTGCTCGACGTGATGCTGCCGGACGGGGACGGCCGGGCGCTGGGGCGGGAACTGCGCGCCAGGCAGCCCGACCTGGCGCTGGTCTTCCTCACCGCGCGCGACTCCCCCGCCGAGATCGTGGGCGCCCTCGGCTTCGGCGACGACTACATCACCAAGCCGTTCAACATCGACGAGGTCGTCGCCCGCGTCGGCGCGGTGCTGCGCCGCACCCGCTCGGCCGACGTCATCCCCGAGCGGCCGCCGCTGCGGTACGGCGACCTGGAGCTGGACGAGACGACGTACTCGGTGCACCGCGCGGGCCGTACGGTCGAGCTGACCCCGACCGAGTACGCGCTGCTGCGCTTCCTGGTGCGCAACGGCGGCCGGATCGTGCCCAAGGAGCAACTGCTGCGCCACGTCTGGCAGTACGAGCACACCCCGCCCGAGTCGACCGTCGTCGAGACCTACATCAGCTATCTGCGCCGCAAGCTGGACACCCTGGGACCGCCGGTGATCACCACGCGGCGGGGTATCGGATACGGGCTCGCATGAGGCGGCGGTGCGGGGGCATCCACTCCCTGCGCGGCAAGCTGACCCTGACCAATGTCGCGCTGCTCGCGCTCGGCATCGTCGTGGCGACCGCGGTCAGCCTGATGGGGATGCGGCACTACCTGCTCGGCCAGGTGGACGCCGAGCTGACCAAGATGCGCGACTCGCTGGGCAGTTCGGGCCTCACCCTGCGCCAGGTCGACTCGCTGAGCGTGCTGGGCGTCGTCCGCGACCGGATCGCGCCCACGGGCAGGGACGACCGTCCGACACCGGACTCGATCTTCACCGCCGTGGACGGCCGGGGCACGGCCCTCACCCTGTTCGGCATCAAGCCCACCGAGGCCCAGCGCGGGCTCGCGGACGCGGTGGACGACCCGCGGGCGCTCGCCGCCGACCCCGACCCGCACGACGTGAGCGTGCACGGCACCGCGTACCGGGTGACCGCGACCCGGCTCGCCGACGGCCCCTACATCCTGCTGGCCACCTCCACCGAGGGCCTGCACCGGGGCATGGCCAAGGCGGTCGGACTCGACCTCGCCGTGGGCACGCTGCTGCTGGCGCTGCTGGCCTGCCTGACCATGTTCAGCGTGCGGCGCCGGATGCGGCCCCTGGAGGACATGGTGGAGACCTCCTCGGCGATCGCCGAGGGCGACCTCACCCGGCGGGTGCCCTCCAGCCGGGAGCCCACCCAGGAGGTCGAGCAGCTGCGGCTGGCCCTCAACTCCATGCTCCAGCAGGTGGAGTCGGCGTACCGGACGCGCGAGCGCAGCGCGGCCCAGCTGCGCCGCTTCGTCGCCGACGCCTCGCACGAGCTGCGCACCCCGCTGGCGGCCATACGCGGCTACCTCCAGCTGTACGACAAGGGCATGCTGGTCGAGGCGGCCGAGCGCAAGCGGGCCTGGGACCGGGTCAACGCCGAGGCGGACCGCATGGGGCGGCTGGTCGACGAGCTGCTCACGCTCGCCCGCCTCGACCAGCGCCCCGAGCTGCGGTTCCGCAGCGTCGACCTGAGCCGGCTGGTGCGGGACGCGGCCGAGGACCTGCGGGCACAGCAGCCGGAGCGGCCGGTCACCGTGGCCGCCGACGGCGCCCTGCTGGTGTCCGCCGACGAGTCCGGCCTGCGCCAGGTCCTCGGCAATCTGGTGGCCAACGTGCGCACGCACACGCCCGCCGACGTGCCGGTGCGGCTGGGCGTGGAGCGCGCGGACGGGGTGGTGCGGCTGTGCGTGGCGGACGAGGGCCCGGGGCTGGCCGAGGAGGACGCGGTGCGGGTCTTCGACCGCTTCTTCCGCGCGGGCGGCGGCGCGGGCAGCGGGCTGGGCCTCGCGATCGTGAAGGGCGTCGTCCGCGCGCACGGCGGCGAGGTGGCGGTGTGCACGGCCCCGGGCGAGGGCCTGGCGGTGACGGTGACGCTTCCGGTACGGGTGCCCGTGGGGTCGTAGCCGGGGAAGTGCCGTGGGCGCGGCATACGGCGCCTCAGGCGGGGGCCGAGACCAGTGCCCACACCGTCTTGCCGTGGCCGCCGCGGCTCCACACGCCCCAGGCCGCGGCGACGGCCGCCACGAGGTGCAGCCCGCGGCCGGTCTCGTCGCCGTCCCGCACCAGTCGCAGCCGGGGTTCGTGGCGGCCCTCGTCGGAGACCTCGACGAGGCAGGAGCCGTCCGCGAGGGCGGTCACGGCGACCTCGAACTCCCGCTCCAGCAGGGGTCCGTGGCGTACGACGTTGGTGGCCAGCTCGGACACCAGCAGGACCACGTCCTCCAGCGCCGGGTCACCGGACCGGTGGCCCCAGTCGGCCAGATGGTCCCGGACCCGGCGCCGGGCGAGACCGACGGACGCCGGATGCCGGGGCAGCCGGAAGGCGTTGCGTCTCAGCACGTCTGCTCCTCACCCCACGCACACCTCCGTCACAGGGTGCCGCGTCGGGTGTCTGCCCCGCTTCACCCGGGCGTATGTCCGAACGCCGGATCGCGTCAGAACCTCGTCAGATCCAGGTCAGGCGCCACAGCCGGAACACGCCGGTGCCGTCCGAGAGGTACTGGCCGCCGCCGATGTCCTCGCTGCTGACGACGTACTCCTTGCGCTGCCAGAGCGGGATCAGCGGCACGTCGGTGGCCACGTCGGCCTGTAGGTCGCGGAAGTCCTGCGCGACCCGGCTGCGGTCGGCGAACTGCTGGCTGTCCACGATCAGATGGTCGACGAGCTTGTTGGTGTAGCCGGTGTTCATGGTGGAGCCGGTGCCGACGAGCGGAGCGCCGAAGGTGTCCGGGTCCGGGTAGTCGGCGACCCAGCCGACCGCGTACGCGTCCAGCTTGCCGGTGGCCCAGCGCTTTTGGAAGTCGGTCCACTCGTAGCCCCGGACGTCCACCTTGAACAGGCCGCCGGCCTCCAGCTGCTTCTTCAGCTCGGCGGCCTCCTCGGCGCCGGCGCCGCGTCCCTTGCCGTAGCCGAAGGTGAAGCGGACCGGGGTGGTGACGCCGGCCTGGGTGAGCAGGGCCTTCGCCTTCTCGGTGCTCCGCTTCGGGTAGGCGTCGAAGAAGGACGTGGTGTGGCCGGTGATGCCGGTCGGGATCAGCGAGTACAGCGGGTCGACCGTGCCGTCGTACACCGTGGCGGCCAACTGCTCGCGGTTGACCAGCCAGGCCAGGGCCCGGCGGACGCGCGCGTCGTGCAGCGGCGAGTTCGCGCGGGTGTTCAGGTAGAGGTTGCGGGTCTCGGAGCTGTCGGACTCCGTGACGCGCTGCTTCGGGTCGCTGGCCGAGAGGCGGGAGAGCACCGCGGGCGGCAGGGTGCGCGTGGCGACCTCGACGTCCTTGGCCTTCCAGGCGTTGTTCAGCTTGTCGGCGTCGGCGTAGTACCGCAGCTCGACGGGGCGGCCCGTGCCGCCCAGGATGCCCTTGTACCTCGGGTTCGGCGCCAGGTCCGCCCGGGTGTCCTTGGTGTACGACGTGAGCGTGTAGGGGCCGGTGCCGTCGACCTCGGAGCCGGTGCGCAGGGAGCCCGCCGGGTACTTGTCCCTGTCGACGATCGCGCCGGCGCCGGTGGCCACCTTGAACGGGAAGGTGGCGTCCGGCGACGACAGGTTGAAGGTGACGGTGTTCCCCTGGGCGCGCACCGACCCGAGGGTGGAGAACAGGGACGCCGGGCCGACGTCCGAGTTGATCTTCTTGACCCGGTCGAAGGAGTACTTCACGTCCTCGGCGGTCATCGCGCGCCCGCTCGGGAAGGTGAGTCCGTCCCGCAGTTCACAGCGATAGGTCTTCAGCCCGCTGCCCACGAAGTCACAGCTCTTGGCCGCGTCGGGAACGGGCGTGACACCGCTCGGTTCGAAGGTCATCAGGGACTGGAATACGTTGCTGAACAACGCCCAGGATCCCGCGTCGTAGGCCCCGGCCGGATCGAGTGACGTAACGGCGTCCGTCGTGCCGACCCTGATGGTCTTGTCGTTGTTTCCCTGCGCCGGCAGAAGCTGCCAGCCGCCCACTCCCACGGCCGCCAGCACGAGCAGCGTCGCGAGAATCCGCATGCGCACCGATCGCATCGGTGAGTGCCCTCCCCAGGCCCGAACGGGCCCCCTGTGGCCCCTTTGGGCCGTGTGCACAACGCCACTCCCCTAGTGGCGCGGACACCTAATCACAGGAGTTTCAGCTGGGGAAAGAGGGGTTTTGAGAAATGAGAAAGAACTTACCGGGAATTGTTTCCCGATCGTTTCACAGCAAATTCCCAGCAGCGATTCAGGCTTGCTCGGAGGCGAGTCGTACGACGGTGATGTCGGACGGCGCCCCCACCCGCGTGGGCGGCCCCCAGGCGCCCGCGCCACGGCTGACGTACAGCTGGGTGTCGCCGTAGCGCTCCAGTCCCGCGACCGTCGGATTCGCCGCCCGGGCGATGAAGTTGCCGGGCCAGAGCTGGCCGCCGTGGGTGTGCCCGGAGAGCTGGAGGTCGACGCCGTGCCGGACGGCCTCGTGGATCTGCACGGGCTGGTGGGCGAGCAGCACGCACGCGCGTGCCCGGTCCCGGTCGCCGAGCGCCCGCCCGAAGTCCGGCCCCTGGCCCTCGCTCTCGCCCTGCACGTCGTTCACGCCGGCGAGGTCGAAACCGGGCAGCTCGGTGCGGGCGTTCTCCAGCGGGTGCAGGCCGAGCCGGCGCACCTCCTCGACCCTCCCCCAGTGCCTTAAGGGCCTGGGGGGACCCCCAGCTCGGCGCCGGAGAAGTACTCGTGGTTCCCGGTGACGAAGTACGCCCCGTGCCGGGCCCTGAGCTGCGCCAGCGGCGCCGCGGCGGGTCCCAGGTCCTTCACGCTCCCGTCGACGAGGTCACCGACGACCGCGATCAGGTCGGGCTGCGTGGCGTTGATCGTGTCGACGACCTTCTGCGCGAAGCCCCGGCCGAGGATCGGGCCGAGGTGGATGTCGCTGACGACGGCGATCCGGAAGCCGTCCGCGCCCCGCGGCAGCTTCGCGAGTGGAACGGTGACGTGCTTCACCCTCGGGCCGCGCAGGACGCCGTAGGTGCCGTAACCGACGGTGCCCAGCGCGGCGGTGGCGGCGGCTCCGCCCACGACACGGGAGACGAACAGACGGCGGGAGGGGGCGGGTGAGGGCGCCTGGACGGGGTCCGGGCCCGGGTCCGGGCCCGACGGTGCCGGTCCCGCGGGCACCGTCGTTTCCGCCGGCACCGCCGCCGGCGCCGGTGTCACCGGGGCCCGCCGCTCCAACAGCCGTCGCAGCAGGGGTCGTACGACCTCTCCCGCGAGCACGGCCGGCAGCAGGTAGACCGACAGGGCCATCCAGAGGAAGCCGGGCCAGGCCAGGGTGCGCTGGAGCCAGAAGGGGGCGCCGGAGCGTTCCGCGACCAGGGCCGCGATCATCAGGGCCGGCCCCGCCACGAACACCGCCGTGCCCGTGCGACGCGCACGGCCCGGTGCCGCCGTGGTGTCACGGACCAGCCTGCGCCACACGTACCGGTACAGCGCCGCGACGACGGCCAGTACGGCCAGGGCGACGAGTGCGAAGACGATGACCACCCCGCCGTGCCCCCGCTATGACGTCCGGCGCAGTGCGCGCAGTCCGCGCAACCCGATGCCCCCGATGACCGTCCCCAATACGAAGGAAACGACCGCCAGCAGCAGGTGCACCCAGAAGTACGCCGTCGGGTGACCGTCGTCGAACGCGAGTCCGCTGCTGTCCTTGACGAGATTCTTGACGAAAGTGACCCAGATGACCCAGCTCCACACCCCGAAGGCGAGCAGGAACCAGGAGAGCGGGCGGCTGAGCTTCATACGTCCAGTATCGCCGTCGGCCGAGCGGCGCGGTCCTCGGGGTGGTACCGCGAATGGGACTTCGGGGCCCGCGACAGGTACGTTCTCGACCGTGCCCGCACCCAAGCAGCCCACCAGGCGTTCGAACCTGGCCACTTCCCTTACGTCCCTGACCGCCTCCGTAGCCGCGCTGACCGGCCTGGCCACCGTTTCCGTGGCCGCCGCTCCCGCCGCGCTCGCCGCCCCGCACCCGTCGACGACCCCGTCGGCCACGCCCCCGGCCACGATGTCGACGGTCGGCGGCACCCGCCTCGGTACCCCCGGCACGCAGGTCAACCTCGGCAGCGGCGCCCCCGTGCTGCCCAAGGACCTCACCGCGCGCTCCTGGATCGTCTCCGACGCCGAGTCGGGCGAGGTGCTCGCCGCGCACAACGCGCACTGGCGGCTGCCCCCGGCGAGCACGCTGAAGATGCTGTTCGCGGACACGGTCCTGCCGAGGTTCCCGAGCACGACGAAGCACAAGGTGGTGCCGACCGACCTGGCCGGTATCGGCTCCGGCTCCAGCATGGTCGGCATAAAGGAGAACGAGACCTACACGGTCCACGACCTGTGGCTCGGCGTCTTCCTGCGCTCCGGCAACGACGCCGTGCACGTGCTGTCCGCGATGAACGGCGGCGTCGACCGGACCGTCCAGGACATGCAGGCGCACGCCGAGGACCTCCAGGCCCTCGACACCCACGTGGTCAGCCCGGACGGCTACGACGCCGACGGCCAGGTCTCGTCCGCGTACGACCTGTCGCTGTTCGCCCGCTCGGGGCTGCAGAAGAAGGACTTCCGCGAGTACTGCTCGACCGTACGGGCGAAATTCCCGGGTGCCACGACGAAGGGCAAGAAGGGCAAGCCCGGCCGCGAGTCCTTCGAGATCCAGAACACCAACCGGCTGCTGAGCGGCGACAGCGACATCCCGGTCTACCAGGGCATCGCCGGTGTGAAGAACGGCAACACCACCAACGCGGGCGCCACCTTCACCGGCGTGGCCGAGCGCGGCGGCAAGGTGCTGCTGGTGACGGTCATGAAGCCGGAGAAGAACGAGCACAACGAGGTCTACAAGGAGACCGCCAAGCTCTTCGACTGGGGCTTCAAGGCGGCCGGCAAGGTGACGCCGGTGGGCGAGCTGGTGGCGCCGAAGAGCGCCGCGCAGGCCGGTGCCCAGCCGGGCGCCACCGCCTCCTCCGGCTCGGGCAAGGGCGCCGGGACCGGCGGTTCCTCGTCGAAGCCGGTGGCGAGCGCCTCCTCCGGGAGCGGCTCGGGCGGTGTCGGTGTCGCCCTGGGGATCACCGGCGGACTGCTGGCGCTGGTGGCGGGCGCGGTGTTCCTGATCAACCGCCGCTGGCCGCTGCCGGATCTGGTGCGCCGTCGGACGCGTCCGTGAGTTCCGCGCCGTCGCTCGGTGTCGCCGTCCAGGCCGCGCAGTACAGGAGCAGCTTCGAGGTGAAGTTGATCCACAGCAGCAGGGCCACGGGGACACCGAACGCGCCGTACATGCTCTTTCCGGCGACACCCTGGATGTAGCCGCTGAGCAGGAGCTTGAGCACTTCGAAGCCGACCGCGCCGATCAGTGCCGCGACGATCAGGCGGCGGCGCGTCGGCTCGACGCCGGGCAGCAGGGTCAGGACGTAGAGCAGGACCAGGAAGTCGGCGAGCACGGCGACGGCGAAGGCGGCGGTGTGCAGCAGGATGCTGCCCCAGCCCGCCCGTTCGATGCCGAGCTCGTCGGTGATCCGGCCGACCAGGGCGGAGGCCACCGTGGAGATCGCGATGGTGGCCAGGACGGCGCCGCCGAGACCGATGAGGATGACGGTGTCCTTCACCTTCGCCACGAGGGGGTTGCGCTCGCTGTCGGGCAGCTCCCACACGGTGCGCAGGCAGTCGCGCATCTGGCCGACCCAGCCGATGCCGGTGAGCAGCAGCACGGCACCGGCGATGAGTCCGACGGTGCCCGCGTTCTGGATGAGGCCGTTGATGTCCAGCTGGTTCGAGATGCCCGGGACCTGGTCGGCGATCTTCTTCTGGAGTTCCTGCTGCTGCGACGGGCTCAGCGTGGCGGCCGCGATCGCGGCCGCCAGCGTCAGCAGCGGGAACAGCGCGATGAAGCTGATGAACGTCATGGCGGCGGCCAGCCGCGTCCACTTCACCCGGTCCAGCCGTTCGTAGGCGCGCCACGCGTGCGTGGCCATCAGGCGTGTGACGAGCGGCCCGATGCCCGGAAGCCTCTTCAGCCAGTCCATGATCCGACTCTGCCCTGGTCGCGGTGGAATACCCCTGTACGAGTACCCACTGCGGGCGGTCCCACGGCGGCCCGGGCCGACGCTCCGGCCCGGTGCGGCCGGGTCACCAATTCGCCACCGCCAGGCCGTACATCGCGAGCCAGACCGTGCCGATCAGGGCGAGGGCCCGGTCGTGCAGGACCACGTCCTCGGGCTCGCCCGCGGTTCCGCGGTCGGCGAAGACGGCGTACCTGAGGACCGCGAGGACGAAGGCGACCATGGACAGCTGTCGCCAGGGCAGCACGCTCGTGTGCGGCACTCCGCCCTCCTCCAGGGCCCACATGCAGTAGGCGAGGACAGCGACGCCCGCGGCGAGCTGCCAGACGAAGCGGAGGTAGCCGGTGCTGTACTCGGTGAGCAACGCGCGCGTGGCGCCCGCCTTTCCGGCCATCTGGACGGCCTCGGAGTAGCGCTTGGCCGAGACCATGAACAGCGCGCCGAAGCCGGTGGTGATCAGGAACCAGCGGGACAGCGGGATGCCGAGCGCGACCCCGCCGATCATCGCCCGCATCAGGAAGCCGGTGCTGACGACGACCAGGTCGATCACCAGGACGTGCTTGAGGCTGACGCAGTAGGCCAGTTGCATGCCGATGTACGCCGTCAGGAGGGCCGCGACGACCGGGGAGGACAGCCAGGCCGCGGCGGCCGGAGCGAGGACGGCCAGGGCGGCTCCGGTGGCGTACGCGACGGGGACGGGGACCCGTCCGGCCGCGACCGGGCGGTGCCGCTTGGTGGGGTGGGCGCGGTCGGCCGGCGCGTCCCGGGCGTCGTTGATCAGGTAGACGGCGGCGGCGCAGGCGGTGAAGAGGACGAAGACGAGGGGGACCTGGGTGAGCGCCTCCCGGGTGAACAGCCGTCCGGCGGCGGCCGGGGCGGCGACGACCAGGCTGTTCTTCACCCACTGCTTGGGCCGGGTGGTCTTCAGCAGGCCCCGCAGGACAGCCCCCGCGCGGGGCCGCGCGGGTGGCCCGCCGGGCGCTGGCCACTGCGGGCGGGGCGTCTCACCCCGATACGTCGCCGCGTCCGCGGGCGCGGAGCCGGCGAGGGGCGCGGTCTCAGTCATGGGCGCTCCTCGTCATCCAGCGTGCCCCCAGTCGCGCCGAGAGTGCCCCGAGGGCGGCGCCCGCCGCCACGTCGGAGGGGTAGTGGACGCCGACGACCAGGCGGGACAGGCACATGGCGGCGGCGAGCGGCGCGATCCCGTACGCCCCCAGGGCGCCGAAGGCGACGGCGGCGGCCGTGGCGGAGGTGGCGTGGGAGCTCGGGAAGGAGTGCCGGCCCGCGGTGTGCACCCGGGGTTCGACGTGCGTGGGGCGCGCGCGGCGCACGAGCCGCTTCACGCCCATGCTGGCGAGGTGAGCGCCCGCGACCAGCGCCGTGCCGCGCACCCAACAAGCGCGCCGCGCGCCGTCCGCGGCGGCTCCGACGAGTCCCACCGCGAACCACAGCGCGCCGTGCTCGCCGGCCAAGGACAGACCACGGGCGGCGGACGCGACGCGCGGATCGGTGCCGCGGGCGTGCAGGGCGGAGAGGATCCGGTGATCCAGATCGTCGAAGTCGTCCATGTGGACTCACTGTTCACGTTCACCCCGGCCAAACTATGGCAATATTGTGCGACATCCCATTAATCACCCATTTCGGGGAGGGAATTGACGTCGCAGGATCAATCGCCTACATAGGGGCGATACGGTCACCGGCATGTCTGGAGACACGGTTTCCGTCACGGGCTGGGGCCGCACCGCCCCCACCGCCGCCCGGCTGATCCGCCCACGGACGTACGAGGAGGCCGCGGCCGCCGTCCGGAGCTGCGGGGCCCGCGGGAGCATCGCACGGGGGCTGGGGCGGGCGTACGGGGACGCGGCGCAGAACGCCGGCGGATCCGTCCTCGACATGACCGGTCTCGACCGCATCCACGCCATCGACGCCGACGGCGGCACCGTGCTGTGCGGCGCGGGCGTGTCCCTGCACCGGCTCATGGAGGTGCTGCTGCCGCTCGGCTGGTTCGTGCCGGTGACCCCGGGCACCCGCCAGGTGACGGTCGGCGGGGCGATCGGCGCCGACATCCACGGCAAGAACCACCATGTCTCCGGCTCCTTCTCCCGCCACGTACTGGCGCTGGAACTGCTCACCGCCGACGGCGAGGTCCGCGCGGTGGGCCGCGGCACGCCCCTGTTCGACGCGACCGCGGGCGGCATGGGCCTGACGGGGATCGTCCTGACGGCCACCCTGCGCCTGCTCCCGGTCGAGACGGCGTACCTGTCCGTCGACACCGAACGCGCCACGGACCTCGACGACCTGATGGCCCGTCTGACCGCCACCGACCACCGCTACCGCTACTCGGTCGCCTGGATCGACCTGCTGGCGCGCGGCGGGGCGACCGGACGCGCCGTGCTGACCCGCGGCGACCACGCACCCCTGGAGGCGCTGCGGGAGGGCACCCGCGCGCGGCGGCACCCGCTGTCCTTCCGCCCGCGTCGGCTTCCGGCCGCCCCCGCTCTCGTCCCGGAGGGACTGCTCGGCAGCACCACCGTGGGATGGTTCAACGAACTCTGGTACCGGAAGGCACCCCGCGCGCGTACCGGTGAACTGCAGGGGATCTCCCGCTTCTTCCACCCCCTGGACGCGGTGCCGCACTGGAACCGGATCTACGGCCGCGGCGGCTTCGTGCAGTACCAGTTCGTCGTCGGGTACGGCCAGGAGGACGCCCTGCGCCGGATCGTGCGCCGCGTCTCCGCGCACCGGTGCCCCTCCTTCCTGGCCGTCCTCAAGCGGTTCGGCGACGCCGACCCCGGATGGCTGTCCTTCCCGGTGCCCGGCTGGACGCTCGCCCTGGACATCCCGGCGGGGCTGCCCGGGCTCGGCGCCTTCCTCGACGGGCTGGACCAGGAGGTGGCCGCGGCCGGCGGGCGGGTCTACCTCGCCAAGGACTCCCGGCTGCGGCCGGAACTGCTCGCCCCGATGTACCCCCGGCTCGCCGACTTCCGCGCCCTGCGCGCGGAGTTGGACCCGCACGGGGTGTTCGTCTCCGACCTGGCCCGCCGCCTCGGGCTCTGACTTCCCCCGCCCCCTCTGATCGCCCCAAGGAGCTGTCGTGAAGGACGCCTTCGGCCTCCCCCAGTCCCTGCTCGTCCTCGGCGGCACGTCCGAGATCGCGCTGGCCACCGCGCGTCGGCTGATCGCCCGCCGCACCCGCACGGTGTGGCTGGCGGGCCGCCCCTCGCCCGCCCTGGAGGCGTCCGCCGAGAGCCTGCGCGCCCTGGGGGCGGACGTCCGCACCGTGGCCTTCGACGCGCTCGACCCCGAGTCCCACGAGACGGTGCTCGGCAAGGTCTTCGCCGAGAGCGACATCGACATGGTGCTGCTCGCCTTCGGGATCCTCGGCGACCAGGCGCGCGACGAGCGGGAGCCGGTGAGCGCGGTCCGGGTCGCACAGACCAACTACACGGGAGCGGTGTCGGCGGGCCTGGTGAGCGCGGGCGCGCTCCAGGCGCAGGGCCACGGCTCGCTGGTCGTGCTCTCCTCGGTGGCCGGCGAGCGCGCCCGCCGCTCGAACTTCATCTACGGCTCCAGCAAGGCCGGCCTCGACGCCTTCGCCCAGGGCCTCGGCGACGCGCTGCAGGGCACCGGCGTGCACGTCATGGTCGTACGCCCCGGGTTCGTCCGCTCGCGGATGACGGCCGGCCTGGACGAGGTACCCCTGTCGACCACCCCGCAGGCCGTGGCCTCGGCCATCGAACTGGGCCTGCGCCGCCGCTCGGAGACGGTCTGGGTACCGGGCGCGCTCCGCCTGGTCATGTCGGCCCTGCGCCACGCGCCCCGGGCGGTGTTCCGCCGGCTGCCGCTGTGAGGGACCGGCCGGTCGGGCGAAAAGCGAGTACGCCGCTCAGCGGGTCGGGACCGAGCCGCGGTCCATGTGTCCGGCCTGCGGGGGCACCACGGCCCCGGCGAAGGTGAACTCCCGGAGCTTGCGCCACACGCCGTCGGGGCCCTGCTCGTGGAGCGCGAAGCCGGTGCAGGGCCACTCGGCGTCGTAGTCGGCCAGCTCACGGAAGGCTCGGTCCATGCCCGCCTCGTCGATGCCGTGGGCCACCGTGACGTGCGGGTGGTACGGGAACTGCAGCTCCCGCGCCACCGGACCGGAGGCGTCACGGATCCGGGTCTGCAGCCAGGAGCAGGCCTCGGCACCCTGGACGACCTGCACGAACACCACCGGCGACAGCGGACGGAAGGTGCCGGTGCCGGACAGCCGCATCGGGAACGGACGGCCGACCGCGGCGACCTCGGCGAGGTGCGCCTCGACGGCCGGCAGCTCGCCGCCGTCGACCTCCGTCGGCGGCAGCAGGGTGACGTGCGTGGGAATGCCGTGAGCCGCAGGGTCGCCGAAGCCCGCGCGCCGCTCCTGGAGCAGGCTGCCGTGAGGCTCCGGGACCGCGATCGACACGCCGATCGTTACGGTCCCCACGTCGTCTCCTGTCGTCGTGTCCGGTGCGTTTGCGGAGTGCGGTGCGGTTGCCGAGCACGGCGCCGGGCGGGTTGCCCGATTCGTGCTCAGCCGTGTGGCTTCGACTGTAAGGCCACGGCTGTCCTGCGGGCAGGCGCGGCCGGAGTGATGTGCAGCGCTCTGCCCGGTGCCCGTGCGTGCGGGGGTACGCCTCAGTGCTTGGCGGGCAGGAAGCCCACGCGGTCGTACGCCTGGGAGAGGGTCTCCGCGGCGACGGCCCGCGCCTTCTCCGCGCCCTTGGCCAGGATCGAGTCGAGCGTCTCGGGGTCGTCGAGGTACTGCTGGGTGCGCTCCCGGAACGGCGTCACGAACTCGACCATGACCTCGGCAAGGTCGGTCTTGAGCGCACCGTAGCCCTTGCCTTCGTACTTCTCCTCCAGTTCGGCGATACCCGCACCGGTGAGCGTCGAATAGATCGTGAGCAGATTGCTCACGCCCGGCTTGTTCTCGGCGTCGAAGCGGACCACGGTGTCCGTGTCGGTGACGGCGCTCTTGACCTTCTTCGCGGTGGCCTTGGGCTCGTCGAGGAGGTTGATGAGGCCCTTCGGCGTGGACGCCGACTTGCTCATCTTGATCGACGGGTCCTGGAGGTCGTAGATCTTCGCCGTCTCCTTGAGGATGTACGGCTTCGGGACGGTGAAGGTCTGGCCGAAGCGGCCGTTGAAGCGCTCGGCGAGGTCACGGGTGAGCTCGACGTGCTGGCGCTGGTCCTCGCCGACCGGGACCTCGTTGGCCTGGTAGAGCAGGATGTCCGCGACCTGGAGGATCGGGTACGTGAACAGGCCGACCGAGGCGCGGTCGGAGCCCTGCTTGGCGGACTTGTCCTTGAACTGGGTCATGCGGGAGGCCTCGCCGAAGCCGGTGAGGCAGTTCATGACCCAGGCGAGCTGGGCGTGCTCGGGAACGTGGCTCTGGACGAAGAGCGTGCAGCGCTCCGGGTCGAGGCCGGCCGCGAGGAGCTGGGCGGCGGCGAGCCGGGTGTTGGCGCGCAGCTCCGCCGGGTCCTGCGGGACCGTGATCGCGTGCAGGTCGACGACCATGTAGAACGCGTCGTGGGTCTCCTGCAGGGCCACCCACTGGCGGACGGCGCCGAGGTAGTTGCCGAGGTGGAACGAGCCTGCGGTGGGCTGGATACCGGAGAGCACGCGGGGACGATCAGAGGCCATGCTCACCATTCTCTCAGGTATGGGGGGCCAATCCGGTACCGGTCGGAAACAGGTACGGACCGATCCCTCCCCGGACCTGTAACGACCCGGTCGATCGCCGCCGATGAGACGAGAAACACAGTGCGTACGGCCGGGCGCCGACGCACCTTCTCGGGGCGGGAGGCGGCGGCGCATGGCGGTGCGGAAGCCGAGCGGACGGACGCGGTTACGGCTGGTGGCCCTGACGGCGGTGGCCCTGGCACTGGGCGGGACGGCGGCGCCCGGGGCCTGGTCGGCGGGCGCCGCGGCCGACGATCCGGGGGTGAGCGCCGATCTTCCCGACATGGCCGTGCTCGTCACCGGCGGCTCCGGACGGTCCACGACGCTGCACTCCGGGGAGCCCGGCTTCGCGCGCCTGTGGCAGCTGATGGAGCCGACCTACACGGGGACGGAGCGGGTGCCGCCGGCCTGGGCGCAGGGACGGTATCCGGCACCGCGGGTCACCGTGCTCTGGGGGCTGACCGGCGTCGGCGGCTGGCCCCGGACGAGCCGGCCGCCCGGCGGCGACGTGGCCATGGAGCGGCTCGACCAGCTGCTTCTCGCGGCCGACGGGACCCCGTGGGTGCGCTCGGATCCGGCGCCGGACGTGGCGGACGACGACATCCGCTGGCATCGGGCGTCACGCAGGGTGTTCCGGCAGCTGGAACGGTCGGGGCTGGTCGCGGCGGACGGGGCTCCGGGGCCGGGCCCGGGAGCCGACACCGGAACCGGCTCCGGTGCCTCCGGGTGGGACCGTACGGCGGATGGCGCCTGGTGGGCGGTGTCCGGACTGGCCGCCGGGGTCGCCGGGACCCTGCTGATACGCCGCGCGGCGGCCCGGCGCGAGGCCGGACCGCCGCGGGACGAACCACGACAGGAGCTGATCGATCTGGATCGGTGACGGCCGCTCCCCGCGGGGGCCGTCAGCCCAGGTCGATCTCCGGGTACAGCGGGAAACCGGCGACGAGGTCGGTGGCCCGGCGGGAGATCTCGTCCGCGATCTTCGGGTCGAGGACGTGCTGGGCCTTGGACGGCGTGCCCTTGCCGGTGACGCCGGGCTCGGTGGTGGTCAGCACGCGGTCGATGAGGCCGGCGACCTCGTCCATCTCGGCGGTGCCCAGGCCACGGGTGGTCAGGGCGGGGGTGCCGATGCGGATGCCGGAGGTGTACCAGGCGCCGTTCGGGTCGGCCGGGATGGCGTTGCGGTTGGTGACGATGCCGGAGTCGAGGAGGGCGGCCTCGGCCTGGCGGCCGGTGAGGCCGTAGGAGGTGGCGACGTCGATCAGGTTGAGGTGGTTGTCGGTGCCGCCGGTGACGAGGGTGGCGCCCCGGCGCATCAGGCCCTCGGCCAGCGCGCGGGAGTTGTCGACGATCCGCTGGGCGTAGTCCTGGAACGAGGGCTGCCGGGCCTCGGCGAGGGCGACGGCCTTGGCGGCCATGACGTGCGGGAGCGGACCGCCGAGGACCATCGGGCAGCCGCGGTCGACCTGGTCCTTGAGCGAGTCGTCGCACAGGACCATGCCGCCGCGCGGGCCGCGCAGCGACTTGTGGGTGGTCGTGGTGACGATCTGGGCGTGCGGGACCGGGTCGAAGTCGCCGGTCAGGACCTTGCCCGCGACCAGGCCCGCGAAGTGGGCCATGTCGACCATGAGCGTGGCGCCGACCTCGTCGGCGATCTCGCGCATGATCCGGAAGTTCACCAGACGGGGGTAGGCGGAGTACCCGGCGACGATGATCAGCGGCTTGAACTCGCGGGCGGAGGCGCGCAGGGCCTCGTAGTCGATCAGGCCGGTGGCCGGGTCGGTGCCGTACGAGCGCTGGTCGAACATCTTGCCGGAGATGTTCGGGCGGAAGCCGTGGGTGAGGTGGCCGCCGGCGTCCAGGGACATGCCGAGCATGCGCTGGTTGCCGAAGGCCTGGCGGAGCTCGGCCCAGTCGGCCTCGGAGAGGTCGTTGACCTGGCGGACGCCTGCCTTCTCCAGGGCGGGGGCCTCGACGCGCTGGGCGAGGACGGCCCAGAAGGCGACGAGGTTGGCGTCGATGCCGGAGTGCGGCTGGACGTAGGCGTGGCGGGCGCCGAAGAGCTCCTTGGCGTGCTCGGCGGCGAGGGACTCGACGGTGTCGACGTTGCGGCAGCCGGCGTAGAAGCGGCGGCCGACCGTGCCCTCGGCGTACTTGTCGCTGAACCAGTTGCCCATCGTGAGCAGGGTGGCCGGGGAGGCGTAGTTCTCGGAGGCGATCAGCTTGAGCATCTCGCGCTGGTCGGCGACCTCCTGGCCGATGGCGTCGGCCACGCGGGGCTCCACGGCGCGGATCACGTCGAGGGCGGCGCGGAAGGCCGTGGACTCAGGGGAAAGCGGTGCGGAATTCTCAGGCATCGGGACCTCCGGACGTGACGTTCGGCGTACTCGGTTCGGCCCAGGCGCACGGCACTCTTTCGCGCTCGGGCCGCTCCCTGATGGTCCGTCCCATCCCAGCGCGCCAGTCACGGCCCGTTGATCAGCCTACCGGGCGCGTCGCACGGTGTAGTTCCCGCGTCCACCATCCGAGCAGGGATAGGAAGGGGGATGAACCTCGACTCTTCGGCCCTCTGGAGTTCCCGTGACCACGACGGAGACGCTCATCGCCGCCGCCGACGCCCACAGTGCGCACAACTACCACCCGTTGCCGGTGGTCGTGGCCACCGCGGACGGGGCCTGGATGACGGATGTCGAGGGCCGGCGCTACCTCGACCTGCTGGCCGGTTACTCCGCGCTGAACTTCGGGCACGGCCACCGGCGGCTGGTGGCGGCGGCCAGGGCGCAGCTGGACCGGGTGACGCTCACCTCGCGGGCCTTCCACCACGACCGGTTCGCCGCGTTCTGCACGGAGCTGGCGGAGCTGTGCGGGATGGAGATGGTGCTGCCGATGAACACCGGGGTGGAGGCGGTGGAGACGGCGGTGAAGACGGCCCGCAAGTGGGGCTACCGGGTGAAGCGGGTGCCCGCGGAGATGGCGAAGATCGTGGTCGCGGGCGGCAACTTCCACGGCCGGACGACGACGGTGATCAGCTTCTCCACGGATCCCGAGGCGCGGGCGGACTTCGGGCCGTACACGCCGGGCTTCGAGATCGTGCCGTACGGGGACCTGACCGCGATGCGGGAGGCGCTCACCGAGAACACGGTGGCGGTGCTGCTGGAGCCGATCCAGGGCGAGGCGGGGGTGATCGTTCCGCCGGCCGGCTATCTGCGGGCGGTCCGGGAGCTGACGAGGGAGCGGAACGTCCTCTTCATCGCCGACGAGATCCAGTCGGGATTGGGCCGGACCGGGCGGACCTTCGCCTGTGAGCACGAGGGGGTCGTGCCGGACGCGTACGTGCTGGGCAAGGCGCTGGGCGGCGGGATCGTGCCGGTGTCGGCGGTGGTGTCGAGTGCGGCGGTGCTGGGCGTGTTCGGGCCGGGCGAGCACGGGTCGACGTTCGGCGGGAACCCCCTGGCCTGCGCGGTGGCGCTGGAGGTGATCGCGATGCTGCGCTCCGGCGAGTACCAGGCGCGGTCGGCGGAGCTGGGCGAGCATCTGCACCGGGAGCTGGGCGGGCTGCTCAGCGCCGGGAAGGTGACGCAGGTGCGGGGGCGCGGGCTGTGGGCCGGGGTCGACATCGACCGGCGGCTCGGTACGGGGCGGCAGGTCTCGGAGCGGCTCATGGACCGGCGTGTCCTGGTGAAGGACACGCACGGCTCCACGATCCGGATCGCCCCGCCCCTGGTGATCACCAAGGAGGACCTGGACTGGGGCCTCGACCAGCTCCGCGCGGTGCTGGCGACTTAGAGAATCACGTGGGGCAGGAAGCGGGCGTACTCGTCCGTGATCAGGCCCGAGGACTCGCGGATGCCGAGGCCGGCGGACTCGCCGTGGACGACCCAGGCGCCGAGGACGACGTGGTTGCCTCCCCCAGAGCTATCGCCTGGGGGGACCCCCAGGACGGGGAGCGGGGCCAGCTGCTGGTAGCAGCAGGGTTCGTCGCGCGGGGCGGCGGGCGCGCCGGGTTCGTGGACGGTGACGCCGGCGCCCTCGCGGCCCAGGAGGGGCTTGGCGACGTAGCCGGTGGTGGTGGCGAGTTCGCGCGGGCCGTCGAGGTAGGAGGGCAGCAGGTTGGGGTGGCCGGGGTACAGCTCCCAGAGGATCGCCAGGAGGGCCTTGTTGCTCAGCAGCATCTTCCAGGCGGGTTCGATCCACAGGGTGCTGCCGGTGCCGCCGCCGTTGTCGAGCGTGTCGAGGACGTGGCCCGCGAAGGCGTCGGTGGTGAGCCACTCCCAGGGGTAGAGCTTGAAGCAACTGCGGATGAAGCGCAGGTGGTTGTCGACGAAGCGGCCGGACAGCGGGTCCCAGCCGATCTCCTCCATGGAGATCCACTCGGTGTCCAGGCCGGCCTGTTCGGCGGTCTCCTTGAGATAGGCGACCGTCATCAGGTCCTCGCCCAGCTCGTCCTCCGAGGAGTGCGCGAAGTACAGCGGGCTCCCGGGCGGCAGGAGGGCGGCCTGGCTCTTCCAGGCGGCCACCAGCCGTTCGTGGAGGGAGTTCCACTGGTCGGCGCCCGGGAAGCGCTCCTCCATCCAGAACCACTGCGGTGAGGCGGCCTCGACCAGGGAGGTGGGGGTGTCGGCGTTGTACTCCAGGAGCTTCGCCGGGCCCGTGCCGTCGTAGCGGAGGTCGAAGCGGCCGTAGACGGAGGGGAGTTCGGCGCGGCGCCGCCACGCCTCGGCGACGACCTGGGCGACGCGCGGGTCGGTGATGCCGAGGTCGGCGAAGCGGCCCTCGGCCACGATGTGCTCGGCGGCCGCCAGGCACATGCGGTGCAGTTCCTCGACGACCTCCTCCAACGCCTCGACCTCGTCGAGCGTGAACACGTAGTAGGCGCTCTCGTCCCAGTACGGGCGTAGCGAGCCGTCCGGCTGGCGGGTGAGGGGGTAGATCAGCCCCTGTTCCTCGACGGTCTGCTGCCAGCCGGGGCGGGGGGTGGTCGTACGGCGTTCCATGGGACGATTCCTCGTCAGCCGCCGGAGCTGCCGTGGCCGCCGCCGAAGCCGCCACGGTGGACGCCGCCGTGCGAGCCGCCCGAGCTGGAATGCGAGCCGGAGCCCTTGCTCGGCTTGGTGAAGGAGCCGCCGCTCGCCCAGGAGCCCTTCTTCTTGCCGCCGTAGTACCAGGCGCCGTCGGCGAAGGCCTTGGTGGACTTGCAGTTCTTGTCGGAGACGATCTTGTAGCCCTTGGCCAGCCGGTAGCTGTCGCGGTCGACGCAGCGCTTGTCCGGGGCGGAGGAGCAGGCGGTCAGGGCGGTGGCGAGCAGGCCCATCCCGCCGAGCAGAACGGTTCCCGAGCGAAGGCGTCGGCGTGCGGTGTCCATGCTGGTGTCTCCCCCGTTGGCTGGCCTGTTTTCGGCGGTCAGCCTAGAGAACGGTAAGAGCGGCCACCGAGGCGGGTCACCGGATCGCCCTCTCCCCCGATGTCACTTCGTGGTCTTTGGGATGGTGTGTGCCGCACCGTGGAGCACGGTGGCCGTGCGGAGGAACGGGCGAGTCATATTGAGCGCGTTAAGAAGAGCCGCGCCACGCTCCGCGTCGTCGATGCTGACGGCGAATTCCCTGCCCTTTCCCCGGGTCCGGATGACGAGGCATTCTCCGCTCCGCAGCATGACCGTGGTGCCGAGACCACGGAGCCGGTAACCCCAGCCCCCGACCTGTGCGGGGGTGCGGTTCTCGGCGCGGGCCGATTCGATGTCCTCGGCCGGCCAGCGCCGGGCGGGCCAACCGAGCGGCCCGAACGCCACTTCCAGGCCGCGCTCCGATGCGCGTGCCTGCACGGTGGCGCAACCGGCCACGGCCAGGGACGTGAACGCGAACGGAGCGAGCAGCGCCCACAACGGGCCGGCGGTCGCGAGGCCGCTGACCAGAGTGACGAGGGCCGCCACCGCCACCAGGCCGGCCACTGCCGCCAGCAGGTGCAGCCAGGGATTGGTGATGCGGGAGAACCACACCAGGCGCTGCCCGCGCGGGATCTCCAGAACCGGGCCGGAGGGCTCCTGTGTGGCGGGCGCGGCCGAGACCGCCACGCGCGAGTTCACCAGCCATCCGACGACTCCGGCGGCGACGGCCGCCCCCGCGAGCGTCACGACGATCCACGCCGTCGGCTGACGGGCCTGGTGCCAGTCCGCGTGATCCAGGTTCGCGCGGACGACGGACGCCTGCGCGCCGCCGAGGAGGATGCCCCCCGACAGCAGGGCGGCGGCGGTCCACGCCCGCGTCGTGCCGCGCGCGGGGTCTCCGGCCCGCCGCTGGGCCACGAACACGATCGCGGTCAGGGCCAGCCAGATCAGGGCCGGAAAGAGGGATGCCGCCCAGAGGGGCATGGACCCGTCCGGGGTGTCCTGCCCCGACCCCCAGTGGGTGGCCAAGCGGTCCGGCAGCCGCCCGTGGGCGGCCCAGGGCAGGGCGGCGATCAGACCGGCCGTACCCACTGTCCGGCACCCCAGCGCGCACCGCGCCCGGTCCTTGTGCCGTCGTTCACGCCATCCCCCTGATCATCTCGATGAGATCGGTCCTGCTGTAGCCCAGACGTGCCGCCTCGGTCACCAGCGCGTACACCTGGTTCAGAAGTCCGGAGCGCTCGTCTGCGCCTTCCGCCACGGTCACGCCCCGGCCTCTGCGGAACTCCAGCAGTCCGTCCTCCCGGAGGCTGCGCAGCCCCCTGAGGACGGTGTTGACGTTGACGTCCAGCGCCGCGGAGAGGTCGCGTGCCGACGGCAGGCGGTCTCCCGGCCGGCACTCGCCCTCGGCGATGGCGCGCCGGATGGCCCCTGCCACCTGCTCGTGCAGCGGGCGGGTGTCTCTCTTGTCCAAACGCAGCAACATGGTGCTACTGAAGATAGCACCATGCGCTTTACCCGGACAGGGCGCGGGGATGGCTGGGCCCGTGCTCGCTGAACTCGTCGCCCCGATGGATCCGTTGCCGTGCAGAGGGACCGACGGACGGGCTGTGCACGCAATCGGTATGAGAGCGGGTGCGGAGGCCTCCGCGATTCCCTGTTCGCCTAAAGTCACTTCGTGCTCTTCGGAATGGTGTGTGCCCTGGCCGCGGCGCTCTGCTTCGGTGCGGCGACGGTGTTGCAGGCGATCGCGGCGCGGGAGGCCGGTACGGGCGGGGGCGGCGAGGCGGCACTGCTGCTGCGGGCGCTCAGGCAATGGCGGTACCTGGCAGGTCTTGCGCTGGACGGTCTTGGCTTCCTGTTCCAGATCGCCGCGCTGCGCTCGATTCCCATCTACGCGGTCAGCGCGGCACTGGCGTCGAGTCTGGCGGTGACGGCGGTGGTCGCGGCGCGCCTGCTGCGGGTGCGGCTGAGCGGCACGGAGTGGGGCGCGGTGGGCGTGGTGTGCGCCGGGCTCGCGATGCTGGGGGCGGCGTCCGGGCCGGAGGGCGAGCAGGAGGGTTCGGACGCCCTGAAGTGGGCGATGCTCGCGACTGCGGTCGGCATGCTGCTGCTCGCTCTGCTGGGCGGGCGGCTGACCGGGCGTATGCGGGCGCTGGTACTGGGCCTGGGGGCGGGCTTCGGATTCGGGGTCGTGGAGGTCTCGGTCCGCCTGATCGACTCGCGGCGGTTGGCCGATCTGCTCACCAACCCGGCGGCCTACGCCCTCCTGATCGGCGGCGGCGCCGCCTTCATTCTGCTGACCTCCGCCCTGCAGCGCGGCGCGGTGACGACGGCGACGGCCGGCCTGGTGATCGGCGAGACGATCGGCCCGGCGGCGATCGGCGTGATCTGGCTCGGCGACCGGACGCGGGAGGGGTTCACCTGGCTGGCTGTGCTGGGGTTCGCGGTGGCGGTGGCGGGAGCACTGGCGCTCGCACGGTTCGGGGAGGCGCCGGCGGAGGAAGAAGCCTGAAGCCGCCTCCTCAAACCCGCCACTCGCTGGGTGCCCAGGACGAGCCCTGGGCACCCAGGGCAGCATGCTTCTACACCGTCACTCCCCGTCCGCCGCAATCATGCCCACGCATTCGCCGAGCGCAGCGTGCAACGGCGGTACGAAGGCGGCGAGTTCGGCGTCCGACGCCTCCCCCGCCTCAAGTACGGCACCGACGAGAGCCACCAGGACGGCGGAGGCCTGCGGACGGCCAGGCGATGAGAGGCGGCGGCGTGTCGGCGCGGGGCGCTCCGCGGGAAGGCCGGAAGAGGCTCAGGAATGCGGCATGTACGGGAACAGGGCTGGACGCGGGGCGAAGTCGGACTGGGGACCTTTGTGGCCGACCCCCTGCCACCCTCCCCTGCGACCCCCGCTTAGCCGAAGCCACCCTCAAGGCAACACCCTGCACAGCGCCCGCAACGCCCCCGCCCACGCGTGTTCCGCCGGTGTCCCGTATCCGACGACCACGGCGTCCAGCGGCTCGGTCGCGGCGTGTTCGTGGCGGAACGCGGACAGGCCGTGCAGGGCGAGGCCCTGCCAGACGGCGGCCTGCACCACCGTGCGCTCGGTGCCGGGCGGCAGGCGCAGCACGGCGTGCAGCCCGGCCGCGATGCCGGTCACCTCGATGGGGGGTGCCTCGGGCGGGCGGGCGGCGACGGCCGCGACCAGGGCGTCGCGGCGGCGCCGGTAGCGCAGCCGGGCGGAGCGCACCTGACGGTCGTAGGCCCCGGTGGTGAGGAACTCGGCGAGGGTCAGCTGGTCCAGCACCCCGCACACGTCGGTGTGGCCCTTGACCGCCGCGCACTCCTCGACGAGCGCCGGCGGCAGCACCATCCAGCCCAGCCGCAGCCCGGGGGCCAGCGACTTGCTGGCGGTGCCGAGGTAGACCACGTGGTCCGGGTCCAGGCCCTGCAGCGCGCCGACCGGCTGGCGGTCGTAGCGGAACTCACCGTCGTAGTCGTCCTCCAGGACCAGCCCGCCGGTGCGCCGCGCCCAGTCCACGGCGGCCGCCCGCCGGTCGCGGTGCAGGACGGTGCCCATCGGGAACTGGTGCGCCGGGGTGAGCAGCACGGCCCCGGCGTCGGCTGCGTCCGTGGCGGCCGTGGCGTCCGTCAGCCCGCCGGTGTCCGTGCCGCGCGCGTCGTACGGGAGCGGCCGGGTGGCGCAGCCCGCCTCCGTCAGGAGGGTCCGGTGCTGGACCAGGCCGTACGACTCGACGAACACCGTCCCCGCGCCGCGGTTGTGCAGCACCGTGGCGAGGATCCGCAGGGCGTGGGTGATGCCGGAGCAGATCACGATCGCCTCGGGGTCGGCGCGCACGCCGCGGGCGCGGGCGAGGTAGCCGGCCAGGGCGGCGCGCAGTTCGGGGCGCCCGCGCGGGTCGCCGTAGCCGAGGGCCTCGGAGGGGGCGGCGGTGAGGGCCCGGCGGGCGGCCCTGAGCCATTCGGCGCGCGGGAACGCGGCGAGGTCGGGGGTGCCGGGGATCAGGTTGTGGACGGGCCGCTGGGGTGCGCGGCGGCGGGGTGCCGTGCCGGCCGGGCGGGCCACCGCTCGTTCGGCTACCCGGGTGCCCGAGCCCTGCCGGGCGGTGAGCCAGCCCTCGGCGACCAGGTCGGCGTAGGCGTCGGCGACCGTGTTGCGGGCGATGCCCAGGTCGGCGGCGAGGGTGCGGGAGGAGGGCAGTCGGGTGCCGGGGGCGAGGCGGCCGGTGCGCACGGCGTCGCGCAGCGCGTCGGTCAGGCCCCGGCGCAGACCGGCCGCCCCGGTCGGTTCGAGGTGCAGGTCGACGCCCAGAGTGGCCCAGGATTCTGCCATGTAAATGGACCATACTCCTGGGCTGCCTTGCTCCTAGGGTCGATGGCATGACCACAGAACACACCACCCCCTACGCCCCCGAAGTCCCGCCCCGCCTGCAGTGGGCCGAGCACGCCCCCGAGGTCTACCGGGCGATGGTCCGGCTCGACAGCGCCGCTCGTAAGGGCCTGGACCCCACGCTGTACGAGCTGGTGAAGATCCGCGCCTCGCAGCTCAACCACTGCGCGTTCTGCCTCGACATGCACACCAAGGACGCGCTCGCGGCCGGTGAGAGCGTCGAGCGGATCGTGCAGCTCAGCGCGTGGGAGGAGTCGCGGCACTTCTACACGGAGAAGGAACTGGCGGCGATCGAGCTGACCGAGGCGATCACGGTCCTCACGGACGGCTTCGTGCCGGACGAGGTGTACGAGCGGGCCGCCAAGCAGTTCGAGGAGGCCGAGCTGGCGCAGCTGATCGCCGCGATCACGGTGATCAACGCGTGGAACCGGTTCGGCGTGACCACGCGTATGGCCCCGGGCCACTACCAGCCGGGCCAGTTCGGGTGACCCGTACGGGAACGACCGGGGAGACCGGGCCGGTCCGCGGGATCGACGTGTTCCGCGCCCTGCACCGCAGGCGCGCGCACGGCGACCCGCTGGTCCTGCCCGGTCCCTGGGACGCGGCCTCGGCCCGGGTGTTACAGGAGGCCGGGTTCCCGGCACTCGCCACGCCGAGCGCGGGCATCGCCGCTGCCTTGGGCCACGCGGACGGGTCGACCCCGGCGGACGAGATGTTCGCGGCGGTGGCGCGGATCGTACGGGCCGTGGACGTGCCGGTGTCGGCCGAGGTCGGTGGGGGTCCCCCCTGGTCGAGCGGCAGCCGAGAGCTTGGGGGAGGCTACGGGCTGGCGCCGAAGGAGCTGGTGGAGCGGCTGCTGGAGGCCGGCGCCGTGGGCTGTGACCTCGAAGACTCGCACCGGGGTGCCCTCAAGGACCCGCGGGAGCACGCCGAGCGGCTCGCCGAGGTGCGCGCGGCCGCCGCCGACCAGCTCTTCGTCAACGCCCGCATCGACACGTTCCTGTGCGGAGTCGCGGATCCCGAACGGGCCATCGAGCGGGCCGCGTTGTACGTCGCCGCGGGCGCCGACTGCGTGTACCCGATCCACGCCCCGGCCGCCGTGCTCCCCCTGCTGCGGGCCGGCATCGAGGGGCCGATCAACATGCACGGCCATCTGGACGGCACGGGCCCCTCGCCCACCGAACTCGGTGAACTCGGGTCCACGCGCGTCACCTTGGGGCCGGGGCTCCAGCGGCACACCGCCCGTGCGCTGCGGGAGATCGCCGACGGCCTGCCGAGATGAAGGAATTCAGGACAGCCACGCCTTCCACACCTGGGGGTGGCTGTCCACCCACTTCTTCGCCGCCTCCTGAGGTGTCAGCTTCTGGTCGGCGATCATCAGGGACACCCGGTCCTGGTCCTCGGTGGTCCACCGGAACTTCTTCAGGAAGGCGGCCGCCTTGCCGCCGTCCTTGGCGAAGTCCGCGTTGAGGTACTTCTGCAGCGGGGTCTGCGGATAGGCGCAGGCGACCTTGGCCGTGTCCGCGTCGCAGCCCTCCTTGTAGGCGGGCAGCTTCACCTCGGTCATCGGGACCTTCTTGAACAGCCACTGCGGCGTGTACCAGTACGTCAGGAACGGCTTGTGCTCCTTGGCGAACTGCCTGATCTGGGTGATCTGGGCGGCCTCCGAACCGGCGAAGACGACCTGGTAGTCCAGCTTCAGGTTGGTCACCAGCGCCTTGTCGTTGGTGACGTAGGACGGGGAGCCGTCCATCAGCTGGCCCTTGCCGCCGCTCTCCGGGGTGCGGAAGAGGGAGGCGTACTTGTTCAGGTTCCGCCAGTCGGTGATGTCCGGGTGCTGCTTGACCAGGTACGTGGGGACGAACCAGCCGATGTGACCCGTCACCCCGAGGTCGCCGCCCCGGGCGATGGTCCTCTTGTCGGTGACGTAGCGCTGCTCCTGGTCGGGGTGGCCCCAGTCCTCCATGATCGCGTCGACCCGGCCCTGGCTGAGCGCGTCCCAGGCGGGGACCTCGTCGACCTGCACGGTGTCGACGCGGTAGCCGAGCTCGTGTTCCAGGAGGTACTGGGCCACGGCCACGTTGGACTGCGCGCCCACCCAGGACTGCACGGACAGGGTGACCGTCTTCGCGCCCTGGGCGTTCGCGAACGGCGAGGCCTGCTTGGTCATGTCGGCGGCGCCGCAGCCGGTGGTCAGGGCCAGGAGGGCCACGGCGGCCGTGAGTGTCGTACGACGGGACATACGGCGGCGCATGTCACGCTCCCTTCTTCGCGCGGCGTTCGGTCGGCTGGGTCACCCGGTCGAGCACCAGGCCCAGGCAGACGATCGCCGCGCCGGCCACCAGGCCGGTGGCCAGGTCGCCCTGGGCGAGGCCGAAGGCGACGTCGTAGCCGAGGGCGCCGGCGCCGACCAGGCCGCCGATGATGACGACGGCGAGGACCAGGACCACGCCCTGGTTGAGGGCGAGCAGCAACGAGCGCCGGGCGAGCGGCAGCTGGATCTGCCACAGCTGCTGCCGGCCGGTGGCGCCGAGCGAGCGCGCGGACTCGAGCGCGGCCGGGTCGACCTGGCGCAGACCCTGCGCGGTGATCCGGACGACCGCCGGGAGGGCGTAGACGACCGCGGCGGCGACGGCCGGGGCGCGGCCGACGCCGAACAGCGCGACGACCGGGATCAGGTACACGAACTGCGGCATCGTCTGGAAGACGTCCAGCACCGGGCGCAGGGCCCGTTCGAAGCGGTCGCTGCGGGCCGCGGCGATGCCGGCCGCGAAGCCGAGCACGAGGGTGACGGCCACGGCCGCGAGGACCTGCGAGAGCGTGTCCAGGGACGGATCCCACACGCCGAGCACACCGATCGCGGCCATCGCGAGGACGGCGGTCAGGGCAGTGCGCCAGGTGCCGATCAGCCAGGCCAGGGCGGCCACCAGCAGCAGCACCGACCACCAGGGCAGCCACTGCAGTCCGTCCCGCAGGGGGTCCAGGACCCAGGTGGTGAAGTGGCCCGCCCAGTCCGCGGTGCCGCCGATGTACGGGACGCCGGAGTAGAGGTGGGCGGTCATCCAGTCGACGGCGCGGTTGACCGGCTCGGCGATGTTCAGGGTCCAGCCGGAGGGCCAGTCGAGGTGGCCCAGCAGACGGACGGCCACGGCGACGGCGACCGTGCCGAGGGCGCCGTAGGCCCAGGGCCGCAGGTCGCGGTGGCCCTCGCCGGCGTGCTCGCCGGCGGCGCCGGTCACCCGGTCGAGGACGACGGCGAGGAGCACGATCGGGATGCCGGCCGCGAGGGCCGCGCCCACGTCGACCGAGGCCAGCGCCTGGTAGACGCGGTCGCCGAGGCCGCCGGCGCCGATGACGGACGCGATGACGGCCATCGACAGCGCCATCATGATCGTCTGGTTGAGGCCGAGGAGGAGTTCCTTGCGGGCCAGCGGGATGCGGGCGGTCAGCAGGCGCTGGGGGCCCGTCGCGCCGAGCGACTCCACGGCCTCCAGGACCTCGGGGTCGGCGCCGCGCAGGCCCAGCGCGGTGAGGCGGGCCATCGGCGGGGCGGCGTAGACGACGGTGGCGAGGACGGCGGCGGGGACGCCGATGCCGAAGACCAGGACGACGGGGAGGAGGTACGCGAACGCCGGGAGCACCTGCATGGTGTCCAGGACCGGGCGCAGCACGCGGTCGAGGCGGTCGGAGAGTCCGGCGCCGAGGCCCAGCAGGGCGCCGACGGCCACGGACACCAGCACGGCGACCACCATCAGCGCGAGGGTCTGCATGGTCGGCACCCACATGCCGAGCAGACCGCAGGCCAGGAACGCGGCGGCCGTGCCGAGCGCGAGGCGCACCCCGGCCACCCGCCAGGCGACGAGGGCGCCGAGGGCGGTGACCCCCGCCCAGCCGGCGGCGAGGAGCGCCAGGTAGACGGCGCGTACGGACAGCACGACGGCGTTGCTGACGTAGCCGAAGAAGTACAGGAACAGCGGGTGGCTGTCCCGGTTGTCGATCACCCAGTCGCTGGCGTCGGCGAGCGGCTTGGACAGGTCGACGGTGAGGGCGTGCGGCCAGCTGCCGCTCGCCCAGCGGGCGTGGGCCAGCGGCACGAGAACGGCCGCGGCGAGGGCGAGCAGCACGAGCTTGCGGGCCGCGGGGCGCCGGAGGAATCCGGGCAGCGCGAGGCGCGGGGCGGCAGCGGTGACAGTGGCCATTACGCCGCCTCCTTGCCCGGCTCCGTTCCGGCGACCACAGCGAGCAGCCGCTCGTGGTCCACCACCCCCAGGCACCGGCCGTTCTCCACGACGCAGGCCGGCCTGCCGCCGTGGGCGACCGTTCTGATCGCGTCGGCGACGACCGCCTCGGGGGGCAGCGCGCCGGGGTGTTCCGGGCCGCCGCAGTCGCCGGGCCGCATCGCCGTGCGGACGGTGACGACCTGCTCGCGCGGGACGTCGCGCACGAACTCGCGGACGTAGTCGTCGGCCGGGGAGTTCACGATCTCCTCCGGGGTGCCGAGCTGGACGACGCTGCCGTCGCGCATGAGGGCGATGCGGTCGCCGAGCTTGAGGGCCTCGCTCAGGTCGTGGGTGATGAAGACCATCGTGCGGCCCTCCTCCCGGTGCAGGCGGGTCACCTCGTCCTGCATGTCGCGCCGGATCAGCGGGTCGAGGGCGCTGAACGGCTCGTCGAAGAGCAGCACCTCGGGGTCGACGGCGAGGGCCCGGGCGAGGCCCACCCGCTGGCGCTGGCCGCCGGACAGCTGGGCGGGTCTGCGCTTCTCCATGCCCTCCAGGCCGACCTTGGCGACGACCTTCCGCGCCCGCTCCCGGCGCTCGGACTTGGCGACGCCCTGGATCTCCAGGCCGTAGGCCACGTTGTCGAGGACGGTGCGGTGCGGGAGCAGGCCGAAGTGCTGGAAGACCATCGCGGCGCGGTGGCGGCGCAGTTCGCGCAGCCGGGTGCGGTCCATCGCGCGGACGTCCTCGCCGTCGATGGAGATGCTGCCCGCGGTCGGCTCGATGAGCCGGGTCAGACAGCGCACCAGCGTCGACTTGCCGGAGCCGGACAGGCCCATGACGACGAAGACCTCGCCCTTGCGCACGTCGAAGGAGACGTCGCGGACGGCGGCCGTGCAGCCGGTGCGGGCGCGGAGTTCGGCGGGCGGCAGGCCGGTCAGCTCGGGGTCCGCGGGGATGCGGTCGGCCTTCGGGCCGAAGACCTTCCACAGTCCGTTCACGGAGAAGACGGGAGTACTCATCGCGCACCACCTTCGATCAGGTCGACGGCTTTCTCACCGACCATCAACACCCCGATCATCGGGTTGACGGCGGTCATGGTCGGGAAGACGGAGGCGTCGGCGATGCGGATGCCGTCGAGGCCACGGATCTTCAACTCGGGGTCGACGACGGCCTGTTCGTCGTCGACGGCGCCCATCCGGCAGGTACCCGCCGGGTGGTACACGGTGTGCGCGACCTTGCGGGCGTACTCACCGAGCTCCTCGTCGCCCGTGACGTCCGGGCCGGGGCAGACCTCCCGCTTGAGCCAGGAGGCCAGCGGCTCGGCCTTGGCGATCTCCCGGGCGATGCGGATGCCGTCGACGAGGGTGCGGCCGTCGTAGTCGTCCTCGTCGGTGAAGTAGCGGAAGTCCAGGGCGGGCTTCACGGACGGGTCGGCGCTGGTGAGGTACAGGCGGCCGCGGCTCTTCGGCTTGGGGATGTTGGGGGTCATCGAGACGCCGAACTCCGGGCGTTCGTAGCCGAGGCGCTCCGGGTTGTCCGTGAAGGGGATCTGGTAGAAGTGGAACATCAGGTCCGGGCCCGTGTGTTCGGGGTCGCGACGCACGAACAGGCCGGCGTCGGAGTCCATCGCGGAGTTCTCCGGGATGGGGCCGTGGGTCTCCCAGACGATCACCGACTCGGGGTGGTCGAGCAGGTTCTCGCCGACGCCCGGGAGGTCGTGCGCGACCGGGATGCCGAGCTTCTCCAGGTCCGCCTTCGGGCCGATGCCCGAGTGCAGGAGCAGCCGGGGCGAGTCGACCGCGCCCGCGCACAGCAGGACCTCGCGGCGGGCCCGTACGAGGAGTTCCTCGCCGTCCTTGGTGCGCACGTGCACGCCCTCGGCGCGCGTGCCGTCCAGTTCCAGCCGGTACGCCCAGGTCTCCAGGAAGATGCGGAGGTTGGGCCGCTCGTCCATCACCGGGTGCAGGTACGCCACCGACGCCGACGACCGCTTGTTGGTCTCCGGCTGGTAGGCGAGGTCGAAGAAGCCGACGCCCTCGGCGAACGGCTCGCGGTTGAAGCCCTCGACGCGGGGCACGCCGAGCGCCGTCCGGGCGGCGTCGACGAAGTCGCGGGCGATGGCGTTGCGGTCGTTCTCGTCGACGGGGACGATGTTGTTGCGCAGGCGGGCGTAGTACGCCTCCATCGGCACCGCGCCCCAGCCCTTGGCGCCGGCCTCCTCCCACTCGTCCCAGTCGGACGGCAGCGGCTTGAAGGAGATCAGGGTGTTGTGCGAGGAGCAGCCGCCCAGGACGCGGGCCCGGCTGTGCCGGATGTGGGAGTTGCCGCGCGGCTGCTCGGTGGTCGGGTAGTCGTAGTCGAGTTCGCCGCCGAGCAGGCCCATCCAGCGGCGCAGGGTGAGCACGTCGTCGCGGTCGACGTCGCTGGGGCCGCCCTCGATGACGGCGACGGTGACATCCGGGTTCTCGGTCAGGCGGGAGGCGATGACGGAGCCCGCCGTGCCGCCGCCGATCACGACGTAGTCGTAGGTATGG
>NZ_JADDRL010000058.1 GCF_021538895.1 Streptomyces olivochromogenes | reverse complement strand
CGCGGTGTCGGCGAACCTGGGCGTCAACCCGTCGCTGACCATCACCGCGCAGGCCGAGCGGGCGATGTCGTACTGGCCCAACAAGGGGGAGGCGGACCCGCGTCCCGCGCAGGGCGCCGAGTACGAGCGCCTGAAGCCGGTCGAGCCGGCCGCCCCGGCGGTTCCGTCGGACGCGTTCGGCGCGCTGCGACTGCCGTTCCTGGGGATACCGACGGTGCCGCCGAAGAAGTAGACCTTGAACGGAAAGAGGGACCTGCGCCCCCCTCCGAGCGCAGGTCCCTCTCTGTTCGTGTCTGCTCGTGCCTACCGCTTACGCGTCGGCGCCTGCCCCGGCCCTGCGGCGGCGCACCGCGAACACCGCGCCCGCACCGGCGACGACGGCGACACCGCCGACGAGACCGACGATCGGCAGCGCGGAGCTGGACCCGGTCTCGGCGAGGTTGCCGGTCGGCAGGTCGGAGACGTCACCCTGCGGCTTCTTCGGCGAGTCCTTGGGGCCCTCGCCGCTCGGGGTGGCGTCACCCGGGTCGGGGTTCGAGGAGCCGGCCTTCAGGACCTCGAAGTCGTACTGCGCCCAGCCCTCCGCGATGCAGTCCTGGCCCTTGACGTTGTCGAGGTAGGCGCCGGAGCCGAAGGAGTAGGCGTCACCGGCGGGGGCCTTGGCGTCGATGCCGACGCGCAGGTCGACCGTCTGGCTCGCGCCCGACTTCAGCTTCGCCACGTAGAAGAAGTAGTCGCCGGCCCAGTCGTCGGTGCCGATGCGGTCCCAGGCACCGCTCTCGGGGTTCTTGAACTCCAGGTCGACGTACGGGCTAAGGAACTTCGACTCGTCGAGCTCGTAGTTCTCGACCTCGGCGTAGAAGGCGACGCCCTCGACGTCGGCCTTGGAGCCGTTGGTGACGACGAGCTTGAAGTTGTGGAAGCCGTCACCGGCGACGATCTTGCCCGGCAGGCCCTTGATGTCGGCGGACACCTTGGCGTCGCCGAAGTTCTCGTCGAGGTCCTCGCAGTAGGGCACGTCCGGGTCGGACGGGTCCTCGCTCGGCTCGGCCGACTCGGAGGGCTCGGGCTCGGTGGACTGGCTCGCGCTGTCGCTCGGCGCGGGTGCCGAGGCGGACGTCGAGTCGCTCGGGGTGACGCTGTCGGAGGGCTGACCGCCGTCGGGGACCGACGGGGTCGCCGAGTCGCTCGGTATCTCGGACGGGGCCTCACTCGTCACGGTCTCGGTGGGGGTCGGCGACGGCGACTCCTCCGCGAACGCGACGGGCGCGGACAGCAGCGCGAGCGGTGCTATGACAGCCGTCGCGGCCGCTGCGGCCATGGCACGGCGAAGCTTCATGATGACCTCGGGGAATCCGGCGTGCCGCGACGCGCGGCACGGGGCATCTGATGGCGGGGCTCCGCGTGTGGGGCGCGGGAGGTGACCCTTGGTTCTGCTGGTTTGATCCGCGAGGCCGGGAAATGGTTGCACGTTCACTCACATAATCTTTATGTGACCTGGATCACACTCCTGGGCTGTCGTGTGCGGGCATGCGAAGGGCCCCGCGGGACGGAGCCGCGGGGCCCTTCTCCGTCAGCACCGACGTCAGGGCAGCGTCGGTGCCCGGGGAGCGGCGCCGGGGGGTTGCGCCGCTTGTCTGTGTGCCCTGTGCCTTGTGAGCAGTGCATTGCAATGCGTATGTCTGCTTTGGGACTTGGCGGGCTTGCTAGGCATCGTGCTGGAAGAGCGGGTCCTCCGCAACCGTTTGACCCAACCCTTGTGCATATTTGCAGTTTTCCGCCGGTCGGCCCCGGGCGTCCCCGGAGCCGGCCGTTCTCTTGGGTGACCGGGCTGCTGTCCCCTGCCGTCCGGTCACTTGTCTGGAGCGAGGTCCCACGACGCACGGCACGATCCGCACGCCTCATCGCTCCAGCGAGCCACGCGTGGTTCTTTCGGGCCCGCCCCTGGCTGGCACGGACACCGGGACCAACGAAGGGGTTCGCGGGGCGGTCACGCGCCGTACGGGTGAGTCGGGTTCCGTACGTGCGTTCAGACCCGGCCGCGGCACAGCTCCAGCAGGGTCATCGCGAGGCCGGTGCCCGGCTTGCCCAGGGCCACCCTGTAGTGGTCGAGGATCTCCATCTCCCGGGAGAGGTTCACGCGCCGCCCGCCGGAGGTGATCCGGGCCTCCTGGATCACGGCGGACACGGCCATCCGTTCCTGGATCAGGCCGATGATCCGGTCGTCGAGCGAGTCGATGCGCTCACGGGCACCGGTGATCACATCGGCGGCCTCGGCGGTGCGGGCGCCGGTCTTCTCTGCGGGGGTGACGGTCATGGCTGGGGCTCCTCATCGGACGGGACGCGGCGCCCCCGGAACGAAAGACCCCGGACAACGACAGGCGCCCCGGGCCTTGTCGGCCCGGGGCGCCTGGGAAGTCGCTTGGCGGTTGGCTCAAGCAGCACGACCATGGCAGCCGGCGGGCCGGTTGCCATAGGTAAAGAGGAAGGTCGTCTGCGCGAGCATGAGGCCAGTATGCCACGGAACGGTCGGGCACCGGTCGGCAACGCCGGCCCGCGGGGGTCTGGGGGCGGCGGCCCCCGGCAAGCGGGACGGTGTCCCACGCCCACCCCGTTAGAATCGACACCACAGACCCCCGCCCAAACCGCCGGAAGGCACCCCGTGTCATCAGCGACTCCCGCTGCCGCCACCCCCGACACCGTTCTGGTCGTCGACTTCGGCGCGCAGTACGCCCAGCTCATCGCCCGTCGCGTCCGCGAGGCGCGGGTCTACAGCGAGATCGTGCCGAGCACCACGCCGGTCGCCGAGATGCTCGCCAAGAACCCCGCGGCGATCATCCTCTCCGGCGGCCCCTCGTCCGTGTACGAGGAGGGCGCCCCCCGCCTCGGCCGCGAGCTCTTCGAGGCCGGCGTCCCCGTCTTCGGCATGTGCTACGGCTTCCAGCTGATGGCGGAGGTCCTCGGCGGCACCGTCGACAACACCGGCGCCCGCGAGTACGGCCGCACCGACCTGCACGTCTCCCGGACGTCCTCCACCCTCTTCGAGGGCACTCCGGCCGAGCAGCACGTGTGGATGTCGCACGGCGACGCCTGCTCCGCCGCTCCCGAGGGCTTCACCGTGACCGCGTCCACGGACGTCGTCCCGGTCGCCGCCTTCGAGAACGACGAGAAGAAGCTCTACGGCGTCCAGTACCACCCCGAGGTCATGCACTCCACGCACGGCCAGCTGGTCCTGGAGCACTTCCTCTACCGCGGCGCCGGCCTGACCCCCTCCTGGACCACGGGCAACGTGATCGAGGAGCAGGTCACCGCGATCCGCGAGCAGGTCGGCGACAAGCGCGCGATCTGCGGTCTGTCCGGCGGCGTGGACTCCGCCGTCGCCGCAGCCCTCGTCGCCCGCGCCATCGGCGACCAGCTGACCTGCGTGTACGTCGACCACGGCCTGATGCGCAAGGGCGAGACCGAGCAGGTCGAGAAGGACTTCGTGGCCGCGACCGGCGTCAAGCTGGTCGTTGTGGACGCCGAGGAGCGCTTCCTGACCGCGCTCAAGGGCGTCTCCGACCCCGAGGAGAAGCGGAAGATCATCGGCCGCGAGTTCATCCGCGTCTTCGAGCAGGCGCAGGCCGAGATCATCGCCGACGCGGGCCCGGCCGTGGAGTTCCTGGTCCAGGGCACCCTGTACCCGGACGTCGTCGAGTCCGGCGGCGGCACCGGCACCGCCAACATCAAGTCGCACCACAACGTCGGCGGCCTGCCCGAGGACCTGGAGTTCAAGCTCATCGAGCCGCTCCGCAAGCTCTTCAAGGACGAGGTCCGCATGGTCGGCCAGGAGCTCGGCCTGCCGGAGGAGATCGTCCAGCGCCAGCCCTTCCCGGGCCCCGGCCTCGGCATCCGCATCGTCGGCGAGGTCACCAAGGACCGTCTGGACCTGCTCCGGGACGCCGACGCCATCGCCCGCGAGGAGCTGACCGCGGCCGGCCTGGACCGCGACATCTGGCAGTGCCCGGTGGTCCTGCTCGCGGACGTCCGCTCCGTCGGCGTCCAGGGCGACGGCCGCACCTACGGCCACCCGATCGTGCTGCGCCCGGTCTCCTCCGAGGACGCGATGACCGCCGACTGGTCGCGCCTGCCCTACGAGGTCCTCGCGCGCATCTCGACCCGGATCACCAACGAGGTCCGCGACGTCAACCGCGTCGTCCTCGACGTGACCTCGAAGCCGCCGGGCACCATCGAGTGGGAGTAGTCCTCCCGTTCTTGAAGGTCACGTCCGCCTGAGAGTGCGCACCGGCGCTCCGGGCCGCCAGACCTCGACGACCAGATACGTGTCGTCCTCGACGTAGGTCCGTACGACCTCCGTCAACTCGGTGCGGAAGAGGTGGAACGGCTGCGGCGGTTCCACCTCTTCGACGTACGCCGCCTTCAGTGCCGTATCGACGACCTCGACGGCCCGCCCGCTGATCCGCACGTCCCCGCCGCCCATCGCGGAGTCCGGCCCCGGATTCGCCTGCAGCGCGAACCGGGGATCCCGGCGCAGGTCGAGGGCCTTGAGCGAGCCCGGCATCATGCCCAGCCACAGTTCGCCGCGCAGGAAACGCACCTCCAGGCCGGTGGTGCGCGGGGAACCGTCCCGGCGCAGGGTGGCGAGGACGTGATGGCGGAACGCGCCGAAGCGCTCCTCGACGGTCTTCGCGAGGCCGGGAGCGGCGGAGGTGAAGTCTGCCCAGTTCATACGAGCCACTGTTACGGCAACACCCGACATCTTCTGTCGGGTATGTGTTTGGGTGTGGACGGGCCGCATCGACCGCTGCGTCATCTTTACAAAACAGCTCTGTTTTCCTGCGCTGACCGACGGTAACTTCCGCCCCGTAAAGCAAACCCAGTGCTGGAGGACCTATGCACGGGCCGACCCCGCCTCTGCCGCTGCCCACCGATCAGCTGCAGTTCGCGATGCCGCCGATGTACGACTCGCTCGACGACGAGCGCCGGCACCGCAAGGAACGACTCGCCGGCGCGCTGCGGATCTTCGGGCGGTCCGGGTTCGAGGACGGGGTGTCGGGACACATCACCGCACGCGACCCCGAGTACACCGACTGCTTCTGGGTCAATCCGTTCGGGATGCCCTTCAAGCACGTCACCGTCAGCGACCTCGTCCTGGCCAACCAGGACGGGCAGGTGATCGAGGGCCGCTACCACGTCAACCAGGCGGCGTTCACCGTGCACGCCCAGGTCCACGCCGCCCGCCCGGACGTCGTGGCCGTCGCCCACTGCCACTCGGTGCACGGCCGCGCCCTGTCCGCGCTCGGCGACCTCCTCGACCCGATCACCCAGGAGAGCTGCGCCTTCTACGAGGACCACGCCCTGTACGACGCCTACACCGGCGTCGCCGTCGACAGCGACGAGGGCCGCCGCATCGCGACCGCCCTCGGCAGCCGCAAGGCCCTCGTGCTGCGCAACCACGGCCTGCTCACGGTCGGCGACTCGATCGACGCGGCGGCCTGGTGGTTCCTGTCGATGGAGAGATCCTCACAGGTGCAGCTGATGGCGAAGGCCGCGGGGCGCCCGCTCCTCATCGACCACAAACTCGCGGTCGCGACCCGCGAACAGCTCGGCGGCGACCTGGTGGCCTGGATCAACTACCAGCCGCTGTGGCAGGACATCAGCCGCAGCGAGCCGGACCTGCTCAGCTAGAAACCCCTGAGCACCAGGGCTAGAACCCCCTGAGCACCACGGCCTTGGTCATCGCGAACTCCTCGTCCGTGAGCACCCCGTCCCGGTGCAGCTCGCCCAACTCCCGCAGCCGCCGCAGCAGTACGTCGTGATGGTCGGCCGGCGGCGGCACCGCGCCCGTCGGCCGCTGCCGGTCGGCGAACTCGCCGCCCGCCCGGGTCGACGGATGCGGCAGCCGTGCGGTGACCGCGGCTGCCACCAGCGCGGTGAGCAGGTCGCGGCGGACGCTTCCCCACAGGTCCAGGGCGAACGGGTCCCGCTCGGGCGGCAGCTTGGAGAACACCGTCTCGCGCGTCACGAAGCGCAGAAAACCGTCCTCGTAGCCGGAGTTGGGCAGCCACTCGACCTGCACCAGGTCGCCGACGTTGATGATCCGCGGCCCGGTGGCCCGCTTGACCCGCTCCGAGGTGTCCGCCCAGTCGATGCGCACCTGGCTGCCGTCGAAGGAGACCGTGCCGTCGGAGGACCGGACCGAGACCGGCACCGGCGGCCCGGGCAGCAGATACGCCTTCGTGGGCTCCGTGGGGATCTGGTCCAGCAGCAGGGAGTGCCGGATCTCCTCGGCGACGTACTCGGCGACCCCGGACCGGTCCATGTCCACCGTCAGCCGGTAGGGATCGGCCGCCTCCGGCAACCGGCCGCCCGTGGCGTGCAACAGCGGGTCGGCGCCCTCGCGCAGCCGCATCCGCAGTCGGCCGCGCTTGCGTTCGGGCTCGTAGACCACGCCCGAGACGGCCTCCAGGGGCACGGAGATCTCCCCGTACGTCTGCCGCAGGAGCGGCACGGAACGGTGGAGTCCCGGGGTGATCCGGACCGTGGTGCCGTCGAAGGCCCAGCTCCCGTCGCGCTGGATGATCTCGGCCATACCGAAATTCTCGCAGCCGGGTCAACACAGTGGGCCATGCTTCACCCGAGGTGACCACCTGCCGGACGCGCGCGGCGTGGCGTAGGGCACAATTCGCTGTCGTCGCATGGGAGTTGCACGACGGCGGTGGGTCTTTGCGGAGGCTGCCACCGGTCGTGCCCCGGGTCGTGGGTCATGGGGAAGGCGGGCGTCGGGCGTGGCGGTGCAGGAGGCGAGGCAGGGCGCCGACAGGGGCGTCCACGGGGGTGCCCACGGAGGCGGCTGCGCCTGCGGGGACTGCCCGCACGGCGTGCGGGAGGGGCACCGGCGGGCTGTCGCCGAATTCCTGCTCATGCGGGACGAGTTCGCGGCCGGGCAGGGTCTGCCCGCGGCGGTGGCCCACTCCGCCTCCGCCTCCCGGCAGTGGGTCTCCGAGGAACTCACCCAGTCCGCCGAGGTCGTCGCCGAACGCGGGCGCGCGGAGGGCGAGGCGTGGCTGGGCCGCCTGTGGCTGCGCACGCTGTACGTCCTGTGGGCGGCCGTGTTCCTGCTGCTTCTGGGGCAGTCCCTGACCGCGATCGGCGCGGGCTGGACGAGCGCGCGCACCGCCGGACTGCTCGCCGCGCTGGTGGTGGCCGGCACGCTGACCGCGGCCTCCTGGTTCCACCGGGCGCGCGGCGGGGCGCTGGCCCCCGTCATCGGCGAGGACAACCGCATGTCCACCTCCCGTACCGTGGCCGTGGCCTGGGTGCTGCTCGTGGCCTACGCGGTGCTGTTCCTGGCGGCCCGTCTCGCCGCCGCCTCCGACCACACCGAACGCGACGCGCTGATCTCCGGGCTCGAACTCGCCCGCGGGGCGGGTGTGGTGACCGTGCTGGCCGTGGTCTGCGGCATCGCGGTGCTCGTCCGCCGGGTGGTCGGTCTGCGCATCCTCGGCCAGCGGCTCCAGAAGGTGCGCGCGCACCGGCCCCGCGCGGCCGACCTGCTCACCGACGACTCCGGCCGGGGCGCCTTCGCCGACATCCAGTACGTCGTGATCAGCGCCGTGGCCCTGCTGTTCGCCGCCGTACGGCTCGCTCGCCGCCCCGACCAACTGCCCGACCTGCCCTGGGGCCTGGCGGTGGTGGTCCTCGTCTCCTGCGCCACCTATGTGGCCGGCAAGTACGCGGAGGGCGGCCGCCCGGTGGTCCTCTCCGTGGTCCGCGCCCGCGAGGCCGGCGACCTGGACGGTCCGATCCGCACCGGCGACGACATCGAGATCCGCGGCGCCGGCTTCGTACCGCCCGGCGCCCGGTCCGCCGACCACCTCTCCCGCATGGTCGTCCGCATCGGCGCCGTCCACGTCCACGTCCCGCTGGTCCCGGTCAGCGGCGGCTTCAGCAACCCCTCGGACACGGTCCTGACGGTTCCCGTACCGGCGGACGTGGAGCCCGGCTCGGTGGAGGTGCAGGTGGTGACGGCCGCCGGAGTCGCCACGAACCGCTGCGTGGTCGAGGTGACGGACTGACCGGAGCGAACTGACGGCGAGCCGATGAGCGACGCCCGGTCACCCGGACGGCGTCGAAGCCGAGATCGAAATCGACTGGTACGACGCCCTCACCTTCGTCGACTGCGGAGCCGATCTGCGGCGCATCGGCTGCCCGCACTGTGGCGCCGCGATCGACCGCTCGTGGCACGACGATCTGCTCGACGCCCATGAGGACGGCTTCCCCGGCCTCACCGTGACGGTCCCCTGCTGTCACACCAGAACCTCCCTCGACCTGCTGGAATACGATGGCCACTGTGGTTTCGCGCGCTTCGAGATCGCCGTCCGGAACCCGGAGCGCCGCTGGTTCTCCGACGATCAGCTGAGCGCCGTGGGCCAGGTCCTGGGACACCCGGTGCGGCAGATACGGACGCACCACTGATCGTCCAATCTTCAAAAAACGTCCGCACGGGGGTTGAGCGGACGCCGCTCGACGTACGTAAGGTCTGTTGAGGGGTCTCGGCAGGCGGGCGAGAGGCGGCTAGGAGCGATGACTCACAGCATTCGAACGGATACGCACACTCCCCATCTCCGCGGCGACCGGGACTGGCGGGACACCGCCACCCGCTACGCCCTCCTTCCTCTACGCGTCTTCCTCGGCGTCACCTTCATCTACGCCGGCCTCGACAAGCTGACCGACAGCGCCTTCATGAAGTCCGGCGGCTCCGGGTCGATCGGGGACACGATGCGCGCGGTCCGCGACTCCGCGGCCATCCCCGCCCTGGTCGACCTGGCCCTGAAGAACCCCGTCGGCTTCGGCTACGCCATCGCCTTCGGCGAGCTGGCCGTCGGACTCGGCGTCCTGGTCGGCCTGCTGGGCCGCCTCGCCGCACTCGGCGGCGCGCTGATCTCGTTCAGCCTGTGGATGACGGTGAGCTGGGCCTCGACCCCGTACTACTACGGCAACGACCTCGCCTACATGATGGCCTGGCTGCCCCTCGTCCTGGCCGGCACTCCCTACCTGTCCCTGGACTCGGCCCTGCGCACCCGGCGCCGGCTGCGGTCGGGGGGCTATCGCTGAGCAACCGGTAGGACCGGCGAGCCGGGTCAGCCCGGTCCGTCGGTCCCGGCGGCCTCGGTCGTGTGCGTACGGCCGGGCCGCCGCCTTCTGCGTATGCCCTGGGCCAGGGCCGCCGTGGCGCCCGCGAGGCACAGCCCGCCCACCACGAGCGGAATGATCGCGAACCAGGGGGTCTCCCACAGCCCGTCCGCGTCACCGGCGTAGGCGACGCCCGCGAGAGCGAGAAAGACTCCGGCGACCAGCTTCCCGGGCTGGAACTCATGACGCAGCACGGCTCACCTCCGCCTGTCCGACGCCGACCTGGAGATCGAGGTCGAGCGTGCCCGCCTTCTTGCCGTCCGCCGTCGGTGACAGCGTCACGTTCTTGTGCTTGCCCGGCTCCACGTCCACGTCCCGCTTGTCCTCACCCGGCAACTGGATGTCGCCGACCCCCACATCGATGCTCAGCTTCAAGGTCACGTCCGGCGGCACGATCACCCGCAGTTTCCCCGCGCCCACGTCGGCCCCCGTCGACACCGTCTGCCCCGGGGCGACGCGCACCCGGCTCAGGTCCAGGGTGCCGACGCCCGTCCCGAGGTCGTAGGAGCTCCGCACCTCCGCGGCGGTGGCGGGCTGCCACGACGTGTGCGTCCAGTGGCTGGTGATGTCCTTGGGCAGGCTCGACGCCCCGGCGAGCAGGGCCGCCGTGACGATCGCCAGGAACACCGATCCCGCGCCCGTACGCCCGAGGAACGCGCTGACCGCGATCCCGAGCCCGAAGACCAGGAGCGCCCAGGACAGCCCGGTCTGCAGGCTGGTGCCCAGCGGATGCGTGTCCCACGTCGAGGCGGTGCCCGCGCCGCCGGCCAGCAGGGCGAACAGGAAGACCCAGCCGCCGATCCAGCGCGGGCCGCGGGGTCTCGGGGGCTCGGTGCGCGGGGCACGTATGTCCTCGCGGCCGCCGCGGGGGGTGCCGAGGCCGATGTTGACGGCGGCCGCGATGTCCCGGTCGTACGAGTCGCCCGGGCCCCACAGATAGCCGGTGCCGCCGACGTGCGTGCCGTCCTTGACGATGGGGTCGCGCCACCACGAGGGGTAGGCGGTGGCGACCGGCGGTGCCTTGGCCTCCGGCGGCGCGTCGGCCACCGCCTGGGCGGCCAGCGGGTCGGGGTCGGGCGCGCCGCGCCGCTGCGACCAGTACCCGGCGCCCGCGAGGAGGAGGGAGACGACGACGGCGAAGGTGAGCACCCCGCCGTTCTTCAGCATCGTCAGGAACACACCGCAGCCGACCAGCGCGAACAGCACCGCCGCCAGCGCCTGGCCGTCGACCCGGCCGGTCAGCAGCTTGCGGACCTCGTTCTCCTCCTCGTCGTCGTACGGCACGAAGAGCCAGGCGAACCCGTAGAAGATCAGCCCGATGCCGCCGCTCGCGGCCAGCACGGCGAGGGTGATCCGGTAGATCACCGGGTCCATGTCCGTGTGCCGCCCGAGCCCGGCGCACACGCCCGCGACCATCTTGTGGCGGCGGTCGCGGCGGAACTTGTGCGGCGCGGCGGCGTCCGCGCCGTCCGGCGCGTCCGCTTCCCCGGTCGCGGCGGGCGCGGCATCCGTCGGCCCACGGCCCGGATCCGGGCGCGGGCCGGAGCCGGGTCCCGGACCCGTCGCGGCGTGGTCGTGATCTGTCATGCGTCCATGGTGACGGCCCGGCCGCCGCGACGGCAGCCGGTACGACCCTGGCCGAACCCTGATATCGGCCCTGAGACGCCGCCGGTGAAGCGTTCGAGGACCTGCCCGTTCGAAGATCAGGGGAGTCTCGGGGGTGCACCCTGATGCTTCGCAACTCGGGCCGTGTGACCATCAATGGCATGCCGGAAGCCGCAGCAGCGCCCCTCGACGATCCGCGGCCACCGCGCAAGCTCTACCGCAGCAGCGACGGCCGCTGGCTCGGTGGCGTGGCGCGGGGCCTCGCCGGGCACCTCGGGCTGCCCGTGATCTGGGTGCGGCTCGTCTTCGTCGGCCTGCTCATGGCCGACGGCCTCGGCGCGCTGCTGTACGCCGCGTTCTGGTTCTTCGTGCCGCTCGGCGTCGGCGGCGTCGGCGGGCAGAAGCCGCCGTCCCTGGTCGGCACCGAGACCTCCCCGGACGGCCGCCGCAGACTCATCGCCCGCAAGCCGGACAAGGGCCAGATCGTCGCGCTGCTCCTCATGGTCGTGGTGGCCATGGTCTTCGTGAGCAACGTCAATCTCGGCAACGGAGCCAAGGCGTATCTCCTGCCCGCCGTCCTCGTCGGCGCGGGCGTCGCCCTGGTCTGGCGGCAGGCGGACAACGCCCGCCGGGCCCGCTGGGTCGAGGTCGGCCGGCGTCGCCGCACCCTCACGCTCCTGCGCGCGGGCGGCGGCGTCCTGCTCGTCACGGCCGGCGTCTCCGGCATCTTCGTGCTGCAGGGCTCCGCGGCCCACCTCGGCTCGGTCCTCCAGGCCGCCCTCGCGGTCCTCGTCGGCATCACCCTCCTCGCCGGCCCGTATCTGGTCCGGATGACCCAGGACCTCTCCGAGGAGCGCCTGATGCGCATCCGGGCCCAGGAGCGCGCCGAGGTCGCGGCCCATGTCCACGACTCCGTGCTGCACACCCTGACCCTGATCCAGCGCAACGCGGAGAACGCGAACGAGGTGCGCAGGCTCGCCCGTGCCCAGGAGCGCGACCTGCGCACCTGGCTGTACAAGCCCGAGGGCACCGGCAAGGACGAGGCCGACGAGCCCACCACCCTCGCCGACGCGGTCCGGCGCAACGCCGCCGAGGTGGAGGACAAGCACGGCGTCCCCATCGAGGTCGTGGTGGTCGGCGACTGCCCGCTCGACGAGAGGATCGCCGCTCAGATGCAGGCCGCGCGCGAAGCGATGGTGAACGCAGCCAAGTACGGTGGCGAGGGCGGCGCCGTGCAGGTCTACGCCGAAGTCGAGGGCAGGACGGTCTTCGTGTCCGTCCGCGACCGTGGTCCCGGCTTCGACCTCGACTCGATACCCGCCGACCGCATGGGCGTTAGAGAATCGATCATCGGCCGCATGGAGCGCAACGGCGGCACGGCGCGGCTGCGCGCGGTGCCGGACGGCGGCACGGAGGTCGAGCTGGAGATGGAGAGGGCGGAGAAGACGTCATGAGCGACGCGACCGAGGCGAACGGTACGGCGGGAGCACCGGAGACGGCCGGGTCCGGCGGCGCGGGCGGCCGTCAGGTCCGCGTTGTCCTCGTCGACGACCACCGGATGTTCCGTACGGGGGTGCAGGCCGAGATCGGCCGGACCGAGGAGACCGGCGTCGAGGTGGTCGGCGAGGCCGCGGACGTCGACCAGGCGGTCTCCGTGATCACCGCGACCCGGCCCGAGGTGGTCCTCCTGGACGTCCACCTCCCGGGCGGCGGCGGGGTCGAAGTGCTGCGCCGTTGCGCCCCGTTGATGGCCGACGCCGAGCGGCCGGTCCGCTTCCTCGCGCTGTCCGTCTCGGACGCGGCGGAGGACGTGATCGGCGTGATCCGCGGCGGCGCCCGCGGCTACGTCACCAAGACCATCACCGGCACGGACCTGGTCGACTCGATCTTCCGTGTCCAGGAGGGCGACGCCGTCTTCTCCCCGCGCCTGGCCGGCTTCGTCCTGGACGCCTTCGCCTCCACCGATGCCCCGCCGGTCGACGAGGACCTCGACCGCCTCACCCAGCGCGAACGCGAGGTCCTGCGGCTGATCGCCCGCGGCTACGCGTACAAGGAGATCGCCAAGCAGCTCTTCATCTCGGTGAAGACGGTCGAGTCCCATGTCTCGGCGGTCCTGCGCAAGCTCCAGCTGTCCAACCGGCACGAACTGACCCGCTGGGCCACGGCGCGACGGCTGGTCTGACGCGCGCCACCCGGCCTCACACGACCCGCGTCGCCCCCGCGAACGGCATCTCGTCGAGCGGGGCCACGCGGACCGGTGCCGACGGGTTCGGGGCGTGGATCATCTGGCCGTTGCCGATGTAGAGGCCGACGTGGCTGATCCCGGAGTAGAAGAACACCAGGTCGCCGGGGCGCAGTTCGGAGCGGGAGACGCGGCGGCCCGCGTCGATCTGGGCGTAGGTCGTGCGGGGGAGGGAGACCCCGGCGGAGCGGTAGGCGGCCTGGACGAGGCCCGAGCAGTCGAAGGCGTCGGGGCCCGTGGCGCCCCACACGTAGGGGCTGCCGAGCTTCTGGTGGGCGTACGCGACGGCCGCGGCGGCCCGGGAGTCGGGGGCGTCGACAAAACCGGAGGCCGGGGCGGAACCGGGCGGCGTGAGGGCGTCGCGGCTGTCGGCGGCCGACCGTGAGGCGTGTCCCGCCCCGGCGGCGTACGCCCCGTCCGCGGTGACCCGCGACCGCTCCCGCGGCGTCAGGCGGGACAGCAGCTCCCGTGCCTCGCCCAGCTTTGCGCTGATCGTCTTCTTGTGGCGCTTCAGTTCCGCCTGCTTGGACCTGAGCGAGCCGAGCTCCATGTGCGCGGCCCCGCGCAGCTGCTCGATCTCCCGGAGCTGCTTGCGCACCCGCGACACGGCCTGCGACTGCCGGTCGCCCGCCCGCTCGGCGAACGCCGCCCCGTCCAGGTACTGGTCCGGGTCGTCCGAGAGCGCCAGTTGGACGGCCGGGTCGAGCCCGCCGCTGCGGTACTGCGCCGCCGCGATCGAACCGAGCGCGTCCCGGGCCGAGCTGAGCTTCTCCTCCTTGCGGGCCGCCTGGTCCTGCAGCGACTTCAGCCGTCGCTCCGCCGCGTCCGCCTTCTCCTTGGCCCCGTTGTACTTCTCGGTGGCGACCTCCGCCTCCTGGTACAGCTTGTCCACCTTGGCCTTGACCTGCGTCGGCGTCAGCTGCGGCGCCGCCTGGCCGATGCCGTCGAAGGCCGTCGTGGTGGCCGCGCCCGCCAGGGCCAAGGTCACGGCCGCGCGGGCGCCGGTGCCGCTGAGCGGGCGCTGTCGGGGCTTGCGGTGCGCTGCCACCTGGACCGTCACGTCCTTTCGTCGACCGCGGGGACTGCGGTTCACACGTCCGGCGGCGGCCCGCACAGGGGGAGCGGGCCGCCGCCGGACTCTTTCTCGGCGGTGGTGACCGACGGCCGCCCCTGGCCCGGGCGGCGGTGGGGAGCCGGTCACCTGGAGGAGGACGCTAAACCTGACTGTGTCGGCTCGGTAACGCATGTACGGAAGTGGCGGCGGCCGACCGGCGGGTGACCGTATGTGACCGTGATCCGGGTCCGGCGCCGCCGCCTTCACGCAGCGCGATGACCGAAGCGGCGGTTCCGGGGCGCGCGGGGGCGGCGGGGTGCTATGGAGCGCATATATGCGAGCGCGGGGGCGGTGGCGGCGGGGCCCGGGCCCTTGATTAGGCTCCGGCCTCATGGACGTACTCATCCATCTCTTCGTCGGCCTGCACATCATCGGCATCGCCGCGCTCCTCGGCGGCTTCCTCACCCAGACGAAGGCGATGGGCCAGGGCACCGCACGCTTCGTCCCCGCGATGCTGCACGGCGCGCTGACCATGCTGGTCACCGGCGTGATCCTGGTCGGCCTCAACCAGGCCGACGACCACCACCTCAACACCGTCAAGATCGGCGTGAAGCTGGCCCTGCTGATCGTGATCCTCGGGCTCGTCTACGTGAAGCGCGACGACGAGAACGGCGAAAAGGTGGACAAGGGCCTCTTCGGCCTGGTGGGCCTGCTGACCATGGCGAACATCTTCATCGCCGTGCTCTGGACGTGAGCCTCCCCGGCGCGGGCGCGAGCCGCCTCAGCGCGCGGCCCTGATCCCGGCGCGGGCCGAGGCGACCGCGCCGGCGGCGACCGCGAGCCAGACGGCCACCGCAAGCCACAGCAGCACCCGTCCGGGCCAGCGCAGCCACGAGATCCCCACGGCGGCCGAGACGGAGAGCAGGGCCACCGACGACATTCCCATCGGGAACACCGTCGCCCAGCGGCGCTCGTCGTAGCCGAGCCGGGGCCGGGCCAGCTCGGCGGAGAGCAGGACGACGTACCAGGACAGGTCGAGGACGATCAGCGTCAGGCTCACCTCGCGCAGGACGCCCCGGTCGTCGTCGTTCCACAGGTACAGGCGCGCGCTGTCGGCGGAGAGCAGTTTCGCCGCCGCCAGCGCCGAGATCGCCAGTGCGCCGCCCGCGATCCAGTGGTCCCCGGCGCCCTCGACCACCTGCCGCAGGTCGAAGTGGGCCAGGGCGACCCCGTAGAGCACGAGCCCCAGCCAGAACAGCACCAGCGCCGCGTGCGCGAGCCAGGCCGTCGCCTCGGTCCCGGCCAGGGTGGCGGCGAGTACGGCGGTGCCCTGCGCGGCCACGCAGCACAGGAACACCGCGCCCGGCATGCGCCGCCGACAGTGCCGCATGCCGAGGACGTGCAGCACCGGCCACAGCACCGCGGCGAGGGCGAGGAGCGCCTCGGCCAGGACCGGCCGGCCCAGCGTGGCGAAACAGGTGCCCAGCACGGCGGTGGCGGCGACCGCGGTGAGCGCGACCGGCGTCCGCGCCTCGGCCAGCCAGCCCTCGCGCTCGCGCAGCAGTCGTACGACGAAGTCCGCGGCCAGCACCAGCCAGCCCACGCAGGCCAGCGCGAGGGCGATCCGCGACAGCGGCTCGTGCCCCGTCAGACGCAGTCCCGTCGACACGATGCCGGTCGCCATCACGGCAGCCCCGGCCGCCGGCGGACGCCGCGCCCACCAGGCGCGCAGGGATGGGGTGCCGGGCATGGCCCGATGCTAGGGAGCGCCGGGCGTGTGACGAGCGCTCCACGCGCGCGTGCGCCGCGAAAAGCGTGCGAGTGGACCACGCGCGCGGGCGCAGTCGCGCGAAGCGGGTGCCCGGCGCCCAGTCAGTCCTGAGCGCCGGGGCCCAGCGGCACACGCAGGCGTGCGCGTCCGCCGCTCAGGCGGGCCGCACCACGCTGTGGATGATCGACGAGCCGGCGTAGTAGATCGACTCCTCGCGGACGTAGGCGCCCGGCTTCGGGGCGTGGATCATCATGCCGCCGCCGATGTAGATGCCGACGTGGCTGATGTCGTCGTAGAAGAAGATCAGATCGCCGGGCCGGGCGTCCGCGAGGGAGACCGTGGTGCCGGCGTTGACCTGGTCCCAGGTGGTGCGCGGGAGGCTGACGCCGGCGGCCTTCCAGGCGGCCTGGGTGAGGCCGGAGCAGTCGTAGGAGCCGGGGCCGGTGGCGCCCCAGACGTACGGCTTGCCGATCTGGGCGCGGGCGAAGGCGAGCGCCTTGTCGGCCTTGTCGGTGGACGTGGAGCTGGGCGTCGACGAGCCCGAGCCGGTGGAGCTGGGCGTCGACGAGCCCGAGCCGGTGGAGGTGCCGGTCGACGAGCCGGTGGACGGCGACGGCGAGGGGGACGCGCTCGCCGCCGCGTCCTTCTTGCGCTGGGCCGCTTCCTCGGCGGCCTGTTGCGCGGCCTGCTGCTTCGCGAGCTCGGCCGCCTTCCGCGCGGCCTCCTCCTGCTTGCGCTTCTCGATCGCGGCGAGCCGCGCCTTCTCCTCCGCCGTCAGCTTGGACAGCATCTCCCGCGCGGTGGAGAGCTTCGTCTGCACGGTGGCCTTGGCGGTCTTCAGCTCGCTCTGCGACTCGTTGAGCGTCTCCAGGCTCTTGGCGGCCTCCTGCCGCTTCTTCATGGTCGCGGACTGCTGCGTGACGTAGTCGTCGACCGCTTCCTTCTGACGCGAGGTCAGCCGGTGCATCAGCTGGGTCTGGTCGAAGTAGTCCTGCGGGGAGTCCGCGAGCAGGAAGGTGGCCGTGTCGGGGGCGGAGCTCCCGGTGCGGTACTGGGCCGCGGCGAAGGTGCCCAGTTCCTCACGAGCCTTGTTGAGCTTGTCCGTGCGCCGGGCCACGTCGTCCAGCAGCGTGTCGACCTGCTTGCGCTGCTTGCCGGACTTCTCCTTGGCCGAGTTGTACTTCTCGGTCGCCGACTCCGCCTGGCGGTAGAGGTCGTCGACCTTCTTCTCGACCTCCTCGATGCTCGGCTTGCCGTCGGTGGAGGGGGTGGCGTTGGCCGTCTGGGACAGCAGGGCCACCGAGGTGAGGGCGGCGGTGGCGAGGGCGGGGGTGCGTATGCCTGCTACGAGGGGGCTCGCGGGGCGCGACTTGCGGTGCGACGCCAAGAGAGGCGACTCCTTCCATGTTCCGCCTACCGAGTTAGCTGTCGGGTTCGGGCGGGTGGTTCGGAAGGGTTGCCCTACGGCCGGTCCCCGAAGGGAAGTCGGACCGATTCACCCCAAGGTCGGTGGGTCCCCGGCTCCGGCTGCCGCGAGGAGGCGCCGGACTCGGCGGAGGCCGTGCGGCCCGGCGACGTTCGCCGGTGGGGGTCGTACGGCCTGCCCGGAACGCTAGCCAACTCGTGTGGTCCCTGTGAAGGTTGATGTGCGATATGCCCGATACATTTTCGTGACCTTGACCATGGATTTCGCGCACCGTGGTCAATCCGGAGTGACATGCGGCGACTTGTCCGGAGCCGCGACGCCCGTCCGCTTCGTAGCGTTACCGGCTCGCTGGTCATGGTTCGGGCGCCGTGGCGGCGTGGAAGGTCGGCCGTTCACCTGGTGTGACGGAACGACTCCGGAGGGCGGGAAGGTGTCCGATGGCCGGATCTGGAAGATCCGTGGCCGCTGATTTCCGGGGTGGCCGCGGGTTGTCAGTGCGGCGCCCTAGACTCGGAGAGCGATGAGCAGCCTCTTTGACGAAAGCTTCCTGGCGGATCTCCAGGCCCCCCGCGGGCACGCGGAGGAGCCCCCGCCACCGCCCGAGGACGATCACGCTCCGGAGCCGATTCCGGACGATCTGTTCGGCGGGAAGTTCGACGTGCCTCCGGACCGGGACTCCCACTACCGCGACGGCGCCCCGCGCCCGGTGCTCGACGCGGCCGCGCTCCTGGAGGGGCTGAACGAGAACCAGCGTGCGGCCGTCTCGCACGCCGGCTCCCCGCTGCTCATCGTGGCCGGCGCCGGCTCCGGCAAGACCCGCGTGCTCACCCACCGCATCGCCCACCTGCTGGCCGAGCGGCACGTCCACCCGGGCCAGATCCTCGCGATTACCTTCACCAACAAGGCCGCGGGCGAGATGAAGGAGCGCGTCGAGCAGCTCGTCGGCCCGCGCGCGAACGCGATGTGGGTGATGACCTTCCACAGCGCGTGCGTGCGCATCCTGCGCCGCGAGAGCAAGAAGCTCGGCTTCACGTCGTCGTTCTCGATCTACGACGCCGCCGACAGCAAGCGCCTGATGGCCCTGGTCTGCCGCGACCTGGACCTCGACCCCAAGCGCTTCCCGCCCAAGTCCTTCAGCGCCAAGATCAGCAACCTGAAGAACGAGCTGATCGACGAGGAGGACTTCGCCGGCCAGGCGTCCGACGGCTTCGAGAAGACCCTCGCCCAGGCCTACGCCATGTACCAGTCGCGGCTGCGCGAGGCGAACGCCCTCGACTTCGACGACCTGATCATGACGACGGTCAACCTGCTGCGCGCCTTCCCGGACGTCGCCGAGCACTACCGCCGCCGCTTCCGGCACGTCCTCGTCGACGAGTACCAGGACACCAACCACGCGCAGTACGCCCTCGTGCGCGAGCTCGTCGGCACCGCCGAGCACCCGGTGGACGTCCCCCCGGGCGAGGGCGACCTGCCGCCCGCGGAGCTGTGCGTCGTGGGTGACGCCGACCAGTCGATCTACGCCTTCCGCGGCGCGACGATCCGCAACATCCTCCAGTTCGAGGAGGACTACCCGAACGCGACGACGATCCTCCTGGAGCAGAACTACCGCTCCACGCAGACGATCCTGTCCGCCGCCAACGCGGTCATCGAGCGCAACGAGTCCCGCCGCCCCAAGAACCTGTGGACCAACGCGGGCGCGGGCGCGCGGATCACCGGCTATGTCGCCGACACCGAGCACGACGAGGCGCAGTTCGTCGCCGACGAGATAGACCGTCTCACGGACGCGGGCGAGGCGAAGTCCGGCGACGTCGCCGTCTTCTACCGCACCAACGCCCAGTCCCGTGTCTTCGAAGAGGTCTTCATCCGCGTCGGCCTGCCCTACAAGGTCGTCGGCGGTGTCCGCTTCTACGAGCGCAAGGAGGTCCGGGACGTCCTGGCCTACCTGCGGGTGCTGGCCAACCCGGAGGACTCGGTCCCGCTGCGCCGGATCCTCAACGTGCCCAAGCGGGGCATCGGCGAGCGCGCCGAGGCGATGATCGACGCGCTGGCCCAGCGCGAGAAGATCAGCTTCCCGCAGGCGCTGCGCCGCGTCGACGAGGCGTACGGCATGGCCGCGCGCTCCACGAACGCCGTCAAGCGCTTCAACGTGATGATGGAGGAGCTCCGTACGATCGCCGAGTCCGGCGCCGGACCGGCCACGGTCCTGGAGGCCATACTCGAACGCACCGGCTACCTCGCCGAGTTGCAGGCCTCCACCGACCCGCAGGACGAGACCCGGATCGAGAACCTCCAGGAACTCGCCGCCGTGGCCCTGGAGTTCGAGCAGGAGCGCGGCGAGGACGCAGATACATCAGGGGCCACCGCCCCGGGGAGCACGCTGGCCGACTTCCTGGAGCGGGTCGCACTGGTCGCCGACTCCGACCAGATCCCGGACGAGGACGAGGACGGCTCCGGGGTCATCACCCTGATGACCCTGCACACCGCCAAGGGCCTGGAGTTCCCGGTCGTCTTCCTGACCGGCATGGAGGACGGCGTCTTCCCGCACATGCGCGCCCTCGGCCAGACCAAGGAGCTGGAGGAGGAGCGGCGCCTGGCCTACGTCGGCATCACGCGCGCGCGGGAGCGGCTCTACCTCACCCGCTCCGCTCTGCGCAGCGCCTGGGGACAGCCGTCGTACAACCCGCCCTCCCGCTTCCTGGAGGAGATCCCGCCCGCCCACGTCGAGTGGAAGCGGACGGGAGCGGCCGCGCCCGTGTCCTCGGGACCGGCGTCCGGTGTGGCGGCCTCGCTGTCCTCGTCCCGCTCGCGCTCGTCGGCGGCGGGTGCGTCCGGGTTCGCCACGAAGAGGGTCTCGTCGAAGCCGGTGGTGTCCCTGTCCATCGGGGACCGCGTCACTCACGACCAGTTCGGACTCGGCACGGTCCTCGCGGTGACGGGCGAGGGGGACAACGCGCAGGCGACGATCGACTTCGGCGACGCCAAGCCCAAGCGGCTGGTGCTGCGGTACGCGCCGGTGGAGAAGCTGTAGGACCCAGGAGCGGGCCCGCATGTGGTGGGCCCGCAGGTGGCGGGGGCCCGGCTCTATGTCGGGTCGAGGCCGTGGCTGCGCAGCCACGGGAGCGGGTCTATGGCCGCGCCACCGGCTGGGCGCACCTCGAAGTGCAGGTGCGGGCCGGTCGAGTTGCCCGAGTTGCCGGAGTACGCGATCGGGTCACCGGCCTTGACGCTCGTACCGGAGGCGACGCGGTAGCTGGAGAGGTGGCAGTACCAGGTCTCCGTGCCGTCCTTCGCCGTCACGATCATCATGTTGCCGTAGGCGCTGTTCCACTTGGTGGAAACGACGCCGTCGGTCGCGGACATCACGGTCGTGCCGTACGAGACGGGGAAGTCGATGCCCGTGTGCACGGACATCCAGTTCACGCCGGCCTGGCCGAAATAGGCGCTGAGCCCTTTCTGTAGAACCGGAAGCACGAACTTGGGACGCAGCCGCTCCTTGAGCGCCGCCTCCGCCGCCGCCTTCTTCTTCTCGGCCACCTGCTGGGCCTTGAGGTCGATGCGCTCCTGCGTACGGCTCGCGCGGTCGGCGAAGTCGTCGGCACCGGCGGAGAGGTTCTCCAGCTGGGTGTCCAGCTTGTTGTTGGCGGCGGACGGTTTCACCGACTTCGTCTCCGCGGCCGCGGTGGTGGTGGTGCCCTTGTCGCCCCCGGTCAGGCCGGCCACGGAGGCGGCGGCGATCCCGGCGACCCCCATCACACAGGCGGAGGGCACGGCCACGGTCATCAGCGCGGAGCGCCTGGCGGGCGTACGGCGGCGGGAACGCGCCGCGCCGCGCGAGCCCGCGCGGGTGGCCGGAGCCGGAGTGAACTCCTCCTGGTCGTCGAGGAGGGGCGCCACGGCGGGCAGCTCACCGGTGGAGGCCAGGTCGCCGTTCTCCTGAGACGTTTCCTCAAAGGAGTCGTCGTCGTACGGGCCGTCCTCGTAGCCGGCGTCCTCGTAGGAGGTTGCGTCGTACGTGCCGTCCTCGTAGGAGGTCTCCTCGTACGGAGTCTCCTCGTACCCGGCTTCTTCGTACGCGGCTTCCTCGTACGGGTGGTGCTCGGCCCGGTGGTGCTCGGGCTCGGCGGACACGGCGGCGCCGTCGGCGTTCCACTGCGTGGCGTCGTACGCGCCGGTGTCGAAGCTCTGCGTGCCCCATTCCCACTGCTGGGTGGGGCCGGCGGCGGGCTGCTCGGGCTGGAGCCAGGCGTTCGCGTCCCACTGGCCGCTGATGTCGTTGCCGGTGGCCTGCGCGGGGATCGTCCACGCGGTCGCGTCGTAGGTGCCGCTGTCGTAGGCGGCGTGGTGCTGGGCCGCGTACGGGTCGTGGTGCGCCGTCTGGTGGCCGCCGGTCTGCCAGTGCGTGGTGTCGTACGCGCCGGTCGCCTGGCCCTCGCCCGGGAGGTTGCCGAAGAGGGGGTCGCTCTCGAAGGTCGTCGTGGCGTGGGCGCCGGTCGCGAAACCGCTCGCGTCGTAGCCGCCGTACGTGGTGAAGTCGCCGTACGAGGCTTCCTGCCCGCCGTACGACGCGTAGTGCGTCGAGGCGGCATCGGAAGCCGGAGCCGGGGTGGTCATGCTCCCCGACGGGTGACGGTCGTTCACCAACTTCTCTTTCGCCTCGACAACAGGGGCTGCCAGAGCAGTGCGGCGACTGTACCCGGCGGTACGTGGGCGCGACAATCTTCGACAGGTTTCGTGCTCGAAGGAAACGGGCATTCGGCCGTGTTTCGGCGGACCTTGGACGCGGCTTTGGCTTTGTGTTCGAAGAACGTTCGATGTCCGGCGGCTGTCCGGCGGCTGTCGAGCGGCCATCCCCCGGCTAAGTCGGCGAGTCCGGGCGGCTGTTGTGCCGCCCGGACTCGCCCCTGAATGTCCCGGTTCCCGCCCTTGCGCTACGCCACGGTCAGGCCGTCGGCGGTCGCGCCGGCCTGCGGCTGCGGCTGCTCCCGGTCGAGCGCTTGCCGTATCCCGGTCGCGACGGCGGGATGCACGGGAAGGGCGAGATGCCCGATTCCTGTCACCTGCACGTTCTGCACGGTGAGGTCGGGATGGACGATGCAGGCGGTCTCCAGCGGGTCCATGAGGTGGTCGAGGTCGCTCCAGAAGCTGACGAACCGCGTACGGCACCCGGGCGCGGGCCGGGTCAGCTCCTCGATCACCTCCGAGTCGGGCCGCATCTGGCGCACGATCGGGTGGGCGTTGGCCAGCGGGGCGACCCGGGTGCCGGAGTGCGGGGTGCCGAGCGTCACCAGGGTGCGCACGCGCAGATCACCGCCGAGCCGCTGAATGTAATAGCGCGCGATCAGCCCGCCCAGGCTGTGCCCCACGATGTCGACCCGCGGGCTGCCGGTGCGCTCGCAGATTTCCTCGATGTGCCGGCCCAGCAGCTCGGCCGCGGTGCGGATGTCGCAGGTCAGCGGCGAGTAGTTGAGGGACTCGACGTGCTGTCCGCCGTGCTGGGCGAGATTGCGGCGCAGCAGGACGAAGACCGAGCGGTTGTCGATGAAGCCGTGCAGCAGCACGACCGGGAGCCCGTCCGGGCCCGGCAACTGTGCCGTGCCGTCCGGCGAGGGCAGCGGGCGGGCGGGGGAGCGGCGCTCCTGGGTGATGCCCGTCGGATACAGGACGAGGTGTCCGGCGAGGATCGCGATCTCCAGGGCGGTCGCCTTGAGGAGGGCCAGCGAAAGGCCCGTCAGTCTGGTCGGCAGGAGGCGCTGGCAGAACGGAACGAGGGGCTCCAGGGCCCGGGTGACCTTCATGGCCGACCTCCTGTCGGCACACTGGAGGACGACTCCGTCCCCCGTGTGCCCTCGTGGGAAGCCGGGCCCGCGGTGGTTGGAGGCACGTGGGCCCGCCCCACGTGCCCTTCGCGTTCCCGCGGACCACGCTGCGGCTCCCGAACGTGTCCCATCGTGTGATTTCCCCCTCGGTCCGCACCGCGAAACTGCCGCTTGAGGGATGCTGGAGATAACGTTCGTTCACTTCTCGGCGGGTGACGGGGCGCGCGGAATGTGCGGTACTTGTCGGTACGGATGGATGTAGTCGCTTCATGGAGGCAGTGATGGGTGTGGCAGCCGGACCGATCCGCGTGGTGGTGGCCAAGCCGGGGCTCGACGGCCACGATCGCGGGGCCAAGGTCATCGCGCGTGCGCTGCGCGACGCCGGTATGGAGGTCATCTACACCGGTCTGCACCAGACGCCGGAGCAGATCGTCGACACGGCGATCCAGGAGGACGCCGACGCGATCGGCCTGTCCATCCTCTCCGGCGCCCACAACACCCTGTTCGCGGCCGTCATCGACCTGCTCAAGGAGCGCGACGCCGCGGACATCCTGGTCTTCGGCGGCGGCATCATCCCCGAGGCGGACATCGCGCCCCTCAAGGACAAGGGCGTCGCGGAGATCTTCACGCCCGGCGCGACGACGACGTCGATCGTGGACTGGGTGCGGGCGAACGTCCGCCAGCCCGCCGAGGCGTAGCCCGGCCCCCTCCGCCCCGCGCGGGGACGGAGGACGGGACCGGTCCGACCGCAGCGGCGTCCGGGGGCTCAGCCCCCGGGGCCGGCAGCCGTCGCCGCCGGAGCCCGGCCGTGCCGTGCCGCGTCCAACTCGTCGGCCATCACGGCACGCAACCGCAAGGTCGTCATGAGCCGCTGGAACGCCTCCGCCCAGTACCCCCCGGCCCCCGGCGACGCGTCCTCCCGCTCGTCCGGCACCGCCAGCAACCCGTCCAGGCGGCCGGCCTCCACGGGGTCCAGACAGCGCTCGGCCAGCCCCATCACTCCACTGAAGCTCCAGGGATAACTGCCCGCGTCCCGAGCGATGTTCAGGGCGTCCACCACCGCCCGTCCGAGCGGCGCGGCCCACGGCACCGCACACACCCCGAGCAGCTGGAACGCCTCCGACAAGCCGTGCGTCGCGATGAAACCGGCCACCCACTCGGCCCGTTCGGCGGCGCACAGCGTGCCCAGCAGCTTCGCCCGCTCGGCCAGCGAGACCGCCCCCGGCCCGCCCGCCTCGGGCGCCGACGGCGCTCCCAGCAGGGCCCGCGCCCACACGGGGTCCCGCTGCCGCACCGCGGCCCGGCACCAGGCCGCGTGCAACTCGGCCTGCCAGTCGTCCGCCACCGGCAGCGCCACGATGTCCTGGGGCGTGCGCCCGCCGAGCCGCCCCGGCCACGTCCCGAGCGGTGCCGCCTCCACCAACTGGCCCAACCACCATGACCGTTCCCCTCTACCCGCAGGAGGTTTGGCCGCGACACCATCTCTCTCCATCCTGGTGTCGCACTCAAGGGGCGCCTCCACGACGATCGTCGGCGCGTCGCGCGTGCGGTCGAGCGCCACGCAGGCCCCGGCCCGGACCGCCATCCGCGCGGCCAGCGCCGAGTCCGGCAGCGCCGACAGCAACTCCGCCGCCGTCGCCCGTACGTTGCGGCTGCGGTCCGCCAACGTCAGCTCCAGGAACGGCTCGTCCTCGATGCCCAGGCCCGTGCGCAGCGAGTCGAGGAACATCAGCCGGTCCTCCGCCCGCTCCGTCGCCCAGGTCCCCGCGAGCAACTCGCGCGCGGCCGCCGGGCGGTGCGTGCGGATCGCGGTGAGGAGGGCGACCCGCTCGGCGAACAGCCCCTCCTGCCACAGACGCTCCACCTCGCCGGCGTCGTCGGGATCCGGCAGTGTCGCGCCGCCGCCCGGTGCCGCGCGCAGGGCGAACCGCCAGTCCGGATTCAGCCGGGCCAGCCACAGCGCCCGCGGCCCCGCGAACGCCAGCGCCGCGGGGCGCAGGTCCGTACGCCCCCGGGCCGCGTCCAGCAGCGCGGGCAGTGACTCCGGGGGCGCGGCGAAGCCGTGCGCGTTGGCCGCGGCCAGCCACTGGGGCAGCAGTTCCATCAGGTCCGGCGAGGTGCCCCGCCGGCCGCCGCCGGTGCCTGGGCGGTCGGCCAGCAGCAGGGCGAGGCGGCGCCCCGCGGCGGCGGGCAGCGCCGGGCGCGGGTCCGCGGGGGCCCGGTCGGGACGCCGCGCCGCCCGCGCCGGACGCAGCCCGGCCCGCCGCCGTACGGTCTCCACGGCCGCCGCGTCCAGTAGCGCCACCGGCGCCTCCCGGGCCGGCCCCGCGCCCGCGCTCCCGCCCGCGCTCGCCGCCGGGCGTCGGTCCGTGCCGAGCAACGCGGTGGTGACGAGGTCCTCCCAGACGCCGGACGCGGACGTCTCTGAGGGGGCGGAGGTCCTGTTCATGGGGTTCCTTTCCGGTACGGGCGCCTCGGTTGGACAGGATGCGGTTGGACAGGGTGCGGTCGGACGCGGGTGGGTGGGCCGGTCGGACGGTCTCCCGTGCCGGGGGATCGGCGCGGTGGTGCGCAGACGTGGCTCAGCACAGCGGCACCGCCTGTCCCGGCCCCTCCGGCCACGCCGTCAGCGGGGTGAAGCCGCGGTGGCCGCACTCGCCGAAGACCTTGACGGGGGCGCCGCCGGACAGGGCCACGAGCCGCCACAGGCCCGGGCGGGAGCGGGCGGACGGGGTCAGCGGCAGCGCCGCGTCCTCGTCGGCGTCGGCCAGCTGCCAGGACTCGCCGTCCGGGGTCGGTATCACCCGGTCCAGCGTCATGGGGACCGCGTCCAGCCACGGGTCGTCCCGCAGCGCCTCGCCGTACCGGGCGGCCGCCCGGGACGTCGTCACTCCCGGGGGCCGGATCGCGGCGGGCGCGGGCGGGGCGAACTGCTCGCCCAGGGCCACGCGCGGCTGACCGGAGCCGGGATAGGCGGACACCTCCGCCTCCAGGGCCAGCCCGACCGGCAGCGCCAGCTCGGGTGCCCGGCCTGCGGCGCCGTAGGAGAGGAGCAGGCAGGTGCGGTCCGACTCGGCGCCGTGCAGCCAGATCCGGCGCGTCGTCAGTTTCGCGTCCGCCGTGTCGTACTGGGCGAGGACCAGCCAGCGGTCCCGCACCGGCGGGCCGTCCGCCGACACGGGCAGGCCGACGCGGGAACGGACCGTCGCCGCGAGCCCCTCCGGGAGCCCGTCGCGGCGCAGCCAGCCCTGGTCGAGGAGGTGCAGCAGCGCGCACTCCTCCAGCAGCCGCACCGGCCAGCCGGGCCCGGAGCCGGGGATCGCCCCCAACTCCCGCACCCGTGCGGCCAGTCCGGGCGCCTGTGCGTCGACCATGCGGGCGGCCGTCTCCTCCCACAGCCCGTACCCCGCCTGCTCCGCCGAGGCGAGGCCGCCGCGCAGCAGGTCGGTCAGGCGCCGCTCCAATTCCGTGGCGCCCGCGCCGACCCGCTCGGCCCGGCGTTCCGCCCGGCGCCGCGCCGCCTCGGGGTCAGCGCCCCCGGAGGGGGAACCCGCGCCGCCCGCCGCCCGTTTCTCCTGCGCGCGCTTGCGTCTGCCCGCCAGCCATTCCTCGGCCCAGTCCGGCGCCTTCCCCGTCGGCACCGCGCCGTCCTCGCCCGCCCACAGCAGAAGCAGCCCGAGCGCGTGCTTGCACGGGAACTTGCGGCTCGGACACGTGCACTTGTACGCGGGCCCGGCCGCGTCCGCGATGTCGACGACCGTCTGATACGGCTTGCTGCCACTGCCCTTGCACAGGCCCCACACCGTCCCCTCGTCAGAACTTCCCGCCTCCGACCACGGCCCCGCCGCGGCGAGTTTGCTTCCCGCTTTGCGTGAGGCGGCGTCAGGCGCCAGTGCCAGCACCTGGTCCGCACTCCAGCGCACCCCCTGCTGAGTCATGCCATCGAAGGTAGATCCCGCCACTGACAATCGGCCTCGCGAGCGCGTTTGTGCAGGTCAGCGCGCATTGTCAGTGGGGTGGTGCACGGTGGATGCCAGACCGAACCGGCCGAGCTGGAGGGGGCCTCAGCCATGTCTGTGTCCGTGGAAACGACCACCGAAGAAGCAGCCGCAGCAGCCGCAACAGGCGAAGCAACCGGTGGAACTGGTGGAACCGGTGCGGCCGAGGCGCTGCGGCCGCACGCCGAGGACGCCTTCGCCGCCGAACTCGCCGCGCTGGCCGCGCAGGACGACCGTCCGCGCCCGGCCCGCTGGAAGCTGTCGCCATGGGCGGTGGCCACGTATCTGCTCGGCGGCGCGCTGCCGGACGGCACGGTGATCACACCGAAGTACGTGGGCCCGCGCCGCATCGTCGAGGTCGCCGTCACCACGCTCGCCACCGACCGCGCGCTGCTCCTGCTCGGCGTGCCCGGCACGGCCAAGACCTGGGTGTCGGAACACCTGGCGGCCGCCGTCAGCGGCGACTCCACCCTGCTGGTGCAGGGCACGGCGGGCACGCCGGAGGAGGCGATCCGGTACGGCTGGAACTACGCGCAGCTGCTCGCGCACGGCCCCAGCCGCGACGCCCTCGTGCCCAGCCCCGTCATGCGGGCCATGGCCGAGGGCATGACGGCGCGGGTGGAGGAGCTCACCCGTATCCCGGCCGATGTGCAGGACACGCTGATCACGATCCTGTCCGAGAAGACGCTGCCGATTCCGGAGCTCGGGCAGGAGGCGCAGGCGGTCCGCGGCTTCAATCTCATCGCCACGGCCAACGACCGCGACCGCGGGGTCAACGACCTGTCCAGCGCCCTGCGCCGCCGCTTCAACACGGTGGTGCTGCCGCTGCCGGAGAGCCCCGACGCCGAGGTAGAGATCGTCTCGCGGCGCGTCGACCAGATCGGCCGCTCCCTGGACCTGCCCGCCGCGCCTGACGGCATCGACGAGATCCGCCGCGTCGTGACCGTCTTCCGCGAGCTGCGCGACGGCGTCACGGCCGACGGCCGTACGAAGCTGAAGTCGCCCAGCGGCACGCTGTCCACGGCCGAGGCGATCTCCGTCGTGACCAACGGACTCGCGCTGGCCGCCCACTTCGGTGACGGCGTGCTGCGGCCGGGCGACATCGCCGCGGGCATCCTGGGTGCCGTGGTGCGCGACCCGGCGGCCGACCGCGTGATCTGGCAGGAGTACCTGGAGACGGTCGTCCGCGAGCGGGACGGCTGGAAGGACTTCTACCGCGCCTGCCGGGAGGTGAGCGCGTGAACGACTCCTCCTATGGGAGCGCGGCCGTGGAGGGGGCCTTCGACTCCGGGCCGTTGCTGCTCGGGGTGCGCCACCACGGCCCGGGGTCCGCGCGGGCGGTGCGGGCCGCACTGGACGCGGCCCGGCCCGCGGTGGTCCTCGTCGAGGGCCCGCCCGAGGCCGACGCCCTGATCCCGCTCGCCGCCGACGAGGGCATGCGGCCCCCGGTGGCGCTCCTCGCCCACGCCGTGGACGAGCCCGGCCGTTCCGCGTTCTGGCCGCTGGCCGAGTTCTCCCCCGAGTGGGTGGCCATCCGCTGGGCCCTCGAACACGGGATCCCGGCCCGCTTCATCGACCTGCCGGCCACGCACACGCTGGCGTGGGGGAGGGAGGAGGAGACTCCGGCAGGAGCCGACGACGAGGGCGAGGCCGGGGCCGACGCCGAGGCCGCGGGTACTGGAGCGCCCGCCCCCGCCGCCCTGCCCGACGTCCGTGTCGATCCGCTGGCCGTGCTCGCCGAGACCGCCGGTTACGACGATCCCGAACGCTGGTGGGAGGACGTCGTCGAGCACCGGGGTCCGGGCCCGCGGGACGCCTTCGCGCCCTTCGTCGCCTTGGAGGAGGCCATGGCGGCGCTGCGGGAGACGTACGGCGTGGGCGGGCACGACCGGGATCTCGTGCGCGAGGCGTACATGCGGCTGCAACTGCGGGCGGCGCAGCGCGAGTTCGGGGACGCCACGGCCGTGGTCTGCGGGGCGTGGCACGTGCCGGCCCTGCGGCGGAAGGCCGCCGTGTCCGCCGACCGGGCGCTGCTGAAGGGGCTGCCCAAGGCCAAGGTGGACATGACGTGGGTGCCGTGGACGCACCGCAGGCTCGCACGGCTCAGCGGATACGGGGCGGGCATCGACTCGCCGGGCTGGTACGGGCATCTGTTCGGCGCCCCGGACCGGCCGGTCGAGCGGTGGCTGACCAAGGTGGCCGGGCTGCTGCGGGAGGAGGACCGGATCGTCTCCTCCGCGCATGTCATCGAGGCGGTGCGGCTGGCGGAGACGCTCGCCGCGATGCGCGGTCGCCCGCTGCCCGGACTGACCGAGACGACCGACGCCGTGCGGGCGGTGATGTGCGACGGCTCCGACGTGCCGCTGGCGCTGGTGCACGACCGGCTGGTAGTCGGCGACGTGCTGGGCGAGGTGCCCGAGACGGCGCCCGCCGTGCCGTTGCAGCGCGACCTCACCCTGGCGCAGCGCCGGTTGCGGCTCAAGCCGGAGGCGCTGGAACGGGACCTGGAGCTCGACCTGCGCAAGGAGACCGACGCCGGGCGCAGCAGACTGCTCCACCGGCTGCGGCTGTTGGGCATCGCCTGGGGCGAGCCCGCCGAGTCCCGGGGCAGCACGGGCACGTTCCGGGAGACCTGGCGGCTGCGCTGGGAGCCGGAGCTGTCGGTGCGGGTCGCCGAGGCCGGGGTGTGGGGCACGACGGTGGTGGCCGCCGCCACCGCCAGGGCCGAGGCGGACGCCACGGCCGCGCAGTCCCTCGCCGACGTCACCGCGCTCGCCGAGCGCTGTCTGCTCGCCGAACTGCCGGACGCGCTGCCCGTCGTGATGCGGACGCTCGCCGACCGGGCGGCCCTCGACACGGACGTCGGCCGGCTCGCCGAGGCCCTGCCCGCCCTGGTCCGCTCCCTGCGCTACGGCGACGTGCGCGGCACCGACACCGGGGCCCTGGCCGAGGTCGCCGCGGGTCTCGCCGAACGCGTCTTCGTCGGCCTGCCCCCGGCCTGCACCGCCCTCGACGCGGACGCGGCCGAGGAGATGCGAGGCCATGTGGACGAGGTCCACGGGGCGGTGGGGCTGCTGGGGGAGGCGGCCACCGTCGGCCACGGCGACCTGCGCACCCGCTGGCGCTCCGTCCTGGGCACCCTGTCCCGGCGGGGCACCGTGCCCGGTGTGATTCGCGGGCGGGCCGTGCGACTGCTCCTGGACGAGGGCGAGTTGGCGCAGGACGAGGCGGCCCGGCTGATGGGGCTCGTGCTGTCGCCGGGGACGGCACCGGCGGACGGGGCGGCCTGGATCGAGGGGTTCGTGGGCGGCGGATCCGGCGGCGGGATGCTGCTCGTGCACGACGAGCGGCTGCTCGGTCTGGTCGACGCCTGGCTGACCGGGGTGCCGGCGGAGGCGTTCACGGACGTACTGCCGCTGCTGCGGCGCACGTTCTCGGCGTACGAGCCGGGTGTGCGCAGAACCCTGGGCGAGTTGGTGCGGCGGGGACCCGGGCAGCGGGGGAGTGCCCCGCAGGGGAGGGGGCCGGGCCTGCCCGGCTTCGACCCGGGGCCGGACACCGGGCGCGCGGACGCCGTGCTGCCGGTGCTGCGGCTGCTGCTCGGCCTGGATGCCGAGGAGGACAGGACGGCCGACAGGACCGCGGACAAGAACACCGACAAGACGGCCGACAAGACGGCTGCCAAGACAGACGACAAGACGGACGACAACGGCCTCGTGGGGGTGGGCACATGACGACCGGGACCGAGCCGACCGGGACCGAGCCGTCCGGGTTCGGCGACCCCGCCCGGGAGCGGCTGCGGCGCTGGCGGCTGGTGCTCGGCGGCGAGTCCGCCGACGGCACCGGCTGCGCGCTGAGCGGGCGGGACGCGGCGATGGACGGGGCGCTCACCGCGCTCTATGGGAAAGGGGACCGGCCGCAGACGGGGCGGGACCGTTCGGCGGGGCTCGGGGCCTCGGCGCCGTCCGTGGCGCGCTGGCTCGGGGACATCCGGACCTACTTCCCCTCCTCCGTCGTCCAGGTCATGCAGCGCGACGCCATCGACCGGCTCGGCCTGGCCTCCCTGCTCCTGGAGCCGGAGATGCTGGAGGCGGTGGAGGCCGACGTGCACCTCGTCGGCACGCTGCTCTCGCTCAACAAGGCGATGCCGGAGACCACGAAGGAAACGGCGCGGGCGGTCGTGCGCAAGGTCGTCGAGGACCTGGAGAAGAAGCTCGCCACGCGCACCCGGGCCACCCTCACCGGCGCCCTCGACCGCAGCGCCCGGATCAACCGCCCGCGCCACCACGACATCGACTGGAACCGCACGATCGCGGCCAACCTCAAGCATTACCTGCCGGAGTACCGCACGATCGTGCCGGAGCGGCTCATCGGGTACGGGCGCGCCGCGCAGTCCGTGAAGAAGGAAGTCGTCCTGTGCATCGACCAGTCCGGGTCGATGGCGGCCTCGGTGGTCTACGCGTCCGTGTTCGGGGCGGTGCTCGCGTCGATGCGGTCCATCAACACCCGGCTCGTGGTCTTCGACACCGCGGTCGTCGACCTCACGGACCAGCTCGACGACCCCGTCGACGTGCTGTTCGGGACGCAGCTCGGCGGCGGTACGGACATCAACCGGGCGCTCGCCTACTGCCAGTCGCAGATCACCCGGCCCGCCGAGACGGTGGTGGTGCTCATCAGCGACCTCTACGAGGGAGGCATACGGGACGAGATGCTGAAGCGGGTGGCGGCGATGAAGGCGTCGGGGGTGCAGTTCGTGGCGCTGCTCGCGCTGTCCGACGAGGGCGCGCCCGCCTACGACCGCGAACACGCGGCCGCGCTCGCCGCCCTGGGAGCGCCCGCCTTCGCCTGTACGCCCGATCTGTTCCCGGACGTGATGGCGGCGGCGATCGAGAAGCGCCCGCTTCCGATACCGGACACCACGTGACGCCGGTCGGTAAAAGGGACATGACTACCCATCGGTAACAGGGGGCTTGCGCAACCGCGGGCGTGCCGTGCAAGGATCGATGGCACCCGCGTCGTGCCCCCTCGCCACTTGTTCCGCCGCACGGGAGGACCCACCCCCTCTTGACCTGGACAGCAGCCCTGCCCGGTACCGCTGTGCGCGTTCTGCGCACAGCGGCCGGACGGCGTGCGCTGCACCTGGCGCTGCTGGTGGGCGGTCTGTTCGCGCTCGGCCTCCTCACCGGGGAGCAGGCACAGGCGGCGGAGGGGACACCCTCGGCGACCTCGGCCCTGTCCGGGCCGTCGGCCGGGAACGCGGTGCGCGGAGTCGTCGACGGAGTGGTCACCGCTCCCGTCGAGCACGCCGCTCCCGTCGAGCACGCCGATGACGCCGCTCCCGTCGTGCACGCCGTGCACGTCGATCAGCGTGTGGTGACTCCCGTGACCCGGCACGTCGTCCGAACCGTCGCCCACCGCGTCGTACGCCCGGTCGGGCACCTGGTCGGGACGGTGGCCCAGGACATCGACCAGGCCGAGACGAAGCTTCCGTCGCTGCCCGCGTCGCCCGCGTTGCCGGTGCCCGCCCTGCCCGACGTCCCCGGACTGTCCGACCTGCCGGACCGGTTGCTGCCGGCGCCGGTCACCGCGGCACCCGGGACCGAGTGGCCCGGCGCACCGCGGGCGTCGGCCACGCAAGGCACCCCGGGCGCGAAGGCCCGTACGGCGCGACCCGCGACGACGACCGGAACGTACGGACCGGACCTCGCCCGCACCGCTTTCGCCCCCGCACCGCGACCGGTGGCACACACCGACGGGCGGGGCGCCGCGCACTCCGCCGACGCCCCGACCTACCCCGCGCCCACCGGTGGCCTGGACGGCGCGCCGGGCAAGGCGGCGGTGGACGGCGGGGGTTCGCGGCACGGTGACGTGTATGCCGTCACGCTGAACTGCCGGGCGCCGCTGCGGCTCGTGCCCGGTGCCGCCGCGTGCGTCGACGCGGCCGGGACCCGCGACAGGTACCGGGACATCCCCGTCTTCCCCGGCTAGGGACCCACGGCCTCCTCCCCGCCACAGACCTGTCGAGCGGGGGCGGAACAGGTCTGCCCGACCGTCCGGGCCCCCCGAACCCCTGGTTCCCCCGGTTCGAATCCCCGGACGGCCAAGTCCCCAGTCGCGCTTCCGACGCCCTGGCAGCCCACACGGCTCCGGCGTCGCGGAATCCGAAGGATCTGACGCACGCATGAACAAGAACATCCGCCGCTCCATCGTCATAGCCGCCGGTGTCACCGGCGCGTGGGCGCTCGGCTCGGCCGCGGCCAACGCCGACGAACTGCCCGCCTCGTCCCTGTCCGTGACGGACCCGACCGCGGACACGACCGCGACCGTCCCGGACACGGCCGCCGACGCCACCGGTACGGGCACGGTCGGTTCGGTCACCGGCACGGTCGACGGTCTCGTGACCGAGGTGCGGGACACCGTCTCCGGCATCACCGGCGACGCGACCGCGACCGTCTCGGACACCGCCCACCGGGCCACGTCCGCCGCCTCCGACACCCCGGGCACGACGGCCAAGGCCCACCGGACGGCCGGCGCCGCCACCGGCACCGCCGACCGCGCCCGCCGCTCCGCCGACGCCGAGGTCCCGGCCGCCGCGCGGACGCAGGTCCGGGGCGCCCAGGCCATCAAGGGCGCCCACGCGGCCCGCGCCGCGCACGCGGGTGTCACCCATCTGACCTACCGGGCCACCGCCAAGGCGACCGGCACCGTCTCCGACGCGACCACCCCGCAGGGCGAGATCGACTACCTCTTCGGCCCGCTCTCCGCCTTCGCCCCCGAAGTGGAGGAGGCCCTGGCCGCCGCCCAGACCAAGCTCCAGTCCACCCAGGCGTCCGCCCGCTCCCGCGCCCAGGGCGTCGACGGCGCCGTCCGGACGACCGCCCGGCAGACGGTCGTCGGCGCGGGCCGCACCGCCGTCGGCGCGCAGGCCGCGACGGACACCGCCCGGGCCGGGGCCGGGCACGTGACGGCCGCCGCCGAGGCCTCCGTCGCCTCCGTCCCCGGCCACATCACCGGCACCGCCGACGGAGTCCGGCAGCGGGCCGTCGGCACCGTGGCGGCCGTTCCCGGCACCGTCACCCCGGTGGTCGACGAGACGGCCGCCGCGGCCGTCCCGCCGGTGGCCACGGCCGCCGTGCACGGAGCGGTGCCGGTCGTCGGCCGGACGGCGGCGGGCGTGGCGCCCGTCGCCCAGCACGCGGTGGCCGGTGTCGCGCCCACCGCGACCGACGCGGTGGACGGCGTCACGGCCGTCGCCGGCCGCGCGGTCACCGGCGTGCGGGGCGTCGCCACGGGCGCCGTCTTTGACGTCCAGCCGGTCGCGGGCGGCGTCGTCGCCGACGTGCCGCCCTACGCCACCGGGCTGGCCGGGCAGGTCGCGCACGACGCCACGGGGGCCGTTCTGCCGCCCGTCGCCGGTGCCGCCGTGCACGGGGTCGTGCCGGTCGCCGGGCAGGCCGTGGCGGACGCGGGCACGCTCGCGTACGGCGTGGGCGGGGACGCGCGGCCCTTCGCGGGCGGTGTCTTCGGTGCCGTACCGCCGCTCGCGCACGGTGTGACCGGGCAGGCGGGGGCCTTCGCGCAGGGCGTGGCGGGCGAGGTGCCGCCGTTCGCCGACGGGGTCACCGGTGCGGTCCGGCCGGTCGTGGACACGGCCGTGCGGACCGTGCGTCCGGTGGCCGACGGAGCCACCGGCCTGGCGTACGGCGTGACGGGTGACGTCGCCCCGTTCGCGGGCGGTGTGGCCGGCGAGGCCGCCCCGTTCGCCCAGGGCGTCGCAGGGCAGGCCGCGCCCTTCGCGCGGGACCTGACCGGGACCGTCCGCGCCACCGCCGCCCCGCTCGCCGGGCACGCGGTCACCGGCGTGGCCGGCGTCGCCGAGGCGGTGACCCCGGACCACGTCCGGGACGCGACGTCCGCGCACAGCCCGCACGCGTACGGCCCGCACACGTACACCGCGCACGACGGGCAGACCTACCGCGTCTGAGCCGCCCGTCGCGACGACTCCGTGGGGCGGCGGACACCGGACGGCCGAATGCCGTCGGACCGTCCGGCCGACACCCCACGGTCCGGGTGAGCTGGTCCCCATTGGGGTGGGGATCAGCCGCCCCGGCCCCGTTCGGGGCCAAACCAGAGGCCTCACCGGGTCAACCCCAGCCCGGTGAGGCCTCGCCTTCGCGGCACGCCGTGCCAGGGAACCCGGCATCATGTGACAGGTATCACCGCTCAGGTGTGACCCTCGATTTAGGGACCCCCGGCAAGCGGCGATAACCTGCGAGACGGACATGCCGCGCGCTCGGACACCGTGTGCGCTTCCCTTGTGACACAGCGGACGTCACGTTGCCCTTCGCGGCACGCCCACGCATCCAACGAACCGCGAGATCACTGATAGGGACGGAAGCGCGTGGACCTGTTCGAGTACCAGGCGAGGGACCTCTTCGCCAAGCACGATGTACCGGTGCTGGCCGGTGAAGTCATCGATACGCCTGAGGCGGCGCGCGCGATCACCGAGCGGCTGGGCGGCAAGTCTGTCGTCAAGGCGCAGGTGAAGGTCGGTGGTCGCGGTAAGGCCGGTGGCGTCAAGCTGGCCGCCTCCGCGGACGAGGCCGTCGCCCGGGCGACGGACATTCTCGGCATGGACATCAAGGGCCACACGGTCCACAAGGTCATGATCGCCGAGACCGCCCCGGAGATCGTCGAGGAGTACTACGTCTCCTTCCTCCTCGACCGTGCCAACCGGACCTTCCTCTCCATCGCCTCCGTCGAGGGCGGCATGGAGATTGAGGAGGTGGCGGCCACCCGTCCGGACGCCGTCGCCCAGACGCCGATCAACCCCATCGACGGTGTCGACGAGGCCAAGGCCCGCGAGATCGTCGCGGCGGCCAAGTTCCCGGCCGAGGTCGCCGACCAGGTCGCGAACGTCCTCGTCAAGCTGTGGGACACGTTCATCAAGTCGGACGCCCTCCTCGTCGAGGTCAACCCGCTGGCGAAGGTCGCCTCCGGCGAGGTCCTCGCCCTGGACGGCAAGGTGTCGCTCGACGACAACGCCGAGTTCCGCCACGACTGGGACGAGCTGCACGACAAGGCAGCGGCCAACCCGCTGGAGGCCGCCGCCAAGGAGAAGGGCCTCAACTACGTCAAGCTGGAGGGCGAGGTCGGCATCATCGGCAACGGCGCCGGTCTCGTCATGAGCACCCTGGACGTCGTCGCGTACGCCGGTGAGAACCACGGCAACGTCAAGCCCGCCAACTTCCTGGACATCGGCGGTGGCGCCTCCGCCCAGGTCATGGCGAACGGCCTGGAGATCATCCTCGGCGACCCGGACGTCAAGTCCGTGTTCGTCAACGTCTTCGGTGGCATCACCGCCTGCGACGAGGTCGCCAACGGCATCGTGCAGGCCCTGAAGCTCCTGGAGGACCGCGGCGAGGAAGTCACCAAGCCGCTCGTCGTCCGTCTCGACGGCAACAACGCCGAGCTCGGCCGCAAGATCCTCACCGACGCCGCCCACCCGCTGGTGCAGCGCGTCGACACCATGGACGGCGCGGCCGACAAGGCCGCTGAGCTGGCCCACGCCGCCAAGTAAGCACTCAGGACGAGGACACAACACACCATGGCTATCTGGCTCAACAAGGACAGCAAGGTCATCGTCCAGGGCATGACCGGCGCCACGGGCATGAAGCACACCAAGCTCATGCTCGGTGACGGCACCAACGTCGTGGGCGGCGTGAACCCGCGCAAGGCCGGTCAGAAGGTCGACTTCGACGGCACCGAGGTACCGGTCTTCGGTACCGTCAAGGAGGCCATCGAGGCCACCGGCGCCAACGTCTCCGTCATCTTCGTGCCGGAGAAGTTCACCAAGGACGCGGTCGTCGAGGCCATCGACGCCGAGATCCCGCTGGCCGTCGTGATCACCGAGGGCATCGCCGTGCACGACACGGCCGCCGCCTGGGCGTACGCCGGCAAGAAGGGCAACAAGACCCGCGTCATCGGCCCGAACTGCCCCGGCATCATCACCCCGGGCCAGTCGAACGTCGGCATCATCCCGGGCGACATCACGAAGCCGGGCCGCATCGGCCTGGTCTCGAAGTCCGGCACGCTGACGTACCAGATGATGTACGAGCTCCGTGACATCGGCTTCTCCACGGCCGTCGGCATCGGTGGCGACCCGATCATCGGCACCACGCACATCGACGCCCTGGCCGCCTTCCAGGACGACCCCGACACCGACCTGATCGTCATGATCGGCGAGATCGGCGGCGACGCCGAGGAGCGGGCCGCGGCCTTCATCAAGGAGAACGTGACCAAGCCGGTCGTCGGCTACGTCGCGGGCTTCACTGCCCCCGAGGGCAAGACCATGGGCCACGCGGGTGCCATCGTCTCCGGTTCGTCGGGCACCGCTCAGGCGAAGAAGGAGGCCCTGGAGGCCGCGGGCGTCAAGGTCGGCAAGACGCCGACCGAGACGGCCAAGCTGGCCCGGGAGATCCTGCACGGCTGACGCCGGATCAGGCACGCAAGGGCCCGCACCCTCACGGGGGGTGCGGGCCCTTCCGCATGGCCGGGGCGGCTCACCGGATGTCCGGCATCAGCCTCTCCGGGCCATGGCCCGCCTCCTTCCGCAGCTTCGCGCGCAGGTCCAGCTCCGCGTGCGACAGCGGACCGAGGGCGGCCTTCGGGGGCACCCCCCGCACCGCCTGCGGCGGCGCGAGCGGGGGCTCGTAACGGGTGGGCGCGGTGCGCAGGGTCAGGGCCGTCGAGCCGATGATGGCGACCGTGAAGGCGATGGCGGCCCGCGTCCAGAAGCGGGTCCTGCGCTCCCCGCAGGTGCGGACCGTGGTCGGTTTCGTGGCATGCGGACGCTCCGTGGAGGCCAGTTCGGCGAGCCGCCGGTGGAGCGCGGCCGGGTCGGCGAGCTCGGGCACGCGGGCGGCCACCGCGGCGCGCGCGTGGGTCAGGCGGCTGGCCGCCGCCGGAGTGCTCGCCTCGGTCTCCGCGGCCGTCTCCGGCAGGCCGAGGCCGACACCGTCGTACAGCACGAGGGTGCGGCGGTAGGACGGCGGGAGTTTCAGGAGCGCGTTCAGCAGCGCGCGGTCGGCGGTGTCGGCGGGGGGTGGGTCGGGCTCCGGGTTGCGCAGGCGGAAGCGGTGCCAGGGGGAGAGCGCGTAGTCGTACGCCGTCGCCCGCACCCAGCCCGCAGGATCGCGGTCCCGGGCCACCTCCGGCCAGTGCTGCCAGGCCTGTTGGAAGGCGCGCTCCACGGCCTCGCGCGCCAGCTCGCGCCGCCCGGTGAGCAGATACGTCTGCCGCACGAGGGCGGGGGCGCAGAACGCGTACAGGGCGTCGAAGGCTTGAGCGGGCGTCAGTTCCCCCTGTGTGGCCTCGTTGCTCTGTTTCACAGGGCACCCCTTTGGACGAAAAAGAACATAAACATATATTGAGCGACACATCGGGGGTTTGCCTGTTACGCCGGGAAAGCGCGTGTCGTTGGGAGCATGGCCGTCGTGATCCCGATGACCGCTCGCCGACCGTCGGCGGCCCCCTTGCTCAACCGGATGCGCGACCGCTCGCCAGGACTGGGCGCCAGCCTCGTGAGCGGCGCACTCGCCGCCGGGCTCGGGCTCGGCTCGTTCGCCGTCCTCGTGATGGTGATGTGGATCAGCTCGCCGTATCCCGACAGCGGGCCGGGCAACGCGCTGCACGTCGCCGGTGCGCTGTGGCTGCTGGCGCACGGGGTGGAGCTGATGCGCACCGACACGCTCTCCGGCGTCCCCGCGCCCCTCGGCATCACCCCGCTGCTGCTCCTCGCGGTGCCGGTCGTGCTGCTGTACCGGTCGGCGCGGGACGCGGTGGACGCGCCCGTCGACGCCGACGGTCCGCCACCGATCGGCGCGTGGACGGCGTGGGCGGGCGTCGTCCTCGGCTACCTCGCCGTCGGCGCCGGTGTCACGCTCTACACCTCCGGCGGTGAACTGCGGCCCGACTGGACCTGGGTGGCGGTGTGTCTCCCGCTCCTCGCCGCCGGGGCGGCCGGGGCCGGGGTGTGGACGGCGTACGGCCGCCCGCGCGAGCCGCTGTCCGGAGTGTCGGCGCTGCTGCCCAGGAGGCTGCGCCGGCCGCACCCCGGGACGGACGGCCGGACACGTCTCGGTACGGCCGTGCGGGCGGCCGGTGCCGGGGCGGCGGTGCTCTGCGGGGGCGGGGCCCTGCTGCTGGGGGTGTCGCTGGTGGGACACGGCGGGGCGGCGCGCGCCTCGTTGCTCCAGCTGACGGAGGGCTGGACGGGGCGGGTCGCCGTGCTGCTGCTGTGCGCGACCCTGGTGCCGAACGCGGCCGTGTGGTCGGCGTCCTACGCCCTCGGGCCCGGCTTCGTGCTCGGCGCCGGGCATCTGGTGTACCCGCTCGGCTCGGATCCCGCACCGCTGCTGCCGCCGTTCCCGCTGCTGGCGGCGGTGCCGGACGCGGGCAGCGGCGGTCCGCTGAACTGGGAGGCCGGGGTGGTGCCGGTGGCCGCCGGGATGACGGTCGCCTGGCTGACGGCGGGCGGGGGACGGTCGAGCTGGACGGCGCGGCGCACCGCCGGAGTGGTCGTGCTGGCGGCGGCGGTGTGCGCGGTCCTGCTCGCGGTGCTCGCCGAGCTGGCGGGCGGCCCGCTCGGGGTGGCCACGCTCGCGCGCTTGGGACCCGTGTGGTGGTGGACGGGCGCCGCGACGGGGGTCTGGATCGCCGTGGTGGGCGTACCGGTGGCCCTGCTGGTGCGGGCATGGCGGCTGCGCGGGCGGAGACGGAAGGTGGCCCCGGGGGTCCGGAAGCCCGGGACGGACGTGCCCGCGCCGTCGACGGGGAGCCGCTCGACCGGCGACCGGTCCGGGGGCACGGAAGCGGCCCCCACGCCCGCGCCGGCATCGGCGGCGGCCTACGTGGCGTACGGCTCCGACGAGGCCCTCGACGCGTACGACGTCCTTCCCGCCGACGAACCGGCCGGGTTCCCCTGGCACGACGAGGTCGCACGCGAGGCGCGCTGGGCGGCCCTCAGGGAGGCCTCGATCCCGCCGGAACCGCTGGATGCCCCGGATGCCCCGGACTCGCCGCGACCCGCGGACGCTCAGGAACCCCTGGACGGTCCGGCACTCGCGGACGGTCCGGCACTCCCGGACTTCCCGGAGTTCCCGGAGCTCCCGGACTTCTCGGCACTCCCGGATTTCCTGGAACCCCCGAACACTCCGACGCCCCCCACGGAGCTGTGATGCCCGCGCCTCCGCCTCCGCCTCCGCCCCCGCCGTGCGCCGTCGGCCGTCGCTCAGCCGTTGACGCCCAGCACGCCCCGCAGCTCCTGCGGCAGCAGCTGCTTGCAGGACTGCTTCGCCTGGTTGGTCAGGGCGTCGTTCACGCACGTGTAGTAGTCGCGGTAGACCAGCTGGGCCGTGAAGGTCGCGGCGACCAGGGCCAGGGCCAGGCACGCGGTGACGATGCCGCTGACGGCCGCCGTGGTCTGCGGGCGCCCGGTCCGCTCGGCGGCGGCGGGGGTGTCGGGGTCGGGCGTGCGGGGCTTGGCGCGCAGCGCGCTGACGCCCCAGTAGACGGCCAGGGCGCCGAGCAGCAGCGCCACGTACGGCCAGCTGAAGAGGGCGAAGAAGAAGGCCCACATGCCGCTCAGCAGCGCGTAGCGGGCGCGGCGCTGGACCGGGTCCGTGGGGTCCCAGCGCATACCGGGGCCGGGGCCGCCGCCCTGTCCCTCCGGGCCGCCGGGGCCGCCGGGGCCGCCGCCGGGACGCTCGCCGAAGCCGCCGGAGGAGCGGCCCGGCTGGCGGTCGCTCCACTGATTGCCCCAGGGGGAGTGGTTCTCGCCCGAAGGACCGTGACCTGAGGGGCCCGGGGAACCGGACGGACCCGAGGAGCTGTCCCGACCGCCCGCCGGGCGCCGGGGCTGCCACGGCTGGTCCGGCGTGCCCTCCGGGGGCGGCGCGAACGGGTTGTCGTCCTGCGGCGCTCCGGCCTGCTCCTCGCCGCCCTGCCGGCCCGAGGGAGCGTCCGGCGGCGAGGCCGGCCGCTCCCGGAGCAGCAGGCCGCCGCGCTCCCCTCCCTGCACCGACTGCGGGGGGAACGTGAGAAGTCGCAGGCTGCGGTCCGGCATCAAGTGAGCGTCTTCCCCTAGGTGAATACGGCTGGTACGACCTGTCTGGCGTGAGCTGTCAATGGATGAACGCGCCGCACGGCGACCGCGTTCCCGAGCCCGCTCCCTCCCAGACGCTACCTTCCGGCCACGCCCCCGTCCCGTGGGGGCCGCTCGGAGTGCCGGTATCGTTGCTGACGGTCGACCGCTTCGTAGACTTCCCCGTATCCCGGGGCGCGAAGCCCTCGTACGAATGTACAAGAGCTGTACGAGACCGGCCGCCGTACAACGCTCCCCCGAGAAAGGGCCCCACTGTGGCCGCCAAGCCCGTGGCCAAGCGCCTCGTCGTGCTGGTCTCCGGATCAGGCACCAATCTGCAGGCGCTGCTCGACGAGATCGCCCGCGCCGGAGCCGAGGCATACGGCGCCGAGATCGTCGCCGTCGGTGCCGACCGCGAGGGCATCGAGGGGCTCGCGCGGGCCGAGCGCGCCGGGCTGCCGACCTTCGTGCGGAAGGTCAAGGACTACGGGACACGCGAGGAGTGGGACCTCGCCCTCACCGAGGCCGTCTCCTCCTACGAGCCCGACCTCGTCGTGTCCGCCGGGTTCATGAAGATCGTGGGGAAGGAGTTCCTCGCGCGGTTCGGCGGGCGGCTCGTCAACACGCATCCCGCCCTCCTCCCCAGTTTTCCCGGGACCCACGGCGCACGGGACGCGCTCGCGTACGGCGTCAAGGTCACCGGCTGCACCGTCCACTTCGTCGACGACGGCGTCGACACCGGGCCGATCATCGCTCAGGGCGTGGTGGAGGTCCGGGACGAGGACGACGAGGGCGCTCTGCACGAGCGCATCAAGGAAGTCGAGCGAAGGCTGCTCGTCGAGGTCGTGGGGCGGATCGCCCGCAACGGCTATCGCATTGAGGGACGAAAGGTAGTTATCCAGTGACCGCCACCGCCGAGAGCAACAAGCGGCCCATCCGGCGCGCGCTCGTCAGCGTCTACGACAAGACCGGGCTCGAAGAGCTCGCCCGCGGGCTGCACGAGGCCGGTGTCGAACTCGTCTCCACCGGCTCCACCGCCTCCCGCATCGCCGCCGCCGGCGTCCCCGTCACCAAGGTCGAGGAGCTCACCGGCTTCCCCGAGTGCCTGGACGGCCGGGTCAAGACCCTGCACCCGAAGGTGCACGCGGGCATCCTCGCCGACCTGCGCCTGGAGGACCACCAGCGGCAGCTGGCCGAGCTCGGTGTCGAGCCGTTCGACCTCGTCGTGGTCAACCTCTACCCGTTCCGCGAGACCGTCGCCTCCGGCGCCTCCCCCGACGAGTGCGTCGAGCAGATCGACATCGGCGGGCCGTCGATGGTCCGCGCCGCCGCCAAGAACCACCCGTCCGTGGCCGTCGTCACCAGCCCCGCCCGGTACGCCGACGTCCTCGCCGCGGTCAAGGACGGCGGCTTCGACCTGGCCACCCGCAAGCGGCTCGCCGCCGAGGCATTCCAGCACACGGCGTCGTACGACGTGGCGGTCGCCTCCTGGTTCGCCTCCTCGTACGCACCCGTCGACGAGTCGCCGTTCCCCGACTTCCTCGGTGCCACCTGGGAGCGCGAGAACACCCTGCGCTACGGCGAGAACCCGCACCAGCCCGCCGCGCTCTACGTCGACGGCAGTGGCACCGGCCTCGCCCAGGCCGAGCAGCTGCACGGCAAGGAGATGTCGTACAACAACTACACGGACACGGACGCCGCGCGCCGTGCCGCGTACGACCACGACGAGCCGTGCGTCGCGATCATCAAGCACGCCAACCCCTGCGGCATCGCGGTCGGCGCGGACGTCGCCGAGGCGCACCGCAAGGCCCACGCCTGCGACCCGCTGTCCGCGTTCGGCGGCGTGATCGCGGTCAACCGCCCGGTGTCGAAGGAGATGGCCGAGCAGGTCGCCGAGATCTTCACCGAGGTCATCGTCGCGCCCGACTACGAGGAGGGGGCCGTGGAGGCCCTCGCCAAGAAGAAGAACATCCGGGTCCTCAAGGCCTCCGGCGCCCCCGCCAACCCGGTCGAGGTCAAGGCCGTCGACGGCGGCGTGCTGCTCCAGGAGACCGACCGGCTGCAGGCCGACGGCGACGACCCGGCCCACTGGACGCTGGCGACCGGCGAGGCGCTGTCCCCCGCGGAGCTGGCCGAGCTCGCCTTCGCCTGGAAGGCCTGCCGGGCCGTGAAGTCCAACGCCATCCTGCTCGCCAAGGACGGCGCCTCGGTCGGCGTCGGCATGGGCCAGGTCAACCGGGTCGACTCCGCGAAGCTGGCCGTCGAGCGGGCCGGCGCCGAGCGCGCCCAGGGCTCGTACGCCGCCTCCGACGCGTTCTTCCCCTTCCCGGACGGGCTGGAGATCCTGACCGCGGCCGGCGTCAAGGCCGTCGTCCAGCCGGGCGGCTCGGTCCGCGACGAACTGGTAGTGGAGGCCGCGAAGAAGGCGGGCGTCACGATGTACTTCACGGGCACGCGGCACTTCTTCCACTGATCACCGGCAGCTGATCACCGGCAACTGATCACAGGCAACGCATCAGGGCCGTGTCCCCCCTTCACCGGGGTGGGACACGGCCCTGAGTGCGTGCGGCGGTCGATCCGGCTCAGTACCGCGGACGGTTGAACCAGGCCGAGGCCGCGCTGTTGACCATCGAGGCGAGGATGATGCCGGCGATGGCCAGGGAGATCAGGCCACCGAAGGTGGCGGAGCCGTTGGCGCCGTTCACGATGTTGCCGATGCCGCCGAGGATCATCAGCGACGCGTAGACGATCGTGGTGACGCGGATACCGCTGCCGCCGGTCTTGAACTTGACGCCCAGGAAGATCGAGAGGGCGCCCATGGCCAGCAGCAGACCCGCGATCAGGAAGCCCAGACCGGCCAGGCTGTCCGTGCTGTCGCCCGAGCCGACACCGTTGGAGACGTCCTGCGCGGCACCGACGGCGACGCCGGCGAGGAGACCGAACAGGATCTGGAAGCCGGCGAGCACGAACAGGAGCACGCGCGAGGTCTTCATCAGGCCCGGCATCTCCATCGGCATGCCGTAGCCGTACTGCTGGACCGGCGGGGCGGCGGGGTAGCCGTAGCCGGGCTGCTGCGGGGGAGGGGCGGCGGGGTAGCCGTAACCGGGCTGGCCCTGCGGCGGCTGAGGCGGGTAACCGGGCTGTTGGCCCTGGGGCGGGCCGTACGGGTTGTTCGGGTCGCCAAAACTCATGGCGGTCTTTCCTCCGTCGCTGAAGTGCGGGGACGACGCGCGGCACTGTTCGGAGGAGAGTTCTACAGATGCGGTCCGTCCCCCCGGTACTGCCCGCGGCACTGTGTGCTCATCGTTCTTTAGCCGACTATTACTTGTCCAGCCGCATTCGCTATGTGTTGTGCAAGTGCAACATCGTTGATCAAGAGGTGCTCATGAGGCGCTCATGAGGCGCTCATGATCGGGACCCGGATTGGAACCAGGCCCCCGTCATCCGCGAGGATGGGGGCATGACCGCCCAGATTCTCGATGGCAAGGCCACCGCAGCCGCGATCAAGTCCGATCTGACCGCCCGCGTGGCGGCGCTGAAGGAGAAGGGCGTCACGCCCGGCCTCGGCACGATCCTGGTCGGGGACGACCCCGGCAGCCAGAAGTACGTGGCCGGCAAGCACCGCGACTGCGCGGAGGTCGGCATCGCCTCCATCCAGCGCGAGCTGCCGGGCACGGCGACGCAGGAGGAGATCGAGGCGGTCGTCCGCGAGCTGAACGAGGACCCGGCCTGCACCGGTTACATCGTCCAGCTGCCGCTGCCCAAGGGCATCGACGAGAACCGCATCCTCGAACTGATGGACCCGGACAAGGACGCCGACGGCCTGCACCCGATGAACCTCGGGCGGCTGGTCCTGAACGAGCCGGCCCCGCTGCCCTGCACCCCCAACGGCGTGCTCACCCTGCTGCGCCGCTACGGCGTCGAGATCAAGGGCGCCGAGGTCGTGGTCGTCGGCCGCGGCGTGACCATCGGCCGTCCGATGCCGCTGCTGCTGACGCGGCGCAGCGAGAACGCCACCGTGACCCAGTGCCACACCGGCACCCGCGATCTGTCCGCCCACCTCAAGCGGGCCGACATCATCATCGCGGCCGCCGGTTCCGCGCACCTGATCCGGCCCGAGGACGTCAAGCCGGGCGCGGCCGTCCTCGACGTCGGCGTCTCGCGCAACGCCGAGGGCAAGATCGTCGGCGATGTCCACCCCGGTGTCGCCGAGGTGGCCGGCTGGATCTCCCCGAACCCGGGCGGCGTGGGTCCGATGACCCGCGCGCAGCTGCTCGTCAACGTGGTCGAGGCGGCGGAGCGCAGTGCCGGCTGAGGACAAGCGGAAGTCGGAGGGAACCGTCCGCGAGCAGAAGGCGGAGGCGGCGGCCCGCGAGGAACGGACGGAGCCGACCGCCCGCGAGGAACGGACGGAGCCGAGCGTGCGCGAGCAGAAGGCGGAGTCGACCGTCCGTGAGGAGCGGGCCGCGGGGACCGTCCGCGAGGAGCCGGCGGAGCCGACCGTGCGTGACGCGATCAGCGCGCCCGATGCCGAGGGACACCCGCGGCGCACCACGCGCCGATTCCCGCTGTTCACCCGTGACACCGCGCGGCCCGAGGGCGGCGGCCGGGCCGCCTCCGGCGCCGCCCCGGCGCCCGCGCGGCAGTGGCCGATGCTGCTCGTGCTGTCCGTGGTCGGCATCGGCCTGCTGCTGACCGCGTTCGACATGTTCCGGTTCGGGATGCTGGTGGTCGGCTCGGCGCTGCTCGCCGGCGCCGTCCTGCGCTGGGTGCTGCCCGGCGTCGGCATGCTCGCCGTGCGCTCCCGCTTCACCGACATCGTCACGTACGGCGTCCTGGGCCTGGCGATCGTCCTGCTGGCCCTGATGGCTCAGCCGAAGCCGTGGCTGGAGATCCCGTTCCTGAAGGACACCCTGCACTTCACGCTGGACAACAACTAGGGCCCGCCGGGCCGGACATGTCCGGCTCGGCGTCCGGCACACGGCGGCGGCCCGCCCTCTCCCCCGAGCGGGGACGGACCGCCGCCGCGATCCACACTCCTGCACCGGCGACAGCCCGTTCAACTCCTGTCAGCGCGCTGTGGCACGGAGGTGACCGTTCCGGTACGGGGTCCACGCCCTGTCACCGACCCGGGAACCGATCGGCCGTCCGGCATCGTCACCTGCTCAGAGCCGGCAACGCGAGGCAGGACGCGGGGCAAGAGCCGTGGAGGTGCACGATGGGCGGCTGGCAGCCGCTGCCGCAGGAACTCCCGTCGGAGGTACGGAACTTCGTCGAGCAGCTGCGGACCCTCAAGGACCGCACCGGCCTCAGCCTGGTCGCACTGGGCGCGCGCACCGCGTACAGCAAGTCCTCCTGGCAGCGCTATCTCAACGCCGTCCAGCCGCCGCCCCGGCAGGCCGTCGTCGCCCTGTGCCGGGTCGCCGGCCTGGAGGACGCGGACGCCGAACGGCACGCCGTCCGCTGGGAACTGGCCGTCCAGGCCTGGCCCCGCCCCGCGACGCCGCCCGAAGGGACCGAACGGCCCGACGGCGACGAGGGGTACGAGGACGACCCCACCCTGCCGTGGTGGGACCGGCCCGAGGAGCGGTCCCCGTCCCGTCCGACCGGCCGATTACTGCTCTACGCGGTCCTGCTGCTGCTCGTCCTGCTCCTCGTCGCGGTGGGCGGCGCTGTGGTCCTGGGGTGACCTGAACCCCCCTGTGACGTGCGAGGTCACGGATATGCAGCCCCTGTGCCGATGTGTTGACAGATTCGGGTACGGGCGCGGAGGGCTTCGCACAAACGGGCTAACGTGTCCAATCGGGACGGTCCGGTGGACCGAGGAGCGGTCGGCGTGCAACGGTGCATGCCCAATGGGCCCTTCTGCTCCCGTGCGCCCCCATCCCGGGAACTACGACCCTCGGGGAGCACATCCCTGTGGGTAGCCAGAACGGGGACTGGTACAGGGCCCAACGCGCGCGGCACACGGGGACAAGCGCGGGAACACAACAGCACCGACCGGGGGAAAAGAGGGGGGCGACAATGCCTCGTTGGAAAGCCTTGCCTGATGAACTCGATCCGCAGGTCAAGGAGTTCACGAGTCAGCTGCGGCGGCTCGTGGACCGCAGCGGTCTGGGCATCGCGGCGCTGGCCGACCGCACGGGCTACAGCAAGACGTCCTGGGAGCGTTACCTGGGCGGCCGGCTCCTCGCGCCCAAGGGCGCGATCGTCGCGCTCGCCGAGGTCACCGGCACCAATCCCATCCACCTCACGACCATGTGGGAGCTCGCCGAGCGCGCCTGGAGCCGTTCGGAGATGCGCCACGACATGACCATGGAAGCGATCCGGATCTCCCAGGCGCGCGCCGCGCTCGGGGACTTCGGCGGTTCCGCGGCGGGCCTCGGCGGGCCGGCGGCCGGCACCACCGGGACCACCGGCACCACCGGGACCACCGGGACCACCGGGACCACCGGGACCAAGTCGAGCCGCAAGGGCGGCAGTACGACCGCGACCCCCGGCATCGCCGGTCCCGCGGGCGTGTCGCCCACCATCCCGCCGCAGCCGACGGCACCCGACGCCGACGCCCGGGAGGAGGCGGCGCGCACGTCACAGGCGGGCGGCGGCAACGCGTCCCCGGCGGGCGGCGCCAACTCCTGGAAACTGGCCGGGTACGAGGGTCCGTCACAGGCGAGCCGCCGTGCCTCCGGCCCGGCGTCGTCGATGCCTTCGGCGTCCTCGGCGGCTCCCGCGGCGCCGTCCTCCGCGCCGGGGGCCGGCTGGACTCCGGGCGCGCCGGGCCCGTACGGCGAGCCTCCGCAGGGTCCGCGGCCGGGCGGCTCCGCCACCGGCGCGGGCGGGGGCGGGCGGCGGGTGACGATGTTCCTCGCGGGCGCCGTCGGCGTGCTCGTCGTCATCGCCGCCGTCTTCTTCCTCTTCCGCCCCGGCGACGGCAAGAAGCACGAGGGGGCGGCCAAGTCACCGTCCCCGTCCGCCACCGCCAACCCCGACCTGCCCCCCGGCGTCAAGTGCGCCGGCGCCGGCTGCACCGGCAAGGACGCGGAGAGCATGGGGTGCAGCGGCGACCTGGTGACCACCGCCAAGAGCGCCACCGTCGGCACGACCGTCCTCGAAGTCCGCTACAGCAAGACCTGCGGTGCGGCATGGGGGCGGATCACCGGGGCCGCGCAGGGCGACCGGGTCGAGGTCACCCTGGGCAAGGTCAAGCAGAAGGGCGACATCACCACCGCCGGCGACACCATCGCGTACACGCCGATGGTGTCCGTGAAGGACGCGGCCGAGGTGAAGGCGTGCGCGACGCTGGCCTCGGGACGGACGGGGTGCACGCAGTAGGGCGGCGGCACCCGGAAAAAGAAAAAGAAACCGCGGTGAGCAGGCATGGCCGCCGGAATCGTGGGCACGCGAACCGTACCCCCACGGGAGTCCGGAAAGTCGGTACCCCCGACCGGCGGCCGTTTCCGTTCCACCTCTCCCGGACGGGCGGCCGCCTTTTTTCGCCGCCCTGTGGGACGGGCCACACGAGCCCGGACGTCGGGGATCCCACGGGCGCGATAGCCTGACCGCTGGATCTCTCTTGACGCCAAGAGATCGATCATCCGTACCCGTGATCGATCATCGCAGCGGCACCGGTCACGAGCCGGGGCGCGGGATCCCGGACCCCCGGGGCAGGGACGCCCCACCGCCAGCTGTCATACGGAGAACGCCATGACCCGCACTCCCGTGAACGTCACCGTCACCGGCGCGGCCGGCCAGATCGGTTACGCCCTGCTCTTCCGCATCGCCTCCGGCCAGCTGCTCGGCGCGGACGTGCCGGTCAAGCTGCGCCTCCTGGAGATCACCCCGGCGCTGAAGGCCGCCGAGGGCACGGCCATGGAGCTGGACGACTGCGCGTTCCCGCTCCTGCAGGGCATCGACATCACGGACGACCCGAACGTGGCCTTCGACGGCGCCAACGTCGCCCTCCTCGTGGGCGCCCGCCCGCGCACCAAGGGCATGGAGCGCGGCGACCTGCTCTCCGCCAACGGCGGCATCTTCAAGCCGCAGGGCAAGGCCATCAACGACCACGCCGCGGACGACATCAAGGTCCTGGTCGTCGGCAACCCGGCCAACACCAACGCCCTGATCGCCCAGGCCGCCGCCCCGGACGTGCCGGCCGAGCGCTTCACCGCGATGACCCGCCTGGACCACAACCGCGCGCTGACCCAGCTCGCGAAGAAGACGGGCTCCACGGTCGCCGACATCAAGCGCCTGACCATCTGGGGCAACCACTCCGCCACCCAGTACCCCGACATCTTCCACGCCTCGGTCGCCGGCAAGAACGCCGCCGAGGTCGTGAACGACGAGAAGTGGCTGGCCGAGGAGTTCATCCCGACCGTCGCCAAGCGCGGTGCCGCGATCATCGAGGCCCGTGGCGCCTCGTCGGCCGCCTCCGCCGCCAACGCCGCCATCGACCACGTCCACACCTGGGTCAACGGCACCGCCGAGGGCGACTGGACCTCCATGGGCATCCCGTCGGACGGCTCCTACGGCGTCCCGGAGGGCCTGATCTCCTCCTTCCCCGTCACCACCAAGGACGGCGCGTACGAGATCGTCCAGGGCCTGGACATCAACGAGTTCTCCCGCACCCGCATCGAGGCGTCGGTGAAGGAGCTGGAGGAGGAGCGCGACGCGGTCCGCGCCCTCGGCCTCATCTGAGCGAAGCGGCAGCCGTCCGGCGGACGGTTTCCATGACGAACCCGCACGGGCCCCGTTCCGGTTTTCTGCCGGAACGGGGCCCGCGCCCGTTTTCACCGCTACCGTCAAGAGCGGTACTACGCGCGGTGATTCGGGGGGTTCGCGATGAGTGAATGGGACAGCACCGGTCAGGACGGGCACGACTCCGGGCCACGGCACGAGCCCGGCGAGGACAGAGGCCAGGCGTCCTGGTCCACCCAGGAGTCGACGCCGGCGCAGCCGTGGGCCGATCGCCGCGCGGACGATCCCCCGCGGCCCCGGGCGGACCGGCGCCACGACGCTCCCACGACGCCCCCGCCGTCGACGACGCCCACGACACCCGGGGCGGACCGGCGCGCCGGTGATCCGCCACCGCCGCGGTCCGACCGGCGCCATGACGCTCCCACGACGCCTCCGCCGCCCGCGCCGTCCGCGTCGCCCTGGGCGTCCGCCGAGACGTACGTGAGCGTGCCCGTGCCCCCGATCGACGGGGGGACTTCGGGGCCCACCCCGTTAGGGCAGCCGGGCTGGACGCCGCCTCCGCAGACCCCCTCGTACGGGGTGGGCACCGGGAGTACGGCGGGCCCGCGAGGGGCCGGGCGGGCGCTCGCGGTCATCGCCGTGCTGGTCGTCGCCGTGGGCACCGCGCTCGGGGTCTGGTACGTCGGCCGCGGCGACGACACCGGACCCGCGGCGCGAGGGTCGGCGGGCGGCGGTGCCGGCGTCTCGGCGAGCGGGTCGTCGGACGGCCCGTCGGCCTCGACGCTCGGCTCCTCGCCCCCGTCGGGCTACCGCGTCCGGCGGGACCCGGTCGGCTACACCCTCAACGTCCCCGACGGCTGGAAGCGCAGGCAGAAGCAGGGGGAGAAGGCCGAGGTGGTCTTCTACGACGCCCCGTCCGACGGCCGCCAGCTGCAGATCTTCGAGCTCTCGGAGTCGACTCCGGCCGAGTCCCTGGACCTGGCCGAGAACGCCGACTACGGCTACTCGCACCAGCCCGGCTACCAGTCTCTCGACCGCACCTCGGGCGACTCCTGGGCCGAGCTGTCGTACCGCTACGACGACCGGGACAAGGGCGCCCGCCAGGTCATCGACCACCGCTTCCAGGCGGCCGACGGCACCCTCTACGCGATCCGCTCCAGCGGTCCCGAGGACCTGCCGGCCACCCGGGTCCGCACCCCCCTCGACGCCGCGGTCGCCTCGTTCTGCCCCACGGGCGCCTCGTGCCGTTGACCGCGTCCCGAACCTAGCCGCGTCCCGACCCGGCCGAACCCGACAGGACCCGGTCGCGGCCGGAGGCGGCCGTGCGTGAGCGCGTCCGGCCGCCGTACTCGACGATCACGAGTGCCGTCGCGGCCAGCACCAGCAGGGCGACCGTGCGCAGGGCCGGGCCCATGCCGTCGGTGAGGTCGGAGTGGGCGGCCAGGATCGTGCCGGTGACGGCGACGCCCAGGGCCGCGCCGGTCTCGCGGGCCGTGGTGGCGAGCCCGGAGCCGAGGCCCGCCTGGTGGGGCGGCAGGGAACTGACGACGCCGAGGGTCAGGGCCGGCATGGACAGTCCGGTGCCGGCCGAGATGACGAGCAGCCAGACGACGTACATCCCGTAGGGCGTGCCCGCGTCGGCGGTGGACACGCCGAGCAGGCCGAGGCCGATCAGGGCGAGCCCGGCGCCGACCACCGGACGCGGGCGGTTCGCCCAGCGCGCGGCGAACCTCGGCACGAGCGCCATGCCGACCGTGACGGGCATGATCGCGACGCCGGTGACGGCGGGGCCGAAGCCCTTGACGCCTTGCAGGTACTGGGAGTTGACGAAGAAGAGCGAGAACAGGCCGAAGAAGCCGGTGGCCGTGCCGAGGGTGGCGGCGCGCAGCCGGGCGGAGGCGAAGACGCGCGGGTCGAACAGCGGCCGGGGCGAGCGCAGGGCGTGCACGGTGAAGAGCGTGACCAGCAGGGCGCCCGCCGCGAACGAGCCCAGGATGCGCGGGGAGCTCCAACCGTACGCCGGGCCCTCGATGATGCCGAAGAGGACGGCGACCAGGCCCGCCGTCAGCAGCAGCGTGCCGAGGGGGTCGAGGTTGCTGTGCGCGGAGCGTTCCGTGCGCGGGGTGGTGACCATGACCGCCACGGCGAGGAGCGCGGCCAGCGGCACCATCGCCGCGAACAGCACCCGCCAGGACAGGTACTGGCCGACCAGGCCGCCGCCCAGGTTGCCCAGCGCGCCGCCGACGCCGATCGCCAGCGTCCAGGAGGCCATGACGCGGGCGCGGTGCTCCGGGGCGGACAGGTGGACCAGGATCGACATCGTGGCGGGCGTGATCAGCGCGGCCCCGGCGCCGGACAGGCCCCGGCCCGCGATCAGTACGGCGGGACCGGGCGCGAGCGCGCTGGTGGCGGCGCCCGCCGCGAACAGGGCCAGCCCGGCGAGCAGGGCGGCCTTGCGGCCGTACCGGTCGCCGAGCGCGCCGGCCGGGATGAGCAGTCCGGCGAAGGCGATGACGTACGCGTCGACCGTCCACAGGATCTCGGTGTGCGAGGGGTGCAGGGACGACGAACCCAGTTCGGGGATCAGCAGGTTGATGGCGGCGACCATGCTCTGCGCGACCAGCACGCAGGCGCACAGGGCGAGGAGTGTCGAGCGTTTCAGGGCGTGCGAGGGCACGGCTCCTCCCGGGAGCTTGGTGGTGTGGTGTGGGGTGCCCTGTCACCGTAGGCTCGGCGTCGACCTGCTTTCCAGTGCAACCTTTGCAAGGGACGGTTGCGCGTGACGCAATCCAATGGGCCGTCGACCGGCCTCGATCTGAATCTGCTGGTCGCCCTGGACGTGCTCCTGGAGGAGCAGAGCGTCCAGGGCGCCGCCCGCCGCCTCCACCTGTCCGAACCGGCGATGAGCCGCACCCTCGGCCGGATCCGCAAGGCGCTCGGCGATCCGGTGCTGGTGCGTGCCGGGCGTCAGATGGTGCCCACCCCGCACGCGCTGGCCGTGCGCGCCGAGGTGAGCGCGGTGGTGGAGCGGGCCCGCGCCCTGTTCACGCCCGGCCGGGACACCGACCTGCGCACGGTCTCCCGGACCTTCACGATCATCGGCCCCGACGCGCTCGCCGCCGCGCACGCCGCGGCCCTCTACGCCCGCGCCGCCGATCAGGCCCCCGGCATCCGCATCCGCTTCCTGGCCGAGAGCCACGTCGACGCGCCGTATCTGCGCCAGGGCACCGCCGACCTGGAGGTCGGGGTGGTCGACACGACCGCGCCCGAGGTGCACGTGGAGCCCTTGGGCGAGGACCGGATGCTCGGCGCCGTACGGGCCGGACACCCGCTGCTCACCGGCGAGTTGACGCCGGAGCGGTTCGCCGTGGCGGCCGATCACCTGAACGTCTCGCGGCGCGGCAGGCTGCACGGACCGGTCGACGCCGCCCTCGCCGAACTCGGCCTGGAACGCCGGGTCGTGGGCACCGTCGGCACCTTCCCGGCCTCGCTCTTCGTGCTGCGCGACACCGACCTGATCGGCCTGATCAGCTCCTGGGCGCTGCCGCTGGCCGCCGCGCTGGGGCTGGCCACCTTCGAGGTGCCGCTCCGACTCCCCACGCTCCGGCTGGGGATGGCCTGGCACCCCCGCCACGACGCCGACCCGGCCCACGCCTGGCTGCGCTCCTGCGTACGGGACCTGGTGACCCGGCGGCCGACCGGCGGCACCGCCCCCTAGACGCCGTCCTCGTCCCGGTCGCCAGCGGCCAGTCGCTTCTCGAACCAGTGGCTGGCATGGATGTTGTCGTCGTAGCGGGGGATCTCGGTGTAGCCGCACGCCCGGTACATCGCCTGTGCCTCCGTGAGCACCGCGTGCGTGTCCAGTCGTACGACCTGGAGCCCCCGGGTCCGTGCCTCCCGCTCCAGCCCGTCGAGGAGCCGTCGGGCGAGGCCCAGCCGGCGCGCGTCCGCGTGCACCCACACGTGCCGGATCTCGCCCACGCCGTCCGCCAGTCGCCGCAGCGCCCCGCAGCCCACCGGCCGCCCCTCCTCGTACGCGACCAGGACGGCACCGGCGTCCCCGGACACCTCCTCGGGCCGCACCAGGTCGGTCGCCTCGAAGCCCTCCGGGAACCGCGCGTCGATGTCGGCGGCGTACGCGGCCAGGCAGGCCCGGGCGTCCACTGAGGCGCCGTCGACCAGTTCGACGGCGATGCCCGCGAGGCGCAGCAGGCGCCGGGTGGTGGCCATGGCCCCGGTCAGCTCGGCGCGCTGACCGGCGGTGAGGCCCGACAGCAGTCCGGCCGCCAGCGCCTCGGCGCGCCGGTTCTGCTCCTTGAGCTCGGTGCGTCCGGCCGGGGTCGGTTCGAGGATCCTGAGCCGGTTGTCGTGCGCCGGGACGCGGACGCGGACCAGGCCCTGCGCCTGAAGCGCCCGCGCCATCCGGCTGAGGTACCCGGCATCCAGGCCGAGCCGGCCGCGCAGGTCGCGCAGGGAGGCCCCGTCGCCGATCTCGAACAGCAGACGGGCCTCGCCGAGCGGGCGGTCCTGGCCGAGGTAGTGGTCGTCGAGGGCGCCGATGCGGCGTGTGAAGTAGCGGTTGAACCGGCGGAAGGCGGCGACGTGCTCCGTCGACACCGGCTCGGGGGCCTGCTCCGATTCCGTCTCCATGAATCTTTGACCTTAGTCAAAGAAGTCCGAGGGGTCCAGGTCCGAGTCCTCCTCCGCCGCGGCCAGGAGCCGCCGTCCCAGGTCACGGGCGGCCGCCCGCAGCTCCTCGGGCCGGACGATCCGGAACGGGACCCGGAGCTCGGCGAGCTGCCGGACGTACCAGTCGGGCTCGTCGGTGGTGGCCCGCAGCCGGGTGGTGTGCTCGTCGACCGGCTCGGGGCGGCCCAGGCTGCGCGGCAGCCACCGCGCGACCCGCTCGGCGGGCGCGTCGATCAGGACCTCGACCTCGTGCGTCCAGCCCTCGGAGAGGTGCTCCTCCACGGTGGCCAGCGGGTCGAGGTCCTCGGGCGGGGTGAAGGTCGCGTCGAGCGGTGCGACCCCGGTGATCCGGTCCACCCTGAGGACCCGCCGGGCGTCCCGGGTGTGCGACCAGCACAGCAGGTACCAGCGGCCGTGGTGGACGACGACGGCCCACGGGTCGACCTCCATCTCCCGTACGCCCTTCGCCCCGAGCCGGTAGCCGACGCGCAGCCGGCGGCCCTCGGCGCAGGACTGGACGAGGTCGGCCGTGGTGGCGGCGTCGGGTGTCGTGGCGTACGGGTCGCCGCCGCGCGTGCTGACCGCGCGGACGGCCGCGGCCGGGCGCGCCACCGGCTCCGGGAGCACCCGCAGGATCTTGCCGAGCGCGGCGCCCACCGGTCCCGCCGGGTCGGCCGCGTCGTGATGGCCGTCCAGGACCGCCATCACCAGCCCGAGGGCCTCCGCCGCCGTGAACGTCAGCGGCGGCAGCCGCAGCCCCCGGCCCACCCGGTAGCCGCCGTACGGACCGCGCGTCGACTCCACCGGGATCCCGGCCTCGCGCAGGATCCCCACGTACCGGCGCACGGCCCGCTCGGAGACGCCGAGCCGGCCGGACAGCCGCTCGGCGGTGATCCCGGGGCTGTTCTGCAGCAGCTCCAGGAGCAGCAGGGCGCGGGCGGTGGGGCTCTCGTCGTGCGTCATCGAAGTCCCCGTACATTCCGGCAGCCGATCGTCCGGAACGGACCGTAGCGTGCCCGTCATGAGCGAGCACCCCGGCATGACCGAGAGCACGGAATCCGTCCTGCGCGAGCCGCCCGTCGAGGGAAGCGAGATCGACACCCTGATCGGCTCCCTGGAACGGCAGCGCCGGACGTTCGCCTGGAAGTGCGAGGGCCTGGACGCGGCCGGCCTCGCCCACCGGATCCCGTCCTCCGCGCTCACCCTGGGCGGGCTGCTGAAGCATCTGGCGCTGGTGGAGGACGAGTACCTCACCCGACGGCTCACCGGGCGGACGCTGCCGCCGCCGTGGGACGCGGTGGACTGGGACGCCGAGCCCGACTGGGAGTGGCGCTCGGCCGCCTCCGACAGCCCCGAGCGGCTGTACGGCCTGTGGCACGAGGCCGTGGCCCGCTCCCGGGCCCAGGTGCGGCAGGCGGCCGCGCGGGCCGGGGCCGACTTCCGCGCGGCCTTCACCACCCGCGACGGCCGAAACCCCAGGCTGCGCCTGCTGCTGATCGACCTCATCGAGGAGTACGGCCGCCACACCGGCCACGCCGACCTGATCCGGGAGTCGATCGACGGCCGGGTGGGAGAGGACCCGCCGACCGACTTCTGAGACGGTTTTTGTCCCTCCATGTCCGAACTGTGTTCGAATCCTCAGTGACGCCGCGCACTTTCCCCCACCGATTGCGCATGCAATCCGAGGTCCGGGGCAGGCGGTGGCGGTCCCCGAGAGTGACACGTGTGTGACACAGGGGCACTGAACAGGAACGGAAGGCAATACCGATCATGGCGGACAGAGCGGAACGACAGGCCGGGGCGACCATTCACGCGGGAGGGGTGTGGCAGGAAGCGGTCTCCGGCGCGACGCGCGAGATCCTCGACCCCGCGGACGCCCGGCCGTTCGCCGTGGTCGCCGAGGGCGACGAGAAGGACGCGGAGCTCGCGGTGGCCGCCGCCCGCCGCGCCTTCGACGCCGGCGAGTGGCCGCGCACGCCCGTCGCCGCACGGGCCGCGCTGCTGCGCAAGGTGGCCGACCTGTTGGTGCGCGACCGCGAGGAACTCGGGCTGCTGGAGAGCCGGGACGCGGGCAAGACCCTCGAAGAGGGCCGCGTCGACATCGACTGCGTCGCCGACGCCTTCCGCTACTTCGCCGACCTCGTCGCCGCCGAGGCCCCGGGCCGGGTCGTCGACGCGGGCTCGGCCGACATCCACAGCGTGGTCGTCCACGAGCCGGTCGGCGTCTGCGCGCTGATCACCCCCTGGAACTACCCGCTCCTCCAGGCCAGTTGGAAGATCGCGCCCGCGCTCGCCGCCGGGAACACCTTCGTGATCAAGCCCAGCGAGATCACCCCGCTGACCACGATCGCCCTGATCGACCTGCTCGCCGAGGCCGGGCTGCCCGCCGGGGCCGCGAACCTCGTCACCGGGCCCGGCCACTCGGTCGGCGCCCGGCTCGCCGAGCACCCCGACGTCGACCTGGTCTCCTTCACCGGAGGCCTGGTCAGCGGCGTCAAGGTCGCCCAGGCCGCCGCCCCGAGCGTCAAGAAGGTCGCCCTCGAACTCGGCGGCAAGAACCCCAACGTCGTCTTCGCCGACGCCTGCGCCACCGACGAGGGCTTCGACACCGCCGTCGACCAGGCCCTCAACGCCGCCTTCATCCACAGCGGCCAGGTCTGCTCGGCGGGCGGCCGTCTCATCGTCGAGGAGTCCGTCCGGGACCGCTTCGTCGCCGAACTCGCCCGCCGGGCCCAGCGCATCCGCCTCGGCCGGGGCACCGAGCAGGGCGTGGAGTGCGGCCCGCTCGTCTCCGAGCAGCAGCGCGCCAAGGTCGAGGCGTACGTCGCCTCGGCCCTCGCCGAGGGCGCCGTGCTGCGCAGCGGCGGCAAGCGTCCCGAGCCGTCCGCCGAGCGGCCCGCCACCGGCTACTTCTACGAGCCGACCGTCCTCGACCACTGCCACCGGGAGATGAAGGTCGTCCGGGAGGAGGTCTTCGGGCCGGTCCTCACCGTCGAGACCTTCCGCACCGAGGACGAGGCGGTCTTCCTCGCCAACGACACGGAGTACGGCCTCGCCGGCGCCGTCTGGACCACCGACGCGGGCCGCGCCCGGCGCGTCGCGGGACGGCTGCGGCACGGCACCGTCTGGATCAACGACTTCCACCCCTACCTTCCGCAGGCGGAGTGGGGCGGCTTCGGCAAGAGCGGCGTCGGCCGCGAGCTGGGACCCACCGGGCTCGCCGAGTACCGCGAGACCAAGCACGTCTACCAGAACCTGGCGCCCAGGCCGGTGCGCTGGTTCGCGGGCTGAGACCGCC
>NZ_JADDRL010000057.1 GCF_021538895.1 Streptomyces olivochromogenes | reverse complement strand
CCGGGGCCCGGTGCGGCGAGTGGGGGTCCCCCCTGCTCGAAGAGCTTGGGGGAGCGTGCATGGCGTCGCAGGGCAGGCGGGGATTTGACGACAGGACCTAGGCCGCGTCCTGGAACGCTGTCGCTTCAGTTTGAGGGAGGGCTGGGTGCGGCCGGCGTGCTCAGTGAGGCGGCGTGGCCGAAGGCGAGCTGGGGTATGACCTCGTGGCCGGCTCCGGACGGGGGGTCGATGCCGCCGGGGCCACCGAGGTAGCCGGTGGTGGTGGTGACGGCGGAGTTGTTGTCGGAGAACAGGACGATCGTCCAGTTGGGGGAGCCGTCCTCCCACTGCTCGGCCCAGTCGCCGCTTGGCGTCACGGCCCTGGAGCCGACACGTCGGCCCGATTCGAGGAGCTTGCGGAAGCCGGGATCGGCCTCGGTCGAGGAGTCCGGAAGCCAGCCGCCGATGGTGGTCACCGAGTGGTAGAAGCGCAGCCGCCTGCGGCCGCCGCCGTCGGCGAGCCAGGCCGCCTCGGTGCCACGGCGTCTCTCGAACGCGCCTTTCGGGAGGTCGGTGAAAGAGGTGTCCAGGTCCCAGAACTCGGCGAAACGGGTGTGAAAGTCCGTGTCGGCCCCGGGCCCGGCGCCCCAAGCGGGGTCGGGGAGCTTGTCTGGCAGTTTCGTCCCGTGGGTCAGGAGCATGGTGGCGATGGTGCCGCCGCTGCTGAAGGCGGCGACCACGATGCGGCCGACGCGGGGCGGCCGCGGCGGCTTGATGGGCATGTCCTGGGGGAACATCTGCGTGGTCGCGAGGTGCGTGGACAGCTCCAGCAGGAAACGCTGCCAGCCGCTGGTGGACGCGAACGGGCCGAGGTCTCCGGCGGCGGCGATCGGCATGACCAGGACGGCCTGCCGGCCCGCGGCCAGGAGTTGGGCGGCCAAGTGGTGCTGGCTGAAGAGATGACGGTAGGCCAGATCGGCGTACGGCTGAAACGGCAGGTTGGTGGCGTCGATCAACACGCCGTAGGGATAGTCGGCGTCGGTGAAGGGCACTTTGGCCGTGGTCGGCGCGAACCAGAGGACGAAGTCGGTCTCCTCCGGCAGGCCCTTTCCCGCGAGCCGGGGAAAGGGCGCCCAGACGGCGACCAGGAAGCGGCGACGTTCGGCGAAGGCACGGGCGTCCGAGTCCCCCCATTCCACCCACAGAAAGCGCCCCGACTTCCCCGGGTCGCCGTCTTTGGGGACGGTACGGAACCGGTCGAAGGCCTTGCGACTGGGGTCCCCCAGCAGGTGCGGCTCCGGCAGGTGGATGTGCTGGAGGCCGGTGAGCGTCCGGCGCCGCGGCTGGGGTTCGCCACGGGGCGGCAGCTCGCCCAGCCAGCCGCGGGGACGGACCCCTGTGACGGCACGGGTCTTGCGGTTCCGGGCGGCGTTGAGCAGTTCGCCGTCGGACACGGTGGCGGGCGGCGCGCCGCTGATCCGGAGGAAGGTGGCGGTCAGGTCGACGATGCTCAGGCCGGAAACGGCCGTGCACGCCCCGTTGTTCCACTGCCACGGGTCGGGGAAGGTCTGCGGTGCCAGGCTCACCGACACCGGGGCGAAACCGGTGGCGGTGAGCGTCAGTTCGATCCTGCCGAAGCCTCCCCCGTCGGTCGGAATGCCGTCCCGCGGGGTGGTGACGTCCGCGTCGACGACCCAGCCCCTGAGCATCTCGAAGTGCGGCGGCGTCAGTTGCGGCGCCTTCTCGTTCGGGGTGAAGGCGGCCTTCACCGATGTGACGTTCACCGGATGGCCGAGAACATCCCGGCCCTTGACGACGATCTGCCAGCCCATGTGCCTGGCCGCCCTACGCCTGCGGCGGCAGTTGCTGGCCGGTTCGCGGGTCGTACTGGACCTGCACGGCGACGACCTGGTCGGTCGGCAGGACCTCGGTCCACTGGTCGAAGATCTGATAGGGCTGGGCGGGCCGGAAGCCGCCGTCGAGCGGGTCGAAGCCGTGCTCGAAGACCGTCTCGGTCGCGAGGGCGTTGGCGATGTCGCCGTTACTCGTCTGTAGTTCCTTGGCCAGCAGGGTCAGGACCTGGCCCAGTGTCTTGCCCTGGTACTCGGCCGGGTCTCCCGGCTGGAAGGGATACGGCTGGTCCAGCCCCGCCTCGCCCTCGACCTGGGCCTGGGCGAGCCAGGCCAGGGCGTCGAGTTCATGGCCGGGCCGGACGGGCAGCACCGCCTTGGCCCAGGCGGCGTTGAGGAACTCGTTGCGGCGTTCGTCGCCGTCCAGCTGGATCAGCCAGCCCAGCGAACTGCCCATCGGGGCGGGCCGGGTGTCCTCGGTGATCAGGTAGTCGACCCGCCACTCGGGCGTGGCGTGGTGCTGCGCGTCCCAGGCGTTGTCCGTGTCGGTGTTGCTGTACCAACTCGCGACGGTCTGCCCTGCGAGCGGGTGCGCCGGGTTGGTGGCCGCCGAGGGATCCGGCGCCGGGGGTACGGGATAGCGTCCCAGGGAGAACTCGCCGGGGGTGGTGGCGGTGTCGGGGTCGGTGCCCGCGGGCAGTTGGCGCCAGTACTCCGGCACGGCGAAGTAGAGCATCTCGTCCACGTCGAAGATCTGCCGGATCAGCTCGGAGTCCAGGTGTGGATCGGTGGTCAGCTCCAGTCGGCGCACCAGCTTCCCGTATACCGTCTGCCGTTCCTCGGCGCGCAGGTCGTCCGAAGGGCGCGGTCCGATCCCGGCGGCCAGCTTGAGCCGCTCGCGTACGGCGTTTCCGTAGGCCTGTCGGCGCAGCGCGGTCAGCTGGTTCTGGTAGGCGCCCTGCGCCTGGGCGTTGGCCTTGTCGATGGCGGCCTTGGCCTCGCTGGTCGGTTCGTAGACCATGACCGCGTCGAAGGGCATGGAGCGCTGGCCGCCCCAGTTCGCGTAGGTCAGGCGCAGGGCGAGCTTGTTGGCCACGGGGTCGGGGTTGGTGCCCAGGTCGGGTGAGTCGGTGAGGTAGCGGACCTGCGCGCCGTGGAAGTCCAGGGCGCCGATCCGGCTGAGCCGGAAGCCGTCCGGGGGCGGCGGCAGCGGGTAGTCGAACCTGAACTGGACGATGTCGTTGGCGCCGACGTCCGGCCGGAAGATGCCGTGGTCCTGGTTCTCGTCGGAGGTCTGGTAGGTGTTGTTCGCGTCGTGATCGGCGCCCTGGTAGAGGACGAAGGGCACCGACAGGTGGTACGTCTCCTGCCGCGCCGCCGGGTAGGGGACGACGTCCGGCTTCTGGACCGAGGTCAGGTCCGGCGGCGGGATGACATGGACGAGATCGCCCAGCCCCAGCTCACGACCCGGCGCCTCCAGGAACACCTGCCAGCTCAGCCGGGTGCCGATGTGCTGCAGCTGGACCCCGACCTTGCGCATCTTGCGGCGCAGTTCGTAGTTGACGAGCTGACTGGTGGTGTTCTGCACGACATAGCGGCGGCTGGTGGTGTCGGTGGTCTCGGTCACCGTCTTGAAGGTGGTCTTGAAGTTCCGCTTGATCTCGCTGGTGACCTTGGAGGTCTGGATGCGGGAGCGCTTGTGCGTGGTCTCCGCCGAGGTCTTGCGCGTGCTCTGGGTGCTGAAGCTCGCGCTGGCCTCGGCGTGGTAGACCCCCAGGCTGCCGCCGCCGCTCGCGGTGACGCCGAGCTTGGTGTCGTTGGCGTTGTCCTCCTTGACGGCGTCGGCCACGTCGTCCTGCTGGGTGAGGCTCTCCTCCACCTTGCGGGAGTCCTCCTGCGACTGCTCGGCCGTCCGCTCCACCAGGGTCCGCCGGGTGCTCTCGACGACCTCGACCGTGCCCCCGGGACTGATCCAGATGTGCCCGGCCGGAGCGCCCAGGAAGGTGTCGAACTCGAAGAAGTACTCCCGGAACAGATTCACCAGCCCGACCGGTGACAGCAGCCCTGCGGCGGCTGGAAGCAATTCCTGGGGCGCGGACTCCAGGGTCGGCCGGACCTGGGCGCTGCTGCGGCCCAGCCAGCCGGCCAGCGGCTGGTACACCCCGACAGCTCGGTGGCGTACGGCAGCGTGCCGGCGAAGTCCGTCACGGGGCGACCGTTGGTCACCGGCGGCCCGGTGCGGAGCGGGGGTGAGGTGATGATCTGGACGATGTTGGCCGGGCCGGCCGGCGGCGGGCCGACGGCGAACGTCAGCGCTGTCCACGAGGTGGCCGCGGCCGCGCGCCGGACGAGCATCGCCTCGCAGGTGCCCCGCACGTCCGGACCGACGAACGCCACGGTCTGCGGCCCGGGCTGGGCGATCACCCGCCCCGCGTACTGACGGCTGGCGGCCGCGTCCACCTGTAAGAACATGTCCGCCAGTTCCGGAACGCCGGGGAACAGCCGGGGGTCCTTGAGGTCGAGCCCGGAGGGCAGGGCGAACGCGAGGCGTTCGCCCACCGGTAGCTCCGGCGGGGTACCCGGCTGGACGGTGTACGACCAGACGGCGTACCCCTCCCCCAGGCCGGGTGCGGTGATGGGCTTTGTCCCTGCGAAGACAACCGTGAGTGTCATGTCGGCCCCCGAGCCGGAGAGAAATCCCGTTACTCCAAGGGTGACAGCCAAAGCGAGACGAAACGCCGATCATAAGCCGAAACCACCTGAACAGGTTGATTCTCATCGCGCGCCGGCACGGGAAGCGTCGCCCCTCTTCGACAGCCGTCCACAGGTCGGACAACTCCTCAACGATTACTGCGAGATGACCTGAGTCACGGAGATCTAGGTGTTCCGGAGAAATGCGGGTCGATCTTCGACTGGGTGAGGCGATGATGTGCGGATGTTCTACGAAGATCTCAGCGAGTACGACTACCTGGACAATGACTCGTTCACCGACATGGAGTCGGGCTTCCACGGGCTCTGGTACCGCCCGGCGTACGCCCGCCTCAACATCGGGTGGCTGGAGGCCGGCAAGCCATTCACGGCGGGAGTGGTACCCGCGGCATTCATGGAGAAGCTGAACGCTGTGCAGCGAGTCCAGTGGATGAACGTGTGCCTGGGGGTACACGAGTGCGACCTGTGTCCTGCGGAAGAGGGTCCTGAGGGGAACGGCGAGGTACGGATCCCGGGTGAGTCCGGCATCGCCTACGCCGCTCCGTTCCTCATCACGCACTACATCACCACCCACGGCTATCAGCCGCCGCAGGCCTTCATCGACGCTGTTCTCGCTGTCGATGTCGACGCGTGGGCCTCCATACGATGGCCCCAGGTCCCCTTTCCCTGGGTTCCGGACGACGCGGAACGCATGGTGGATTAGGTGCCGTGCGGTGCGGTCTACAGCGGGGTCGGCTTGATCATCGCGAACGGGGCGCCCTGCGGGTCGGCGACCACCGTCATACGGCCGGCCATCATGTCGAACGGCGGGGCAAGGACCGAGCCGTTGCGCTTGACCAGGGCGTCCACGGTGGAGTCGACGTCGTCGACCGCGAAGTAGGTCAGCCAGTGCGCTGGGGTGCCCGGCGGGTCGTTGGCGAGCAGCGTGACGCCGCCGACCGCGCGGCCGCCGACCCGCAGCTCCCAGTACGAGTCCGCGCCCTCCAGCGGCTCGATCTCGATGCCGAACGCCTCGCCGTAGAAGGCGGTGGCGGCGGGCACGTCGCTGGTGTGCAGCTCGTTCCAGGTCAGCGCGCCTGCCTCGTTGACCAATCGCGCGCCGAAGAACTCGCCGGGCTGCCAGACACCGAACACCGCGCCCTGCGGGTCGGAGGCGATGAGCATCCGGCCGAGGGTGCCGACATCCATCACCGGGGCCAGCAGGGTGCCGCCCGCACTGACGATCTGGTCCTGGGTGGCCTGGGCGTCGGTGCTGGCCAGGTAGCTGGTCCAGACGGTCGGCGGTTCCGGCATCCCCTCGGGGGCCATCGCCGGACCGATGCCGGCCATCGCCTTGCCCTGCAGTTCGCAGACCGCGTACCCGCCGAACTCGGCCGGACCTGGCTGGCCTTGCCAGCCGAGCAGGTCACGATAGAAGTCCAGCGCGGCCTGCTGGTCCTTCGCCATCAGATCGACCCAACACGGCGTGCCGGTCGCGTACGCGGTGGTGACTTCAGGCATCTCTCGCCCCTTTCTCGTGAGGTCCGTCCATCACCCTCACCTTGTCCACCCGCGATCCACCGCCTGACACGCCGTGAGCCTCACAGCGGCTGAGCACTGCGCCCCGGACAGGCCAGGCCTCAAGCGAGACCGGTCCCGTCCTGCGTTCCCTGGCAGCAACATCGATTTCAGCCAGGCGCACTTCTCCGGCAGCACAGTCAGCTTCCGAGGCGCGCAGTTCACCGATGGCAGGATCGCCCGCTGACACCACGCATCGGAGCCCCTCACCACAAAGGCGGTGCGGGGCTCCGAGAGAATGAGCGGTCGCGCTCGAACAGACGGACAACTCAGTACGAGTGATGGACCTGCCAGAACGCCCACGCCCCGCAGGGGCCGCCATACTGCTGGTTCATGTAGTTCAGGCCCCACTTGATCTGCGTGGCCGGGCTGGTCCGCCAGTCGGCGCCCACACTCGACATCTTGGAGGCGGGGTATGCCTGGACGAGACCGTAGGCGCCCGACGGGTTGGCCGCCCGATAGTTCCAGGTGGACTCGTGGTCCACGATGTTGCTGAAACACTGGAACTGGCCCGCGCCCACGATCTGACGCGCCATCGCCTGGACCTGCGCGACGGTGTAGGAGCTGCGGACCGGGAAGCCGGAGGTCTCGCGAGAGGCGGAGCGGCTAGCCGTCTCCCGGCCCGCCTGGCGCTGCTTGCGCTCCTTGGCTTCGGCTTCGGCCTTTTGCGCAGCCTTCCGCGCGACATTCTGCTTGGCCACCGCATCGGCGGCGGCCTGCTTGCGAGCCGACTCCTCAGCAACCTTCTTGGCGCTCGCGTCGGCGGCGATGGCCTGTACGTCGGCCTGCCGTGTCAGGGACGCGGTCTGCACCTGAGCCTGCTGGCCCGCCGGAATGTCAGCGAGAAGCGTCGTGTCCCCTGCCGTCGCCTCGGCCTCGCTTCCGGGCTGGCCGGTGTTGCTTGAGGCGACACCAGTAACGGCGCCCACAGCGGTGACCGCCGTGGCCGAAGCCACCGCGAAACCCCGGACCGAAATCCCGCTCATGCCGGCCTCCCAACTGCGGAGTCACGGGCAACACGTGCCGCAACAGCGACGCTGAGACGGCCAGCGGTCCAACTGGCAGAACGCTCCACGTACATGACTTCCCCTCTCAAGATAAGTGTGGTCATCGCCTCCTCTACGCACGGGCGCGGAGCCAGGTTGCATCGGACTGGGGATTCTTTTCGGGATCGCAGATGACCGGATCATCGGGCAGTGTGGTCCGGTGCCATCGCCAGGGAGACACGCATGGCACCGGGGTGGCAGTGGGCGCCGGCGCCCTCACTGTCGGGATGTTCAGCGGGTGGCCATAAGGTGGCTTGATGTTCGATCGGTTGGAGATCACGGTGCTGCCACCGGGACCGCGTTTCCCTGCCCAACTGCGTTTCTGGGTCAACGGCGAGGACGTAGTGGAGCAGGCGGTTGGCCCTGGGGGCCGTGGGCCTCTGGCAGCGGAAGCGTTGCCCATCGGGCTCCCCAGCCCGCTGCGGGCGACATCGGAGCCCCGCCGTGTGCAGTTGGGCGAGCCGGAGTGCACCGGGGAGTGCTGCGGCTTCCTCTCCGTGGTCGTGCAGCGGATGGGGAACGTCGTCCAGTGGTCGGGCTGGCAGGTTCCTCACGGGGATGGCCGACTGCCGGAATTCGACTTCGACGCCAACGAGTACGACGCGGAGGTGGCCCGCGCGGGGGCAGATCCCGGGTGGCGGATCCTGGCATGACGTGGCAGGCCGACCTGGAAGAAGCGGCGCGGCTGTCCCGTCCGGAGCGATGCTCGGTGGCCGTGTCCACGTGTTGGCGAAACGGGCCCCGCATGGCGTACGAAGCGGGACACGGGGCCGTTTCGGGAACCCGGCTGTCATGTCGGAGCTGGGCATCATGAACGTACGAGAGCCCTTGCGGGGTTCAGGAAGTCGCCACCATCTGACGTTGCTCACCGGACGGTGGTGTCAGACGCGTTGCCGCTCCTTCGTCTCCTCGATGGCTGCGGCCCGGGCGCGACGGCGGCCCAGCAAGGTGCATCCCACAGTCACCAGGCCGATGGCGATGAGCTTGGCGGCGCCGTAGTAGCCGGACGCCGACTCGTCCGGGGTGCCGGGCAGCCGGAAATAGGCCCACACTGCCGCGAGACCCCCGAAGGCGATCACTGCAACAGCCCCCCACGTCCCGAGGTCCGCCCACCAGGGCTTTGGGCTGTAACCCCGCTCGTCGGTCTGCTCTACGTCCTGGTCGGCCACGGTCTGTTCTCCTGGGGCGTGTGGTTGGGGTCGCGCAGGAAGACGTGGGCCCGGCGCGAAAGGTTCCCCAGGCCAGGGGTTCCCCGTTGGAGCTCGCCCTCGAACGCCACGTCAACCGGATCAAGATGCTCAAGCGCCCGGTGTTCGGCCGGGCAGGCATCCAGCTACTGCGGAAGCGAGTCCTGCTCGCAGGTTGATCTCCCGCGCCGCGCGATAGATTGCGGGCAACACGGGAGAAGAGCTCGCATGGACTCCCGCATCCCGCGGCTGCGACGCAAGCTGGCACGCATTCCCTACACGCCCGGTCGAAGCCATTCCTTCGGCGAAGAGCGGCACGAATTTCGTCTCGGCCCCTGCCTGCCCACACAACGGGTAGACGCCTTCGAGGCCGAGCATGACGTGGAACTCCCACAGCCTTATCGAGACTTCGTCACGAACATGGGTAGCAGTGGTGCGTCCCCGTACTACGGACTGATCCCGCTGGAAGGCTGCAGCCTGTTCACGATGAACCCCGGAGCTGCCGGCACTGGCACAAGAGGATTCAGCCGGGCCTACCGTCCCACACGCGAGGGTCACCTCTTCCTGCACGCCATCGAACGTGGCTGCAGCGATCTCGTTCTCATAGGTGTAACCGGCCCTCTCACCGGGCGCATACTCATCGGCAACGGCGACGGCTTCTGGGGCCCGAACGTCTCCTCGACTTCATGCTCATCCAAATCGGTACCGTGTCGCTCCGAAGATCTGACCACCGGTGCGGCCTTACGCTCGGCAAGGACGGTGAGCGCTGCCGGCAGCGGATCTGCGCGACGGGGGTCATCGGGAATAGCCTGGACGGGAGCGGCACCGGGACGGAACGGACTCTCCCGATGCGCTCCCTTCGGCGTGGGGGACGTAGAAGAGGGAGGCCAAGAGCCATGCCCTGGAATCTGAACGGCACGTATCTGGAGAGCTGCAACTGCGACGTGGTGTGCCCCTGCACCACCTCGGGCCTCACCGCACCGGCCGACCACGAACGCTGCCAGGTGACCTTCGCGTTCCACGTGGACAGCGGGAACGTGGACGGCGTGGACGTCTCCGACCGCAGCGTCGCCGTCTTCATCGACGCGCCCCGAGTGATGGCCGACGGCGGCTGGCAGGTGGCGCTGTACGTCGACGCTTCGGCCGACGACGGCCAGGCCGAGGCGCTGGGCAAGGTCTTCTCCGGCCAAGCCGGCGGGCCGATGGCGGCGCTCACTCCGCTCATCGGCGAGGTCCTCGGCGTGGAGCGCGCCCCCATCGACTACCGCGATGACGGCCGCCATCACGCGGCGCGGATCGGCGACGCCATCGACATCGAGATCGAGGACCAGGTTGCCCCACAGTTCGGCGAGGACGGCCCGGTCATGGGCCTGACCGGTATGTTCCACCCGGTGAACAGCACGTTGACCATCGCGCGGTCCATCCGGGCGACGGGCGACGGCGTGTACGGCAGGTCCTGGGACTTCTCCGGCAGCAACGGACACTCTGCGCCCTTTACGTGGTCCACGTGACCGGTCGGCTGGTCACCGTCCGCCGCACGGCGGGCCCCGCCGGACTGCTGCTGGTCGCGGCGGCCGCCGCCTGGGTCTGGTTGGTGACGCGCCGCGGCAGCATGCCGGGGATGCCGGGCACCATGGGCCTGGCCCTGCCCGCTTTCCTGGCCGTGTGGACGCTGATGATCGCTGCGATGATGCTGCCCGCCACGGCGCCCGTCGCCGCGCTGTACGCACGCACCATCACTGTGCACCGGGCGCCACGCATGGTCGCCTTCACCGTCGCCTACCTGCTCGTCTGGGCTGCTGCCGGGCTGCCGGCGTACGCGCTGGCCTCCGGGCTGGGCCGGGCTGCGGGCCTTCCCTCCGTGGCGGGGACCGCAGTGGCCGCGGCCATCTTCGCCCTCAACGGCGTCTACCAGCTCACGCCCCTCAAAGACCGCTGCCTGGCGAGGTGCCGCTCGCCGATCGGGATGATGCTGCGCTACGGCTCGTACCCGGGGCCCTCGCGCGATCTGCGTGCCGGAGCCCACCACGGGTCGTTCTGCCTGGGCTGCTGTTGGTCGCTGATGGTGCTGCTGGCGGCGTTCGGTGTGATGAACCTGTGGGCCATGGTGGTCCTGACCGGCGTGATCACCGCCGAGAAGCTGGCTCCGGCCGGCCACCTCGTGGCCCGTGTCGTGGGGATCGTGTCGATCGCCCTGGCCGTCGCCGTCTTCTGGGTCCCGGAGCTGGCTCCGGGCCTCACTGGTGGCGGTATGGCCGGGATGTGAGGACCGGAGGCCGGGCGGCGAAGTAGGTGTTCACCGGGAGTATCGGCTGGCCTGCGCAGCGTTGCCACGCGACGATCCGCTCACGGGGTTTCCCTCCTGCCTCAAGGGCACTCGGCCCCTGAGTGCGGAGGTGCTGAGATGAGTACCGGAGAGAAGGCCAAAGCAGAGGCCGAGCAGGTTGTAGGAAAGATCGTGCGGAAGATGGCCCACGCGGTGCACAAAGACACCCTCGCGGCAAAGGGTGCCGCTCTCGAAGCGCGGGGCAAGATGCGGGGCGCGAAAGAGAAGTCCAAGGACTCCTTCAAACACTGACTCCCAGCGGTCGAAGGAAGTCAGCAGGTGGGCGACCCCCGTTTGAGGCGCGCCCGGTCCCGGGTGGGCGTACTGAAGGGTGGTCGGACCACGCGGTGTTGTCTGGTCACAGTCACCTGCCAGACGGCGAGGAGCAGCAGCGTGCCCGTTTCGGCGAGGACGCTGAGGGCGGCTTGTGGTGCTGGCTGCAGACCGTGCTCGGTGAATCCGAACGCGCCTACGGTGCGCGAAGCGGTGAAGCCGCCGAGGGCGCCAAGGGCAACGCCTGCCGCGGCGATCCTCAGCAGCAGGGGTGGTGTCCCGATCAGCAGCAGGGCAGCGAGGGCGAGGGATGCGCCGGCCTGGAGCAGGAACAGGGGGCCGATGACGTGGATGAAGCGGTACCCGTCGACGTAGAGCTGGGCGTGGATGTATCCGCTGGCGGCGAGGGTTGCGGCGGTCGCCGACCGCAAGGCGGGGGCGAGGAATCTTTGGGTGCTCATGCCAGTCTCTGGTCCTTGATGGCCAGTTCGCGGTCGCCTTGGCGGTAGCCGACGCTGCGGATGCCGAGTGCGTCTTTGAGCTGCCGGGCAGGGACGACCTGGGGCGTTGGGGCGGGGGCGCGACCCGGTTCGGGCAGGGGGTAGGCCGTGGTGGTGGCGGAGTGGAAGGTGATGTTGCCGTCCGTCTTGGTGAACAGCTGGTGGACATGCCCGTTGAGGCAGGTGACGGAGGAGAAGCGGCGCAGGAGGGCGATGACCTTGAGGGCGTCGTCGGTGCTCCAGCCCCACTTCGGGTACATGGCGAACAGCGGGATGTGGCTGAAGACCACGATGGGTGTGTCCGACGACAGCCCAGCGATGTCCTTGCGCACGAAGTCGATCTGCGCGTTGCCGAGATGGCCGAGCTTCTCCAGGCTCAGGGTGTTGACCAGGGCGATGAAGTGCACGCCGTGGGTGTCGAAGCTGTACCAGCCATCGCCGAGCGTGCCCATGCCGAAGGTCCGCCGGTAGGCGCGGCCCGCATCGCCGATGGAGTCGTGCTCGCCAGGTACGGTGAAGACGCGGTCCGTCTTCATTCCGGTCATCATCTGCTTGACCTGGTCGAACTGCCCGGCCGTGGAAAGGTGGGTCAGGTCGCCGCTGTGCATGACGAAGTCCGGCCTGAATCCGAGTGAGTTGACCTGGTTGATCGCTTCGGTGAACGAGCCGGCCACGTCCATGTTCGCCGGGCCCTGGAACCCGATATGACTGTCCGAGACCTGCACGAACCGCAGCGCGCCGCTTGCCTCTGTGGCAGCCCCGACGGAAGCTGCGGCGGTCCCGGCATGGATGTCCCGGGAGTCCGCGATGTGGCTGATCACCTCTCCGCCGGCCACGGTCAGCACCACTGCGCCGCCGAACCATCCTGCGTGCCGCATGAGTTGACGTCGAGTCATACCGTGCTCGGTTTCGGGCTGACCGGTGTCGTCGGCCGGTAGCGCGTCGTGACTGTCGTAGTAGTCGGACATCAGGTCACCTCCACGGTGGCGGTCATGAACGGATGGATGGTGCAGAGGTAGGCGTAGGTGCCGGGCTTGGTGAACGTGTAGCTGTAGGTGGCGTGGGTGCCCAGGGCAGCCGAATGCAAGGGGCCGCCCGATCCGGCGCTGGTGACGGTGTGGGCGTCGCTGTCCTGGTTGGTCCAGGTCACCGTCGTGCCCGCTTTGACCTTCAGCGTGGCCGGGGAGAATGCGAAGTTCTTGATCGCCACGGCGTTCCCGCTCACCGGCACGTCCGCCGCCCGTGTGCTTGAGGGACTCATGGGCATGGTCATGCCGGGCATCGGCGAGGCGCCGAGAACGGTGCCCTCCCTGTTTTCCGGCCCCGTAGCACCGGGCATCCCTGCCATCTGGTGCTGCCCCGGACCGGGTGTGATGGCGCCGGCCGCGGTGGACGAGGCGTGCGAGGCCTGGCCGTATGAGCTGAGCAGCCCCAGCACGCCGGCAGTGGCGACGGTGGCGACGGCCAGCCCGGTCGCGCCGCGTGACCGCCGACCTGGCGGGCGAAAGTTCACATACATGGTGTCCGTTCCTCACGGATCAGGCGGAGACGGGAACTGCGCCGACCGGGCGCACGCAACCGCAGGGATGTGTGGTGGATGCCTTGTTCAGGGGCGCCTGCCCCGCGCGGACCCGGCGAGCGGGCATGGGGGTTGCCCCGCGCCGACCACTCGCCTCGACGTAGCCGACGCCGCGCACCCACCCATGCGCGCCGCGAAGACGCAGGCGGCATACGGCAGTTCCACGCGCGGGGAGCCGCGAGTGACTCGGGGCAGGTCGGTGTCGCCCCGTACGGATGGTGCGCACGCTGGTCCGGGGGGAGTTCTCCCCGAGTGGTTGCGCAGCCCTCGATCGCTGTGTGCGTAGCGCTGTCGTCGCGATGTGCGCTGGGCACGGGCCGGAGCTGCGCGGTGGCGCCGACCTCGATACACGAGGGCGGCGGAGCGTGGTCGGCGGCGGGAACGTATGCCTCGCGTGGTGGATATGGGTCACCTTTGATCCATCCTTCACCGAATGGGATTGGATTCGGAATTGCTCCGAATTGGGTTCTTGTCCGGCTCCACGGATGGCAGGGGTCCCACGGTTCGGCAGATCTGCACTTTTGTGAGACTTCTTGGTATCGCCGCAGATCAACCGGCCTTCCCCGAGCGCTGCGCACGTTTGGCCCTGGCGGCGTCCGAGGCTGGCCTTGGTGACGTCCTGAGGCTTGACGGGGACGCGCGACCCGCGGCGCCGCTCACAGAGTGTCACCTGAGTCATCCCGCGGGTTACAGGACAAAGCAGTACATATGCGCGATGATCGACTTATGCCCTGGGGTTCCCGAAAACGTGGTCCACGGACCGATCCGGATCGCTCCGTGCACCGTGTCTCTGGTGAAGGGACCTTTTCGACCGCGGATGAGGAACTGCTGCGCACTCTGTACACGGATCACGCAGGAGCCCTACTCCACTACGCGCTGCGACTGACCTCAGGAGATCGGCAATGGGCAGAGGACGTGGTGCAGGAAACACTGCTGCGAGCGTGGCAGCATCCCGCCGCGTTCGACCCCGCACGCGGCCCCGCCCGGGCATGGCTGTGCACGGTCGCCCGGCACCTGGTCATCGACGCCCACCGGGCCCGGCAGGCCAGGCCGACAGAGGTCGGCGGAGATGCACTGGAGCGAGCCGCCGAGCAGAAACCGGGCGAGGACGAGATCGAGCAGGCACTGCAGAGCTGGGCGGTTGCCGACGCCGTCCGGTCACTGTCCCCGGACCACCGCGCCGTCCTGCTGGAGACCTACTACCGGGGCAAGACCATGGCGGAGGCCGCGCAGGAGCTGGGCATCCCACTGGGCACCGTCAAGTCGCGCACGTACTACGCCCTGCACGCCCTGCGGCTGGCCCTACAGGAACGGGGGATCACGCCGTGACCGTTCCGGGCAGGAGGTGGCGACCATGAACGCGGAACACGACGCCCTCCAGCTGGCGCTCGGAGGTTACGTCCTGGGCACTCTGCCTTCGGCGGAAATGGAACGCGTGCGCGTCCATCTCGAGGAATGCGCCGATTGCCGGGCCGAACACACCCAGCTGGCAGGGTTGCCCGCACTGCTGGCGACGGTGACCGAAGCCGAAGCCTCGGGCCAGACGGTGCCGACGGCCGACGGGGACGCGGCCGACCGGCTGGTGGCACGGGCAGCCGAGAGTGCGCAGGCCTCTCTGCCTGAGCGGCCCGCCGCGCCCGCGGTGCCCAAGGCGCCGGAAGAGGGAGTACTGGAGAAGCTGCTCCAGCAGGCCGCGGCCCGGCGCCGCCGCACCTGGCGTCTGCAACTGGCCGGCGCCGCCGCCTCGCTGACGCTCATCGCGGCAGCGGTCGGCGGCACCTGGCTGGCCACCATCGGAACCGTGGGCAGTCAGGCGACGCCGCCCGGCCCGACCGCGCCGACCACCTGGCGCACCTTCTCCGGAAGCGATCCCACCACCGGCGTCACCGCCTCGGTGCGGGTCTCGCCCACCGCCTGGGGCAGCACCCTGCAGGTCTCCGCCGGCGGGGCACCCGCCGGAATCACCTGCCGGCTGCAGGCGGTCGGACCCGGCGGGGTCCGAAAGGACGGCGCGAGCTGGCGCGCAGGCGAGTACCCTCCCGGCACTACGATCCCGGGAGCGGTTGCCTTGTCGCCGGGAGCCATTGAGCACTTCGAGATCCTCGCCGGCAACGGTCAGAAGCTGGTGACCATGCGGGCGTGAGGCGATGCCAGGGTGGTCATGTCACAGAGTCGACTGGCCACCTGGCCGTCAGGCGACATGGCCACAGAGGGGGATTCTGCTCGCGAGACGGCCGGGCAGGCACGCGCGTGATCACCGGCGTCGGCCGATGCCACCACGGGGCACGACTCCGGGATCGGTGAGCCCGTACGGCCAAAACACCCGGCCGATGAGCGCGGCGGCATTGGCAGTGGTGCCGCACATCGCTGGGACGGTCAGGTAATACGGCTGCTTCGTCTCCACAACGTGTCATCGGGGGCTGTGTCGGCATCAAGACAGTTCTGCAGCTCGGTCGTGGGCTCCGGCCTGGACCTTCCCGCGGCGCGCCGACGGCCTCCGGGCCCTCGTCACCCTCGCCCCCGGCTCCGACGAACCGGCCCGGCCCTCAACCGACTTGCTGCGTGAGTGCGCCGACGGGTCATGCACTCTATATCCGGGTGACCGGCGACACCGCCCCGGTCTTCACAACAATCCCGCAAGAGAAGATCCAGGGGCGTCTGCACACCGAGGACCGTGACCCAGCCGAGCTGCGGACAGGTCCGTTCGTCCCGCTCTACGGCGCGACGTTCCCGTAGGGCCGTCCGGAAGACCACGAGCATCACATGAAACCGAATAAAAGGGGCGAATGACTCGAACCATCCGGCGTGGATCACCCGTGGAACTAAATGAGCACGCCTATGCAGAATCCGGCCCACCGACCGCCCCGAACTTGTTGGCAGTCACTCCGTTCCGGTCTCCGTACATCCACAGAAGAGCCAGAAGACCATGTTTGTGACCGATTCCCCCAGCCCGACTTCACTGCTCGACCAGCCCTGCCACGGCCACGCGCTGCTGACGCTGCCCGCGCAGGAGGCGCACGTCTCCGCCGCTCGTCACTTCGCGGCCGATCTGCTGGAGACTTGGAGTGTGCCAGCGAGCGAGCGTGACTCCGCCGTTCTCATCGTCGGCGAACTCGCCGCCAACGCGGCCCAGTACGGCCGCGAGCGCATGACCCTGCTGCTCGAGCTCGACCACGACACTCTGCACATTGTGGTCAGTGACTTCGGCCTGGCCGTGGACCGCCATCGACCCGCCGACGCCCCCGACGAACACGGTCGCGGCACCGGCATTGTCCAATACCTCGCCCAGTCGACGGAGATCCACCAGACACGCAGCGGCCGCGAAGTCCGCGCCTGCCTGAGGTGCTCGTCATGACCGGGCCGGAGGTCGGCGATCCGGCCGATGGTGTGCCCGGCCCGCTCGACGGCGACCACGAACAGGACCGGGATCACCGCCTGCATGCCCACGCCCAGCGGGTGGACCCGGCGGCGGCGCCGTTGAAGGCAATGGTGGCCGCCATCAGGAGCCAGGTCGACTGGAACAACGTCAGGCGCCTCGACACAGGCGCTTGCCCTCCTCTCTTACAGGAGAGTTCAGAGCGTATCGATTTCGTCCCCCTTTCAGTCAATGATCGCGTAGTCGCCGGGATAGGGAACCCAAACCCCAATCCCGTTGGGCCACGAGACAATCTCAAGCGAGGCCACGTTTGAGATTGCGGTTCGGAGAAAGACCGCCTCACCGTCGCTGAGGGAGAAGATAGTTCCTACCGGCTCGAATCACACCTCGACGCTTTCCCCTCGCGCCGCCATAACTCCTGAGTCAGCACCACGCGCGCCGGTGCGGTCGACACACTGTCCGAGCCGGACGACTGCAGACGCTTCCGTTGAATCAGGTGGCCCGAGCAGGCGTAAGCCTGTAGCGATGAGCGCGACACCTGCCCGTCAAGCCTCTGCCGCCCGCACGGACCTCGCAATGGCCGATGTTCTTCGCGCGATGGCCACCGTCCGGGCGAAGACGCTCACCGTGAAGACGATGTTCAGGCCTGGTGTCCGACGGGCGGGATGTGCCCTGATCCGCTCAGTGGATCGGCCTCGTCGGCTGGCTTCTTGGGTGCGAAGTGCAACAGCTCCCAAAGGGCCCGGCCTTGGACCGTGTCGGTGCTGCCGGCTCCCCTGCGACTCAACGACACGGCCCCCAGGAACCTGTGGTAAGCGCCGGCCGTGCCGAAGTCGAGCAGGAAGGTGTCCTGCTCGTGCTGGAAGGAAACGGTGTAGGTGTGGGCGTCGTCCGCCACCTGGTATTCGAGGTGAGCGCCGACGGGGACGTGGGTGCTGGGATGGACCCGGACGTCACGTTCGGTGAACGTGACCGCTGCGTCACCGACCGCGGAGACCAGGAACTCGTCGTTGTGAGCGACCAGCACAGCGGGCAGCTTCGCCTTGTCGTACTGCTCGTGGCTTACGAACATGAGAGTGACGACGGTGTAGGCCCCGATCCTGGCACGTCCCCAGTACCAGTGGTCGAGTACTTTGCGTGGGGCGATGTTGCCCCAGTTGTGGTCGTGGTACCCACTGCCGGTGAGGGTTCGGGTGGTGCCATCGGCGGTCAGCGTGGCGAGCACGGAGCCCCGGGCCACAACAGGCAGCCAAGCGATGTAGTGCTCCTCCTGAGCGCCGAAGAAGGCGTGGCCGGTGGCTGGGCGCCATGGCGGTACCTGCGCGGTCAGTTCCAGGTCGAGGACGACGTCGTCGATCTCGACGTGGACGAGGTACTTGCCCTGTTCTCCACGGAAGGTATTGCCACCGATGACGACGTCGCAGCGCTCGGAGGAGGCGGAGAACGCACTGGGCTCCGCGGTGCAGGTCTTGTCCGTCCTCATGCCGTCGGGGCGGGTGAGCGTGAGCAGGACGAAGGGTGTGAGGGGGGACTTGGGTGAGATGAAGGGAGGCTTGGTGTGGAACTCCACCGTCAGTGTGGAGCCGTCCTCCAGGTGGGCGTCGCAGTACCACCATTCGAATGTTCCGGCTGCGGGGTCAGTACGTAGTCCCTCTTCCCAGGGCTGGATGACACCTGGAGTGAGACTCAACCGCTCGTAGTGTCGCGGCTGGTCCCCTATGAGTGCGTGCATGAGATCCTCGGCTTCTGCGTGGTCGGCGCAGCGGCCCGCTGCGTCCGGTTGATGGGCCTGTCGCGGCACTGTCAGATGCCCTCGTACGTGGGAACCCGCCGCTCGATCAAGGAGGCAATGCCTTCAGCGGCATCGGCCGTCGCGAACAGTCGTGGGCCGACGTCGTTGCGCAGGCCGGCGGCAGAAGCCGCGATGTGCGGTGCCAACGCACTGCGTGCGTCGGCCGGGGTGGCCTGCACGGCAAGCCGGGCCTGGGCTGCGATACGGTGCGCCAACTCCAGGGCGCGGTCGAGTTCGTGGCCTGCCGGTACCACTTCCTGCACGATGCCCATGCGCCAGGCTTCCTGGGCGTCGATCTGGTCGCCGGTGAGGAGGTGGCGCATGGCGTTGCCCCAGCCGGCGCGGTGCGGCAGGCGTACCGTTGCCCCGCCAAGTGCGACGATGCCGCGTGTGACCTCCTGCTGACCGAAGACCGTGTCGCCTGCCGCGATGCATATTTCGCTGTTGAGGGCGAGTTCCAGGCCGGCGGTGAAACAGCGGCCGTGGACGGCCGTGATGACCGGCTTGGTGGAGCTCCCAGTAGAGGCTCCATGGATCGAGTCCGCAGAAGGTGGCCGTCCCGCTCGACCAGTACCTTGGCGGAGTCGGTGTGCGGGCCGCCGGCTGCCTGCTGTGTGGGTGCCATGTGGTTGACCGTAGGCAGGGCGGTAGTACCGAATGCGACGCAGGCAGGGGAGTTTGCGACATGAAGATCGGTGTGGTGGCACTCGGCGGATGCTGGGACTCAGGAGTGACTGCTGTGCTTGATGTGCTGCGGACGGCCGATGCTGCCCGGGCACGCGTCGATGCCACCATCCCTGCGTTGGAGTGCGTGGTTGTCACTGCGACGGACGAGGCGGTCCGTACGGCGGGCGGGCTGCTGATACCCGCGGGCCGTTTGATCGACGACTGTGTGGCCACCACGGACCTGGACCTGATCCTTGTTCCCGCGCTGGCCGCCCAGAGTCCGGCGACCATGGTCGATGCCCTGATGAGGCAGGACATCCGAGCTGTGCGCACGGCACTGCGGCGTTGGGCGGACGGTGGAGGCGCTCTTGCGGCAGCCTGCACGGGAACTTTTGTTCTCGCCGAGGCGGGGCTGCTGGATCAGCGGCGGGCCACCACCACATGGTGGCTGCGCGATTTCTTCCGGCGTCGCTATCCCGCTGTGCACCTGGACATGTCGCGGATGGTGGTACGTGACGGGGGCGTCGTCACCGCGGGCGCGGCGTTTGCGCACATCGATCTGGCTCTCAGCATCGTCGCGCAAGTCAGCCCCCGGCTCGCCGCCGAGACCGCGGGTGCCCTGCTCATCGACGAGAGGCCGACACCGAGCACGGGGGTGGTGACCGACTATCTCAAGGGGCACGATCAGTTGGTCAGCGACTTCGAAGCATGGGTACGTGCGCATCTGCACAGCCCCGTCGGAGTGGCCGACGCGGCACTGGCGCTCGGGGTCACCCGGCGCACTCTGGAACGTCATGTCCGGGACCGACTGAGTACGTCTCCCTACGCATTCATCAGGTCGCTGCGGGCGGAGCGGGCGGAACACCTCCGAGCCACCACCGCGTTGCCGGTGGCAGACATCGCACAGCGGGTCGGCTACCAGGACGCCACATCGGTGCGTCGGCTCCGGAGCGGCCGTCAGCCGCTGACGAGGCGATCAGAGGCGGGCCCGAATCATGTCGGCGATCTGCTTCAGCCACCGGAATGAGAGCCAGAGACGAAATGGCCCCGGTGGCAACCTCCGCGGCTGAACGTCACCGTGGATCGTGGAGGATGAACCGTGGTCGCTGAAGATCCTTCCGATCATTACCGAGGGTCCATTGACCGGAGACGCCGGACGGCGCGCGCCATGCGCGGTTCACGTCGACCTGCCCAACGACGCCACTGCCGGGCGAATTGCCGTCCTGGTCCCGCTGCCCCGGGCACCGCACTACGCAGGGATCCGTCCGCATGCCGAAGCGCGATCTCCCGGTAGAGGACGTTGGCGTCGACCTCTTTGGCGAAGACGTAGGCGTCTTCGAAGAAGGGGAAGACGACACGGCCGCGCTTGGCACGTTCGGCCTCGATGTAGGGCTGCATCGTCTCCCAGGTCCTGATCAGACGATGTTGCGCGAGGCTGAGCAGGATGACGGGATTGGTGAGATCGAATCGCAGCATGATCGCCACTGATTCATAGACGATGCCAACGTTCCACAGACGGTAGTTGGCCGGATAGGGCAACCCCTCGATTCCGTTCTCAGGGCCGTACTCGTGCGGAAGGTCGCTCAGCACCCACAACTGGTCCTGCTGGAAAGCAGCGTCCCTGACATGGGTGAGCAGCAGTTCGGTGGTCATGGACAAATCGCTGTCCGCTCTGGCACGCGCCACTTGGCGGGAGATTCCCCACGTGGACGCCACCACGGCGACGATGGACAGGACCAGCGACACCAGATTGAAGACCACGAAGCCCCCTCAACGTGTGAAACCCCACGACACATCTACCGCATTGAGGGCAAGACTTCTTCCTTGCAGGAACCCACCCTCTCAACGTCCACAAGCCTCTCGTCCGATCAGCGCACCACCCCCGCGCACCACCCCTTACGGCCTCGGATCACCAAGGCGGATCCACACAGGACACCACAGAGCCCCAGGTCAGCGGCATGATCGAGGGCCGGGTGGAAAGCGGCCGGAAAATTGGACGCGATTTCGTGAACCGATCGGCGGCGCCGGTCCGATGAGGAGATGTGAGCGAGACGAGAATCGACGGGGACCTGCTGCGGGCCATCGCGGCGGATCGGGACCGGCGCGCCTTCGAGGAGCTGTACCGGCGTTACGCCCCCTGGCTGACCACACGCCTGCGCGGCCGCTGCGCCGACGCCGGGGTCGTCGACGACGTCGTCCAGGAGACGTTCCTCGCGATCTGGCGGGGCGGAGCGCGCTACCGCGAGGACGGCGACGTGGCCGGGTGGCTGTGGCGCATCGCCTCGCGTCGGCTGGTCGACGCGCTGCGCGGCGACGGAGCGCGGGGACGGCTGCGGCACGCGCTGGCCCGGCTGCGGCATCGCGACGAGGCGTCCGCCGAGGATCGCGTGCTCGCGGGGGTGGAGCACGGGGACCTGGCGGGCGCGCTCGTCCGGCTCTCTCCGGAACTGCGGGCGGTGCTCCAGGCGACGGTCATCGACGGGCTGACGACCCGGGAGGCGGGCGTCCTGCTCGGTATTCCGCCGGGCACGGTCAAGACGCGGGCGATGCGCGCCCGAAAGCAACTGCGGGAGGCACTGGCATGACGGGGTTCGTGCGCGCCGAGGGCGTGCGGCCGATGTCGGGTGTGCGGCCGGTGCGGGCCGCCGAGGAGAAGCGGGGGGTGTCGGCATGACATGGCATGTCGCCGAGGACGATCTGCGTGCGTATGCGCGCGGGGAGTTGGCGCCGCCGCTGCTGTGGTCCGCCGACACCCACCTGGCCGCCTGCGCGGACTGCCGGGCGCTGCTGGCCGAGGCCTGGGACCCCGTTGCGCTGGACGCGGCCTGGGAGCGGCTGGACGCCGAACTGGACGCGCCACGGCCGAGCCTGTTCGAACGGCTCCTGGTACGGCTCGGGATGGCGGACCACACGGCGCGGCTGCTGGCCGCGACGCCGGTGCTGCGCCGCTCGTGGCTGACGGCGGTGGTCTCGTTGCTGGCCGTGTCGGTACTGACCGCCCGTTCCGGTCATTCGACCACGACCTTCCTTGCTGTCGCCCCGCTGCTGCCGCTCGCCGGGGTCGCCCTGTCGTACGGGCCCGTGCTCGATCCCACCCACGAGATGGCGGTCGTTTCGCCCATGCACGGTTTTCGCCTGCTGATGATCCGGACGGTCGCCGTGCTCGTCGCCGTGCTGGGCCTGAGCGGTGCGGCGGCCCTCGCCCTGCCCGCGTACGGGCTGGATGCCCTCGGATGGCTGCTGCCGGCCCTCGCGCTCACCGCGACCGGGCTCGCGCTGACCCCCAGGCTCGGACCAGTCCTCGCGCCGTCCGTGACCGGTGGCGCGTGGGTCGCGCTGTTGCTGGCGGCCCACGCGTACCGAACCGGCGCCGACCAGGTGCTCGTGCCGTTCACCGCGGCCGGACAGGGCGCGGCGGCGGCAGTCGCCGTGCTCGCCGCCGGGCTGCTCCTCCTGGTCCGTGACCGATTCGACCTGTCCCCGAGCGGTGCCCGATGACCGCGCCCGTTCCCCGTGTCCGGCTTCTTCTGCCTCTGTTCCGTCCGTTCCCCGGGAGTACTCTGTGACCGCCTCGGCCCCTGTCTCCGTCTCCGCCTCCGGACTCAGTCTGTGCTACGGCGGCACCCGTGCCCTCGACAACGTGTCACTCCGGCTGACCCGAGGGGTCACCGGGCTCCTCGGGCCCAATGGCGCGGGCAAGACGACCCTGCTGCGGGTCCTCGCCACCGCCGTGCCGGCCGACCGGGGCGCCTTCACCGTGCTCGGGCACGACCCGGCCACCGCGCGGGGCCGACAGGAGGTACGGCGTCAACTGGGCTACCTGCCGCAAACCCCGGGCCTCCACCTCGACTTCACGCCCTTCGAGTTCGTCGACTACGTGGCGATCCTGAAGGAGCTGACCGACCGGGCCGCACGGCACCAGGAGGTACGGCGGGTGCTCGGCGAGGTCGACCTCGCCGACGTGCGCGGCAAGCGCATCAAGAAGTTGTCCGGTGGTATGCGGCAGCGGGTGGCGCTCGCCGCGGCCCTGGTCGGCGACCCGGGATTCCTGGTGCTGGACGAGCCGACCGTCGGGCTGGACCCCGAACAGCGCATGCGTTTCCGGGAGTTGATCGCCGCCGCCGGCGAGAGCCGCACGGTGCTGCTGTCCACCCACCAGACCGAGGACGTGGCCATGCTCTGCCACCGCGTACTGGTCATGGCCGGCGGCCGCATCCGCTTCGACGGCACCCCCGCCGAGCTCAGCGCACGGGCCGCCGGACGGGTGTGGAGCAGTAGCGAACGCGATCCCGGCGCGAAGGCGGGCTGGCGCACCGGGACGGGCACGTTCCGCAACGTCGGCGACCCACCCGAGGGCGCCGACCTCCTCGAACCGACTCTGGAGGACGGCTATGTACTCACCCTCGACGGCGACCGCGCGGAGGTGACGGCATGACAGCGCTGGTCGCAACGAAGGCCACCCCGGCAGCCGCCACGCGCTCCGCGTCCCGGGGCTCCCGGGCGGCCGTGTTCGCCCTGGCCCGCTTCGAGACCCGCAGGCTGCTGCTGCGTGTCCCGGTCGTCGTCGCCCTCGTCGGATACGGCGCCTGGATCGGGTGGCGCACCCTGCGGCCCCAGGACGACTACCCCGCCCTGCAGGACGTCGACCGCGCCACCCAGAGCGGTCCGCTGTTCGTCGGCCTCGTCGCGCTGCTGTGCGCGAACCAGGCTGCGCTGCGCTCCCTGCGCCGGGACACCGAACGCCACTTCGGAGTGCTGGTGCTCTCCCCCGCACACCGTACGGCGGCGCATGCGCTGGCTGTCGTACCGCTCGCGCTGCTCACCGCGGTCGCTGTGGCCGCCCAGTTCGGCTGGGAGGCCCTCAAGCCCGGTGTGGTCGGGCGGGGTTCGGTGGCCGAGTTGCTGGCCGGGCCACTGACGGTGCTGGTGTTCGGGGCGATCGGGGTGCTGCTCGCGCGGCTGGTGTCCTCGGCCGTGGCGGCGCCGCTGCTCGTCGGGGTGTTCTTCCTGCTGTTCGTGGGCGGCATGTACCCCTCCGCCGGGCGGGAGACCGGAACCGCCTGGCTGGCACCGGTGGTCAGCGGGACCGGCGCCCAATCCCTCCCCTCCGCCCTGCTGGGCCGCCCGGCCGGTTGGCATGCCCTCTACCTCGCCGGCCTCGCCCTGACCGCGGCCCTGCTCGCCGTCCTGGTCGCCGGGGGCGGCCGTGCCCGGACCCTCCAGGCCGCCCTCGCCGGCGCGCTGGCCCTGGCCGTGCTGGGCGGGGTCGCCCAGACCGGCGGCATCCCCGCGGTGACGACCGCGGCCCGGATACGCGCCTCGCTCACCCCGGAGCGGGACCAGACGTGTGTGCTGCGCGGCCGCTCGGACTACTGCGCCTTCCCCGAGTGGACACCGCGCATCGGTGACTGGGCGCGGGTCGCCGAACGGGTCCAGTCCCTCACAGGAGGCAGCGCGCGTGGGCAGCACCTCCTCGTAAGGCAGCGGGTGGAGGCACGGTACGGCCTCTTCGACGACGCCGCGCTCGCCCCGTCCACCAACCCGTACCAGGTGACCGTGGGCACCTCCTGGGGCGGCAACCGCGTCCCCGAGTTCTCCACGGCCGTGGCCTCGGTGCTGGTCGCGGGCAACGAGAAGGCGGGGAGTGGCCTTTGCGACGGCCGGATGGTCACCATCATGTGGCTGTCCCTCGCCTGGCAGCCCAGCCCGGAGTCCGTCCTCCGCCACGTCCGCCTCGACGACAGCCTGTCCGGCTCCGCGGTCGTCATCTCCCGGACCGAGCCCCTGACCATGACGGCGGGCCAGACCAAGGTCGTGCGCGCGCTGCTCCACCAGCCCTTCTTCAGCGTCGCCGCGAAGGTGAAGGCGCACTGGACCGAGCTGACATCGCGGGGCGTCACGACGGCCCGTGCGGCCGAACTGCTGGACGTGCCCGCCCGCATCGGGCCGGACAGGTGCGACGCATGAGGCGGGTGATGACGCGCCGGGTGGCCCTGGTGCTGGCGCCCGCGGTCTGGCGCACCCTGCCGTGGCGGACGCTGGGCGCGACAGGGACGGTGGGTCTGCTGCCGGCCGCGCTCTGCCGCCTGCTCGGCGCCGAACCCGGCGGCTCGTCCGCTATGGGCCTGCTGAGGTTCGCCTCGCTCGCCCTCACCCTGGGCGCCGCCTTCCTCCTGGACGACACGGCCCGGCACACGACGGCCCCGGTCCCGACGGGGCGGGCTGTCCGCACCGTGCTGCGGGTGGTGCTGGTGACGCCCGTCGCCGCCCTGTGGTGGACGGCCGTACTCCTCTTGGTCACCGGCCCGGCCGGGCCTTCGGCCGGGGACGTCACCCTGGAGGCCGCGGCGGCCTCCGCGGTCGCCGTGGCCGCGGCGACGCTCGCCGTACGCCACACGGACAGGACGGACCCCGGACGCACCGTGGCCGTCGGCCTCGTCAGCGCCGCCATCCTCGTGCCCGTGATGCAGCCCAGCCGCTGGGCGCTGTTCGTCTGGCCGGCCGACCCGCGGTGGGCCGCGGCCCACGAGCGGTGGGGGTGGGTGCTGGCGGTCGCGGTGGTGGTATGGGGGTTGTCGCTGCCGGAACCGCGCACGCGCCGGTCGCTGCGGCTGGCAGTCACGTCTCCGTGCGGCACGTCCGCTCCCTCTGGTGGGCGGTGATCCCCACCTGACAAGGACGACGGCGGATGGCCACGACTGGCTATCAGGAGCCGCCCAAGGAATGGGTCAGCTTGGTGGCTCGTCCTTCTCGGCCTGCCTGTGTGCCCCTGGCGCGGCAGACAGGCGAGGAACTAGACCTCAACGGCGGCCTCGGCTTCGGCCTTGTCGGCTGGAGCCACTGGCTCGGGGCGGCCGGGCAGGAGCAGGCAGAGCGGGACGGCGACGGCGGTGAAGGCCACCGCCCACCAGAAGGCGTCGTCGAAGCCGGCGGCCAGGGCGCCCGGGGTACGGGCGTCGCCGGTGCTCTGCTGGAGGGCGACGGCGAGGACGGCGATGCCCACCGAGCCGCCGAGCTGCTGGGCGACGCGGGTGATGATGCTGGCGTCGGGGATCTCCTCGTAATCCAGGCCGACATAGGCGGCGCCGCTGAGCGCGATCATGGCGGCGCCCAAGCCGATACCACGGACGAGCAGCGCGGCCATGAGCAGCACCTCGCTGGTCTCGGCGGTGACGAAAGCGAACGGCACGCTGGCCGCGGCGACGACGGCGAAGGCGGCGAGAGCCACCCAGCGGGGGCCGACGCGGTCGGTGTACTTCCCTGCCAGGCCGCGTGCGAGGAGCGCGCCGACGCCCTGCGGTATGAGCAGCAGTCCGGCGCCGAGGGCGTCCTCGCCGCGGACCTGCTGAAAGTACAGGGGCAGCAGCATCATCGCCCCGTACAGGGAGATGCCGCCCAGGAAGAGCAAGGTGGAGGACGAGGCCACCGCGCGGTGGCGGAAGAGCCGCAGGTTGACCAGGGCGCCGGTGGTGCGCGTCAGTGCCCGGGCGGTGAAGCCGCCGACCAGGGCGAGGCCGCCGATCAGCGGGACGAGGACCGTGGCGCTGGCGAACCCCGCGCTTTCCTCGACCCGGGAGAGTGCGTAGATGAGAGCGGCGACGCCCGGCGAGAGCAGGAGCACGCCGATGACGTCCAGGCGGGCGCGGGGGCCGTCGGGTGCGGGTCGGTCGTCGGGCAGGTTGCGCCAGGCGAGCCGGCCGCCGACGACGCAGAAGGGGATGTTGACGAAGAACAGCCAGCGCCAGTCGGCCAGATGCAGGATGAGGCCGCCGAGGACCGGGCCGAGGATCGGGCCGAGCGCGGTGGGCACGGTGATGATGGCCATGACCCTGCCGATGTTGCGGCCTTTGGCGGCCTGCATGATCAACGTGGCTGTGAGCGGCATCATGATGCCGCCTCCGATGCCCTGGATGACGCGGAAGGCGATGAGGCCGGCCGCGTCCCACGCCAGCGCGCTCAGGACCGAGCCGAGCAGGAATACGCCCAGGGCCGCGATCCACAGACGTTTGCCGCCCAACCGTGACTGGGCCCATCCGGCGAGCGGGATGGTGACGAACACCGCCAGCAGGTAGCCGGTGCTCACCCACTGGATGGTGGACAGCGGGGCGTCGAGTTCCTTCGCCAGGTCGTTGAGGGCGACGCTGACGATGGTGGTGTCGAAGACGACGGCAAGGGCGCCCACGATGACGGTGATCGCCAAACGCCATACGGCGGGGTCCACACGATCGGAGTCCGCCGCCGCGGGCGCGGATCCGGTCCCTTTGGGAGTGCTCACGAACAGCCACCTTAAGATATAGCGGTCTATCTTACGGGTGGCAGACTAGGGCGCTAGAATAAGAAAGGCAAGTCTTTCTAAGGAGGGGTGGATGCCCGAGCGACGCCGCGGAGCGGCACTGGAGAAGGCTCTCCTCGACGCGGCCTGGGAAGAACTCACGGAGACCGGCTACGCCAGGTTCACCATGGACGCCGTCGTTCAGCGCGCGAGCACCAGCCCGCCCGTTCTCTACCGCCGTTGGTCAGACCGCGACGCACTCGTCCGGGCAGCCATCGTGCACACCCTGAAGGAGCACCGCCTCGACGTTCCCGACACGGGAAGCCTGCGGGAGGACGTCCTCACCCTCATGCGGGAGATCAACGCCACCCGTGTCCAGCTCGTCACCGTCATGAGCGTGCAGCTGGCCGGCTACCACCAGGAAACGGGCGCCAGCCCCGGTGACCTGCGCGACCCCCTCGCGACGGGGCGCAAGGAGGCCCTCGACACGCTCTTCGACCGCGCCGTCGACCGCGGCGAGATCAAACCGGAGCTCCTCACCGAACGCATCAAGTCCCTCCCCTTCGACCTGCTGCGCCACGAATTCCTCACGACCTTCGCCCCCGTGCCCGACCACGTCCTCGTAGAGATCGTCGACACGGTGTTCCTCCCCCTGGTCCGCTGACCGCAGCGGTCTTGTGCTGTCGACGCTGTGCCGTACGGCGCCCCCGCGGCCCGTAAGTCCAACACCTGCCGGTGATCACGCCACTGCTCACGATCGCGTTCAAGTACCGTGCCGACATGGCAAGGAAGCGACGGCCGTACTGGCGCACCCTCGGGACACCGACGACCCTCGTCCTGTACCGGACCGCCGACAGATGGCGGTACGCCGTCTACTTCACCGAACCGGCCGGCGTCGCCGACGGCGCACTCACCGATCCCGCCTCCTCGTCCGAGCCGGGCACGGCGCAGGCAGCCCTGCTCCGGACGGCAGAGGAACTCACCCACAGACAACTCGGGGTCCTGTGGCGCGAATCCGATCAACCGGACTGGTGGACCGGCACGGTCACCAGCGCGGGCCCGCGTCCGCTTGCCTAAACCCGGCGAACCCTCGCGGTCAGAGCACCAGCTGTGCCATCTCATGACAGCGGTTCCTCGCTGTCAGGCTCGGCGGGCATAGGACGTGAGGCGATCGGCGAACGCGATGACGAGGTCGCGCAGTTCATCGGGGCGCTCGATGACGAACGGCCGGTCGAGTGCGGCGAGTACCGGAGGCAACCAGTCGAGCCTCTCCGCCCGCAGCTCGACGCGAAGCCAGCGCTCGGCCGCCGGGTCCTGGCCGGCCGCGGGCTCGTGCTCTTCCAGGCTCGCGACGCCGGCGGGAAGGTGGGCGCGGATCTGCCCGACCGTCCCGTGGATCCGCAAGGTCACCTCATGCCGGTACTCGGCCGTGGCGAACCCTGACAACACGCGCTGTGCCGGAGCGGGACCCACTGGCGCTTCGAATGATCCGGGCAGGGTCCGCGCGTCCGCGATGCGATCGAGCCGGAAGGTTCGGTCCTCGCCAATCTGGGCGTCCTTGCCCGTGACGTACCACCGGCCCGCATGGGCGACGATCCCGTACGCGTGCAGCGTGCGCTCGCTACGCCGTCCGTCACGGTCGGTGTAGCGGATCGAGACCGGTCGGTGGTGGCGCACCGCATCGGCGATGGTGAGCAGGAGCCCGGCGTCCGGGGTGACGAACTCGCCGGGCTGATCCGTGAAGGCGAGAGCTTCCAGGAGGGTGTCGAGCCGACGGGCGATGTGCTTGGGCAGCACCCGCCGGATCTTCGCCGATGCCGTCTCGCTTGCCGTGTGCTCCGTCGTCGTCAACCCTGCTCGGCGGCCGGCGACCAGGCCGAGCAGCACGGCCAGCGCCTCGTCGTCGCTGAGCATGAGCGGGGGCAAGCGGTACCCGGGGGCGAGGCGGTACCCGCCGTAGCGGCCGCGCACCGATTCCACGGGCACGTCGAGGTCGATCAGCTGGTCCACATACCGGCGCACGGTGCGCCCTTCGACGCCGAGCCGGTCGGCGAGTTCGGCCATCGTCCGGGTGCCGCCCGACTGCAGCAGCTCCAGGAGTGTCAGCACGCGGCCGGTGGGTCGAGGCATGTCCGCAGCCTAACGCGAATAGAGGACTGATTCTGTCCACTATTTCTCCTAGCCTGCGACGTGCACGCCTCCAGCACAGCCAAGGAGATTCCCATGGACTTCGTCTCGATCCGCATCATCACCGGCGACGTAGCGCGCCTCGTCGACTTCTACGAGCGAGCCACAGGGGCGCGGGCGACGTGGGCCACCGAGGACTTCGCCGAACTCAGGACCGCGGGCGCCACCCTCGCCATCGCTGGCACCCGCACGGTGCCGCTGTTCGCCCCGGGCTCCGCCCGCCCTGCGGACAACCACAGCGTGATCACCGAATTCCTCGTCGACGACGTGGACCGCGTTCACCAGAACCTGACCGGCTTCGTCACCGACTTCGTCACCGGGCCCACCACGATGCCCTGGGGCAACCGGTCGCTCCTGTTCCGCGACCCCGACGGCAACCTGGTCAACTTCTTCACCCCCGTCACCCCGGCGGCCATCGAAAAGTTCGCACGCTGACACCACGCACAGCCGCTCACGCGGGAGCCCTGAGATCCCAAGGCTCCCGTTGAACGCGGCGGCCGAGCCCCGGAGCGCCACCAGCAGGGGGCATCGGAACGCACCGCTGCCCGAAGGACGTATTACGGGACGCTCACCCGCGAGTGGGCGTACGTCCACGACTACACAAGCGCGCATGAACGCCGCGTCGCACTCGCGGAGTTCGTGAACTACTCCAACCACGAGCGGCCGCACGCAACTAGCCTCGCCGACTATGAAGCAACGGCAGCAGAAGAAGCTCTCCCGTCGTGTCTTCGAGGCGACCCTGTCGGGTAACGCCACTGGCGTGAAGGCCCTGTTGCACAGTGGAGCGAGCCCGGAAGGAAGGAACAACGAAGGCACCACGCCTCTATACCTGGCATCGGTACAGGGAGCAGCCGAAGTAGCCCGCTTGCTCATGGCGGCCGGTGCCTCCCCCGACACAGAAAGCAGCGGCCCCGGCTCGGAGGGCACACCGTTGTGCGCAGCCGCTTGCTGGGGACACACCGACACTGTCCGGGAACTGTTGGCGCACGGCGCCGACCCCAACCTGCGCGAAGAACACGGCACAGGTTGGTCCCCACTGGACTGGGCGAACAACGGGCCCCACCCCGATACCGCCGAATTCCTCGTAGCGGCAGGGGCCGAACCAACGCGCCGCTGACGGTTAGCAGTTGATGGGCGGGTTCCCGGAAGCGACTCGGCAGAAGTCCGACCCGAGGCCGCCGTCGACGGTGCCGGCGTTCGGGCCGACGGAGATGAAGTCCCCGTCGGCGCCGCCGAGGATGCTGCCGTTCGCCGTGGTACCGGCGTGGGCCGTGATGGAGTCGCTGCCGGCGCCGCCGTCGACGGTGCCGGCAACCGTGCCGTTGATGACGATGTAGTCGGTGCCGCCCAAGCCGTTGACGCTGTCGCCCACGGCGAGGGCGCCGCAGCTGATGTAGTCGGCACCGGCAGTACCACTGACGGTCGTACCGGACACGGGACTGCCGTTGACCGTACATGAGGTCAGGGCTTGCGCAGGCGTCGCGGTCAGGGCGAGGGGTGCGGCCACGAGGGCGGCGGCGCAGAGTGTACGCATCGTGTGTCTGATCATGCAGTAAGTCGTTCATGGTGACTTCATGATCACAATTGTGCGGCATTGGTGACTCTGCCGTCCGGGGCAGTCTGCCACCCGGACGGGCCACCGGGACTGGCGGTCAAGTGCTCGGGTTTGGGCAACGACCAGCGCCCGCCGTCACCCGATGGCATCCCAGAACGCGCAGTGGTGGCGGGACTGCGCCGTGCGCGTGGGGACGATGTGGTCCGGCGCCAGGGACAGTACCGATTGCCGGGTCCAGTGCGGCAGAGTCGGGCCGTTCGGGTCGGCGGTGCGGGCGAAACCGGTCCAGTAGTCGACCATGGTGTCGGCCAGCCGGTGTTGTGCCGCGGTCAGGTCGCGGGGGCGGCCGCCCAGGTCGAACAGGTAGGGCAGTTCACTCGCGTGCGGTGCGCCGAGCGGGAACGGCGGCGTGCCCGGGGTGAGCGGCGGGGCGTGCTCGTCGGCGAACTCGTAGCGCCAGACCGGTACTTGAGCGGCGAGCAGGCTTTCGGTACGCGCCGTCGGGCAGGCGAAGTTCGCGTCGCCGATGACCGCGCCGAACACCGGGCCGCCGTCGGTGCGGTGCACCGGGTACTCGCGGACGATCGCCTTGGCCTGCCCTGGGGAGGGGAAGAAGGTGGCCGCGACGTCGGGCCAGGAGTCGGGGGTGACGGGGTAGCCGGCCTGGATGATTCCGGCGGCCCAGCCGTTGCCCTCGTCGTGGTTGTTGCCGATGAGGACCGGGACGCGGTGGAAGCGGCCGGCCATGATCGCCGCTGCTGGGTCGTTGGGCAGCAACGGGGTTGCATATGCGGGCTGTTGGTCGGTGCCCTGGGCGGCCAGCAGACGGGAGACGTGCACGCGGCGCAGGCAGGCCATCACGTCATGGGCGGAGCCGCAGCCGACCTTTGTCGCAAGGTCCACGCCCGCGGCCCGCGCCGTGGAGAGCGGGACGGAGGACGGGGCGAACGGATGATCGGGGCGGCCGGTGCACGGGCCGCTCTCGATGATCGCCCGGTCGAAGAGGCCCGCGGCGGCGGGTGAGGCGAGCTGGGCGCAGACGCTGTAACCGCCCGCCGACTCGCCGGCCAGCGTCACATGGTGCGCGTTGCCGCCGAAGGCGCCGATCTCGGCGCGGACCCAGCGCAGCGCCGCCTGCTGATCGGCCAGGCCGAAGGTGCCGGAGCCGGGCAGCCCGCTGTGTGCGAGGAAGCCCAGCGCCCCGAGGCGGTAGTTGACGGTGACGACCACGACGTCGCCGCGGGTGGCCATGCGGTGGCCGTCGTACGAGCTCCCCGCCCCGGTGGTGAAGCCGCCGCCGTGCAGCCACACGATCACCGGCCGGGGGTGTGCCGGTGCCGCGCCGGCGGGCGTCGTGACGTTCAGGTGGAGGCAGTCCTCGTCGATGCTGCCGCCGGGCACCTCGCCGAACGGCTGCGGACAGGCGCTCGCGGGCCGGGTCGCGTCGCGTACCCCCGACCAGGGGGTGGCGCGGTGGGGCGGTGCCCAGCGCAGCCTGCCGACCGGGGGTGCCGCGTAGGGGATGCCCTCGAAGGTGCGGTAGCCGTCGTGGGCGGCGCCCCGCACCAGGCCGTCGTGCGTGAGGACGGTCGTGGCAGCGGTCTGCCGGGCGGGCTGTGCCGGTGGGGCTGTGGACCAGGCCGTGGCGAGTACGGCGGTCAGGGCGCAGCCCAGGGTGGTCAGGACGCGGTGCGTGGTCATCGTCTCCCCGTTCGGTCAGCTGCCGCCCATGCCGCCCTGCGCGGCGATCATGGTGGTCGGCAGCGCGCGTACAGCTTTCTCCAGGCCGGGCCCGAGGGCGGCGAGAGTCCCCGTGCAGGCGTCGATGCGGGCCCGGAAGGTCTTGTGGTCCTGCCGGGAGACGACCGGGTGAACGCCGCCCGCGGCGGCCAGCGCGAGCAGTGCTGCGTTGGCGACGGGAATCTCACGAACGGGGCCGTCCCCCTGCAGCGCCGCGGACACGCGCGCGTGCAGGGCCGCGGGAACGGCGCGGTCCGTCACGGTCAGCCGCCGTTTGCCGAAGCGGGTGCGGGGGGCCTTCACGGTGAGGAGGCCCGCCGCGGCGAGCCGGTCCTCCACCTCCGTCAGGGTCCGCTTGCGGTGGCTGCGCATGAGGTGCTTCCAGCCGTGCCCGGCGGCGGCGTCGCGCAGCACGCCGTCCAGGACGGGGTCGCCGGTCGGCCGGGTGCCGGACACGGTGACCGTGCCGTCGTCCTCCCCCAGCCGGCCGCGCAACGCGAGGTCGACCAGGGCGGCAGCGCGGATCAGCAGCTCCGCGCGGGAACGGTCGTACGGGCCTTCTGCCGCGTCGTCGTGGGCGAGCAGATACATCAGGCAGGCGAGGTCGTCGTTCACACCTCGACGCTATGGCCGGCCATCCCGGCCACGGATCGGCCGCGGGAGCGGTCCGGCACTGGGAGCGCAGGAGGATCGCGGCCCGGCCTCCTCCTTGAGGAGGAGGCGGTGGACGTCAGGGGCGGCGTGGTTGTACGAGGCCGTGGTCGTAGGCGGCGACGACCGCCTGGACGCGGTCACGCAGGCCCAGTTTGCGCAGCACGGCGGTGACGTGGTTCTTGACGGTGGCCTCCGACAGGCGCAGCCGCTCGGCGATCTCCGCGTTCGACAGCGCCTGCCCGATGAGGGTGAGCACCTCCCGCTCGCGGCCGGAGAGGTCCCGCAGGGAGGGCGGTGGTGCCGGGTCGGGTGTGGTGCGCAGGAACCGGTCGAGGACGCGGCTCAGCACGGTCGGCGCCAGCAGCGCGTCGCCGCGCGCGGTGAGACGGATCGCGTCGACGAGTTCGGCGGGGCGCATGTCCTTCAGCAGGAAGCCGCTCGCCCCGGCCCTCAGTGCGGCGACGACGTGCACGTCCACGTCCCACGTGGTCAGCACGAGCACCCGGGCCCGACTACCGCACTCCGCGATCTGCCGCGTCGCCTCGATGCCGTCCAGGACGGGCATGCGTACGTCCATCAGCACCACGTCGGGAACCAGTTCACGCGTCAGCCGCACCGCCTCCTGGCCGTCGGACGCCTCACCGACCACTTCTAGATCGTCCCGGGCGTCGATGATCATGCGGAATCCGGTACGGACGAGGGCCTGGTCGTCGGCCACCACCACGCGCAGCGTCATGACGCGCGCTCCACCGGCAGCCGTGCCGCCACCTCGAACCCGCCTCCGGGCAGCGGACCGGCGCGCAGGCTGCCGCCCACGAGCCGTGCGCGCTCCTTCATCCCCACCAGTCCGCGTCCCGCTCCCGCAGCGACCGAACGACCCTGTGACGTAAGCCCGTTGTCGATCACCGTGACCTGCACGCACTCCTGCTCCGTCGTCACGCGCACGCTCACCTCGTCGGCGCCCGGCGCATGGCGCAGTGTGTTGGTGAGGGCCTCCTGGACGATCCGGTAAGCCGCCAGATCCACCGCGGCCGACAGCCCCTCGGTGGCGCCCTCGCGGTGCACGTGCACGGTCATCCCGGTCGCGCGCACGGTGTCGGCCAGCTCGTCCAGACGCGCGAGGGAAGGCCCTGGCGCGCGCTGCTCCCCTGCCCCGTCCTCCCCCTCGTCGGGCCGGAACGCACGCAGCAGCAGGCGCAGTTCACCTAGCGCGGAGCGGGCGCCCGTCTCGATGGCCCGGAGCGCCTGACGTGCCTGTTCGGGCCGTTCGGTGAACACGTCGTCGGCGGCGCCCGCCTGGATGACCATCACCGAGAGGGTGTGCGCGACGACGTCGTGGACCTCGCGCGCGATCCGCGCGCGCTCCTCCACCACGGCCCGGCGCGTCTCCGCCCTGGTACGTGCTTGCTGCGCCCTGCGCCACTGCCCCGCGGTCCACGCCAGGACCACCGTCAGCAGGTAGACCGCGAGGCCCGCGGGGCCACCTGCCACGAACGCGAGCGGCGCCGGTAGGCACATCGCCGCGAGCGCCCACGCCGACACCCGCCGCGGCCTGGTGGCCGACAGCACGCACAACGTGACCTGCGCGGCGAGCAGCGCCCCCGTCAAGGTCACCACGGGCAGCAGCGCCCACACCGCGAGGCCCGTCGCCACGTTCGCGGCGAGTACGGCGACCGGGGCGCGCGCCTGCCACCTGAGGGCGCAGACCTGCGCGAGGACCAGGGCCAGGGCCACGGGCAGGCGCCGGCCGTGGTCCGTGCCGGCGACGAGCACCGAGGCGCCCAGGACGGCGAGCACCAGACCGGCCGACCCCCACCACAGCGCCCGGGCCACCCGGGGCGACAGCTCGCCCCGCGCTTCCCCGGCGAGCGCGTCGTCCGACTCTCTGCTGCTGCGGTCCACGTCCCGACCCTATCCAGCGGCGTGAGCCGGGCCGTCCAGACATCACCGCCGGCACTCATGCGCAGAGAGCGAAGGCCAGGACACCGGGTACGGGGACGTACCGGGACCTCACCGGAGCCGAAGGCGCCCCCGACGGTCCCGGTGTCCCTCACTGTCCGCGTTCGCCGCGTGATCCGCTGATGTGGGCGAAGCGACTCCCGGTGTTATTCAATGAGGTGTGTCGTCAGGGATCTCGGGCCCGTCGGACGGATCCGGGTACGGCCCCGGCGCTGCGCCGGGGATTGCTGAGAGAGCCGCATGGACTCCACACCCTCCCCTTCGTCTTCTTCGCCGTTCGAGCTGGTGAGCGGCGCTCTGGGGCGCTACATCCCGAGCGGCAAAGCGGCAGCGGCCGCCGGCCCCGCCGACGCGGAGGGCGACCGCACCACCGGTCCGCGCGTACCCGACACGGCGGCAGCGGGCCGTCAGGAGCAGATTCTCGGCGCGGTCAACCTGGACAGGGATCTGAGAATCACCCGTTGCAACCTGGACGCGCCCGTGTTCGCGGGTCTGGACGCCAAGATCGGGAGCCCTTTCGTCGATCTCCTGCCTCCCGGGGACGTACCGACGATCACCCGGCGGTTGCGGCAGGTGCTGGAGACCGGTGAGGCGCACGTCGCCCGGATCCAGCGCCTGCGGCGCAGCGACGGGTCGGAGCTGGTGGTCTCGCTGAGCATCCTGCCCGCCGCGGTGCCTCAGGAAGGCCTGACCGTCTCCGTGATCGCCATGGCCAAGAGGCTGCACCTGTACGCCGCCGAGACCGCGATCGGCACCTCGCTGGACATCGGCGAGACCGCGCAGTCGCTGGCGGAGTCCCTGCTGGCCTGGGGAGACGTGGCCGCCGTCGACCTCGACTTCGCCGTGTGGACGGGCGAGGGAGTCACCGAGCAGACGCTGGGGCGCATCCGGCTACGGCGAGCGGCCCTGGTGCCGGACCGGGCGTGGCCCGAGGGCTACGTGACTCCGGGCGACGATCTTCCCAGCGACGCGAGTCGTCTGCTGTCGCAGGCGGTACGGCGGGACGATGCCCCGCAGGCCATCGTGATGCCCGACCGGGAGGCGGTCGAGCGGGTACTCGGCAGTCCGCGGGTGGTGCGTGCCCTGGTGCCCGGCGACCGGTCGGCGGGTGTGGCGTGCATACCGCTGGTCCTGGACGGCCCGCCGCCCGTCGTGCTGGGCGTGGCGGAGGTCTGGCGGCGGGCGGACCACCCCTTCCGCGACAGCGAGCTGTACGACCTGCAGGAATTGGTGGCCAGGACCGTTCATCACGTCGACCTGGCCCGTCAGCACCAGCGCGAGCACACGCAGGTGCTGGCCCTGCAGCGCCGGCTGCTGCCCCGGACCGGCGGCGACACCATCGAGATCGCCAGCGTCTACCAGCCCGCCACCCCCGACAGCGCGGGCGTCGGCGGCGACTGGGTGAACAGCTTTCCGCTGCCGGACGGCCGTACCGCGCTGGTGGTCGGTGACGTCGTCGGGCACGGCCTGGGAGCCTCGGCGACCATGGGCCAGCTGAGCATGGAGGCCCGCGCGCTGCTGTCCGCGGGGCTGGCGCCCGACGAGGTGCTGCAGCACCTGGACGAGACCGTGACGCTGCTGGACGACGCGGAGTCCGGGCTGGCGGCCGGCTACAGCGCCCTCGGGTCGACCTGCTGCATCGTCCTGTACGACCCGGTCAGCCACCACGTGGCGCTGTCCAGCGCCGGCCACCTCCCCCCGGTCCTGGTGTCCCCTGACGGGCACGCGGGCCCGCTCGCGGTCCGCCCGCATCCCGGCCTGGGCGCCGAGTTCGCGCTGCGGGAGCCGTTCGACGTGCACAGGTTCGACGCACCCCCGGGCTCCCTGCTCGCCCTCTACACCGACGGCCTGGTGGAGGATCCGGCCGAGTCGATCGACGAGGGTATCGGCAGGCTGGCGGACGCCGTGTCCGCGGTGCACCCCTGGGACACCCTGCAGCAGGCCGCACGGCGCGTCGTCTCCACGCTGGCGCCCGTGCACCAGCGCGACGACGTGACCCTGCTGCTCGCGCGCATGATCGGTTACCGCAAGGCGGACACCGCGACCTGGCGGCTGCCCGCCCGCGACGACGCGCCCGCCCGTGCCCGCGCGCTGGTCTCCGCGCTGCTGCGGCAATGGCACACCAGGGACGACACCGTGGACAACGTGTCGCTGCTGATCAGCGAGCTGGTCACCAACGCGGTGAGCTTCGCCACCGGTCCTGTCACGGTACGGCTGATCAGGGCCGGTCACGGACTGCTGTGCGAGGTGGGCGACACCGGCAACGGCAGGCCGCGCCTGAGCCGGGGCAGCCTCCTCGACGACCGCGGTCGTGGCCTGTACATCGTGCACAGGCTCACCACCCGGTGGGGGGTGCGGTGGACGGACACCGGCAAGGTGGTCTGGGCGGAAGTCGCGAGGTGACGCGGCCACGGGGCGGGCCCTCGCCGACGCGTGGGAGCACGGCGAGGGTACGGGCGGCGCGCCCGTCGGCCGGCGCCACCGGCAGCGCCCTCAGCGGTGCCGGTGTCGACTCCGGTGATGCGGGTGGCTCGTTTGCCGGTATCAGCAGCGCGGTTTGCCGATACGGGTGAGACGGCCTCGTACTACAGCCACTCCCCCTCCAGGGCGGTGGCGCTGAGGCCCGGTGCCGCCGCGTACAGGACGGCGCGGCTGCCTGACTTCTGCCCGGCGTCGTGCGCCCGCCGCATGATGTCGAACACGGCGGCGCCCCCGCGGTTGCCGGTGGTGTAGCTGTCCCGGCTGTAGTTCAGCAGCCCCGACGGCCACGCTTCGGGCATCGTCTGCTCCATGTACTCCAGCACCCGGGTGCCGCCGGGGTGCGCGAGCAGCACGTCGGGGTGCCAGGACTCGGGGTCGTCCTGGTAACGGACGCGCAGCCACTCCCACATCGCGGTGACCGTCTCCTGTACGGCGCGCGGCCCGCGCCGGTCCATCACGAAGTGGGTGCCGTCCGACCGCGTCTCCAGGCGGTGCAGGTCCTGGGTGCCGGGCAGGGTGTGGTGCCAGGCGGAGTCCAGTCGCAGCACCGACTCGCGCCTCTGGCGGCCGGTGACCACCATGGCGGCCGCGGTGTCCGCGAACAGCAGCCGGACGATCAGGGACTCAAGGGTGTCGTCCGCGGGCTGGTAGGTCGTGCTCAGCGCCTCCGAGATCACGACCAGGACCACTCGGTCGGGGTCCGCGGCCACGAGTTCCGCCGCCAGCGCCAGGGAGCGGGTCCCCGCGATGCAGGCCCACTGCGTGGCCGGCAGCATCATCACGTCGTTGCGGAGCGAAAGCTTGTTGGCCAGGGCGACGTCCAGGCCCGGCAGCGCCGGGGTGGTGGAGTGACTGGTGATCAGGCAGTCGACGTCCGCGACGTCCAGCCCGGCGATCTGCAGGGCTCCGCGCGCCGCTTGCTCCCCGTAGGACTGCACGGCCTCCCAGGCAGGTGCGGTGCGCTCCTGGACGGTCTGCGGCGCGGGTATCGCCTCAAGGGTGGCTATCACGCGGTCCACGTCCTGCTGGGTGAACCCCTCGCGTGCCAGCGCCTCTTGGGCCGGCCCGACGCCGACATCCCGCAGGCCGCTGCCCTTGCCCGGCGCGACGACGGTCTCCAGCGGCAGCATCCACCCGCGGGTCTGGATGCCCGTACTGGCCGCGATGCCGTCGATCCGCGGCGCCCACGCCGCATGCGGATGCCGGTCGCGCACCTCCGCCACGATCTGGCTGGTCTCCACCGCGTGCTTGCCGTGTATCACGGCAGGAGGACAGAGGTAAGCGGCCATAATGCGCACCTTTCTTGGGGGAGCTAGGAGGACGGCACGAGTGCTGTGTCCTGGGCCACTTGGGACTTCGCGCCCAAGAGAATGCCGGTGAGCTCCGCTTCGGAAGTCGGTGGACCGAGCATGGACGCCAAAGGGACATTTACGCTGTGACCAAGACAACTTGGACAGCACTTTCAGGCCGTGACACGGCACACACCGCTGCCAACGGAGGGGGCCCTCAGGGTGGCTCCGCAGGCTCCAACTGACGGCCAGTCAGGTAGCCGTTGGCGGACAGGGGGCGCTGGTGGCGGCGTACTGCCGCGCGGACCGACGCTGCCACCCGAGATGGAGGAGGCCAGCAGAATGAGCACCGGTGGCGGCCTGGCGAGTGGATCCGGTGTCGAGCCCGACAGTGACGCAGACCACTCGCAGCAAGCTTCAGCGGTTCCGAGCGACATCCGACCCGGACGACGGGCCGGTGGGCGACATGAAAAGTGGCAGAGGGGCGCTTGCCGTGCCGGCGGCCGGGGTGACCTCGGGGGCTACGTCGGCCCGGCGCGGGCGCGGGAGCGTCAGCACGAGACGGAGGTCGCGCGGTACCGGGAGAAGCTGGAGCTGCCGTACCTGGGCGAAGCGCCGCCGGGCCTGCCGGTGTCCGGTGAGATGTCCCGTGAGGTGGTCACGGCGCGAGGCTTCCCCGGCGGTACCCGCGAGGTCACCCTCCCCCGAGGGCACCCCTGACCTACAGTCAGCCCGCTGGGCTCGAAGCCATGCCTCTGCCTCTGCCCAGCGGGAACGGCGAAGTCCGTGGAACCCTAGACGCCGGTCTGCCCATCGACGAGCTCGCGGACGATATCCAGGTGACCGTTGTGACGCGAGATCTCCTCGATGAGGTGCAGCATGATCCAGCGGAGATCCACATGCCGGCCGTCGCTGATGGGACGGCTGGCGGTCGCGTTCAGGTCGTGCTCGGCCAGCAAGCGCCGATAGTGGGCGCTCTGCTCCTCGTACTCGGTAAGAAGACGGGGCAACGGAATGTCGACCGCCTGCCGCATCTCAGGATCCGGATCCTCGTCCGTGGCCTCGGTGAGAGGCCCCACAGACTCCTCCCCCAGGAACATCACCTGCACCCAGTGATGCTCGACCCAGCGCAGATGGCCGATCAGGCCAGAGATCGTCATCAGCGGTGAATCCGGCAACGGGGCCTTGCGGGCGTCCTCCGCGGACACCCCCTCACACTTGGCCCGCGCCGTGTCACGGGCATAGTCGAGAAACGTCGTCAGCTGTGTGCGCTCATCCCAGGTGGGAGGCGTATCAGTTCGCTCAGTCATCCCGGGCATCCTCCACCAACCCCGGCCTCACGTCGAATGATTAGCCACCTCCGGCCCGTCGCACCGAGGTCCCCTCACCACAACCGTGATGAGGGGACCTCGCAGTCTGCGCCGACGCGGCAACAGAAAGAGCGCGTATCAGATCACCCGGACCCGTGACGCTTGCGGACCCTTCTGGCCCTGCGTGATCTCGAACTCCACTCTCTGGTTGTCCTCCAGGCCCCGGTACCCGGTTCCCTCGATCTCCGAGAAGTGCACGAACACGTCCGGGCCCTCACCGTCCTGGGCGATAAAGCCGTAGCCCTTCTCCGCGTTGAACCACTTCACTGTTCCCTGCGCCACGCTTCAATCCTCCATGCTGAAAACGCTGCGGCCTGGACGGCCGCGCAGGCCATGTCTGCCTGCACTGCCCATCCCACACCTTGCAACCGAAACCGGCCGCATTTGATTACGCGGTTCGGGTGAGGCGAACGCAGAGCACCCGCACCGGCTACCGGCACCGAAAGGGCCCGAGGCGGGGAAGCGGGCGGGACCGGGTGGCCGGCCATACCCGCGGGCTCCCGCTGAAACAGTGGATCGCCGACGCCCGCCGCCGCTACGCCCGCAACCGATGCACAAAGCCAAGCCGAACATCGCCAATCCTGCCCGATTTCGGGCAGAATCGTGAACGTTCACTCGGGCACCGACATCGCGCCCCTTCACTCGACGTCACCGCACTCCCAAGGTCGCCCCACGGGAAACCCGCACCACCCGAGCGAGAGGACGTCTACATGAACATCCCTTCGGTCCCGAACAGACAGCCCTCGCCATAGGCCGGACCAGGGCATTGGGGCAGTACGCAAGTCCCGGAGGGAACAGTTCCGCCAACACGCCTAATTTTGCGGGACGTTGAGCCACACCGCGCTGATCAAAAGGCATCACCACACGCGCCCTGGCATGCGATCATGCGGCGTCGGAAAATGATCATACGAAACCGGTCGTATGACACGGCTCTTCATCCACTGAGGAATCATGTCGCTGAACCCACGCACATCCGTGCGCCGCTACCTCGCCGTACTCGTCACCGCGTTCGCCGCGCTGTTCGGCCTGTCCGTGGCGCCTGCCCAGGCCTACTACGACTCGAACTCGGTCTACCAGATCAGACCCGCGCACGCCCAAGGCATGTGTCTGGAGGTGGCCGACTGGCGCAAGGACAACGGCGCACCGGTGCGCCAGTGGCCCTGCACGGGCAAGCCCAACCAGCAGTGGAGGTACGTGTATGACACCAACCGTTCCGACGTCTACTGGCTCAAGAACGTGTGGAGCGACAAGTGCCTTGAGATCGCCGACTGGCGCACGGACAACGGCGCCCCCGCCCGGCAGTGGGACTGCCACTACGGCGCCAACCAGACCTGGGTCGCGAACGCCGGCTCCCCGAGGCTGATCCACCCGGAGTGGTCCTACGCCGCGAACAAGTGCCTTGAGATCGCCGACTGGCGCACGGACAACGGCGCCCCCGCCCGGCTCTGGGACTGCTACTACAACCCCAACCAGAACTGGTACTTCGACACGGTCGGCTGACCGCTCGCGAAGAATGACCGCCCGGCCGGGAACGGCCGCGACACACCCAGCCGGGCGGGCTGCCCTCGATGGCGTGCTCGTCACACCCGTAGGCTCCGTCGACGTCCCCGGAATAGCCGTGCACCCGCCCCGCGTTACCGCGATCATGACGACGAACGCACCGCGGCCCGAGGTTCTCCGATACACCGCCTTCTCCAGCACCCCCGACGGCGGAAATCCCGCCGGTGTCGTGCTGGACGCCACCGATCTGGACGACAGCGACATGCTGGCCATCGCCGCCGACCTCGGATACTCGGAGTCAGCGTTCCTGACCGCGCCCCCGGAGGGCCTCGGCGGCCAGGAGGAACGGGCTTACAGCATTCGCTACTTCAGCCCCAAGGCCGAGGTGCCGTTCTGCGGGCACGCCACCGTCGCCACCGCCGTCGCGCTCGCCGAGCGGACGGGCCCCGGCAAGCTGCTGTTCGCGACGCCCGTCGGCACCGTGCCGGTGGAGGTGGTCGCGGAAGGCGGGACGGTCAAGGCCACCCTCACCAGTGTCGAGCCGCACATCGAGGACATCGCCGACGCCGACCTCGCAGAGGCGCTCGCCGCGCTCGACTGGCCGGCCACCGACCTCGACCCGGCCTTCCCGCCCCGTATCGCCTTCGCCGGCGCCCGCCACCTCGTTCTCGCGGCGGCAACACGCGCGCGTCTGGCTGATCTCGCGTACGACTTCGCGCGTCTCGAAGCCCTCATGCACCGCTTGGACCTGACCACCGTCCAGTTGGTGTGGCGGGAGTCGGCCACCGTCTTCCATGTCCGTGACCCGTTCCCCGTCGGCGGCGTCGTCGAAGACCCGGCGACCGGCGCCGCGGCCGCCGCGTTCGGCGCGTACGCCCGTGAGCTCGGCCTGGTCCCCCAGGACGCCCTCCTCACCCTGCACCAGGGCGAGGACCTGGGCCGACCCGGAGAACTCACGGTGACACTGCGCACGGGTGACCCGCGCGTTCGGGTCAGCGGCACGGGAGCGCGCATCGGCTGACAGTGCCGACCACGACGGCGGTCCGGCGGGTCAGATTCGACCACGGCGCGGACTTCATGTCGTCCGTCGCGGAGTTCTGCCGTGGCATGCGGGCGATGTGAGGTCCGGATCTCGACCGGAACCCCTGCGGATCCTGCTCATCGGCCCCCACCCCGACCCACGCGGCTCGCCCCGCCAGGTTCGCCTGTCCTGCCCAGGACCGCAGCAGCACTGTCTTGCCGCTCCCCGCGGGCGCGGACACGACCGTGACCCGAGCCGACCCCTGGAGCCGATCGAACAGTGCCTGACGAACCACCACCCCGGCCCCACCAGGACCATCGCCCCCGCGGGCCACAGCACCCGATCCCGTGCCAAAGCTCACGATCCCGATCATCGCACGACCTGTGAAATGGCCGACCACGTCGCCCCCGAGGCAATGGCGCCGGGCACAGCGCGGCCGTTAGGCCGGTTGCCGTCTCCGGATGCGTGCCGGGGCCGTCCCGCCACAGGATCCTGATCATGCGGATATCTACTCTCATACGGCCCTGTCCCCTGCCGACGCGGCGCGGCGACGCGCGTCCTGCCCTTGCTGCGGCTCTTGCCTGCGGTGTCCTGCTGGCCGGCACCTCGGCATGCGCCGGATCCGACGAGCACACGAGCCGCGTCGGCGCGCCGGGTGTCAACAACCCGGCGGCACCCGGCTCCCCCGGACCGGAAGCGGGCCCGCGCGTTCCGGGCGTCGGAAGCCGCATGTGGAAGCGCGTACCGGCCGACACCCGCCAGGCGGTGGTCGTCTATGGCGATGGCCGGGACTCCGCCGAAAGCACCGTCGTGCTCTACGAGAAAAAGGCCACGGCCTGGAAACGTGCGGGCAGTTGGCCCGCACACAACGGCAGGCTGGGCTGGACGACCGACCACCACATGGATGACGAGCGCAGTCCCGTCGGTGCGTTCTCGCTGACGGATGCGGGAGGGTCTCTTAGTGATCCGGGCAGCCGCTTGCCCTACTGGTACGACGACAACGCCTTCGCGTCCATGACGGAGGAGGGCGACGAGCACGCCCACGACTTCGACTACGTCATCGCCATCGACTACAACCGGCTCAAGGGTGTCCCACCGTTCGACTGGAGCCGTCCCCAGGGAGTGGAGAAGGGTGGCGGCATATGGCTGCACCTGGACCACGGCGACGGCACGTCTGCCTGTGTCACCGTTCCCGAGTCCGCGATGAAGACCCTGCTGCACACCCTGGATCCCCGCCTTCACCCCGTCGTGGTGATGGGAGACCGGGAGCGGCTGAGAGCCTGACGGCCGGCCTGACCCGGTCCGAATACGGCGTCCGACGTGACCGCCGGGCTCAGCCCCGGCGGTCAACCAGGGCGTTGTGTGAAATGAGGAGGCTCTGTCCGGTCAGTCGAACGCCACGACCAGGCGGACGCCGTCGTCACCGAAGCGGCCTGCCAGAGCCTTCATCACGGCGAAGACATGCGGCCAGTCCGTTCCAGGACCCAGGACAGTACCGACGGTCCGCGGTTCGTATGTGCACATCACTCCGTCGGCGCTCCGCCCCACACGTTCCGTCGCGCTGTGCAGATCCGTGGGCGACGCGGCCGCGAGATCCATAGATGCCAGCTCCGCCCAGCTGACCCAGCTCGCGCCGTACAGGCCGCCCTCCGCAACGCACCTCCCCAACTTCTCGCGCATCCCGCTCGACAGATCGACGGGAAGGCCACGCTCTGGCGCGAGGGGTTGAAAGCCCGCGTAGTTGCGCACTCCGAAGAGACAGCCGAAGGCCGCGTAGTCCGTCTCGTCGTACAGCGGCCAAAGATCCATGGCGGCCACCCACGGCTCGCCCTCGTAGTAGTCGGTGTCGACGCCGGGGTGACGAAACTCGATGCCGCCATGGATGTCCGTACCCACGATGCGGAACCGTAACAGCGCCGGCCGGGACAGGCACCTGAGTTTGTCGGCAGGTCAGCAACGGAGGCGGGTCGAACAGGAGGTTGTCTCACGCCGGTCCGCGTGGAGACACGCAGTCCGGTCCAGAGGGGCTCGGTGGACGCTTCGCATCAACGGCCGGAGGCCGCGCGCAGCCATCGCGCATGTCGGCGGATGCGGGATGCGTCCTCGGGGAAGTAGCTGGCCCAGTCCGCGTCCAGGGCTGTCCAGGCTGCCGGCTGTCCACGCTCCGTGGCCAACGGCGTTGCGGCATCCACGATCGCAACGAACGACAGTCCAAGAGTCGCCGGCCACTCCGGGCGATAGGACCGCACTGTCGCCGCCGCAGGTTGTGGCAGTAGCTCCGCCTCCACGCCTGTTTCCTCGAAGAGCTCGCGGCGTGCTCCCTCTCGGGGCGTTTCCCCCGGCTCAACGCGCCCGCCCGGAGGAACCCAACCCCGCCAGCGGTGATGTACCAGCAGCACCCGCGCGAAGTCCTCGTCAAAGACCCACACTTCTGCAGCAGGAGGCTCCGAGGGCCGCCGGCCGACGGTCGTCAGCCCCTGGCTCGCCCCGTCGAACTCCATTCTCGCCAGCCGGACATCGGCGACCGCGGCCTCAATAACCCGCTGCCCGCGAATTCAAGGTGGATCGGATTACCGCCGATAGGAAGCTTGACACTGCAATCGACCAGTCGCCCCAGGGCGAAAAGCAGCTTATGTTGTCGGCGATGGAGCTACCCAGAAGGAGCGGTTCGTGCGATTCGCAGTCACCATTCTGCGCCCGGCAGGGTATCAGCACTGGGAAGCCTTCAAAGAGGTCGCCACAACCGTGCATTTGGCACTGTTGCGCCTTGGGCATGACAGCGTACTGACCCATGACCCTCGACTGCCCGGACGCAGGCACATCATTTTTGGATCCAACCTTCTAGCAAATCACCCGAACCCGATCGATCTCTTTCCAGAGGACCATATTCTGTACAACCTGGATCAGGTCTCCCCCGATTCCCCTTGGATCACGCGGGGTCTACTGGATTTGTTCCGGAAGCACAAAACCTGGGACTACAGCGCTCGTAACATCACCGAACTGGAGCGCATGGGTGTGGGCGGCGTCCAACATGTCCCCATCGGCTATGTTCCGGAGCTGGAGCAAATGCGATCAGCGGCCGAGGAGGACATCGATGTGCTCTTCATCGGTTCATTGAACGAACGACGCCTCGCTCCGATCCGGCACCTTGCCTCGGAGGGGCTCAACGCCGTCGCTCGGTTCGGCCTGTACGGCGAAGCGCGCGATGCGCTGATGGCCAGAGCAAAGGTCGTGCTGAACGTTCACTTCTACGAAGCCAAGATCTTTGAGATCGTCAGGGTTTCCTACCTGTTGGCCAACGGCAGGTTCGTAGTGTCCGAGCACGGCTGCGACGCCGAAGAGGAAGCCCAGTACGCTGCCGGTCTGGCTTTCACCGACTACGCCAAGATTACTGACACTTGTCGTCACTACGTCGAGCATGCCGATGAGCGGCGTTCCCGTGCCGAGACAGGCAGGGAACTCATGCGCTCGAATCTCGCCACGGATTTCCTGCGCCCCGCCATCGCCGCCCTGTAGGGGCGACTCAGCCGAAGCGGCCCTCCACGTAGTCCGCCGTGCGAGGGTCGGACGGGGTGGAGAACATCGTGGACGTCGGGCCGTGTTCCACGATGGCGCCGGGGGTGCCCTGTTCGGCCAGGAAGAATGCGCACTGGTCGGAGATGCGGGCGGCCTGCTGCATGTTGTGGGTGACGATCACGATCGTCACCTCGCGGGCCAGTTCGCGGATCGTCTGCTCGATGCGGAGGGTGGAGGTCGGGTCCAGGGCGGAGCAGGGCTCGTCCATCAACAGGACCTTGGGGCGTACGGCCAAAGAGCGGGCGATGCACAGGCGTTGCTGTTGGCCGCCGGAGAGTGCGCCGCCGGGCTGGCGGAGCCGGGTCCGCACCTCCTGCCACAGGCCCGCCTTGGTGAGGCATTCCTCGACGAGGTCGTCGCGGGCGGCGCCGTGCAGATGCGTGCCGGTGAGCTTGAGGCCCGAGGTGACGTTGTCGTAGATGGACATCGCGGGGAAGGGATTCGGCTTCTGGAAGACCATGCCTATCCGGCGCCGGGTCTCGGTCAGACGGCGACGAGGGGCGTAGATGTCCTCGCCGTCCAGGAGCACCTCACCGGCCAGGGAGGCGGCCGGGATGAGTTCGTGCATGCGGTTGAGGATCCGCAGGAACGTCGACTTGCCGCAGCCGGAGGGGCCGATGAGAGCTGTCACCAGGCCGGCCGGCATGGTCAGCGACACGCGGTCGAGGACCTTGTGGTCACCGAACCAGGCAGAGATCCGGCGGGTGTCCAGGGTGGCTCCGGCGCCGTCCGAGTACGGCGGGAGGGGAAGGGTGGTCTCGGTCTCCGTGGCACTGCTCTGGTCTGTCAAGGCAAGTCCTCGGTCGGCGTCACATCGGGTGTCACATCAGGTTGGGCAGCAGCTGTGCCGCCTGGTCGGCGACCGTGAGGCCGAGTGCGCCGAGCAGGGGCACGCCGACCACCCAGGTGGGCCGGCGGCCCCAGCGGGCGTGGGTCCACGCGACGGCCGCGGCCGCGGCCAGGAGTGCCTGTCCCCACAGCACCAACGGCAGCCAGGCCGAGCGCTGGACGCCCATCGGCGTCTCGTCCTCGGGCAGGGCGCCCGGAGTCACGCCCGGGGCCCCCGCCGCCTGGACCTGCGAGACCAGGTCCGCGTCGACGCGCAGTATGCCCCGGGGCATGAAGGGCGTGCCGTCCGCCGTGACCAGGGTCAGGCGGCCGTGGCCCGCCGCGGGGGCCGGCGGCTGCGGATCTCCGGCCCGGCGCAGACCGATCACCCGGAAGGTGTGCCTGCCCTGACCCGTGGTCATCGTGAACTGCAGCCCCGGACGTAGCTCGCGCAGGTGCAGGAACGGGCCCCCGAAAGTCGTCTGGCGGCCCATGACGACACTCACCCCTGCCTGGCCCGGAAGCGGCGTGTCCCGGCGGTGCCCCGGACCCCGGGCCAGGTCCTTCGCGGTGGTGCCCTCCCGGACGACCTCGCGCAGATGGAGCGCGGGGACATCCAGCACCGCCACCGGCGTGCCGGGCCGGACCGCCCCGCCGACGGGGGCGACCCCGTTGGCTAGGGCGCCCCGGAGGGCGGCGTAGTCGACCTGCCGGTCACGGGCATGGCGGAGGTCGCCCAACGGGCCGACATCCAGGACGAATCCGAGAAGCAGCGCGCCGAGGATGCTCAGCGCGACCCCGAGGACACGCACCCCGGGGCCGGCCGAGCGGGTCTGCCGTACCCGGGCGGGCTCCCCCCGCGACAGGTCGTCGAGCGACCCGCCGTCGGAGGGAGCCTGCGCCACGATGCCGGGCGAGGTCATCCCACCCTCACCGACTTGGACGTCATCGTCCCGTTGGCATAGCCGGCCCGCTTCGCGACGACGGTCACCGTGATCAGGTGGCGCTTGTCCCCACGGGTGAGGACGTACGTGGAGTGCGTCGCGCCGCGGATCGCGTGCCCGTCGCGCTTCCATGTGTAGCCGTACGACGTGGCCGTCGGGTTCCAGCTGCCGGGCTTGGCGGTGAGGCGCTTGCCGACCCGCGGGGTTCCGGTGATCGACGGACGCACCGTGTTCTTCAGGGCCGGGCCGAGGGCCACGGTCACGGAGGGACTGGTCGCGGTGGTGCTGCCGGTGCTGTTGGTGGCGGTCACCCGGCAGGCGATCTTGTGCGGGTAGTCGGCGGCGACGAGGCCGCGGGTGCGCCCGGTCGCGCCGCCGATCACGGTGCCGTCACGCAGCCAGGCGTAGGTGTAGGACGTGGCGCCGCTGAAGGTGGCGCTGCACGTCACCGTGGAGCCGACCCTGACCGTGCCGGTCACCTTCGGTGCCGTGACGACCTGGGGCGCCTTGATCTTGACGGTGTAGGGCAGCGCGGCCGAGGTGGAGGGAGCGTAGGCGGAGGCGTCGGACGGTGTGAACTCGGCGGTCAGCGAGTGGCTGCCCACGGCCAGGGCGCTTGTGGTCAACGATGCCGTTCCGGAGGAAACGGGGACCGGGCTGCCGAGTGCCTGGGCGCCGTCCTTGAACTGCACCGTGCCGGCCGCAGTGTTCGGCGCGACCGTCGCGGTGAGCTTGACGGACGTGCCCTCGACGACCGGGCTCGCCGGAGCGGCCGTGAGCGTGGTCGTCGTGGCGGTCACGGACCCCGCCGGGTCGGTGTTCTGGTAGGCGGTGTTGGAGGTGAACCAGATCGGCGAGCCGAAGTCGCCGTACGTGGTCGAGCCGAAGGCTCCCCGGCAGGTCAGCGTGAAGTCGTAGCGTCCCTGCAGGGTGGTGAAGCCCGCCGTGTTCGCGTAGTCCCGCATGGTCTGCGTCAGCGGCACCACGATCCCGCCGTCGACGGACGTCTGGTAGGCGCTGATCGGTGAATTGCCCACCACGATCTGGCCGTCCGCCGGGAATCCCGAACCGGTCACCGAGACGATGAGGTTGGTCGCCGGGCTGGGGCACCCGGCCGAGGTGGTGAGGGTCATCCCGGTGGTGTCCGTGCCGGTGGCCGGACTCACGTCCAGGGTGCCGAGCGAAGCCGCCACGGCTCCGCTCGCGCCGAGCCCTATCGCTCCGGCTACAAGTACGGCGGCGATGCCGGCCGGGAGTGTGCGGCGCGCTGAAGTGAACATCATGGCTTGTCTTTTCTCCTGGCCTCAGTCGTGCGAGCGGTCGGTGACGTGGTGCGGGGTGTCGGCGAAGGTCAGCAGCCGGCGTCGGCGTACGGACTGGACGAGGACGCCGCCCACCAGGACGAGCGCCGCGGCGGCGGAACCGAGGAGGGCCGCGTTGGCGCCGGTGTGGGCGAGGGATCCGCCGCCGCCACCAGAGCCGCCGTTGACGTTGGTGCCGATGCCCTCGGAGCCGCCGGAACCACCGGCGCCGCCGGAGGTGCTGCCGCCCGAGTCACCCGTGGTGGCCGAGTCGCTGGGGGCGGCGGTGTCGGTCGGCTCCGACGTGTCGGTCGGCTCCCCGGTGTCGGTCGGCTCCGCGGTGTCCGTCGGGGTCGCCGTGTCCGACGGCGTCGCGCTCCCGGAGTGCGTCGTCGAGGCGGACGGGGTGGTCGTGGACCCGCCGTTCGGGTCGGTGCTCTGATAGTCGGTGTTGGAGGTGAACCAGATCGGCGCGGTGAAGTCGGCCAGGCTGGTGCCGTTGAACGCGGTACGGCACGTCAGGGTGAAGTCGTAGCGCCCCTGCAGCTTCTGGAAGCCCGCCTCGTTCGCGTAGTCCCGCATCGTCTCCGTCAGCGGGACGACGTAGCCGCCGGCGGGCGTCGTTCCGTAGGTGCCGAGCGGTGAATTGCCCACCACGACCTTGCCGTCCGCCGGGAAGCCGGAGCCGGTCACCGACACGATCAGGTTGGTGGCGTTCGACGGGCAGGCGCCCGCCGAGGTCAGCGTCATGGTCTCGGTGTCCTTGCCCTTGGCCGGGCCCACCTCCAGCTTGCCGCCGGCGGCGGCGTGCGCGCCGGGCACGGCGAGCAGCCCCGCCGTTCCGCAGGCCAGCAGCAGCGTTCCGAGTCCGGCGGCGGCCGGACGGGACAGGCGTTTCATCGACACGTTGATGTCTCCTCTGGCTTTGGTGTGGGTTTCAGTCGCCCGATGCGGACTGGACGGTGCGGGCCCGGCGGCCCCGCATCCAGAAGACGGCGCCCACGAGCAAGGCCAGGAAGGCGACGACGAATCCGACCGACGAGAATGCGATGAGCATGGTGTTCGAGTGCTGGACCGGAGCCTCGGCGACCGTCTTGGTGAGACCGGCAGCGCCGTTGGGCGCCCCGGACCCGTTCGGCGGCGTGGCCGGTGCCGCCCCGCCGCTGCCCGAGGCGGCGCCGCCCGGCGCGGCCGACGCGCCCGGACCGCCCTGCCCACCCGACGCGGACGGCTGCGACGACGCCCCCGCGGCCGCGGACACCTCGGCCTTCGTACCGTCCCGGTAGGCCTTGCCGGAGGCGAAGCGGAGCGACCCGGTGAAGTCCCCCAGGCCCGTACGGGAGAAGGCCCCCTTGAGGCAGGTGAGCGTGAAGGTGTAGGTGCCGCGCAGGGTGTGGAATCCGGCGGTGGTGGCGTAGTCCCGCATCGTGTAGATCAGCGGGATCGACGAGCCTCCCCCGGGCGCCTTCGGGTACGTGGCGACGGGCGCGTTGCCCACGACGATCTGGCCGCCGCGCGGAAATCCGGCACCGGCGACGCGTGCGATGACGTTCGACGTCCCCGTCGGGCAGGGCGCGGACGCGGTGAGGGTGATGGGCTGGGTGTCGCTGCCGTGCGCGGGAGAGACCGTGAGCTGCCCGGCGTCCGCCGCCCGGGCGGAGGGCGCGCCGACGAGCACCATCGCCGCGGCGACCAGGCCCGCGGTCATCGCCGTGGCGCGCCCGGCCGGGGCCCGGCTCGGTCCGGCCGGGGCGGGACGGCGGTTCGCGGCGCCCGCGCCCCGGCGCCGCCGACGACGCCGTACGAGGTTCACCGTCACGGCGGTGAGGAGGATCAGCACCAGGCCCAGCACAGTCCACGGCACGGCCCAGAAGCCGGCGGCCGCGGTGACACGGGGCCGGACGGGGGGCGGGACGTCGCCGCGTACCGGGACCGGGTCGACGGTGACCGTCGCGGTGTCCCGCACCGTGGGCAGGACGCCGGTCGCGGAGGCGGTGAACGTCAGGGCGGAGCCGGGCAGCAGTTCGGCGATGTCACGCGGCCCCCGCACGGTGGCGCCGCCGCCGAACAGGTCGCTCACGCGCAGCACTTGGCGCGCGCCCAGCCGGACGTTGCCCGTGTTGCGCACGGTGTACGTGACCGTCGCGGACCCGGTCCCGAAGGGGTTGAGCGTGCCGTGGTAGTCGGTGTGCGGGCCGTCGACGGCGAGCCGCGGGGTGAGCTTGCCGGAGACCCGCAGGTAGATGCGCGCGCCCACGCGCTGGTCGACCCTGACCTTGTTGCCCTTGGCGTCCGTGCGCGTGGCGGAGAGCGAGGCGACGATGCCGCCCGCGTGGTCGCCGGGGGTCGCGCTCCGCGGGACGGTCAGCGTGAGCGGGACGATGACGCGTGAGCGGCGGGGCACCGTCACCTTTCCCTTGCCGAGCTTCACCCAGGAGCCCACGGCAGTCGACTTCTTGCCCGCCGCGAGCACGTCGAAGCCGCCGTCGGCGGTGATGAAGGCGTCGCCCCCGTACAGCCGAAGCGTGATCGGCTTGGTGCCGTAGTTCCAGACGGCGATGTGGTCCCGCAGGGCCGCGCCCGGGGTCACGCTGTAGGAGAGGTTCGGCCGCTGGTCGGGTTTCTTCGCCCCCGACGGCTGGATGCCGAAGGTGGTGCGGCCGTGCGGGGCGGCGCTCGGCCGGGCGGCCGGAGTCGACGCGGCGGCCGAAGCGCTGCCGGCGGTGGCCGGGAGAACGGCGAGGACGCAGACGGCGAGAAAGGCGGCGAGGCGGCGGACTGTCGTGCTGATCATGTCGAGTCGTCCGATCGGGCGCGAGCGCGGGCAGAACGGAGGAACGGCCGCCCGCCCCGAAAGGCAGTCGGGGCGGACGGCTCGCCCCGCGAAGCGGGGGTGAGTCCGGGGCGGAAGGGGCCCGCCCCGGACTCTCGGGGCGACGCCGGGGGGCCGACGGCGCCCCAGGCCATCCGGGAGGGTCAGATGGCCGTCAGGGTGAGCGTGGCCGTGTAGGTGCCGGCCACGGTCGAGGTCGGCACCTTGAGCGCGAGGTCGGCGCCGAAGTGGGCGGTGCCGAGCCCCGTGCCGGTGGCCAGTGAACGGGACGACTTGAGACCGGCGTTGCCCGCGTCACCGGACGCGACACCGTTCGCCGGGTCGACGACGGCACCGGCCGCGGCGGTCTGGCCGGCGGACTTGTCGACCACGTTCGGGGTCCAGCCGAGGTTCTGGCCGTTGATGGTGTGCGTGCCGCCGTCGGAGAAGTCCGACGCCTGGCCGCTCACCGACCAGCCGGGGTTACCGGCACGGGTGTCGGTCAGCGTGACCGGGTTGATCTTGCCCGCGGTGGTCAGCAGGTCGCCGGTGGGGTTCAGCACCGGGGACGGCAGGGTGACGTTCGGGTTGTCCACGCTGATGACCAGCGCACCCGAGTTGACGGTGGTGGTGATGTTCTCGGAGGCGGTGACGCCGGCGAACGGGCCCACCACGTACGCGACCTGGGCCGAGGACGACCCGGTGTACTTGGTGGTGTCCGTCGGGACGAAGGTGGCGGAGAAGGAGTGGTCACCGGTGGGCAGGCTGGAGGTGCTGTAGGTCGCCTGACCGCCCGAGACCGGCACGGTGGCCAGAGTGGTCGTGGTGGCGCCCACGGTGTCCTGGAACTTCACGGAACCGGCCGCGCCGTTCGGCGTGATGGTGGCCGTGAAGTTGACCGGGCTGAACTGGGCCGCCGTACCGGCCGGGGAGACGGCGAGCGCGGTGGTCGTCGGCTGGGCCGGAGCCTGGTTCACGGTGTAGGCGACCGTGCTGGAGGAGGACCCGGCGAAGGCCGGGTCGGTCGGCGTGAAGTCCGCGGTCAGCGAGTGCGGGCCCGCGCCCAGCGTGCTGGTGCTGAAGGTGGCCGTGCCGTTGTTCACGGTCACCGGGGCGCCCAGCGCCGCGCCGTTGTCGCGGAACTGCACGGTGCCCGCTGCGGCGGCCGGGGCCACGGTCGCGGTCAGCGTGACGTTCGTGCCCGTCGTGACGGGGCTCGCCGGGCTCACCGCCAGGGAGGTGGTGGTGGGCGTCTTCGCGGACGGGTCGGTGTTCTGGTACGTCGTGTTGGACGTGAACCAGACCGACGCGGGGAAGTCACCGAGGCTGGTGGCGTTGAACGCCGTACGGCAGGTGACGAGGAAGGTGTACTTGCCCGTCAGGGTGGTGAAGCCGGCCGTGTTGGCGTAGTCCCGCATGGTCTGGGTCAGCGGGATGATCAGGCCGCCGCCCGCGTCCGTGCCGTAGGAGCTGATCGGCGAGTTGCCGACGACGTTCTGGCCGGCGGCCGGGAAACCGGTGCCGGTCACGGACACGATCACGTTGGTGGCGTTCGCCGGGCAGGCGCCCGACGTGGTCAGGGTCATGCTGGAGGTGTCGGTGCCGGTGGCCGGGGTGACGGTGGCGGTACCGATGTCAGCGGCGGACGCCGACGGGGCCACCAGGCCGACCGTCAGCAGCGCCACCAGGCCCGCGAGACCGCCCGCCGTGACCCGCGAGAGTCTGAACTTCCACACGGTTGTGCTCTCCTTCTTCGAAGGTGTTGCCGAAGGTGGTTGCGAACGTGGGGGGTTCGACCGGCTGGGTCAGGGGGTCTGCTTGGTGGTGTCGCCGCAGTTCGGGTTCGTCGCGAACCCGTACGTGTTGATCACGTTGTTCTGCTGGCAGATGAGGGAGTTGTTCCCGACGAACACGGTGCTCCAGGGCGCCGTGCCGATCTTGCTGGTCGGGATCACGTTGTAGACGTCGCGCTTCACGCCGAAGCCGCCGTTGAGGGTGTTCGGCGAGACGTCGTCGATCGTGCCGAGGATGGCCCGGCCGCGGACGTCCGCGATGGTCTGCGAACTCTGCGCGTTGTACTGGGCGATGGAGAACGGGGCGATCGACTTGTCGTCGAGAACGCGTCCGTCGTGCTCCTCGACGGGCGAGCCGTTCTTGGTGTCCTTGATGCACGGGTAGACGCCGGCGACCACGTCGGCGTCGGTGATGCCCATCGTGGACTCCCAGAAGGAGCGCGTGCCGGAACCCGCCTGCGGCAGGTAGACGGTCATGCTGTAGTTCGGCCCGGTCCCCACGTAGTTGGGGTCGCAGTGGTAGATCGCCTTGAGGTCGGTCAGAGCGAGCTTGCGCGGCACCTGGCTGGTCGGCGTGATCGCGTAGCTGACCGCGTCCACGGCGAACGGGACATAGGTCAGGCCGGGGGTCGCCGCCGAGAGGTTGAGGCTGGAGGACCGGGAGAAGTCCAGGCACCCGTTGTTCGCCTGCTGCGAGGTCAGCAGGGCGGCGCGGCCGGCGTTGGAGCCGTTCGGCCGGGTCATGGTGCAGCCGGGCGTGGTGGCGGGGTCCTTGGTGGTGATGTTCGCCGAGCCGGTGGCGTCGTACGAACCGAGGACCTTGGTGCCGTTGATGGTGATGGAGTTGGCGAGGCCGTTCATCACGCCCTGGGTGGTGTCGGAGCCCACACCGGACAGCTGTCGGTAGGTCGGAGTACCGGACGGGTCTGCGACGGCGGCGCCGGCGCAGACGGTACCGGTGAGGAGGCCGGCGACGCCGACGGCGGCGATCGCTATCTTTCTGTTCACGCGGGTTTACCCCTCGGATAGGCTTGCGCCGGGTGGTGCCCGGCGCCCATGTCAGACAGTTCGTTGGCGCGGACCTGTCGATCGGTCGGGTACGGGCATCACCTCCCTCGCTCGCGTGGTGTCAGGCCCCTCGCCCGCCAGGCCGCGACACCGGCCGCCAGCTGTGGTGCCACCCTCGGCAGGAGGGGGCCGCTGACGGCGGAGGCGAGCCCGACGACCAGGGCGATCAGGAGGGTGTAGCGCGCGAGGCCGAGCACCCAGGGCGGAGTGAGCAGTGCGGGGGTCCCGCTGGCGGCGGGTGCCGTGGGCGCCGGCGAGCCGGACGGCTTCGCGCCCGCGGACGGGGAGGAAGACGGGGCCTTGGACGAGGCTCCGGCACCGCCCGCGGACGGCCCGCCGGAGGTCCCGCCGGCGCCCGCACCGCCGCTCGACGTGCCACCGCCGCTCGACGACCCCGGGCCACCCGAACCACCGGCCGAGCCGCCGCCCGAACCACCGCTCGCGCCACCGGAGCCGGAACCGGTCTTCGCTCCCGCCCTGGACGAGATGGCGCCGGCCGCGGCGACGGTCTGCCGGCGCAGGTCCTGCGGCAGCGAGGCGTACCCGTCCGGGAGGGTCCCCGCGGACACACCCGGCTGCTGCCCCTTGTCCACCGCGAACCTCAGGAGCGTGGCGAGGTCCTGGCCTTCGTTCTTGGTCAGCTTCTCCGGCACGGTCGCCGCATAGGTGAGCAGGGTCAGCGGATAGGCGCCCGCGGACCTCGCCCTCGGGTTGCTCTGCAGCACTCCCGGGACACCGCTGGGCTTCATCGCCGCCTCACCCGCCAGCAGCGCCGGCTTGGTGGGGGCCACGAAACGGCCCGCCGCGTTCTGCAGCTTCGCCGTCACCAGCCCGTAGCGGCTCGCGGTCGCCGTGTCGGTCACGGCGAGCACGGCCCGTTGGCCCGCGGGCTGCGGGGGGTTCTTCTTGTAGGCGGGCGGGAGGGTGGTGTTGTCCCAGGTGGTACGGGCCAGTGTGTCGCCGCGGGCGACCGCCCTGGCGCCGCCGTGCATGTCGGAGGAGTACGGGTGCTTGTCCTGCACGCACAGCGGGTTGTCCGGGTGGTCCTGGAACTGCTGGCAGTACGGGTCGCTCTTGGGGAAGTCGTTGATGGGCAGCTTGATGCCCTTGTAGGCCGGGTTGACCGTCATTCCCGAGAAGGAGGCGTCGCCGTAGCGTCCCTTGGTGTCGGCGGTCCCGTCGAGGAACTCGCGGGCGGCCGGGTCCTGCCCGACCCAGTTCCACAACTGCCAGGCGGCGTCGGACAGGGCCTCGGGCACGATGGCGTCACCGAGGGAACCACCGAAGTCCAGGTCCGCGTAGTCGGGGTTGTACTTTCGGAACTCGGGGTCGCGCGCCAGGTTGAACGGGTTGTTCTGAGTGCTCGGCGCGAAGCGGGAGTTCCCGTCCTGGTACGACTCGGTGAGCAGCTTGGCCACCAGTCTCGGGGTGAGGTTGAGCGAGGTGAGCCGTGTGCCGTCGCGCGCCTTGACGGGGCCGGGCGCGTTGAAGCCCGCCCGGCTCTCGATGAAGAAGCCGATGGTCAGGCCGGACAGCGTCATGGGAGCGTAGACGGGCTTCTGGCCCGCGGGCACCTGGTCTCCGATGGCCGGCCGGTTGAGGAAGACCATGCCGGGACTGCCGGAGACCAGCTTGGCGCGGGCGGTGTCGTCGGTCACCTGGGCGTAGCCGTAGATGGTCTTGCGCCCGGTCTGGCACAGGGCGGGCTGCCAGCGCAGGACCGCCTCGGCGACCGTCTCGTCGCCCAGGGTGCTGCGCTCGTCGGCGCCGATCGGGCAGAAGTTGCCGATCGGCTCGAAGCTCAGCGGTACGACGATGCGGTGCTGCCAGTTGGTGGCGCTGAGCGGCGAGGACTGCAGCAGGCCGTTCGGCTGGGACCGGTAGGGGCTGCCGTCGACCTCGTTCTCGCCGCGCGGCACGACGACCAGCCAGCACTTGCGTCCGGTGGCCGGGTTCGTCCTCCCCGCGGGCACCGCGCCGCAGCCGAGGCCCGGCGCCTCCAGGGACGTCTGGACCTCGAAGTACACCTGGCCCGTGCCGTCGGTACCGCTGCGGGCGTAGGGGACTTCGTTGGTGCTGTTGACGTCGTAGAACTCGTTCCAGTTGCCGGTCTTGATCACATCACCGGTCACCGAGCGGAAGGGCATGTACGAGATGCCGGTCGGTGTCGGCGGCGGGAGCTGCTGGGCCGGGTCCTTCAGGCCACCGTAGGTGAGTTGCCGGGTGTTGGTGTACGCACCGGCTCCCTGGCTGCCCGCGCCGGCGCCGAGCGCGGACGAACCGCCGAACTGGCACTGCTCCGGGTCGGGGCCGTCGGCCGCGTCCCCCCAGCACTGCATGATCTGCAGGTAGTCGGCGGCGTAGTTGGTGTCCGAGACGGTGGGGGTGGCGCCCTTCCAGGAGATCTTCACCACCTGGTTGACCAGATGGGTGGTCTGACTGACCGACACCTTCAGGTTGGCGTAGGGGCCGTGGCCGGGGACGGTGACCGCCGCTTTGGATCCGCTGTCGGCCCGGGGGGCCGCCGCGGCGGTGCCGGTCAGCGCGAGGGCGAGGGCGATGAGCAGGCCGGCGAGCGACCGGCGGGAGGCGTTCATGAGCGCCCTCGCTTCGCGCGGAGCCGGGAGTTCAGCAGCGGCGGTCCGACCGTGATGACCAGCAGCAGCACGGCCGCCAGCGCCATCAGCGCGCGCTGCATGCCGTCCCCGATGCCCTTGGAGGTGGAGACGGGCACGGCATACGCGTCGCCGCCGCTGCCGCCGCCCCCCGTCGAACCGTCCGTGCCGATCACCTGGCCGGTGTCCGGGTCGACC
>NZ_JADDRL010000056.1 GCF_021538895.1 Streptomyces olivochromogenes | reverse complement strand
CCCCCTGTTCGAGCGAAGTCGAGAACTTGGGGGAGTCGGCGAGTGACGACAACGCGGCTGGGGGTCCCCCCTGCTCGAAGAGCTTGGGGGAGTGCGTGCCAGGGCCCGCGACGCCGGGATGATCCAAACGACACCCCCTAAGGGACCCCCCTACCCATCCCCTCTGTCCAGCCCCCTGCCCTCCCGCTACCTTCGCAGCGTGGCGATGTTCCGACTTCAAGGAAGCAAGGTGCTCGCCGTCGACATGACCGGGGATGCCGTGAAGGCGAAGAACGGCTCGATGGTCGCGTACGACGGGCAGATGGCCTTCAAGAAACTGAGCGGCGGCGGTGAGGGACTGCGGGGCATGGTGACCCGGCGCCTCACCGGTGAGCAGATGACGGTGATGGAGGTGAGAGGCCAGGGGACCTGCTGGTTCGCCGACCGGGCCTCGGAGATCAACCTCGTGCAACTCCAGGGGGACAAGCTGTACGTGGAGTCGAGCAACCTGCTCGCGACCGACACCGGGCTGCGCACCGGGACGACGTTCACCGGGCTGCGCGGCGCCTCGCAGGGCAACGGGTTGTTCACCACCACGGTCGAGGGACACGGGCAGGCGGCCATCACCTCCGACGGCCCCGCCGTGGTGCTGCGGGTCAGCCCGCAGTACCCGCTGATCGTCGACCCCGGCGCCTACATCGCCCACCAGGGCAATGTGCGGCAGTCCTTCCAGTCCGGTGTGACGTTCCGCACATTGCTCGGGGAGGGCGGCGGCGAGGCCTTCCAGATCCGCTTCGAGGGGGACGGCCTGGTGTACGTGCAGCCGAGCGAGCGGAACACGATCGCGGGGGACGTGTGACATGGCGCTCAGGGAGATCAACTCCAAAATGGTGGAGGCCACTGTCCTCCCCGGCCAGCGGCTCTTCAGCCAGCGCGGCGCCATGCTCGCCTACAAGGGCGACGTCTCCTTCACGCCCAACATCCAGGGCGGCCAGGGCGGGATCATGTCGATGCTCGGCCGCCGGGTGGCCGGCGAGGCGACGCCGCTGATGACGGTCGAGGGCAGCGGGACCGTGTTCTTCGGGCACGGCGGCCACCACGTCCACGTCATCAACCTCACCGGCGACACGCTGTACGTCGAGGCCGACCGGCTGCTGGCCTTCGAGGGCACCCTGCGCCAGGGGACGATGTTCATGGGCTCGCAGGGCGGGGTCATGGGCATGGTCCGGGGCCAGGTGACGGGACAGGGGCTGTTCACGACCACCCTCGCGGGGCAGGGCGCCGTCGCCGTCATGGCGCACGGGGGCGTGTTCGAGGTCCCCATCACCCCGCAGCGCCCGGTCCACGTGGACCCGCAGGCCTACGTCGCCCACCACGGCGACGTGCGCAACAAGCTGTCGACCGCGCTCGGCTGGCGCGACATGGTGGGACGCGGCTCCGGCGAGGCGTTCCAGCTGGAGCTCAGCGGCAGCGGCACGGTGTTCGTCCAGGCCTCGGAGGAAAAGCTGTGAGCACGTACGGAGTCCCCGGCGGCCCCACCGTCCACGACCCGATGACCCTGCCCGTGGACGACAACGTCAACAAGTACACGTTCTGCGTGGAGCTCAAGAGCGGGCAGTGGTTCCTGCAGAAGGGAAAGATGATCGCCTACTACGGGGCGATCGAGTTCAACGGCGTCGGGCACGGTCGACTCGACCGACTTGTCCGAACCTCTTTCCATTCGCCTCTGCACGCGAGCGACTGGGTGGTGGCGGAGGGCTCGGGCAAGATGCTGCTCGCCGACCGGGCCTTCGACGTCAATTCGTATGACTTGGACGACGGCAACCTGACCATTCGCTCGGGCAACCTGCTCGCTTTTCAGCCAAGTCTTGCCCTCAAGCAGTCGATCGTGCCGGGTTTTCTGACCCTTATCGGAACCGGAAAGTTCGTGGCCGCATCTAACGGTCCGGTGGTGTTCATGGAACCCCCGATCCGGGTGGACCCTCAGGCACTGGTCGGATGGGCCGACTGCCCCTCGCCGTGCCATCACTACGACCACGGTTACCTGACCGGCGTAATGGGCGGTCTACGTGCGATGACAGGCCTCGGAGGGGCCTCCGGAGAGGAGCACCAGTTCGAGTTCGTGGGAGCGGGAACGGTCCTGCTCCAGTCGACCGAGACCCTCATGGCCGAGCAGGCCACGGGAGCGGTTCCGCATGAGCCGGGGGTGCCCGGCGGGGGCGGCGTGCCGGGTGTACCAGGAGGTCACGGACAGCCTCCGGGCACACCGCGCCTTCCCGGACAGCTGGGAGACCTCCAGCGTCGCTTCGGGCTGTGAGCGGTAGTCTGCGGAGTGTGACATCGAACGCGTGCGCACAGTCACACCACCCTCACTAGTTCGCCTTTCAACTTCTTAGGTAGACTTCATTCATGGAGACCGAGACGGCCACGCGCTGGCTGACCGATGCGGAGCAGTGCGCCTGGCGCACCCACCTGGAGGTCAACAGGCTGTTGACGTACCAGCTCGAAAAGGACCTGCAGCCGTTCGGCCTGACTATGAACGACTACGAGATCCTCGTGAACCTGTCCGAGTCCGAGGACGTACGCATGCGGATGAGCGACCTCGCGTCCGCCACTCTCCAGTCCAAGAGCCGCCTCTCGCACCAGATCACGCGCATGGAGAACGCGAACCTGGTGCGACGCGAGAACTGTGAGTCCGACCGTCGCGGACTGTACGCGGTGCTCACGGACCATGGCATGGAGACGATGCAGAAGGTCGCGCCGCACCATGTGTCGTCCGTGCGCAGGCACTTCATCGACCTGCTGTCGCCGGAGGCGCTGGGGGAGCTGGACAAGGCCCTGAAGCCGATCGCGGAGCACCTGAGGGGGCAGCGGGGGCGCCCCTGACCTCGGCACGCGCCGAGCGGCACGCGCCGAGCGGCAGGCGGGAAGGTCAGGTCCTGCCTGCGGTTCGGCGCCCCGCACCGGAGTCAGGGGGTGCGCGCCAGCGGCGTGAGCGCCCCCGGCCGGGCGACGCACAGCGCCGTCAGCGCGGCCACCGCGCCGGCCAGCGCGAAGCACCCCCACAGCGGCAGCCGGCCGATCAGCGTCCCGGCCGCCACCGACCCGGCCGAGGTCCCCGCGTTCACCGCCGCGTTCACCCAGGCCCCCGCCCTCGTGCGGGCACCCTCGTCGGCCGTCTCCTCGGCGAGGAGGTAAGCGGTCGTCAGGGTCGGGGCGACGAAGACCCCGGCGCAGGCCATGGCCGCGGCGAGCGTCCAGGGACCGGGCGCGAGACCCGCCAGGGCCAGGGCCACGCCCAGCCCGGCCGTGAGCCACGGCAGGCGGGCACCGGCCGACCTGCGCCAGTTCACGGCCCCGTTCAGCAGACCGCCCACGGCGCTGCCCGCCGACAGGGCGCCCAGGATCCACGGGACCACGGCGTCGTCGTGCGACCGCTGCCCCGCGAAGGCCATCACCAGCAGCTCGACACCGCTCAGGGCGAGGCCCAGGCCCGCCGCCGCGACGACCGGTCCGCGCAGGCCGGCCGGGAAGCCGCGGGACCGGCGCCGGGGACCGGCGGCCTTCTGCCGCCCCCGGCCGCCCACCACCGGTGACGTCACGAACGCGCAGGTCCCCGTCACCATGAGCGCCGCGCTCAGCAGCAGACCGGCGGCCGGTGCCGTGAAGCGCAGCAGGACGCCGACCAGGGCCGGTCCGGAGACGAACAGCAGTTCCTCGGCCACGCCGTCCAGGCTGTAGGCGCGCTGCAACAGGCGCCGGTCGTCGAGGAGTTCGGACCACACCGTGCGCATGGTGGGGCCGAGCGGGGGCGCGCAGGCACCCGCGAGGCCCGCGACCAGGGCGAGCGACGCCGGGGACGCGCCGGGCCGCACGGTCAGGGCCGCCAGGGCGCAGAGCAGGAGGCTGTGCAGCACCGCCATGGGCAGCAGGGCGCGGCGCGGGCCGTGGCGGTCGACCAGGGCCGCCCGCGCGGGCAGCAGGGAGACCGCCGAGGCGCCGAAGACGGCCATCACGGCGCCGGAGACGGCGTACGAGCCGGTCGCCCGGGTCACCGACAGCAGCACGGACAGCGCGACCGTGCCGTACGACAGCCGGGCGACCAGGACGGCGACGAAGGTGCGGCGCGCCTGCGGGACGCGCAGGACGGCGGCGTACGACGGGCGCCGCGCGGTGGACTGAGGACAGGGTGAAGTGGGCGCGGACATGCGCGAAGTTCCTCGGAGAAAGGCGGAGAGGGGACACCTGAGCGCGCCACGCGGTACGCCGTTCACAACCACGGTCGTCTGCGGGCGCTCGGTGCGCTCTACGCCAAGCGGAGGAACATGCGGGTCAAGTTAGCAGTCGCGGCGCACAGTCGGCGACGGTCAGCTCTCCGTGAGGCTCGCCACCAGTTCGTCCGCCGCGCGGTACGGGTCCAGCTCACCGGCCACGATGCGCTCCGCGAGCGCGCCCAGGTGGCGGTCTCCGTGCAGGTCGCCGATGCGTTCCCGCAGGGCCGTCACCGCGATCGTCTCGACCTCGCGGGACGCGCGGGCCAGCCGGCGCTCCGCCAGCACTCCGCGCTCCTCCATCCATGCCCGGTGCTTCTCCAGGGCCTCCACGACCTCGTCGATGCCCTCGGCGCGGGCCGCGACGGTCTTGACGATGGGCGGGCGCCAGTCGCCCGGTCCGCGGGACTCGCCCAGGCCGAGCATGTGGTTCAGCTCGCGGGCCGTGGCATCCGCGCCGTCACGGTCGGCCTTGTTGACGACGTACACGTCGCCGATCTCCAGGATGCCCGCCTTGGCGGCCTGGATGCCGTCGCCCATGCCGGGGGCCAGCAGCACGACGGAGGTGTCGGCCTGGGAGGCGATCTCCACCTCCGACTGGCCCACGCCGACCGTCTCGACCAGGATCACGTCGCAGCCGGCCGCGTCCAGCACGCGGATCGCCTGCGGGGCCGACCAGGCGAGGCCGCCCAGGTGACCACGGGTGGCCATCGAGCGGATGTAGACGCCCGGGTCGGAGGCGTGCTCCGACATCCGCACCCGGTCGCCGAGCAGGGCGCCGCCCGAGAAGGGCGAGGACGGGTCGACGGCCAGAACGCCGACCCGCTTGCCCTGCTTGCGGTACGCGGTCACCAGCGCCGAGGTGGATGTCGACTTGCCGACACCCGGGGATCCGGTGAGGCCGACCACGTACGCGTTCCCGGTCAGCGGCGCGAGGGCCGCCATGACTTCCCTCAGCTGCGGAGACGCCCCCTCCACCAGGGAGATCAGCCGGGCCACGGCCCGGGGCCGGCCTTCCCTGGCCTGGGCCACCAGAGAGGAGACGTCCTGCATCACAGCTCCGTTCGCTCACGAGACGTCTCGTACGTACCCGCCACGCGCGTACGTACGAGACGCAAGGGAAAATCAGGCCTTCGGCACCCGCACGATCAGTGCGTCGCCCTGGCCGCCGCCGCCGCACAGCGCGGCCGCGCCGACGCCGCCGCCGCGCCGCTTGAGCTCCAGCGCCAGGTGGAGGACCAGGCGGGCGCCGGACATGCCGATCGGGTGGCCGAGGGCAATCGCACCACCGTTGACATTCACCTTTTCCGTGGACACGCCGAGGTCCTTCATTGACTGGACCGCCACGGCGGCGAAGGCCTCGTTGATCTCGACCAGGTCCAGGTCGGAGACCTCCAGGCCCTCCTTCTTGAGGGCGTGCAGGATGGCGTTGGAGGGCTGGGACTGGAGCGAGTTGTCCGGTCCGGCCACATTGCCGTGGGCACCGATCTCGGCGATCCAGTCCAGGCCGAGCTCCTGCGCCTTGGCCTTGCTCATGACGACCACGGCGGCGGCGCCGTCGGAGATCTGGGACGAGGTGCCGGCGGTGATCGTGCCGTCCTTCGAGAAGGCCGGGCGCAGCTTGCCGAGCGACTCGGCGGTCGTGTCGGCGCGGATGCCCTCGTCCTTGCTGAAGACGACCGGCTCACCCTTGCGCTGCGGGATCTCGATCGGGGTGATCTCGGCCTCGAAGATGCCGTTCTTCTGGGCGGCGGCCGCCCGCTGGTGGGACAGGGCGGCGATCTCGTCCTGCTCCGGGCGCTTGATGCCGAGCCGCGTGTTGTGCTTCTCGGTGGACTCGCCCATGGCGATGCCCTCGAAGGCGTCGGTCAGGCCGTCGTGGGCCATCGCGTCGATCATCTCGACCGCGCCGTACTTGAAGCCCTCACGGGACTTCGGCAGCAGGTGAGGGGCGCCGGTCATGGACTCCTGGCCGCCGGCGACCACGATGTCGAACTCACCGGCGCGGATCAGCTGGTCGGCCAGCGCGATCGCGTCCAGGCCGGACAGGCAGACCTTGTTGATCGTGAGCGCCGGGACGTTCATCGGAATGCCGGCCTTGACGGCGGCCTGGCGGGCCGGGATCTGCCCGGCACCGGCCTGCAGCACCTGGCCCATGATCACGTACTGCACCTGGTCGCCACCGATCCCCGCACGGTCGAGGGCGGCCTTGATCGCGAAGCCACCGAGGTCGGCTCCGGAGAAAGACTTGAGCGAGCCGAGCAACCGACCCATCGGGGTGCGGGCACCCGCGACGATGACGGTCGTCGTGCTGTTCGTTCCTGACATGAGGTGCGATCCCCTTTCAGCTGCACAAGAGCTGAGGAGTGAACGAGGGTTTACTTCGAATGTACTGAGCGGTACGCCGCGCCGTCATCGGGCCGTCGGTGTGATCGCGCGCACGTTGCGTAACCACCTCCGGAGCGCTGCACTGAAAACATGCTGACGCGAATCGACCACATCGGGATCGCCTGTCATGACCTCGACGCGACTGTCGAGTTCTACAAGGCCACCTACGGCTTCGAGGTCTTCCACTCCGAGGTCAACGAGGAGCAGGGCGTGCGCGAGGCCATGCTCAAGATCAACGATACGTCCGACGGCGGGGCGTCGTACCTCCAGCTGCTCGAACCGACCCGGGAGGACTCCGCGGTCGGCAAGTGGCTGGCGAAGAACGGCGAGGGCGTCCACCACATCGCCTTCGGTACGGCGGATGTCGACGGTGACGCCGACGCGATCCGTGGAAAGGGCGTACGCGTTCTGTACGACGAGCCACGGCGCGGCTCCATGGGGTCGCGGATCACCTTCCTGCATCCCAAGGATTGCCACGGTGTACTGACAGAACTGGTCACATCGGCGCCTGTTGAGTCACCTGAGCACTGACCCTCGTACAGAGGGGCCGGTAGGGTTGGGGGCGGTCGTCCTTTCACCCAGGGCGGCCGCATGCCGGGGTCCGGGTTACGGGGGACGAGCGTCGGGGCAGCAGCCCGTGCTCCGCCGTTGATCTGACACCATTCCCCGGGGGCCCCGTTCGGCGGATGGACGGAGCTCGTTTGGAGAAGCTTGCGACCAGGGGACGGATGGGACCGCGCAGTGCGGGGCTACGAGAGCCAGGAGCGAGAGCCGGCGGCTGACGTCGACCACCTCTCTCGGTTCGAGGCCGAGATGAAGCGGCTGAAGACCGAGCGGGAAAAGGCGATCCAGCACGCCGAGGACCTCGGCTACCAGGTCGAGGTGCTGCGCGCCAAGCTGCACGAGGCGCGGCGCACCATCATGTCCCGGCCCGCGTTCGACGGCGGTGACATCGGCTATCAGGCCGAGCAGCTGCTGCGGAACGCGCAGGTGCAGGCCGATCAGCTGCGCCAGGACGCCGAGCGGGAGCTGAGCCAGGCCCGCGCGCAGACCCAGCGCATCCTGCAGGAGCACGCCGAGCAGGCCGCCCGGCTGCAGGCCGAGCTGCATACCGAGGCCGTGACCCGCCGCCAGCAGCTGGACCAGGAGCTGGCCGAGCGCCGGCAGACCGTCGAGTCGCACGTCAACGAGAACGTGGCGTGGGCGGAGCAGCTGCGGGCCCGTACGGAGTCCCAGGCCCGCCGGCTCCTCGACGAGTCCCGGGCCGAGGCCGAGCAGGCCATGGCGGCCGCCCGCACGGAGGCCGAGCGGCTGACCAGCGAGGCCCGGCAGCGGCTGCAGAGCGACTCCGAGGGCGCCCGCGCCGAGGCCGAGCAGATCCTGCGCCGCGCCCGCACCGACGCCGAGCGGCTGCTGAACGCCGCCTCCACGCAGGCCCAGGAGGCCACCGACCACGCCGAGGCACTGCGCACCTCCACCGTCTCGGAGTCGGACGCCGCCCGCCGCCAGGCGGGCGAGCTGAGCCGGGCCGCCGAGCAGCGCATCGCCGAGGCCGAGGAGTCGCTGCGCAAGGCGCAGTCCGAGGCCGAGAAGCTTCTCACCGAGGCCAAGGAGGCCGCCGCCAAGGCGCTGTCCAGCGCCGAGGCGGCCAACGAGACGCGCACCCGCACCGCCAAGGAGCAGGTCGCCCGGCTGGTCAGCGAGGCCACCAAGGAGGCCGAGAGCACCAAGGCCGAGGCCGAGCAGCTCGTCACCGACGCCCGCGCCGAGGCCGAGAAGATCCTCGCCGAGGCCGGCGAGAAGGCCCGCAGCGTCACCGCCGAGGAGGCCGCCTCCCAGCTGGGCAAGGCCGCGAAGACCGCCGAGGACGTGCTGAACAAGGCCTCGGACGAGGCCCGGCAGACCACCCGGGCGGCGGTCGAGGAGGCCGAGCGGATCCGCACCGAGGCCGAGGCCGAGGCGGACCGGCTGCGCGCCGAGGCGCACGACATCGCCGAGCAGCTCAAGGGCGCGGCGAAGGACGACACCAAGGAGTACCGCGCCAAGACGGTCGAGCTGCAGGAGGAGGCCCGCCGGCTGCGCGGCGACGCCGAGCAGCTGCGCGCCGACGCGGTCGCCGAGGGCGAGAGCATCCGCGCCGAGGCCCGGCGCGAGGCCGTGGTGCAGATCGAGGAGGCGGCCAAGTCCGCCGAGGAACTGCTGGCCAAGGCGAAGGCCGACGCCGACGAGCTGCGCCAGAGCGCCACCACGGACAGCGAGAAGGTCCGGACGGAGGCGATCGAGCGCGCCACCACGCTGCGCCGGCAGGCCGAGGAGACCCTGGATCGCACCCGCAAGGAGGCCGAGCGGTACCGCGCGGAGGCCGACGAGCAGGCCGAGGCGCTCCGCACGGACGCCGAGCGGGCCGCGCGCGAGCTGCGCGAGGAGGCCGAGCGCGCGGTCGAGGCCCGGCGGGACGAGGCGGCCGGCGAGCTGACCCGGCTGCACACCGAGGCCGAGGAGCGGGTGACCGCCGCCGAGCAGGCGCTGTCCGACGCCCGCGACGAGGCCACCCGGATCCGTCGCGAGGCCGCGGAGGAGACCGAGCGGCTGCGCAACGAGGCCGCCGAGCGGATTCGTACGCTCCAGCAGCAGGCGGACGCCGAGGCCGACCGGCTGCGCAACGAGGCCGCCGCGGACGCGTCCGCGTCCCGCGCGGAGGGCGAGGCCGTCGCCGTACGCCTGCGGTCGGAGGCCGCCGCCGAGGCCGAGCGGCTGAAGACGGAGGCACAGGACACCGCCGACCGGGTGCGGGCCGAGGCCCAGGCCGCCGCGGAGCGGCTGGGCACGGAGGCGTCCGAGACGCTGGCCGCCGCCCAGGAGGAGGCCGTCCGGCGCCGGCGCGAGGCCGAGGAACTGCTCGGCTCCGCCCGCCAGGAGGCCGACCAGGAGCGCGAGCGGGCGCGCGAGCAGAGCGAGGAGCTGCTGGCCTCGGCGCGCAAGCGCGTCGAGGAGGCGCAGACCGAGGCCGTGCGCCTGGTCGAGGAGGCCGACCGGCGCGCCACCGAGATGGTGTCGGCGGCCGAGCAGCACGCCCAGCAGGTGCGGGACTCCGTCGTCGGCCTGCACGAGCAGGCGCAGGAGGAGATCGCCGGACTGCGCTCCGCCGCCGAGCACGCGGCGGACCGTACCCGCCGTGAGGCCGAGCAGGAGGCGGACCGGGTCCGCGCCGACGCCTACGCCGAGCGGGAGCGGGCCGGCGAGGACGCGAGCCGCGTCCGGCGCGAGACGCAGGAGGAGTCCGAGGCGGCCAAGGCGCTCGCCGAGCGGACGATGGCGGAGGCGATCGCCGAGTCCGAGCGGCTGCGTTCGGACGCGACCGCGCACGCCCAGCGGGTGCGCACGGAGGCCTCGGACGCCATCGCGGAGGCCGACCAAGCCGCCACGCGCACGCGTGCCGAGGCCCGGGACGACGCCAACCGCATCCGCTCGGACGCGGCGACGCAGGCGGACACGCTCATCACCGAGGCCCGCAACGAGGCCGAGCGGCTCCAGACGGAAACCATCACGGAGGCCGACCGGGTCCGGGCCGACGCCATCGCCAAGGCCGAGAAGCTGATCACGGACGCCACCGGGGACGCGGAGCGGCTGCGCGCCGAGGCCGCCGAGACGATCGGCTCCGCACAGCAGCACGCCGAGCGGATGCGCACCGAGTCCGAGCGGGTCAGGGCCGACGCCGAGGCCGAGGCCGAGCGGCTGGTCAACGCCGCCCGCGAGGAGTCCGAGCGGACGCTGGACGAGGCCCGCAAGGACGCCAACAAGCGGCGCTCCGAGGCGGCCGAGCAGGTCGACACGCTCATCACGGAGACCACGGCCGAGGCCGACAAGCTGCTCACCGAGGCGCAGCAGCAGGCGCGGAAGGCCACGGCGGACGCCGAGGCGCAGGCCGACACCATGGTCGGCGCGGCCCGCAGCGAGGCGGAGCGGCTCGTCTCCGAGGCGACGGTCGAGGGCAACGCGCTGGTGGAGAAGTCCCGTACCGACGCGGACGAGCTGCTCGTCGGCGCCCGCCGGGACGCGACCGCCATCAGGGAGCGGGCGCAGGAGCTGCGCGACCGCATCACCGGCGAGATCGAGGGTCTGCACGAGCGGGCCCGCCGCGAGGCCGCCGAGACCATGAAGTCCACCGGGGACCGCTGCGACGCGCTCATCAAGGCCGCCGAGGAGCAGCTCGCCAAGGCGCAGGCGAAGGCCAAGGAGCTGGTGTCGGAGGCGAACTCCGAGGCGGGCAAGGTGCGCATCGCCGCCGTCAAGAAGGCGGAGGGGCTGCTCAAGGAGGCCGAGCAGAAGAAGGCCACGCTGGTCAAGGAGGCCGAGGAGCTCCGGGCCGAGGCGATCCGCGAGGCCAAGCGCACGGTCGAGGAGGGTAAGCGCGAACTGGAGGTCCTGGTGCGCCGGCGCGAGGACATCAACGCGGAGATCTCCCGTGTCCAGGACGTCCTTGAGGCGTTGGAGTCCTTCGAGGCCCCGGCGGCCGGCAAGGACGGCGGAGTCAAGGCGGGCGCGACCGTCGGTGCCCCTCGTTCGGGTGGCAAGTCGTCGGATGGCTAGCGTGGTCGGGCGGTTTGCGTGTCTCCTGGGGGACTTTGCCCCAGAATTTGGCAAGCCGTCCCACGTTCAGCCACCCAAAAGTGGTGTCATTCTCCAGATCAAACACGTATCCGCTCGATGACACACCGCTTCGGCCCCTAGGATTCCCCCTATCACCTCACCGGTCTCTTTCGACAGGAACCCCATGAGCGACACTTCCCCCTACGGCTTCGAGCTTGTGCGGCGTGGGTACGACCGCGCTCAGGTGGACGAACGCATCTCCAAGCTCGTCTCCGACCGTGACAGCGCTCTCTCCCGCATCACCGCTCTGGAAAAGCGCATCGAGGAGCTCCACCTCGAAACGCAGAACGCACAGGCCCAGGTCACCGACGCCGAGCCGTCGTACGCGGGTCTCGGCGCGCGGGTCGAGAAGATCCTCCGCCTCGCCGAGGAAGAGGCCAAGGACCTGCGGGACGAGGCCCGGCGCGCCGCCGAGCAGCACCGCGAGCTCGCCGAGTCGGCGGCCCAGCAGGTCCGCAACGACGCGGAGTCGTTCGCCGCGGAGCGCAAGTCCAAGGCCGAGGACGAGGGCGTCCGGATCGTCGAGAAGGCCAAGAGTGAGGCCTCGCAGCTGCGCGCCGAGGCTCAGAAGGACGCGCAGTCCAAGCGCGAGGAGGCCGACGCCCTCTTCGAGGAGACCCGCGCCAAGGCCGCGCAGGCCGCCGCCGACTTCGAGACGAACCTCGCCAAGCGCCGCGAGCAGTCCGAGCGCGACCTGGCCTCGCGTCAGCAGAAGGCCGAGAAGCGCCTCGCCGAGATCGAGCACCGCGCCGAGCAGCTGCGCCTGGAGGCCGAGAAGCTGCGCACCGACGCCGAGCGCCGTGCCCGCCAGACCGTCGAGACGGCGCAGCGCCAGGCCGAGGACATCGTGGCCGACGCCAACGCCAAGGCCGACCGCATCCGCTCGGAATCCGAGCGCGAGCTGGCCGCCCTGACCAACCGCCGCGACTCGATCAACGCCCAGCTGACGAACGTCCGCGAGATGCTCGCCACGCTGACCGGCGCCGCGGTCGCCGCCGCCGGCACGCCCGCCGACGACGAGCCGGTCTCCCGCGGTGTGCCGGCCCAGCAGTCCCGGTAACCCACGGGCGTTCACCCGCTGAACGACAGCGAAGCCCCCTGCCGCTCCGGTGGCAGGGGGCTTTGTCCCGTTCTAGCGTGTGCGCATGATCGAGCTAGAGGGGCTCACCAAGCGGTACGGCGAGAAGGTCGCGGTGAACAACCTGACCTTCTCCGTCCGGCCGGGCATCGTCACGGGGTTCCTCGGACCCAACGGTGCCGGCAAGTCGACGACCATGCGGATGATCCTCGGGCTCGACCATCCCACCGCCGGGGACGTCCGCATCGACGGCAGGCACTACGACCAGCTGAAGGATCCGCTGACGTACATCGGGGCGCTGCTGGACGCCAAGGCCGTGCACGGCGGGCGGAGCGCCTTCAATCACCTGCTGTGCCTCGCGCAGGGCAACGGGATCCCGACGAGCCGGGTGCACGAGGTGCTCGACACCGTGGGACTCACGGCCGTGGCGCGCAAGAAGGCCAAGGGGTTCTCGCTGGGCATGGGGCAGCGGCTCGGCATCGCCGGCGCGCTGCTCGGCGATCCCCGGATCCTGATGTTCGACGAGCCCGTGAACGGGCTGGACCCCGAGGGCATCCACTGGATCCGGACCCTGATGAAGTCCCTGGCCGCGCAGGGCCGGACCGTCTTCGTGTCGAGCCATCTGATGAGCGAGATGGCGCTGACCGCCGAGCACCTCGTCGTCATCGGACAGGGCCGGCTGCTCGCCGACACCACCATGGCCGACTTCATCCGGCAGAACTCGCGGTCGTACGTCCGGATCCGCACCCCGCAGCGCGAGCGGCTGCTGGACGTGCTGCACGAGGCCGGGATCACGGTCGTGGAGGCGGGCGGCGAGGCGCTGGAGGTGGAGGGCGGCAAGGCCGAGCCGATCGGCGAGCTGGCCAGCCGGCACGGGATCGTGCTGCACGAGCTGAGCCCGCAGCAGGCCTCGCTGGAGGAGGCCTTCATGCGGCTGACGGCGGAGTCGGTGGAGTACCACGCGCACTCCGAGACCGCCTCGGTCCCCAGGGACTGGGGCGCCGACTGGAAGGGGGCCTGAGCCATGGCGGCCGTCCAGGTCATCAGGTCCGAGTGGACGAAGATCCGGTCCGTGGCGTCCACCGTGTGGACGCTGTCCCTCGCGGTGGTCGTCACCGTCGCCCTCGGCATGCTGATCTCCGCCCTGTCGCGGAGCCAGTTCGACAGGATGCCCGCGCGCGAGCGGCTCAACTTCGATCCGACCGTCGTCAGCTTCGCGGGCATGACCCTCGGGCAGCTGGCGATGATCGTGTTCGGGGTGCTCGTGGTGTCGAACGAGTACAGCACCGGCATGATCCGCACCTCGCTGGCGGCCGTGCCGCAGCGGGCCACCTTCCTGTTCAGCAAGATCGCGGTGGCGGCCGCGCTCGCCCTGGCCGTCGGCATGGCGACCAGCTTCGCCGCGTTCTTCCTCGGGCAGTCGCTGCTCGGTTCGCACCGGACGGAGATCGGCGACCCGGGCGTGCTGCGCGCGGTGATCGGCGGCGGGCTGTACATGACGCTCATCGCCATGTTCTCGATGGGCGTCGCCTCGATGCTGCGCTCCCCCATGCTGTCGCTCGGCATCCTGATGCCGTTCTTCTTCCTGATCTCCAACATCCTCGGCAACGTCGACGCCACGAAGAAGATCGGCCGGTTCCTGCCGGACCAGGCCGGCAGCCGCATCATGCAGGTGGTCCCCCGCGTCGACGACGACACCCCCTACGGCCCCTGGGGCGGCCTCGGCATCATGGGCCTGTGGGTGGTCGCGGCCCTCACCGGCGGCTACATCCTGCTGAAGAAGCGGGACGCCTAGGACCGGTTTCGGCTTTGCTCTCTCTTGGGCGGAACCGTCAGCGCCCGGTTATCCTCCTAACCCTTACGGGGGCGTGTGCCCCGCTGTCCTGAACCTTTCGATGGGTGCGGAGCATGATCGAGGCTGTCGGCCTGACCAAGCGCTACGGCGACAAGACCGCCGTCTACAACCTTTCCTTCCAGGTACGGCCCGGGGCCGTCACCGGCTTCCTCGGGCCCAACGGCTCCGGCAAGTCGACGACCATGCGAATGATCCTCGGCCTGGACAACCCCACGTCGGGCACGGTGACGATCGGCGGCTACCCGTACCGCAAGCTGCCGAACGCCCCGCGTCAGGTCGGCGCGCTGCTCGACGCCAAGGCCGTGCACGGCGGCCGGCACGCCCGTAACCACCTGCTCTGCCTGGCCCAGCTGTCGGGCATCCCGGAGCGCCGGGTCGACGAGGTGCTCGGGGTGGTGGGCCTTCAGGACGTGGCGAAGAAGCGGTCCAAGGGCTTCTCGCTCGGCATGGGACAGCGCCTCGGCATCGCGGCCGCGCTGCTCGGCGACCCGCAGGTCCTGCTGTTCGACGAGCCGGTCAACGGCCTCGACCCCGAGGGCATCCTCTGGGTGCGGAACCTGATGAAGGCGCTGGCGTCCGAGGGACGGACCGTGTTCGTCTCCAGCCACCTGATGAGCGAGATGGCGCTGACCGCCGACCACCTCATCGTGATCGGGCGCGGACAGCTCCTCGCCGACATGAGCGTGAAGGACTTCATCTCGGCGAACTCGGCCGACTTCGCCCGCGTGCGGACGCCCGACACCGAGCCCCAGCTGCGCGAGAAGCTGACGTCCGCGCTCACCGAGGCGGGCGGGCAGGTGCTGCCGGAGCAGGACGGCGCGCTGCGCGTCATGGGCCTGCCGCTCCCCCGCATCAGCGACCTGGCGCACGACGCCGACGTCCGGCTGTGGGAGCTGTCGCCGCACCAGGCCTCCCTTGAGGAGGCGTACATGCGGATGACGCAGGGCGCCGTGGACTACCGCTCCTCCATCGACCAGCGGGCCGGCCTCCAGCAGCCGCTGCCGCCCGGCGCGCAGCCGCCGATGCCGGTACCGGGCCAGGGCCAGCCGGGCTGGTACGCCCCGCCGCCGCCCCAGCAGGGGGGCCAGCCGTTCACCCCGCCGCAGGGCGCCGCGCCCGCGGGCCCGTACGGCGGTCCGGCCGCGCCCGGCCCGTACGCCCCCGGCGCGCCCGCCGGCGGACCGAACCCGTACGCGACGCCCGGGAACCAGGCCCCGGCCGCCCCGGCTGCCGAATCGTCACCGCAGCCGTCCGCCGCCCCGGTCGCCGCGCCCGCGCAGACCGCCGCTCCCGCCGACCTGACCAAGCCCGAGGACGCCCGATGAGCACCCACCAGCCCCCCATGCCGCAGGCGGCCGAGGCCGCGCCGAACTGGCAGGCGGCGCCCGGCGGGCCGTACGCCGGTTACACCTCGCCGATCCCGGTGGTCAAGACGCACCTCGGGCACGCGCTCGCGTCCGAGTGGACGAAGATCAAGTCGGTGCGTTCGACGATGTGGACGCTCGGCGTGTTCGTGCTGCTCGTCGTCGGTATCGGCCTGCTGGCCGGTGCCGTGGTCAGCAGCAACGCCTCGGACTCGGACATGTCCGGCCAGAGCCCGCTGGGCCTCGGCTTCTTCGGGCTGCTGCTGGGCAGCATGTGCATCATCACGCTCGGCGTGCTGACCACGGCCTCGGAGTACGGCACGGGCATGATCCGTACGACGATGACCGCCTGCCCCAGCCGGGGCCGGGTGCTCGCGGCGAAGGGCATCGTGTTCTTCGTGGTCGCCTTCGTGGTGACCCTGGCCGCGTCCTCGTTCGTCGCCATGACGCAGGTCTCGATGCTGGACGGCACCGGCATCAAGGACCCGTCCGGCGCGGAGTGGCTGAAGGGCACGGTCGGCATCAGCCTCTACATCGCCCTGCTCGGCCTGCTCTCGCTGGTCATCGGCTCGATCATCCGGCACTCGGCGGGCGCCATCACCATCATGATCGGGCTCCTGCTCGCCCCGCTGGTGATCGCGCTGTTCATGTTCTCGCAGTCGCTGGCGGACGTGCGCCAGGCCCTGCTGGAGTACTCGATCCCGAACCAGCTGAGCGTCTTCTACGCCAACTCGCTGAGCGACACCGGCCCGTCCGGCTGGGACCCGCTGTGGATCGTCCTGGGCGTGACGGCGGCCGCGTACGCCGGCGCCCACGCGCTCCTGCAGAGCCGGGACGTCTGAGTCCGCCTCTAGAACCTCGGCGCGTTACGGGACCGCTGCACCCGCGTGGTGCGGCGGTCCTTCGCGTTCCAGCAGGCCTTGTGCCAGTGCCGGCGGTCGTCGACGCCCGCGTGCTCCGGCCAGGCCACCACGTGCGGGACGCCGGAGGCGATCGCCTGGTCGCAGCCCGGGCAGCGGTACGTCTTGCCCTCGGAGCTCGCCCCGGCCACGTGCCGCACGCTCCACTCCTCGCCCTGCCAGCTCTCCGTGGACTGCCAGCCGCCGTAACGGCCGACGCGGTCGTCCTCGGCGCTGCGGCCGGACGAGTCCGCTTCACGGGGGCCCTTGGGCCGGTTGCGACGCGGGGACACGGAACACCTCACGGGGCTCTACAGAAAGCACGGGCTCAGTCCAGCCTACGCGGCCCGGACGGGGGTACGCGAAGGGCACCAACCCGCACAAGTCCCCTTTCCGAGCGACCGGTTCTGCAGACAATCCGCAAATCTCTTCGCCAGGCCGTGTCCTCGGCACGTGTCGCCCGGTTATGCCGGGTGGGGGAGCTCCGTGTCGGAGCCAAGGGAAGCAGGAAAAGAGCGATGCACGTCGGAAGTTTTGTGCTGGCGGCCCAGTTCCCGGGCCAGGGCCAAGGGGAGGCACTGCACCGGGCGGTCCGCTCGGCGGAGGTCGCCGAGGAGGCGGGGCTGGACGCGGTCTGGCTGGCCGAGCACCACTTCGTGCCGTACGGCACATGCCCGTCGGCTATCACCCTCGCCGCGTTACTGCTGGGGCGCACCCACCGTATCCGGGTCGGCACGGCGGTCAGCGTACTGCCCACCGTCCACCCCGTGGCCCTCGGCGAGCAGGCCGCGCTGCTGCACGTGACGAGCGGCGGGCGCTTCACGCTCGGCGTGGGGCGCGGCGGCCCGTGGGTGGACCTGGAGGTGTTCGGACCGGGACTCGAAGCGTACGAGCACGGGTTCCCGGAGTCACTCGACCTGCTCCAGCGCTGGCTGCGCGAGCCGTCGGTGTCGGCCACGGGGGAACGGTTCTCCTTCCGCGAGGTACCGGTGGTCCCGCGCCCCTCCGAGGCGCTGACGGAGACCCCGGGCCCCGAGGTCGTCGTGGCCTGCACCTCGCCGGCGAGCGTCCGGCTGGCGGCCGAACGCGGGCTGCCGATGCTGCTCGGCATGCACGTCGGGGACGAGGAGAAGGCCGAGATGGTCGCCCTGTGGCGGCAGTTGGCGCGTGCGGCGGGACGAACGCCGGACGAGATCGCGGGCGCGGCACATGTCTCCGCCGGCGTCTGCCAGATCGCCGACCGGCGCACCGACGCGGCGGAGACACTGCTGAAGGCGATGCCGGGCTGGCTCAGGCAGGGCCTGGAGGCCCATGTCACCGTGGACGGCCGCACCCGCTCGATGCGCGACCCGCTGGCGTACACCGAACTGCTCTGCGGGCTGCACCCGGTGGGCACCCCGCGCCTGTGTGCCGACCGGCTCGCGGCGACCTCGGAGCGGACCGGCATCTCCCGCTTCGCCCTGCTCGTCGAGGGCTCGGGAGACCTGGCGGCGACCGAGGAGAACGTACGGCGGCTGGGCGCCGAGATCCTCCCCCACCTCCGCTGAGGGATCCTCCCGCCGCGCCGGTCGAGGCCCGTGTCGCGAGGAGAGCTTGCCGCCCCTGTACTGATTGCACCTCCCGCGTATGGAGCGGCAAGCATGCGGCTCACTGCGTCAGCGGTCCCGGAGCTCCGCGTCAGCAGTCCCGGAGCTCCGGGGACTGGTTCAGCAGCTGACTGCGCACCGAGGTGAAGCGGGCCAGCCTCTCGTCGACCGAGGCGTCCACCGGAAACACCGCCACCCGGTGACAGTTCTGGAAGGCCAGCCGCACACCGAAGTGCCGCTGCAGCGCGCCGCGTATGGCATCACTCGCGAGCGCGCGCAGCAGCTGGCCCCGTGCCTGCTCGTCCGGCGGAGGCGTCTGGTTGTCGGCGAACTCTCCGCCGTCCACCTTCAGCTGGGCCACCAGGGAGCTGATCATCTCCCATGCGTAAGGCAGGGAGGTCCGGACGCAGTCGACGAAATCGGCTTCGTCGACCTCGCCTCGCTCGGCCTGTTCGAGTAGGGCCGGTGAGACGTCGAGCGACATGGGTACTCCTCTCGCACCCCCGAACAGCAGGGGTTGCCGGACAGGTAAGAGAGTTCGCAATACCGAACACGCTGAGTACACGCATCGCGACCTCCCGTTCACTACGGTAGGCAACGGACGGTGACCGCACCAGGCGATTGCGCACATGGGCCGATCCCATTGGGCACACAATCGGCCAGGGATGAACGCCTGTTTCCGAAGTAAAAGGGGCGACCCGAAGGGTCTCGATCGAGGCCGGTGACGGGAGTCGGGTGGGCGAATCGCGAGGGTGGCGGGACTTCGAGTAGCGTTGCCCTCCATGCGTCTCGTCATTGCCCGGTGCTCGGTCGACTACGCCGGCCGGCTCACCGCCCACCTGCCCTCGGCTCCCCGCCTGATCCTGGTCAAGGCGGACGGCAGCGTCTCCATCCACGCGGACGACCGGGCCTACAAGCCCCTCAACTGGATGTCGCCGCCCTGCACGCTGAAGGAGGGGACCGGCGAGGAAGAGGGCGTCTGGACTGTCGTCAACAAAACAGGCGAGAAGCTGATCATCACGATGGAGGAAGTCCTCCACGATTCCTCGCACGAACTCGGCGTGGACCCCGGCCTGATCAAGGACGGCGTGGAAGCGCACCTCCAGGAGCTGCTCGCCGACCGCATCGAGACGCTCGGCGACGGCTACACCCTGATCCGCCGCGAGTACATGACCGCCATCGGCCCGGTCGACATCCTGTGCCGGGACGCCGAGGGGCAGACCGTCGCCGTGGAGATCAAGCGGCGCGGCGAGATCGACGGCGTGGAGCAACTCACGCGCTACCTGGAGCTGTTGAACCGCGATCCGCATCTCGCCCCCGTCCGTGGCGTCTTCGCCGCCCAGGAGATCAAGCCGCAGGCCCGCGTCCTCGCCACGGACCGGGGCATCGGCTGCCAGGTCCTGGACTACGACGCCCTCAGGGGCATCGAGGACGACAAGCTGCGCCTGTTCTGACGGACAGTCGGCGGACAGTCGTCCGGTCGGCTGTGCGGGCCGGGTCCCTGAACGGGGACCCGGCCTTCTCGTTGTCCGGTCTCAGATGACGGGACCGGGGCCGCCGCTCCCCGGCGCGCCCGCCGAACTGCTCGACGCGGCCGGGGCGCTGGAGGCGGGTCCACTGGCCGAGTCGGAGGTGGACGGGCTCGACGAAGCCGACGGCGTCGGGCTGGGCGTGCCGGACGGCGTGGGCGTCGGCGTGCTCGACGTCGGCGGCTTCGACGTCGGCGGCTTGCTGGTCGGCGGCTTGGACGTGGGCGGCTTGGACGTCGGCGGCTTGGTGGTCGGCCTGCCCGTCGGGCCCCCGCCGCCGGGCTTGTGCGTGCCGCTCGGGTCGTCCGAGGGCTGGGCCGGGTCCGCCGAGGTGCCGAGCGTCCCGTCGGAACCGGGATCCGTCGGACGGCTGGTGGCCGTCCCGGTGTCGCCGTCGCTTCCGTCGTCCTTCTTCGGGTCCGCGCCGAGGCCGCCGTCGTCGGTGCCCTCACTGGCGGACGGGTTGACGCTCACATTGTTGGCCGGGTTGTCGGCGCTGTTCTGCGACGTCATGCCGAGCGTGACGACCGTGCCGAGGACGGCGGCGAGCAGGGCGCCGGAACCGGCCGCGACCAGGTTGCGGCGGGCCAGGCGCCGCAGGCCGCCCTGGGGCTTCGAGGCCGGGGCCGAGACCGAGGCCTGGTGGGACACCAGGAGGTCGCCGGCGGCCGGCCGCGACAGCGGGTGGGCCGCGGGGATGCCGCCGGGCGGCGAGGCCGACTCCTCGTACCGCGCGTCGGGGATCTCCTCGCCGGCCAGGGCTCCGAGGCCCAGCACCTCGCCCGTGCGGTCGGCGACCAGGGCGAGCGCGCGGCGGCCGGCGACGGTGCCGCGCTTGTCGGCGAGGGCGCCGCGCAGGCCGATCGAGGCCTCCAGTTCGGCGCGGGCCCGCTCGAACTGTCCGCCGCAGAGCGCGAGGACGCCCAACTCGTGGTGGAAGTAGGCCTGTTCGGACACCTCACCGGACAGCTGGGCGGCCTCGGCGCCGGCCCGCAGCACCCGGTCCCAGGCGCTCCAGTGCAGACCCGCGGCGAAGGCCGGCGCGGCCGTGCGGGCGAGCTGGACGGCGGTGCACTCCTCGCCCTCGGCCGAGGGCGTGGTCCCGGGCACCAGGACGGTCAGCGCGGCGATCACGGCGTCGGCCTCGGCGCACACCCGCTCCGGGGTGACCGAGGGGTGCCCTGCCCACCAGGCGTAGTGCTGGGCGGCGGTGAGGGCGTCGGCGGCGAGGTCGTCGGTGTATCCGGCGGTCTCCAGCTGGGCCTGTACGCCGGCCGCGAGGCGGTAGCGGGAGCCGACCGGGGTGACCAGTCCGCAGGCGGCCAGCTCGCCGAGCGCGGCGTCCGCGTGGGTGTCGCCGACCAGCGCGGGCAGATGCGCCTGGTGCGGCACCTCGCCGCCCAGGGCGACGGCGAAGCGCAGGGTGGTGCGGGCGGAGGTGCTGAGCCGGGAGGCGAGCAGCGGGGCGGGCGCGGCGGCCTCGCCGAGCGAGGGGAGCGGGATCTCCTCGCCGTCCTCGGCGGCCGCGTCGAGCGGGGCGTCGACCGGGGGCCGTACGTCCTCGAAGACGCCGTACTCGTCCACCGCGCCGGTGCTGGCCCGCAGCTGGTCGCGCTGCCGCAGCAGGGCACCGGCCTGGACGAACCGCAGGGGCAGGCCCTCGGACTCGAACCAGAGGTCGCCCGCCCAGTTGGCCTCCTCCTCGGTCAGGACGCGGCCGACGGCGCGCTCCAGGATGTCCACGCCCACGGCCCGGTCGAGTCCGCCGAGCACGACCTCCTCGACGTCCGAGTCCGCGGACGGCGCGGGCACGTCCGGGGTGGCGCCGATCAGGAAGGCGCACTCGGGGGTGGCGTCGAGGAGCTCGTCGAGGCCGGCGCCGCCGAACTCGACGTCGTCGAGGACGACGACCGCGCCGATCTCCCGGACCAGTGCGAGCAGTTCGTCCTTGTCCGGCCGGTGCAGGGGCGCGTTGTGGACGGCGTAGAAGAGGTCGTGGAGCAGGTCGTCCGGGGTGCGGTGGAAGCCGCTGAGGCGGACCACGCCGTCGGGGGCGAGGTCGGAGCAGTCCTCGGCGACGAGGTCGAGGAGCGCGGTGCGGCCCGAGCCGGCCGGGCCGGTGAGACGGACGGAGCGGCCGCGGGCGAGCAGCCGTACGAGGCTCTCGCGCTCGTCCTGGCGCTCCAGCAGAGGGAGCACCGGCAGCGCGGGGCCGGGCGGGACGGGCGGCCGGGCGACGCGCTCGGTCTCGGCGCGTTCGGCGGCGGTGAGCTTCTGCGGCCTGCCTGGTCGCTCTCCGGGTGGGCAGGCCTCGATCTCGCTGCCGTCGACCGGGTTGACGGTCAGCAGGTAGTCGCCGGAGACGAGCTGCACCGTGCGGGCGAGCGCCGGTGTGCTCTGGCCGAAGTCGGATGTGAGGGATTCCCTGGGCGGGCGCTGGCGCGGCGTGTGGCCGTCACCGTCGTGGCCGTACCCCTCGGGTCCCGGGTTGTTCGGGTCCATAGGTTCCAAGCCCCCCAAAAGCGTCGTGTGCCGTGATTCGGCCGGCCCCTCCCGGCCTGTTGCACACCGCGCTGTCGCTTCTGGTCCGGTCCCGCTTGAGGGTTGCGAGGCAGCGGGCGACCGAACCTTAAACCTTCGCACAGTATCTCCGACAGCCCGGGGTACCGAGCCGACCGAGACGTCACAGTCTCGTGAGGATTGCGCGTGACGTGCGGTTCGCCGTGTCCGCCCGGGTCTCCCCCGTCGCCGGGGTCACACCTGGTCGAGGCGTCACACGCGGGGCAGCGACTCCACGCCGATGCCCCCCTCGATGGCCAGGATCCGGTGCAGCCGGGTGGCCACCAGCAGGCGCTGCATCTGCGGCGGTACGTCGCGCAGCACCAGGCGGCGGCCGCAGCGGCCCGCCCGCCGGTGGGCACCCATGATCACCCCGAGTCCGGTGGCGTCCCAGGAGTCCAGCTCGGACAGGTCGAGCACCAGGTCGCCGACACCGCGGTCGACGGCCGTGTGCAGGACCGTACGGGCGTCCGCCGCGCTGCGGACGTCGAGGCGGCCCCCGACGACCAGCTCGGCGTGGTCGCCCCTGATGTGCATATGCGCTCCCCGAGAGTTTCGGCGTTCGTGCTCCGTGTCGTCCGTGTGCTCCTAGACGGTGCTGTGCATCGTCTGACTGCTCCAGCGGCGACGAGGTTGCCGTCTGTGAGCGAACCGATACCGAATTCACCCCCGCGGGTGATGCCCCTCGGGGATTGTGCGGTTTCGTTGGTGGTTACGTACGGGTGTGTCAGTACGTGTAGAAGCCCTGCCCGCTCTTGCGCCCGATGTCACCGGCGTCAACCATCCGGCGCATCAGCTCCGGCGGAGCGAACTTCTCGTCCTGCGATTCGGTGTAGATGTTGCTGGTGGCGTGCAGCAGGATGTCGACGCCGGTGAGGTCCGCCGTGGCGAGCGGGCCCATGGCATGGCCGAAGCCCAGCTTGCAGGCCAGGTCGATGTCCTCGGCGGTCGCGACGCCCGACTCGTAGAGCTTGGTCGCCTCGACGACGAGGGCCGAGATCAGGCGGGTCGTGACGAAGCCGGCCACGTCCCGGTTGACGACGATGCAGGTCTTGCCGACGGACTCGGCGAACTCCCGCGCGGTGGCGAGGGTTTCGTCGCTGGTCTTGTAGCCCCGGACGAGTTCGACGAGTTGCATCATCGGCACCGGCGAGAAGAAGTGCACACCGACGACCCGCTCCGGGTGCTCGGTGGCCGCCGCGATCTTGGTGATCGGGATCGCGGAGGTGTTGGAGGCGAGCACGGCGTCCTCGCGCACGATCTTGTCGAGCGTGCGGAAGATCTCGTGCTTGACCTCCAGCTTCTCGAAGACGGCCTCCACGACGATGTCGGCGTCGGCGGCGGCGTCCAGGTCGGTGGTCGCGGTGATGCGGGCGAGGGCGGTGTCGGCGTCGTGCGCCTCCATCTTCCCCTTGCCGACGAACTTGTCGTACGAGGCCTTGATGCCGTCGGTGCCACGCCTCAGTGCCTCGTCGGTGACGTCACGCAGGACGACGTCCCAGCCCGCCTGCGCGGAGACCTGGGCGATGCCGGAACCCATGAGACCGGCCCCGATGACGGCAAGCTTCCGTGCCACTCCGACTCCCCTTACACGCTGTTTACGTACGCCTCTTCGGCGGACGATAGCGGTCGTGAGGGGCTGTGTGACCGGTAAGTAACGCGCGTCACGTCTCAACTGACGGACATCACACCGGCAGGGGTCATTCCAAGCCTCGGACGGCGTAGTTGAGCACCTTTTCACTCAGCAGATCCTCTATGTCTTCGAGGAGGACCAGCACCTCTCGGGACACTTCACGCGGATCACGGCCTTTGATCATCTCGCAGGCGATGGCGGACATGACGGCGGCGTGCGCCCAGTTGATCTGACCCGCCATCAGACCGGGGAGCGGGTCGTCGTCCGCGGCGCCGGTCTCCTCCCGCAGGGCCGCCTCCAGACCGGACTGGACCTCCTGCTGGATCGCCCACAGCCGGGAGCGCAGCGCGGGCGCCTCCTCGATCACCCGCATGAAGCGGGCGTAGTCGGCGATCAGGCCGACCCGGGGCGAGACCGCCTCGACCTCCTCGCGCAGCTCGCGCAGGACCGCCGCGGCGGCCGACTCGCCCGCGCCCCGGCCGCGCACCCAACGGGCCAGCCGGTCGGTCAGTCCGGCGGAGCGGTCGAAGAAGAGGTCCTCCTTGGCCGGAAAGTAGTTGTAGACCGTGTTGACGGAGACATTGGCCGCGTCGGCGATCTCCGCCACCGTCACCGCGTCGAATCCGCGCTCGATGAACAGGCCCGTGGCGACATCCGAGATGTATTGCCTGGTCTGCCGCTTCTTCCGCTCCCGGAGCCCTTCTGCCATGTCCGAATCCTAGCTTCGCTGGGCCGATTGAAAACTTGGGGTCGTTGCAAAATTTCATGGACTCTGTTTTTCTGGCCGTATGACAGCGGTCATCAGCGCGGCCGGACTGGCCCGCACCTTCCAGACGAAACGCGGCCCCGTGGAGGCCGTGCGCGGCATCGACCTCCGCGTGCGGCCCGGCGAGATCCTCGGCTTCCTCGGCCCGAACGGCGCCGGCAAGACGACCACCCTGCGCATGCTCACCACCCTGCTGAGGCCCACCGGCGGCGCCGCCACGGTCGCCGGTCACGACCTGGCCGGCGACCCGGCCGCCGTCCGCCGGGTCATCGGCCACGTCGCCCAGTCCGGCGGGGTGGACGGGCAGATCACCGTGCGGGAGGAACTGGTCACCCAGGGGCGCCTGTACCGGCTGCCGAAGGACCGGGCGAGGGAACGCGCCCGGGAACTGGCCCACGACCTGGACCTCACCGAGCTGCTCGACCGCAGGACGGCCCAGCTCTCCGGCGGCCAGCGGCGCCGGCTGGACATCGCCATGGCGCTCACCCACCGCCCGGTGGTGCTCTTCTTGGACGAGCCGACGACCGGCCTCGATCCCGCGAGCCGCGCCGACCTGTGGGACCTGATCCGTCGCCTGCGCGACCGGCACGGCACGACGGTCTTCCTCACCACCCACTATCTGGACGAGGCCGACGCCCTCGCCGACCGGCTGGTGATCGTCGACCGGGGCGTGGTGGCGGCCGAGGGCACACCCGGCGCGCTGAAGCTTCAGTACGGCGGCTCGCTCGACGCCTCGCTCCAGGACACGTTTCTCGCCATCACCGGCCGCGGCCCCTCCCCGGCCGACGCCGCCCCCGTAGCCGTATAGGACGAGGACCGAACCGATGCTCCTGCACGACACCGCGCTCATCTACGGCCGCTACCTGCGCCAGTCCCTGCGCTCCCGCTTCGCCCTGCTCTTCGGTGTGCTGATGCCGCTGCTGTACCTGCTGTTCTTCGGCCCGCTCCTGACCGGCCTGCCACTGGGCGGGCGGGGCAGTTCCTGGCAACTTCTGGTCCCCGGGCTGCTGCTCCAACTCGGCCTGTTCGGAGCGTCCTTCGCCGGCTTCGCGATCATCATCGAGAACGGGCAGGGGGTGGTGGAGCGGATGCGGGTGACCCCCGTCAGCCGGCTCGCCCTGCTGCTCGGCCGGGTGCTGCGGGACGCCACCGTGTTCGTCTTCCAGGCGGTGCTGCTGGTGCTGGCCGCGACGGCGATGGGCCTGCGCGCCCCGCTGCCCGGTGTGCTCATCGGCTTCGCGTTCGTCGCGCTGCTCACCGTCGCCCTGGCGTCCCTGTCCTACGCGCTGGCGATGCGCGTCCGCACCCCGCAGGAGTTCGGTCCGGCGATCAACGCGCTGACGATGCCGTCGATGCTCCTGTCCGGCCTGATGCTCCCGATGACCCTCGCGCCGGCCTGGCTGGACGCGCTCTCGCACCTCGTGCCGCTGCGCTATCTGGTGGACGCGGTGCGCGACGCGTACGTCGGCTCCTACACAACGGCGCACATGCTGTACGGCGTCCTGGTGGCCGTCGCCTTCGCGGCGCTCGCCGTGACGGTGGGCACACGTGTGTTCCGTACGGCCGGGGCGTAACTACGCTGGCCACATGGTCAATCTGACGCGCATCTACACCAGGACCGGCGACAAGGGCACCACCGCTCTCGGCGACATGAGCCGGGTCGCCAAGACCGATCTGCGGATCTCGGCGTACGCCGATGCCAACGAGGCGAATGCGGTGATCGGCACGGCGATCGCCCTGGGCAGCCTGGACGAGGAGGTCGTCAAGGTCCTCACCCGGGTGCAGAACGACCTGTTCGACGTGGGTGCGGACCTGTCGACTCCGGTGGTGGAGAACCCCGAGTTCCCGCCCCTGCGGGTGGAGCAGTTCTACATCGACAAGCTGGAGGCGGACTGCGACCGCTTCAACGAGCGGCTGGAGAAGCTGCGCTCCTTCATCCTTCCGGGAGGCACGCCGGGCGCCGCCCTGCTGCACCAGGCGTGCACGGTCGTACGCCGCGCGGAACGGTCGACCTGGGCGGCCCTGGAGGCACACGGCGAGATCATGAACCCGCTGACCGCCACCTACCTCAACCGGCTCTCGGACCTGCTGTTCATCCTGGCGCGGACAGCCAACGGCACCACGGGCGATGTCCTGTGGGTGCCCGGCGGGGAGCGCTAGCTCCCGTCGGCGGGACGCCGCTTCGGGAACAGGGTGTAGCTCGTCGCGATGATCAGGTTGATGCCGATCAGCCACACCATCCTCAGCTGCCACGCCCGCAGCGAACCGGTCTCGCCGTCGTCGCCGACGTACCAGACCGCGGCCTGGAGCAGGGCGACGGCGACCAGTGACGCGAGGATCCAGCGGCCCGCGACCTTCCACTCGTGGACGGCGCGGGCCGTGCCGTACCTGGGCGGCTTGACGGGCGGCGGGCCGCCGGCGAAGCGGTGGGCGACCCGGGCGTCGGCCCACTTGATCGTGGAGTGCCCGAGCCCCACGGTGAACCCGATGTACACGGCGGCGAGTCCGTGCCGCCAGTCGGGTTCCGCGCCGTTCTTGAGGTCGATCGCGGTGACGGCGAACAGCACGACCTCCAGCAGCGGCTCGCACAGCAGCAGGGCCAGACCCGTGCGCGGCATCCGCAGGCCGTAGCGGAAGGCCAGTCCGGCCGCGAGCAGCACCCAGAAGGCCACCTCACAGGCGACGATCAACCCGACGATCACGTCTCGCTCCTCTCGTTCCCCCTTCCAGGCTCCCGGCCGGATCCGCGGGCCGCGTCGTCGCCGCCGACGAACTCGCGGTACATCGAAAGATGCAGTTCCGGACCGTTCCCGAGGAGCAGGCAGCGGGCTCGCGCGCCGTGTTGGATGGAGGCATGGCCCTGACACTCCCCCGCCCGCACCGCGACGACGTGCGCATCGCCGTGGGCGGGCTGCTCGGGGGGCTGTTGCTGTGGGCGCTCGGCATCGCGCCGCGGCTGCCCTCGGACGACCTGGCCCTGTGGCCGCAGCGCTGGGCCCCCCTGGTGCCACTCACCGTGACCGCCGCCTGCGAGCTGCTGCGCCGCACCCGGCCCCGGCCCGCCCTGCTGATCGGTACGGCCGCGATCGTCGCGGACACGGTGACCCTGGGCAACGTCGTCACGATCGTGCTGTACACGGACCTGATGTACTCGGCGGTCCTGTACGGCACGCCGGCCGCCGCCCGCCGCATCCCCTGGGTCACCGGTCTGCTCACGGTGATCAGCGGTGTCGTGCCGGCCGCGCTCTGGCGCGATCCGCAGGCTCTGCTGATCGGTGTCGGCGTGGGCGTGGTCGCGCTGGCGCCGGCGTCCACCGGCTGGGTGGTGCGCAACCACCGCGACGCGGCCGAGGCCGCCCGGCTGCGGGCCGAACAGACCGCGCTGCTGGCCGAGATGGACCGCACCCAGGCGGTCACCGCCGAGCGCGCCCGGGTGGCCCGGGAGCTGCACGACATGGTCGCCAACCACCTGTCGGCGATCGCCATCCACTCCACGGCCGCGCTGTCCATCGACGACCCCGGGACCTCCCGGCAGGCCCTGGCCGTCATCCGTGAGAACAGTGTGGCGGGGCTCGCCGAGATGCGGCGGCTGATCGGGATCCTGCGGGCGGGCGACGGCGAGGACGAACCGTCCCCCAAGCTCTCGGCTTCGCTCGAGCAGGGAGGTACCCCCATGCCCCCGACCCTCGACGGCGTCGCCGACCTCGTCGACGGCGCCCGCGCCAACGGCCTCGACGTCAGCCTCAGCGCCGTCCACGGCCGGGTGCCCGCGCCGGTCGAGCTGGCCGCCTACCGTATCGTGCAGGAATCGCTGACCAACGCCCTCAAGCACGCGGCGAGCGGCCGCGTCCGGGTGGCGCTCAGCGAGGACGACGGCGCCCTGCACGTCCATGTGACCAGCCCGTACGGCCTCAGGGCGGGCCCCGGCGCCCCCGGTTCCGGCGCCGGTCTGATCGGGATGCGGGAGCGGGCGGCGCTGCTGGGCGGCAGCTTCGAGGCCGGTCCCGACGGCGCGCTGTGGACCGTACGCGCCCGTCTGCCTGTGGCCGAAGGAGATCCCGAATGATCCGTGTCCTGGTCGCCGAGGACCAGTCCGCCGTGCGCGCCGGCCTGGTGCTCATCCTGGGCAGCGCGCCCGACATCGAGGTGGCCGGCGAGGCGGCGGACGGAGAGCGGGCGGTCGAACTGGCCCGGGAGTTGCGGCCCGACGTGGTGCTGATGGACGTGCAGATGCCGCGCCTGGACGGGGTGTCGGCGACCCGCAAGGTCGTCGCGGAGCGGCTCGCGGACGTCCTCGTGCTGACCACCTTCGACCTCGACGAGTACGTGTTCGGGGCGCTGCGGGCCGGTGCGGCCGGGTTCCTGCTGAAGAACGCGGAGGCGAAGGACCTGCTGGAGGCGGTGCGCACGGTGGCACGCGGGGAGGGGATCGTCGCCCCGGCCGTCACCCGGCGGCTGATCGCCGAGTTCGCCGCCGGGCCGGTGCGGGAGACGAGCGCCGATCCAGCGGTGCTCGACGCGCTGACGCGGCGCGAGCGTGAGGTGCTGGCGTGCCTCGGGCAAGGGTTGTCCAACGCGGGCATCGCGGAGCGGCTCGACATGGCGGAGGCGACCGTGAAGACGCACGTCAGCCGTCTGCTGGGGAAGCTGGGGCTGCGCAGCCGGGTCCAAGCGGCCGTGCTGGCTCAGGAGTTGGGGATCTAGCCGGTCATCGGACAGGTGGTCCAGACCTATTGACCCGTGGTCCAGACCTTTCTATTCTCGCGGCACTGTGGGCGTGAAGGCTCAGTCATGCCCCTGACACCCCCGACAAAGAGGGAGGCGCAGCATGCGCTTCAGACACAGAGCCGCGGCAGGGTTCGCGACCCTGTTGCTCCCCCTGGCCGGACTGGTCGGCCTCGCGAGTCCCGCCCAGGCCGCGACGACGGCCACCGCCACCTACGCCAAGACCCAGGACTGGGGCACCGGCTTCGAGGGCAAGTGGACCGTCAAGAACACCGGCACCACGGCCATCAGCTCGTGGACGATCCAGTGGGACTTCCCCTCCGGCACGTCCGTCACCTCCGCCTGGGACGCGGACGTCACCTCCTCCGGCACCCACTGGACCGCCAAGAACAAGTCCTACAACGGCTCCATCGCCCCGGGTGCCTCCGTCTCCTTCGGCTTCAACGGCGCCGGCTCCGGCTCGCCCTCCAACTGCAAGCTCAACGGCGACAGCTGTGACGGCACCACCGTCCCCGGCGACGCGGCACCCTCCGCGCCGGGCACCCCGACCGCGTCGAACATCACCGACACCTCGGCGAAGCTGTCCTGGTCGGCGGCGACCGACGACAAGGGCATCAAGAACTACGACGTGCTGCGCGACGGCTCGAAGATCGCCACCGTCACGACGACCTCGTACTCCGACACCGGCCTGAGTGCCGGCACCGACTACTCCTACACCGTCCAGGCCCGCGACACCGCCGACCAGACCGGTCCGGTCAGCGGCGCGGTCGCGGTCCACACCACCGGCGGCGGCACCAATCCCCCGCCCACCGGCAACAAGGTCAAGCTCGGCTACTTCACCGAGTGGGGCATCTACGGCCGCAACTACAACGTCAAGAACCTGGTGACGTCCGGCTCGGCCGCCAAGATCACCCACATCAACTACGCCTTCGGCAACGTCACCAACGGCCAGTGCGCGATCGGCGACTCCTACGCCGACTACGACAAGGCCTTCACCGCCGACCAGTCGGTCAGCGGCGTCGCCGACACCTGGGACCAGCCGCTGCGCGGCAACTTCAACCAGCTGCGCGAGCTGAAGGCCAAGTACCCGAACCTCAAGGTGCTGTGGTCCTTCGGCGGCTGGACCTGGTCCGGCGGCTTCGCTCAGGCGGCGGCCAACCCGACCGCCTTCGCGCAGTCCTGCTACAACCTGGTCAAGGACCCGCGCTGGGCCGATGTCTTCGACGGCATCGACATCGACTGGGAGTACCCGAACGCCTGCGGTCTGTCCTGTGACACCAGCGGGGCGGCGGCCTACAAGAACCTGATGTCCGCGCTGCGCGCCAAGTTCGGCTCGAACAACCTGGTCACCGCCGCGGTCACCGCCGACGGCTCCTCCGGCGGCAAGATCGACGCGGCCGACTACGCGGGTGCGGCCCAGTACGTCGACTGGTACAACGTGATGACGTACGACTTCTTCGGCGCCTGGGCGGCGCAGGGCCCGACGGCCCCGCACTCCCCGCTCACCTCGTACAGCGGCATCCCGACCGCCGGCTTCACCACGGCCGACGCGATGGCCAAGTACAAGGCGAAGGGCGTGCCCGCGAGCAAGCTCCTGATAGGCATCGGCTTCTACGGCCGCGGCTGGACCGGCGTCACCCAGGACGCCCCGGGCGGCACGGCCACGGGCCCGGCGGCCGGCACCTACGAGCAGGGCATCGAGGACTACAAGGTCCTCAAGACGTCCTGCCCGGCCACGGGCACCGTCGCGGGCACGGCGTACGCGCACTGCGGCAGCAACTGGTGGTCGTACGACACTCCCGCCACCATCAACAGCAAGATGGCGTGGGCCAAGTCCCAGGGACTGGGCGGCGCCTTCTTCTGGGAGTTCAGCGGTGACACCAGCAACGGCGAACTGGTGAGCGCCATCAACTCCGGGCTGTCGTAACGGAGTTAAAGCTCACTAAGCGACATTGACGCTCCCCCAGACTTCGTCCGGGGGGACCCCCACCCAGCGAGTGAATGTGGCTACGCCACATTCACTCGCTGTCCGGGCGGGGCTGCTTCCAGCCACGCGAGAAATCCGGTCAGCGCGTCTTCGCTCATGGCGAGTTCGAGGCGGATGCCCCGATGGGTACAGGCCAGGATGACGGCGTCGGAGAGCAGCGCCAGTTCCTCCTCGCCCTCGGGGAGGCGGCGGCCGGCCACCTCGATCTGCGCGCGTTCCAGGACGCGGCGCGGCCGGGGGGCGTACGAGAAGACGCGGTACCACTCGATCCGGTCGCCGTTGTAGCGGGCGACGCCGTAGCTCCAGCCCTTGCCGTTGGCGTCGGGTTTCTCCGGTACGTCCCAGCGCAGGCTGCAGTCGAAGGTTCCGCCGGAACGCTGGATGAGTCTGCGCCGCAGGCCGAACAGGAAGAGTCCCACCACCACGAGCGCGACCACGACTCCGCACACAGTCAGAGCGAGGACCATCGGCACCGACCTCCTCGTCTCCTAGGTAACGGAACGGAAAAAACACCCACATCTGCCTCAGCCGCGGCTGGTACCGGATTGCTCCGGTCCCAGCCGCGGCTGAGTGTCGTCATCACACACAGCGCTCCCCCAGAGCCTAAAGGCCTGGGGAGGCGCCCTCGGTCAGCGCGACGTCGCGGCACGCAGACGGACGTCCGCGCGACGCTCGGCGGAGGCGTCGGCCTCCTCCTTCGCGCGTTCGAGCGCCCGCTCCGCGCGCTGGACATCGATCTCGTCCGACAGCTCGGCGATCTCGGCCAGCAGCGACAACTTGTTGTCCGCGAACGAGATGAATCCGCCGTGCGCCGCCGCGACGACCGTTCCACCATCACTCGTACGGATGGTCACCGGGCCCGACTCCAGCACACCGAGCAGCGGCTGGTGACCGGGCATGACGCCGATGTCGCCGGACGTGGTGCGCGCGACGACCAGGGTGGCCTCGCCGGACCAGACCTGGCGGTCCGCGGCGACCAGCTCGACGTGCAGCTCAGCAGCCAAGGGTGGCTCCTCGGGTCACCACCCGGCGGTAGTGCCGGGTGTTGGGGTCAATTCTAATGGGCGTGGAGAGAGGGGCTGGACACACCCCGCGGGGATGCGTCCATGCCCCTCTCATATGAGCACGGGGCTCAGGAGACGCCCAGCTCCTTGGCGTTGGCCTTGAGGTCCTCGATGCCGCCGCACATGAAGAACGCCTGCTCGGGGAAGTGGTCGTACTCACCGTCGCAGATCGCGTTGAACGCGGCGATCGACTCCTCGAGCGGCACGTCCGAGCCGTCCACGCCGGTGAACTGCTTGGCGACGTGGGTGTTCTGGGACAGGAAGCGCTCCACACGACGGGCACGGTGGACGACGAGCTTGTCCTCCTCGCCGAGCTCGTCGATACCGAGGATCGCGATGATGTCCTGGAGGTCCTTGTACTTCTGCAGGATCGTCTTCACGCGCATGGCCGCGTTGTAGTGGTCCTGCGCGATGTACCGCGGGTCCAGGATCCGGGACGTGGAGTCCAGCGGGTCCACGGCCGGGTAGATGCCCTTCTCGGAGATCGGACGGGACAGAACCGTCGTCGCGTCGAGGTGGGCGAAGGTGGTGGCCGGGGCCGGGTCGGTCAGGTCGTCCGCGGGGACGTAGATCGCCTGCATCGAGGTGATCGAGTGACCACGGGTTGACGTGATGCGCTCCTGGAGGAGACCCATCTCGTCGGCCAGGTTCGGCTGGTAACCCACCGCGGAGGGCATACGGCCGAGCAGCGTGGAGACCTCGGAACCGGCCTGCGTGAAGCGGAAGATGTTGTCGATGAAGAACAGCACGTCCTGCTTCTGGACGTCACGGAAGTACTCGGCCATGGTGAGGCCGGCCAGCGCGACGCGCAGACGGGTGCCCGGGGGCTCGTCCATCTGACCGAAGACCAGAGCGGTCTTGTCGATGACGCCCGAGTCGCTCATTTCCTCGATGAGGTCGTTGCCCTCACGGGTGCGCTCACCGACACCGGCGAACACGGAGACACCGTCGTGGTTGTTGGCGACGCGGTAGATCATCTCCTGGATGAGCACCGTCTTGCCGACGCCGGCGCCGCCGAACAGACCGATCTTGCCGCCCTTGACGTACGGGGTCAGCAGGTCGATGACCTTGACGCCGGTCTCGAACATCTCGGTCTTCGACTCGAGCTCGTCGAAGTTCGGGGCCTTGCGGTGGATGCCCCAGCGCTCGCCCTCGTAACTCTCGTCGACGTTCAGCACCTCACCGAGGGTGTTGAACACCTTGCCCTTGGTGAAGTCACCGACGGGCACCGTGATGGAGTTGCCGGTGTCGGTGACCGCGGCCTGGCGGACCAGACCGTCGGTGGGCTGCATGGAGATGGTGCGGACCAGGCCGTCACCCAGGTGCTGGGCGACCTCCAGGGTCAGCGTCTTCTTCTCGCCGGCGTTGGCCGGGTCGGCCACCTCGACGTGAAGGGCGTTGTAGATCTCCGGCATCGCGTCGACGGGGAACTCCACGTCGACGACCGGGCCGATGACCCGGGCGACGCGGCCCGTAGCCGTCGCGGTCTCAACAGTGGTGGTCATTTATCGGTCACTCCCCGCGGTCGCGTCGGCCAGGGCGCTCGCGCCACCGACGATCTCGCTGATTTCCTGGGTGATTTCGGCCTGGCGGGCCGCGTTGGCAAGACGGGAGAGCGTGTTGATCAGCTCGCCCGCGTTGTCGGTGGCCGACTTCATCGCGCGCCGCGTGGCGGCGTGCTTCGAAGCGGCCGACTGGAGCAGCGCGTTGTAGATCCTGCTCTCCACGTAGCGCGGCAGCAGCGCGTCGAGGACGTCCTCCGCCGACGGCTCGAAGTCGTACAGCGGAAGGAGCTCGCCCTGGGGCTTCTCCTCCGCGACCTCTTCGAGACGCAGCGGCAGCAGACGGGCGTCGAGCGCCGTCTGCGTCATCATCGAGACGAACTCGGTGAAGACGATGTGGAGTTCGTCCACGCCACCGTCGGCCGCGTCCTTCTCGATGGCCTCGATCAGGGGCGCGGCGACCGTCTTGGCGTCCGCGTACGACGGCTCGTCGGTGAAGCCGGTCCACGACTCCGCGATCTTGCGCTCGCGGAAGTTGTAGTGGGCCACACCGCGGCGGCCGACGATGTACGTGTCGACCTGCTTGCCCTCGCGCTCCAGGCGCTCGGTCAGCTGCTCCGCCGCTTTGATGGCGTTGGAGTTGAAGGCACCGGCCAGACCGCGGTCGCTCGTGAGGAGCAGGACCGCGGCACGGGTCGGGTTCTCCGTCTCCGTGGTGAGCGGGTGCTTGGTGTTCGACCCGGTACCGACCGCCGTGACCGCGCGGGTGAGCTCGGTCGCGTACGGCGTGGAGGCCGCCACCTTGCGCTGTGCCTTGACGACACGCGAGGCGGCGATCATCTCCATCGCCTTGGTGATCTTCTTGGTCGCGGTGACGGATCGGATGCGACGCTTGTAGACCCGGAGCTGGGCTCCCATGAGTCAGGTCCCTTCCTTACGTCACTTGGACACGGAGACAGCCGGAGCGTCCTCGCCGAGCAGCTTGCCGTCGGAGGTCTCGAACTGCTTCTTGAAGTCCACGATGGCGTCGGCCACGGCCGTCAGCGTGTCGTCGGACATCTTGCCGCCCTCCTTGATGGAGGTCATGAGGCCCTGCTCCTTGCGGTGCAGGTACTCCAGGAGCTCCTTCTCGAAGCGGCGGATGTCGGCGACCGGAACGTCGTCCATCTTGCCGGTGGTGCCGGCCCAGACGGAGACGACCTGGTCCTCGGTGGACATCGGCTGGTACTGAGCCTGCTTCAGCAGCTCGACCATGCGCTGACCGCGCTCCAGCTGCGACTTCGAGGCGGCGTCCAGGTCGGAACCGAAGGCGGCGAACGCCTCCAGCTCACGGAACTGGGCCAGGTCGACGCGGAGACGGCCGGAGACCTGCTTCATCGCCTTGTGCTGCGCGGAACCACCGACTCGGGAGACGGAGATACCGACGTTCAGCGCGGGGCGCTGACCGGCGTTGAACAGGTCCGACTCCAGGAAGCACTGGCCGTCGGTGATGGAGATGACGTTGGTCGGGATGAACGCCGAGACGTCGTTGGCCTTGGTCTCGACGATCGGCAGACCGGTCATCGAGCCGGCGCCCATGTCGTCGGAGAGCTTCGCGCAGCGCTCCAGCAGACGGGAGTGCAGGTAGAAGACGTCACCGGGGTAGGCCTCGCGGCCCGGCGGGCGGCGCAGCAGCAGCGACACGGCGCGGTAGGCGTCGGCCTGCTTCGACAGGTCGTCGAAGATGATCAGGACGTGCTTGCCCTCGTACATCCAGTGCTGGCCGATGGCCGAGCCGGTGTAGGGCGCCAGGTACTTGAAGCCGGCCGGGTCGGACGCCGGGGCGGCGACGATGGTCGTGTACTCCAGCGCACCGTTCTCCTCCAGCGCGCGGCGGACCGACGCGATGGTGGAGCCCTTCTGACCGATGGCGACGTAGATGCAGCGGACCTGCTTGTTCGGGTCACCCGTGCGCCAGTTGTCACGCTGGTTGATGATCGTGTCGACGGCCAGGGCGGTCTTGCCGGTCTGGCGGTCACCGATGATCAGCTGACGCTGACCACGGCCGACCGGGGTCATCGCGTCGACGGCCTTGTAGCCGGTCTCCATCGGCTCGTGCACCGACTTGCGCTGCATGACCGTGGGGGCCTGCAGTTCGAGGGCACGACGACCGCTGGTCTCGATCTCGCCGAGGCCGTCGATCGGGTTGCCGAGCGGGTCGACGACGCGGCCGAGGTAGCCCTCGCCGACCGCGACGGAGAGGACCTCACCGGTGCGCTGCACCGGCTGACCCTCCTCGATGCCGCTGAACTCACCGAGGACGATGGCGCCGATCTCGCGCTCTTCCAGGTTGAGCGCGAGGCCGAGGGTGCCGTCCTCGAACTTCAGCAGTTCGTTGGCCATGGCCGAGGGCAGGCCCTCGACCTTCGCGATGCCGTCGCCGGCAAGGGTGACCGAACCGACCTCCTCGCGCGAGGCCGCGTCCGGCTTGTACGACTGGACAAAGTTCTCCAGCGCGTCCCGGATCTCCTCCGGCCGGATCGTGAGCTCCGCCATCTGGGTTCCCTGCTCTCCTTGTTGGGCCCGAAGTTTCACTTGGGGGGGATGGGGACTCCCCCCTGAAAGAGGTGAATCCTCTGCACGGCCCAACCAGGGCCGTATGCGTACGTACTGCTGTTCTTGAATTCCGCGTTGCCGGAGCTAGCTCGCCATGCGGCGGGCCGCGTCCTCCAGCCGGTCCGCGAGGGAACCGTTGATGACCTCGTCACCGACCTGCACCCGGATCCCGCCGACGACCTCGGGGTCGACGTCGAGGTTGAGGTGCATCGCGCGGCCGTAGAGCTTCGCGAGGGCGGCGCCGAGGCGCTGCTTCTGCGGGTCGCTCAGCGGGACCGCCGACGTGACGACCGCGACCATGCGGTCCCGGCGCTCGGCGGCGAGCTTGGAGAGGGACTCCAGGCCCGACTCCAGGCTACGTCCCCGCGGCGCGGTCACAAGGCGCGTCACCAGACGCTCGGTGGTGGCCTGCGCCCGGCCCCCGAGGAGGCGGTGCAGCAGCTCGACCTTCGCCGAAGCGGCGGCGGAGCGGTCCGTCAGCGCGGCGCGCAGCTCGGTGTTCGAGGAGATGATCCGGCCGAACCGGAACAGCTCGTCCTCGACGTCGTCCAGCTTGCCGGTCTTCTGCGCGGCGGTGAGGTCGGCGATGTCCGCCAGCTCCTCCAGCGCGTCCACCAGGTCGCGGGGCTGCGACCAGCGGGAGCGCGCCATCCCGGCCACCAGGTCGGCGGCCGGGCCGCTGACCTGTCCGCCGATCAGTCGCTGGACCAGCTCGGCCTTGGCCTCACCGGCCTGCGCCGGGTCGGTGAGGACCCGACGCAGCGACACCTCGCGGTCGAGCAGCGCGGTGACCGCCGCCAGCTCGTCGGCGAGCCGCGTCACGTCCGCGGACGTGGTGTCCGTCAGCGCGTCGAGACGCTCGCGCGCGGCTGCCAGTGCCTCGCGGCTCGCTCCGTTCATCGAGCCGCCTCGGCCTTCTCCTCAAGCTCGTCGAGGAAACGGTCGATCACACGGCTCTGGCGGGCGTGGTCCTCGAGGGACTCGCCGACGAGCTTGCCGGCCAGTTCGGTGGCGAGCTTGCCGACGTCCTGACGCAGCGCGGAAGCGGCGGACTTGCGGTCGGCCTCGATCTGCGTGTGACCGGCGGCGACGATCTCCTCGCGCTGACGCTGGCCCTCGGCCCGCATCTCGGCGATGAGCGTGGCGCCCTGCTCCTGAGCCTCCTGGCGCAGGCGCGCGGCCTCGTGCCGGGCCTCGGCGAGCTGAGCCTTGTACTGCTCAAGAACGCTCTGGGCCTCGGTCTGCGCGGCCTCGGCCTTCTCGATACCGCCCTCGATCGCCTCGCGGCGCTGCTCCAGAACCTTGTTGATGTTCGGAAGGAGCTTCTTGGCGAGGAAGCCGAAGACGATGACGAAGGCGATCAGGCCGATGACGAGCTCTGGGATCGGCGGGATGAGGGGGTTCTCGGCCTCCTCAGCCGCCATCAGAACCAGGGGGCTCATATCAGTGCCTTTCGTCTAATGGTGCGCGAGAGTCGGATCAGCTGCTCGGGTAGACGAACGGCATGACCAGACCGATCAGGGCGAGCGCCTCACAGAAGGCGAAGCCGAGGATCTGGTTGGCGCGGATCAGGCCGGCCGCCTCGGGCTGGCGGGCGAGGGCCTGCGTGCCGTTACCGAAGATGATGCCGACGCCGACGCCCGGGCCGATCGCGGCGAGGCCGTAACCGATGGAGCCGAGGTTGCCCTTGATCTGGACAGCGGCCAGGGTCTCGTGCAGAACGGACATGCCGGTTCTTCCTTCTCTTTCAATGACCGGTGGGGGTTGGCCACCGGATGTCATGGGTGGGTGGTCGGGTTGGCGCTCAGTGGGACTCGGCGAGCGCACCCTGGATGAAGCTGCAGGTCAGCAGTACGAAGACGTAGGCCTGGACAGCCTGGATGAAGAGCTCGAAGGCGGTCATCACGATGACCATCACGAACGAGACACCGGAGTAGGCAATGCCGATGCCGTTCAGCATGTACCAGCTGGCGATCGTGAAGAGCAGCAGGAGGGTGTGACCGGCGAACATGTTCGCGAAGAGTCGCACGGCGTGGGTGAAGGGCCGGACGAGCAGGTTCGAGAAGAGCTCGATCGTCATCGACAGCGGGAGTACCGCACCGAGCGACTTGTCGTAGCCGGTGAAGTTCTTGAAGGCACCGACGAAGCCGTGCCGCTTGAAAGTCAGCGAGACCCAGAGGATGTAGACGATGCCCGCCAGGACCGCGGGGTACGAGATGATCGCGGTCACCGGGAACTGGGCGACCGGAATGATCGACCAGAGGTTCATCATCCAGACGAAGAAGAACAGCGAGACGACGAGCGGGACGTACTTCTCGCCTTCCTTCTTGCCGATGGTCTCGTAGACGACGCCGCGGCGTACGAAGTCGTAGCCGGCCTCAGCCACCATCTGGAGCTTGCCCGGGACGACCTTCGGCTTGGCGAAGGCGGCCCAGAAGAAGCCCACGATGATGATCGACCCGAGCAGCGCCAGCAGCATCGTCTTGTTGAAGTACACGTTGCTGTCCGCGTCGCCGAAGAGCGGCTGGAACAGGAACGAGTGCAGGCCCGGAGCCGGGAAGCCACACCCGTCGAACAGGTGACAGCTCGTATCGAAAGCGAGCGTCTGCGTCGGGTCAGCACTCACCGCGGGCTCCTTCATCGTGGCGCATAGGTACGGCAACCTCGTTGTGTCGGCGCGGCGTACGGCCGCGGTTCGGCACGGGACTGGTGTTACGGATGTGGGGGCGGCTGTAGGGCATCTCGCCTCGCGATTGAGCAGGCGTCAGCTCGGATGCCCGCGCCAGCGATGCCGCAGTTGGCACCGGACGATAGCAGGATCTCTCGTGTGCCTTTATCCCGGCCCTACCTCTCACGACGAGTGCCCTGTCTTCTCGGACTTGTCGGGCTCGACGTAGAGGATCTTGGCCTTCATGTGGGCCCTGGTCTGCGCGGCGATCCACGTCAGGGTGGCGACCACGAGGACGATGGCGAAGGCCCGGGGGTTGAACAGCGTCGTGTTCTTGAAAGCTGCGACGAAGATGAACAGCAGCAGCAGCTGAGCCGCGTAGAGCATCAGGCCCATCATCTGGAACAGCTGCGGAAAAGATTTGGCGGTGCGCTGCAGCACGTAGAGCCCGATGCCCATGAAGAGCATCACCACCACCGTCGCGACGGCTGCCCCGATCGCCCCCTTGCCGCCCGCGACCACTCCGCTGACGACGGCAGCGATCGCGCCGACGGCAGCCGTGGGTACGGCGGCCTGAGCCAAGATCCGGGCGTCATTGGACGGCATGGCGGCAACTCCGCTTTCACAGGGGGGCAGGGTGTCGTCATGGACGAGCGTAGTCCCGGACCGAGAGGTGAAGACCTCATGCCAATGGACCGTCGCATCACGGTCCTTCGGCTCTATCCGGGGTTCTCGTGAACCGTATCACAAACTATTTGATGAGGTCTTTACCTGGTAGGTGTGCTTGCTGTCACACATGAGAGTGACAGTGCCCGTCTGTGCAAAAACCGAGCCGCCTTGTCTGGTATTGGGGGGGTTCGCTCCCCCACGACTTGGCAATGCTCTAGTCAGATTCTTACCTTGCCGCCCTTACCGAGACGCGAACGGGGGCCGAGGGCGGTCGCCCCGTTGACGCCCAGACCGGCGGTGACCGAGGCGGACTCCTCCTCCTCGACCGGCTCGACGCTCTCCTGAACGGCGTCGGACGCATCGGCGTCCGCGGCGGCATCACCGGCGTCAGCAGCCGTGTCGGTCGCCTCCACGGAGGCGGCGGCAAGGGACTCCGCGGCCCGCCCGCGGCGCCGGTAGCGCGGCGGCACCACGTGCTCCGCCCAGCGCGGGGCGCGCGGCGTGAAGCGCGGCAGCAGGAGCAGTACCAGGCCGATCGCGCTGAGGAACACCACGCCGAGGACGATCCACATGGACGCGGAGTTCACGGAGTAGGCCAGGGCGCCGAAGCCGATCAGCGCCGACCAGAAGTACATGATCAGCACGGCCCGGCTGTGCGAGTGGCCGATCTCCAGCAGCCGGTGGTGCAGGTGCCCGCGGTCGGCGGCGAACGGCGACTGGCCGCGCCAGGTGCGGCGCACGATGGCCAGCACCAGGTCGGCGGCGGGCACCGCGATGATCGTCAGCGGCAGCAGCAGCGGGATGTAGACGGGCACCGTCTGGTGCACGGCCGCCTTCTCGGAGCCGGTGAACAGCGCCAGCGCGTCCGGGTCGACCTGACCGGTGATCGAGATCGCGCCCGCGGCCAGCACCAGGCCGATCAGCATCGAGCCGGAGTCGCCCATGAAGATCCGGGCCGGGTGCATGTTGTGCGGCAGGAAGCCCAGGCACATGCCCATCAGGATCGCGGCGAACAGCGTGGCCGGGGCGGCGGACTCGATGCCGTACGAGTACCAGATCCGGTACGAGTACAGGAAGAACGCGGCCGCCGCGATGCACACCATGCCGGCGGCGAGGCCGTCGAGGCCGTCGACGAAGTTCACCGCGTTGATCGTGATCACGACGAGCGCCACCGTCAGGAGCGTGCCCTGCCACTGGGTGAGCGCCACGTTGCCGACGCCCGGGATGGGCAGCCACAGGATCGTCAGACCCTGCATGACCATCACGCCCGCGGCGATCATCTGGCCGCCCAGCTTGATCAGCGCGTCGATCTCGAACTTGTCGTCGAGCACCCCGATCAGCCAGATCAGCGCCGCCCCGGAGAGCAGCGCGCGCGGCTCGTTGGAGTTGGCGAAGACCTGGTTGAGGTTGGTGAGGTGGTCGGCGACCAGCAGGCCCGCGCACAGGCCGAAGAACATCGCGATACCGCCGAGGCGCGGAGTGGGTTCGCGGTGCACGTCACGTGCCCGGATCTCCGGCATGGCTCCGGCCACGATCGCGAACTTCCGTACCGGCCCTGTCAGCAGATACGTCACCGCGGCCGTGATGCAGAGCGTCAGCAGGTATTCACGCACGGGCTTCCCCACAGGTCTCGCTGGCCATCTCAGCCCCACACCCTAGCGACGTACGCATATCAGTGGGGACTTCCGGGTAGCGACGATGGTTGCACGCGTGGCTGTGTACGTGGCTGTACTCCCGTGCGTCTACCCCCGCTCAGCCGGGATACGGCGGAAATCTACCGGCCAGCTCGCGCACCTCGTCACGCGCCCCTGTGCTGTCGATCTCACTTCGCAGCACCCCCGCCATCAGCACCGCTATGCGTGCCATCTCCGGCTCCCCCATGCCCTGCGTGGTCACCGCGGCCGTGCCCAGGCGCAGCCCGCGGGAGTCCCCGTGCGGCAGTGCGCAGCAGTCCAGCACCATCCCGGCGGCCGCGAGCCGGCCGCGTGCGGCGCGGCCGTCGAGTCCGAGCGGCCCCGGGTCGGCGGTGATCAGGTGGGTGTCGGTGCCGCCGGTGGTGACGTGGAAACCCTCGTCGGCCAGCTCGGACGCCAGCACCCGGGCGTTGGCGACGACCTGGTGGGCGTACGCGGCGAAGGCCGGGGTCGCCGCCTCGCCGAACGCGACGGCCTTCGCGGCGATGGTGTGCATCTGGGCGCCGCCCTGTGTGAAAGGAAACACGGCCCGGTCGACGCGCTCGGCCAGCTCCGCGCCGCACAGGATCATCCCGCCACGCGGGCCGCGCAGCACCTTGTGGGTGGTGGCGCACACGATGTCGGCGTACGGGACCGGGTTGGGCGCCGCTCCCCCGGCGACCAGGCCGATGGGGTGCGCGGCGTCGGCGATGAGGAAGGCGCCGACCTCGTCGGCGACCTCCCGGAAGAAGGCGTAGTCGATGTGGCGCGGGTAGGCGATGGAGCCGCACACGATGGCCTTGGGCCTGCGGGTACGGGCCAGGGTGCGCACCTGGTCGTGATCGATGAGGCCGGTCTCCGCGTCGACGCCGTAGCCGACGAAGTCGAACCAGCGGCCGGAGAAGTTCGCCGGGGAGCCGTGCGTGAGGTGGCCGCCGTACGGCAGCCCGAGGGCGAGGACGGTGTCGCCGGGCCGCAGCAGGGTGGCGTACGCGGCCAGCACCGCGGAGGACCCCGAGTGCGACTGGACGTTGGCGTGGGCGGCGCCGAACAGCGCCTTGGCCCGTTCGACCGCGAGGCGCTCGGCGACGTCGACGATCTCGCAGCCGCCGTGGTGACGGGCCCCGGGATACCCCTCGGCGTACTTGTTGGCCAGCGGCGAGCCCAGCGCGGCCAGCACCGCCGGGGACGTGAAGTTCTCGGCGGCGATCAGCTGCAGCGACGTCGACTGCCGGTCGAGCTCACCCAGCAGGATTCCGGCCAGCTCGGGGTCCTGCCGCCGCAGGACATCGGTCTCAAGGGTATGGGTGACCGACATGGCGGGCTCCCGGGCGGTCGACGGTGACGTAGGTCCAATGTAGGCCCGGTCCGCGCGCCCTGCGCGGCGGCTTCGGCCACCGGTGCGCTCGCCGCCCCGGACAGTCGCTTCGGCGGGGACGCGGGCCACCACGCCGTCCCGAAGGGCGGCGGGGTCGCCCGCGTCACGTCCGCGCGGCGACCCCCGTCAGCGCCGTGACCACCGGATCCAGCGCCTGGTGTATCTCGTCGCCGACCGAACGGAAGAACGTCAGCGGCGCGCCGTACGGGTCGTACACCTCGTCGGCCTCCGCCGTGGGGGCCAGCAGCCAGCCGCGCAGCGCCGCGGCGGCGCGGACCAGGGCGCGGGCGCGGGCCACCACGCCGTCCTCCAGGGGCGGCAGGGTGGCCGGGTCTATGGCGCGCACCAGGCGGGTGAACTCCTTCAGCGTGAAGGTGCGCAGGCCCGCCGAGTGGCCCATGGAGATGACCTGGGCGCGGTGGTCGCGGGTGGCCGTCAGCACGAGGTCGGCCATGATGACGTGCTCGTCCAGGAGCTCCCGGCCGACGAAGCCGGAGGCGTCCGCGCCGAAGTCGGCCAGCACGGCCTCCGCGTTGGCCTCCATGGGCGCGCCCTCGTGGCCCCAGGTGCCCGCGCTCTCCACGATCAGCGCGCCGCCGAGCACGCCGAGCCGCTGCGTCACGAAATGGCGGGTCAGCCGCTCGGTGATCGGCGAGCGGCACACGTTGCCGGTGCTGACGTGGAGGATCCGGAAGCAGTCGCGCGGAAGCCCGACGAAGGTGGTCGTGATCTCCGCGGCACGTTCCCCGTTGCCTATGCCACGCATGGGGGTGCCCCCTGCTCGAGCGAAGTCGAGAGCTTGGGGGATTCAGGGGCTGTCAATTCGCCACCTCAAGGTCGGGTACGACCTTCCGCAGCTCCTCCGCCGTGATCGCGCCCGCGCGCAGCAGCAGCGGCACGTCGCCGGTGACGTCGACGATCGACGACGCCACGTTGCCGGGGGTCGGGCCGCCGTCCAGGTAGACGGAGACGGAGTCGCCGAGCATCTGCTGGGCGGCGTCGCAGTCCTCCGGCGCCGGGTGGCCGGTCAGGTTCGCCGACGACACGGCCATCGGGCCGACGTCGGTCAGCAGCTCGATGGCGACCGGGTGCAGCGGCATGCGCACGGCGACGGTGCCACGGGTGTCCCCGAGGTCCCACTGCAGGGACGGCTGGTGCCGGGCGACGAGCGTGAGACCGCCCGGCCAGAAGGCGTCGACCAGCTCCCAGGCGAGCTCGGAGAAGTCCGTGACGAGCCCGTGCAGCGTGTTCGGGGAGCCGATCAGCACGGGGGTGGGCATGTTGCGGCCCCGCCCCTTGGCCGCCAGGAGGTCGGCGACGGCCTCCGAGGAGAACGCGTCGGCGCCGATGCCGTACAGCGTGTCCGTCGGCAGCACCACGAGTTCGCCACGGCGGACCGCGGACGCGGCTTCGCGCAGACCCGTCACGCGGTCGGTCGCGTCGTTGGTGTCGTATCGCCGTGCCATGTCTAGCGGGCCTCCTCGTACACGTAATGCGGGACTACAGCAAACACAGAAACCACAGAAACCACAGAAACCACAGAAAACACTGTCGGCGGGGTGCTCACGGCAGCGCCCGGCGGGCGGTTGCGAACCGTGGGCGCTTGTTGAGGTCGGGGTGGTCGGCCGCGTCGGCCCAGCCCCGCTCCTCGGTGAAGATCCACGGCACCTGGCCACCCTGGGTGTCGGCGTGCTCGATCACGACGACACCGCCGGGCCGCAGCAGCCGGTGCGCGGTGCGCTCCAGGCCGCGGATCAGGTCGAGGCCGTCCTCGCCGGAGAACAACGCGAGCTCCGGGTCGTAGTCACGGGCCTCCGGGGCGACGTACTCCCATTCGGTCAGCGGGATGTACGGCGGATTGGAGATGACGAGGTCGACCTGCCCGTCGAGGTCCCGGAAGGCGTCCAGGGCGTCGCCCTGGCGCAGGTCGACCCTGGACCCCTCGACGTTCTTGCGCGTCCACTGGAGGGCTTCCTCGGACAGCTCCACGGCGTGCACGCGCGAGCGCGGGACCTCCTGGGCGAGGGCCAGCGCGATGGCACCGGAGCCGGTGCACAGGTCGACGATGAGCGGCTCGACCACGTCCATGGCGCGCACGGCGTCTATGGCCCAGCCGACCACCGACTCGGTCTCCGGCCGCGGCACGAAGACGCCCGGACCGACCTGGAGCTCCAGGTACCGGAAGTAGGCCAGCCCGGTGATGTGCTGCAGCGGCTCGCGCTGCTCACGCCGGGCGATGGCCTCCCAGTACCGGGCGTCGAAGTCGGAGTCCTTCACGGAGTGCAGCGCGCCCCGCTTCACGCCGTGCACGAACGCGGCGAGCTCCTCCGCGTCGTTGCGCGGCGAGGGCACGCCGGCGTCGGCCAGCCGCTGGGTGGCCTGGGCCACCTCCGCGAGCAGCAGGTTCACGCAAGTCCTCCGGAAGTACTCGTCCGTACCGTTACGCGGCTGCCAGCTTCGCCGCCGAGTCCGCGTCGACGCAGGCCTGGATCACCGCGGCGAGGTCCCCGTCCAGGACCTGGTCAAGGTTGTACGCCTTGAAGCCGACGCGGTGGTCCGAAATGCGATTCTCCGGGAAGTTGTACGTACGGATCTTCTCGGAGCGGTCGACGGTGCGAACCTGGCTGCGGCGGGCGTCGGCGGCTTCCCGCTCCGCCTCCTCCTGCGCCGCCGCGAGCAGCCTGGAGCGCAGGATACGCAGAGCCTGCTCCTTGTTCTGCAGCTGGCTCTTCTCGTTCTGGCAGGAAGCGACGACTCCGGTGGGAATGTGCGTGATGCGCACCGCGGAGTCGGTCGTGTTGACGGACTGGCCGCCGGGGCCGGAGGAGCGGTAGACGTCGATCCGAAGGTCGTTCGGGTTGATCTCGACGTCGACCTCCTCGGCCTCGGGCGTGACCAGCACACCGGCGGCGGAGGTGTGGATACGGCCCTGGGACTCGGTGGCCGGCACACGCTGCACGCGGTGCACACCGCCCTCGTACTTCAGCCGGGCCCACACGCCCTGGCCGGGCTCGGTGGCACCCTGGCCGCCCTTGGTCTTCACGGCGACCTGGACGTCCTTGTAGCCGCCGAGCTCGGACTCGGTGGAGTCGATGATCTCGGTCTTCCACCCCACGCGCTCGGCGTAGCGCAGGTACATCCGCAGCAGATCGCCGGCGAACAGGGCGGACTCGTCGCCGCCCGCGCCCGCCTTGATCTCCAGGATGACGTCCTTGTCGTCGCTGGGGTCGCGCGGGACGAGCAGCAGCCGCAGCTTCTCGGTCAGCTCGCCGCGCTGCTTGTCCAGCTCCTTGACCTCGGCCGCGAAGTCGGGGTCGTCGGCCGCGAGTTCGCGTGCGGTCTCGATGTCGTCGCCGGTCTGCTTCCAGGAGCGGTACGTGGCGACGATGGGAGTGAGCTCGGCGTAGCGCTTGTTCAGCTTGCGCGCGTTGGCCTGGTCGGCATGGACCGACGGGTCGGCGAGCTTCGTCTCCAGGTCGGCGTGCTCACCGACGAGTTCCTCGACGGCCTCGAACATCTTTCGGCTCCTGTACTGCTCGGGAAGGGGAAGGCGGGCGACCAAAAACGCCGGTCCCGGCGCACCCCGGCAAAGGGATACGGCCGTGGACCGGCGAAATGGGGCTCGCTACTTCTTGGAGCCGGCGGCCTTGCCGAAGCGGGCCTCGAAGCGGGCCACACGGCCACCGGTGTCGAGGATCTTCTGCTTGCCCGTGTAGAACGGGTGGCACTCGGAGCAGACCTCGGCCCGGACGGTGCCGGACGCGATGGTGCTACGGGTGGTGAACGACGCGCCGCAGGTGCAGCTGACCTGCGTCTCGACGTACTCGGGGTGGATGTCGCGCTTCAAGGTGTCTCCTAGATTTCGGGAGGGCGCCGGGTCGCAGCCGCGGGATGCGGAGGCGTGAACCGGAGCCGACGTACCAGTCTGCCAGGACTGGCGCCATCCCCCAAAACCGGGTACCGGGATGATCTATTCCCTACGGGTCCCCACGGGGTCAGGACGTGCCCCTACGGGGTCACGACGCCCTTGGCCCCGCCCGTGGCCGTGCCCTTCGTGGCGCCGGCCGGGATCGGCCGGTCGTTCTTGAGGGCGTCCCAGACCAGCTGCGCCTTGGCCTTCGCCAGGACCACGCGGTTGGGATTGGCCGGGTCGTACTGCACCGGCATCGTCACCATCTTCATGTGCGAGGAGCCGATGCCCTTGAGACCGTTCGCGAAGTCCATCAGGGAGTTCACCGAGCCGAGGTCGGAGTCGGTGGTGACGGCCTTGGTGGCGGTGTCGGCGAGGTCGAACAGCTTCTTGGGGCTGGTGAAGACGCCGACGTGCTTGACCTGGTCGATCAGCGCCTTGATGAACGCCTGCTGGAGCTGGATGCGGCCGAGGTCGGAGCCGTCGCCGACACCGTGCCGGGTGCGGACCAGACCGAGGGCCTGCTCGCCGTCGAGGTTGTGCGTGCCGGCCTTGAGGTGCAGGTGACTCTGGGCGTCCTCGATGTTCTTGGTCGTGGTGACCGTGACGCCGCCGAGGTCGTCGATGAGCTTCTGGAAGCCTCTGAAGTCGACCTCCAGATAGTGGTCCATGCGGATGCCGGTGAGCGCCTCGACGGTCTTCACCGCGCAGGCCGCGCCGCCGGTGGAGTAGGCGGAGTTGAACATCACGCCGGACGCGGCGGGGTACGCGTTGCCCTTGGTGTCGGTGCACCCGGGGCGGTCGATGAGCGTGTCGCGGGGGATGGAGACGACGCTCGCCTTCTTGTGGCCCTCGTACACGTGGACGATCATGGCCGTGTCGGAGCGGGCGCTGCCGTCGTCGGCGCCGCCGCCGAGCTTCTTGTTGCTGCCCGAGCGGGTGTCCGAGCCGAGGACCAGGATGTTCTCGGAGCCGTTGTCGACCTTCACCGGCCGCTGGGTGCCCAGGGCCTGGTTGATGTCGATGCTCTTGATGTTGCCGTTGAGCTTGACGAACAGATATCCGGCGCCGGCTCCGCCCAGCACCACGACACCCGCGGCAGTCCAGGCGGTGATCCGCAGGGCCTTGCTGCGCGGGCTGGGGGGCTTGCGGCGCCGCCCCTTGCCACGACGCGACGGACCGCTCGCGGTGGACCCGGGCATCCCGGGCTCGGATGCGTCGGGCGCGGATATGCCGGGCTCGGATGTGCCGGGCTCCGGCGTGCTCTCGGCAGACATGTGCTCCTCAGCTTCTCGTCCGGTCGGTTACCCCCTGCCGTCACGGTCGGACATGGCCACTTTTGACCTGTACGGCACTATCGTCACCCCGTCGGGTCAGACGGAGAAACTCGGCAAAGGGTTGCACAACGCCCGGTGCCCACCGCGTGAAGGCGGTGGGCACCGGGCGTGACCGGGTGAGTCGGGCGTACCCCGCTCACCTGCTGTTTCAGCCGAAGATGTCGTACTGCTGGAAACCGGTGCCGAGCGAAATCCTTGTGGCGAAAATCTCGCTGGTCGCCTTGCCGGTGCCCTTGTACAGGTAGAGCGTGCCGCCGGGCGTACGGGCCAGGAAGTCGGCCTTGCCGTCGCCGGAGAGGTCACCGACGGCGTCGAAGGCGTTGTAGCCGGTCCAGGCCGAGCGGACCTTCACGCGCGCCGAGAAGGCGCCAGCGCCGGCCTTGCCGGTGCCCCGGTACAGGTACAGGTCGCCGTTGCTCTTGCTGCGCGCGAGCAGGTCGGCCTTGCCGTCGCCGTTGAAGTCGCCGTGGCCGCGCACCATGTTGTACTGGTTCCAGCCCGTGCCGACCTGGACACGGGCGGCGAAGGTGCCGTTGCCCTTGCCCGGGTAGAGCCACAGGGTGCCGCCGGAGTCGACGGACAGGACGTCGGGCAGGTAGTCGCCGGTGACGTCGCCCGGGGTGATGACGCGGGTGCGGGTCTTCCAGCCGGTGAAGATCTTCGTCTGGGACCAGCTGCCGGTCGCCAGCACGTAGTGCATCCAGTAGATGTCACCGGTGCCGCTGTCGCGGACCACCAGGTCCTGGATGCCGTCGCGGTTCAGGTCCGTCTGCAGGACGACGTTGACGCCGTCCCAGTTGCCCCAGGAGATGCGGGCGCCGAGGGACGAGCCCTTGGAGTCCTTCTCGTAGCCGGTCTTGCTGGAGGCGTTGCGCACCCACAGGTCGGCCTTGCCGTCCGTGTAGCTGAGGTTCGCGTCGGCGATCTGCGCGTAGGCGGCACCGAGGTAGGTGCTGACCTTGCTGAAGACGCTGTAGGCGCCCTTCTGCACGCAGTCCACGACGCCCCACGAAACGACGCCCACGATGCGGCCATTGACCACGAGCGGACCACCGGAGTCGCCGTTGCAGGCGGAGGTGGTGCCGGTGTCGCTGCCGGTGGCGGGGTTGCCCGCGCAGACCATGTGGCCCTTGACGAAGTCCGTGCCGTAGAAGCCGGAGCAGGTGGCGTCCGACTGGATCGGCAGCGTGGCCGTCTTCAGCGTGTCGGAGATGTCCTGGCTGGTGGAGCTGGTGCGGCCCCAGCCGTAGACCTTGGCGCTGGTGCCGGCCGCGTAGGAGCCGGTGTCGCTGGAGGTCGTCGGCCGGATCGGCGTGGCCTTGACCGGGGAGTCCAGGGTGAGGACGGCGATGTCGTTGTCGATCGTCGTCGCGTTGTACGACGGGTGGTTCCACTGGCGCAGGACCGCGGTGGCGGTGCCGCCGTGCAGGTCCGTGTTGCCGGCGCTGTCGGTGCTCGGCAGCTGCGAAGTGCCGGTCAGGACCGCGCCGTTGGCGCCCCAGTTGTAGCCCTTGACGCAGTGCGCGGCGGTGAGGATCTTCGTCGGCGAGACGACCGCGCCACCGCAGAAGAAGCCGAGGTCGTCGCTCTCGTCGGCGGTGCCCTTGTCGTCGTAGTACCAGAGCTGGGCCATCCACGGCGCCGTCGTGATGGTCGTCTGCGTGCCACCGATGATCTTCGGGTCGACGGTGGCGGTGTTCGTGCTCGCGCTCAGGGACGACTTCTTGGTCGTCTGCCCGGCGGTGTCGTCACCGGCGAGCGCACCGGCGACGCGCTTCTCCAGGGTGGCGAGCGAGGTCGAGGCGATCGCCGGCTTGACCTTCGGGGTCGGCACGGCGGTGGCCGCGCCCGCGGAGGAGGTCATCAGCGCCGCGGTCACGGCCGCGGCGACACCGGCGGCGGCAAGGGGCAGGGCAAGGCGTATCCGGCGTCTGTGACGGCCGCCGGACGGGGTCGTGGTCAAGAAAGTCCCCCCAAAGGAACTTGAGACGGAAGGGACGCGAGCCGCGTCCACTCATCTCAGCGCCAAAAGGCCGCCCTCCGTCACTGATGACGGAGGGCGGCCTTCATGCGCCCCAAGGGGCGCGGGGAACTGCGCGACAAGCCACGGACGAGGCCGCGGCCGAGGGACGGCCGAACGAATTCGGCCGACCCGGTGGAGCGACTAGTCGCCGTTGCCGGGCGTCGGCGTCGTCTTCTGGATCTGCATCAGGAACTCGGCGTTCGACTTCGTCTGCTTCATCTTGTCGAGGAGCAGTTCGACCGCCTGCTGCTGGTCGAGGGCGTGCAGCACCCGGCGCAGCTTCCAGACGATGGCGAGCTCGTCGGGGGCGAGCAGGATCTCTTCCTTACGGGTGCCGGACGCGTCGACGTCCACCGCCGGGAAGATGCGCTTGTCGGCGAGCTTGCGGTCGAGCTTGAGCTCGGCGTTGCCGGTGCCCTTGAACTCCTCGAAGATCACCTCGTCCATGCGGGACCCGGTGTCCACCAGGGCGGTGGCGAGGATGGTCAGCGAGCCGCCGTCCTCGATGTTGCGCGCCGCACCGAAGAACCGCTTCGGCGGGTAGAGCGCGGTCGAGTCGACACCACCGGACAGGATGCGGCCGGAGGCCGGCGCCGCCAGGTTGTAGGCACGGCCCAGACGCGTGATCGAGTCGAGCAGCACGACGACGTCGTGGCCCAGCTCCACCAGACGCTTGGCACGCTCGATGGCGAGCTCGGCGACCGTGGTGTGGTCCTCGGCCGGACGGTCGAAGGTCGAGGAGATGACCTCGCCCTTGACCGACCGCTGCATGTCGGTGACCTCTTCCGGACGCTCGTCGACGAGGACGACCATCAGGTGGCACTCGGGGTTGTTGTGCGTGATCGCGTTGGCGATCGCCTGCATGATCATGGTCTTGCCGGTCTTCGGCGGGGCCACGATCAGACCGCGCTGGCCCTTACCGATCGGCGACACGAGGTCGATGATGCGGGTGGTCAGCACGCCCGGGTCCGTCTCCAGGCGGAGGCGGTCCTGCGGGTAGAGCGGGGTCAGCTTGTTGAACTCCGGGCGGCCACGGCCGTGTTCGGGCGCCATGCCGTTGACGGAGTCGAGGCGGACAAGGGCGTTGAACTTCTCGCGGCGCTCGCCCTCCTTCGGCTGACGGACCGCACCGGTGATGTGGTCACCCTTGCGCAGGCCGTTCTTACGGACCTGGGCGAGGGAGACGTACACGTCGTTCGGACCCGGCAGGTAGCCCGACGTACGGATGAAGGCGTAGTTGTCGAGGATGTCCAGGATGCCCGCGACGGGGATCAGGACGTCGTCCTCGGCCAGCTGCGGCTCGGCGACCGCCTCGTCGCGGCCACGACGGCCACGGCGGTCGCGGTAGCGGCCCCGACGGCCCCGGCGGCCGCCCTCGAAGTCGTCGTCGTCCTGCGGACCGGCGTTGCGGTCCTGACGGCCGCCGCCCTGCGGCTGGTTCTGCTGCTGGCGCTGGCCGCCCTGGCCGCCCTGCTGCTGGTCGTCGCCCTTGCCCCGGCGGTCGCGGTCCCGGCCGCGCTCACGGCGGTCGCGGCGGCGGCCGTCAGCGTCACCGGCGTCGCCCTTCGCGGCGTCGCCCTGCGACTGCTGGGCCGGCGACTCGGCCTTCGGCTCGCTCTTCGCCTCGGCGGCGATGGTCTCGGCACCGCCCGCCGGGCTGCCCGCCTCGGCGGTGGCACGGCGACGACGGCGCTCGGTGGGCGCGTCCTCGCTGGCCGGCTGACCGGGAATCTCGATCTGCTGCTGGGCCACGGCCTTCTCGGCGGGCGCCTCGGCCTTGGCCTCGGCCTTCTTGTCCGCCTCATCACCCGTACGGGCCCGGGAGGTGGCACGGCGCTTGGGCTTGGTCTCGGTGGCTTCCTCGGCCTTCGCGGCCGGGGCGCCGCCGCCCGCCTGCGCCTCCTTGATGACCTCGATCAGCTGGCTCTTGCGCATGCGCGCGGTGCCCCTGATACCGAGGCCGGATGCGACCTGCTGCAGCTCGGCCAGCACCATGCCCTCGAGGCCGGTACCGCGGCGCCGCCGGGAGCCGGCACCGGTGGCAGGCGCGGAGGCGTCCGTGGCGGGCGCGGCAGCGGTCTCCTCGACACGTGCGCCCATCAGATCGGTGGTGTCGCTCACGAAGGGTCCTTCCCTGGAGCGGACGTCGGCCTGTCTGGCTCGGCGACCGGTTGTGCTGTCCGGCTTCGGTCCTTGTTGTGACCAAGCCGGGGCGGTGGTCCGCCTAAGCGGCGGAAGAGATATCTGGTGATGGCGCTTCCTTGAGCCGTGGCACCCAGTGTCACGTGGCGTGGTCGCACCGATTCCGGAGCGTGCCCAGCGGCCCGCTCAATGCCCGCATACGGCGTACTGCCCAGGCACGACGTACGGAACACAGAGTGGCTTGGGAGACTCCCGGAAGAATGTCTGTCCCGGACGGGGACACGAGGCACCTCGCCATGGTGGGGTCGGGTGCAGACTTGAGGTTAACACTACCGGATCCAACAAACATTCCCCCTCTCCAAATCCGGCAACCGTGTGTCAGGTCGCAAGCGGCAGCACGCTCGCTCCCAGTGCGTCGAGACTCAGCCGGTTGGCGGCCCAGTCCGCCCCGGCCAGGGCCTCCACCTTGTCGGCGGTGCCGGCGTCGGCAAGCGCCATGACGGTGGGTCCGGCGCCGGAGATCACGGCGGGGATCCCGTCGGCGCGCAGCCGCTCCACCAGTGCGGCGCTCTCCGGCATGGCGGGGGCGCGGTACTCCTGGTGGAGACGGTCCTCGGTGGCGGGCAGCAGCAGCTCGGGGCGCCTGGTCAGGGCCTCGACGAGCAGGGCTGCACGGCCCGCGTTGGCGGCGGCGTCGACGTGCGGCACGGTGCGCGGCAGCAGACCGCGCGCGGTCTCCGTCAGGACCGGCTTTCCGGGCACGAAAACCACCGGAACGATGGAATCGGAGGGCTCCATCCTGATGGCCCGGGCGGAACCGGCCTCCATCCAGGAGAGGGTGAATCCGCCCAGCAGACAGGCCGCGACGTTGTCGGGGTGACCCTCGATCTCGGTGGCGAGTTCCAGCAGGGCCGCGTCGTCGAGCCTCGCCTCCCCGCCTATGGTCACCGCGCGCGCGGCGACGATTCCGGCGCAGATGGCGGCGGAGGAGGAACCCAGGCCACGGCCGTGCGGAATGCGGTTGGCGCAGACGATTTCCAGGCCACGGGGCTGCCCGCCCAGCAGATCGAAGGCGGTGCGCAGCGAGCGTACGAGCAGGTGACTTTCGTCTCGCGGCAGCGTCCCGCTGCCCTCGCCGGCGATGTCGACGTGCAGCCCGGAGTCGGCCACCCGGACGACCACGTCGTCGTAGAGCCCCAGCGCGAGGCCGAGGGCGTCGAAGCCCGGGCCGAGGTTGGCGCTGGTGGCGGGGACGCGCACCCGGACGGCGGCGGCGCGGAAGGCTGGACCGGCCATCGCTCGATGACTCTCCTTGAGCTGCGTGATTGTCGAATGACATTCGATGCGTACGTGAGGGCCCTCAGGCCGCGGAAACGGCGCGGCACCCTGCCATATGCGGAGGCATATGCGGCGGGCGGGTTCAGTACAGCCTATCGAAGGAAGGTTCTGTGGCGACATAGGGCGCACAGGAGGCGCACGATGCGTGTCGTATGCCCCCTGTGCACCCCTCTTACGGGTCCCCGTGTGAAGACGCCATGGGGAGTCGCCCGGTTGCTCGGGAGGGCGTGTGCCGAGCACGGCCGGAGCGTCCCCGTGGCAGGGTCCGAGCGGCCCTGTGGCGGGGTCCGAACGAGCCTGTGGCAGCGCCCCAACGGACCCCGGCCGGGGCCTCTCAGGCGAGGCCGAGGCGTACGGCCGCGGAGGCCGCGTCGACCGGGACGGTGACCGGCTGCGGGGCGCCCGCGACGGCCCAGTCCGGGTCCTTGAGGCCGTTGCCGGTGACCGTGCACACGATCCGCTGGCCCGGGTCGACCTTGCCCTGCTCGGCGGCCTTCAGCAGGCCGGCCACGGACGCGGCCGAGGCGGGCTCCACGAAGACACCCTCCTGCGCGGCCAACAGGCGGTAGGCGCGCAGGATTTCACGGTCCGTCACCTCGTCGATGAGACCGCCCGACTCGTCCCGCGCCGCCAGGGCGTACTGCCAGGAGGCGGGGTTGCCGATGCGGATCGCGGTGGCGATGGTCGACGGGTCCTTGACGACCTCGCCGCGCACGATCGGGGCGCTGCCGGAGGCCTGGAAGCCCCACATGCGAGGGGTCTTGGAGGACACGCCGTCGGCGGCGTACTCCCGGTACCCCCGCCAGTACGCGGTGATGTTGCCCGCGTTGCCGACCGGCAGGACATGGATGTCGGGGGCGTCGCCGAGCATGTCCACGATCTCGAAGGCAGCCGTCTTCTGCCCCTCGATGCGGACCGGGTTGACCGAATTGACCAGCGCCACCGGGTAGTTGTCGCTCAGATTGCGGGCGAGCGTGAGGCAGTCGTCGAAGTTGCCGTCGACCTGGAGGATCTTCGCGCCGTGCACGAGGGCCTGGCCCATCTTGCCGAGCGCGATCTTGCCCTGCGGGACGAGCACGGCCGAGACCATGCCCGCGCGCACCGCGTACGCGGCCGCCGAGGCGGAGGTGTTGCCGGTGGAGGCGCAGATGACCGCCTTCGCGCCTTCCTCCTTGGCCTTGCTGATGGCCATGGTCATACCGCGGTCCTTGAAGGACCCGGTCGGGTTCGCGCCCTCCACCTTGAGGTGGACCTCGCAGCCCGTGCGCTCGGAGAGCACCTGCGCGGGCACGAGGGGCGTGCCGCCCTCGCGGAGCGTCACGACCGGCGTGGTGTCGGATACCGGCAGCCGGTCCCGGTACTCCTCGATGATTCCGCGCCACTGGTGGGTCATTGCTGCTTACTCTCCTTCAACCCGCATGATGCTGGCGACACCCCGCACGGTGTCGAGCTTGCGCAGCGCCGCGACGGTCCCGGTGAGGGAGGCGTCGGAGGCGCGGTGGGTGACGACGACGAGGGATGCCTCGCCGTCCTTCCCCTGCTGCCGAACCGTATCGATGGACACACCGTGCTCGGCGAACACGGTCGCTACCTGGGCGAGAACACCCGGTTTGTCGGCGACGTCGAGGCTGATGTGGTACCGCGTGACGACGTCGCCCATGGGCGAGACGGGCAGGGCGGCGTACGCCGACTCGCCGGGCCCCGTCGCGCCGTTGAGCCGGTTGCGGCAGACGGCGACGAGGTCACCGAGCACGGCGGAGGCGGTGGGGGAACCGCCGGCGCCGGGGCCGTAGAACATGAGCTGGCCGGACGCGTCGGACTCGACGAACACCGCGTTGTACGCGCCGCGCACGGAGGCGAGCGGGTGGCTGAGCGGAATCATCGCGGGGTGCACGCGCGCGGTGACGGAGCCGCCGTCCGCCGCCCGCTCGCAGATGGCGAGCAGCTTGATGGTGCACCCCATCTCCTTGGCGGAGGCGAAGTCGGCCGCCGTCACCTCGGTCATGCCCTCGCGGTAGACGTCGTCGAGACGCACGCGCGTGTGGAAGGCGATGCCCGCGAGGATGGCGGCCTTGGCGGCGGCGTCGAAGCCCTCGACGTCGGCGGTGGGGTCGGCCTCCGCGTACCCGAGCGCGGTGGCCTCGTCGAGCGCCTCCTGATAGCCGGCGCCCGTGGAGTCCATCTTGTCGAGGATGAAGTTGGTCGTGCCGTTGACGATGCCCAGCACCCGGTTGACCTTGTCGCCGGCGAGGGACTCGCGCAGCGGGCGGATCAGCGGGATGGCGCCGGCGACGGCGGCCTCGTAGTAGAGGTCCCTGCCGTGCTCCTCCGCCGCCGCGTGCAGGGCGGCCCCGTCCTGGGCGAGCAGCGCCTTGTTGGCGGAGACCACGGAGGCGCCGTGCTCGAAGGCGGTGGTGATGAGGGCCCGCGCGGGCTCGATCCCGCCGATGACCTCCACCACGACGTCGATGTCGCCGCGTTTGACGAGGGCGGTGGCGTCGGTGGTGACGAGGTTCGGGTCGATGCCCTCCCGCACCTTGGACGGGCGGCGGACGGCGACGCCCGCCAGCTCCACCGGCGCCCCGATGCGGGCGGCGAGGTCGTCCGCGTGCGTCGTCATGATGCGCGCCACCTCTGAGCCGACAACCCCACAGCCCAGCAGCGCCACCTTCAGCGGACGCGTACGCATCATCCGACCTCGTTTCCTCATACCGTCTACGGTTGGACCAGTCTCACTCACCGGACGGCAGTTTCTACCCTTAGTCCGGATCGTGAGACGTCTATTTCATTTCGCCGGGACAGGAAAACCGGAGATCTTCCGGCCCCGCTGCGGGCACCCGGCCGACACGGTCGCTCGGGCGCCCTCACCTGCGGCTCTCATCCGACGTCGAGACGCAGGAGGTCCTCCTCCGTCTCGCGCCGGACGATCACCCGGGCCTCGCCGTCGCCGACCGCGACGACCGGGGGCCGGAGCACGTGGTTGTAGTTGCTGGCCATGGACCGGCAGTACGCCCCGGTGGCCGGGACCGCGATGAGGTCGCCCGGCGCCAGGTCGGCGGGCAGGAAGGCGTCCTTGACCACGATGTCCCCGCTCTCGCAGTGCTTGCCGACGACACGCACGAGCATCGGCCGGGCGTCGGAGGTGCGGGAGACGAGGGCGACGCTGTACTCGGCGTCGTACAGCGCCGTGCGGATGTTGTCCGACATGCCACCGTCGACGGAGACGTACGTACGCAGCCCGTCGAGCGGCTTGACGGTGCCGACCTCGTACAGCGTGAAGGCGGTGGGCCCGACGATGGCGCGGCCGGGCTCGACGGAGATGCGCGGGGTCCGCAGCCGGGCCGCCTCGCACTCCCGCGTGACGATCTCGGTGAGCGCCTTGGCGATCTCGTGCGGCTCACGCGGATCGTCGTCACTGGTGTAGGCGATGCCGAGCCCGCCGCCGAGGTCGATCTCGGGCAGCTCGACCCCGTGCTCGTCACGGATGTCCTTGAGCAGGCCGACCACGCGGTGGGCGGCGACCTCGAACCCGGACATGTCGAAGATCTGCGACCCGATGTGGGAGTGGATCCCGATCAGCTCCAGCCCGTCGAGCTGGAGGGCCCGCCGCACGGCCTCCGCCGCCTGTCCCCCGGCGAGCGGAATCCCGAACTTCTGGTCGTCGTGGGCGGTGGCGATGAACTCGTGGGTGTGGGCCTCGACGCCGACCGTGATCCGGATCTGCACCCGCTGCCGCTTCCCGAGGGACTGCGCGAGGTGGGCGACCCGCACGATCTCCTGGAAGGAGTCGAGCACGATCCGGCCGACGCCGGCCTCGATGGCCCGCTCGATCTCGGCCATGGACTTGTTGTTGCCGTGGAAGGCGATGCGGTCGGCCGGCATCCCGGCGGACAGGGCGGTGGCGAGCTCCCCGCCGGAACAGACGTCGAGATTGAGCCCTTCCTCGTCCAGCCACCGCACGACGGCGCGGGAGAGGAACGCCTTGCCGGCGTAGAAGACGTCGGCGTCCTGACCGAAGGCGGTGCGCCAGGCCCGCGCCCGGGCGCGGAAGTCGGCCTCGTCGAGCACGTAGGCCGGGGTGCCGAACTCCTCCGCGAGCTCCTTGACGTCGATGCCGCCGACGGTGACGACTCCGTCCGCGTCACGGCTGACGGTCTGGGACCACACCTTGGCGTCGAGGGCGTTGAGGTCGGCGGGCGGCGCCGAGTAGTGCCCCTCGGGCAGGACGTCGGCGTGGCGGGGCCCGGCGGGATGTGCGGAACGGCTCATGACGGTGACTCTCAGACTCTCTGTCTCTGCCTGAAGACCTTGTCCCGGCCCTCAGAGATGTTCGGGTGCGTCGATGCCGAGCAGGGACAGACCGCCGGCCAGCACCGTCCCGGCGGCTTCGGCAAGAGCGAGCCGGGCACGGTGGGCGGCCGAGGGTTTCTCCTCACCGTGCGGCAGCACGCTGGGCAGAAACGGCAGCACGGCATCGGCGACGACGACGAGCTGCCGGGCAAGCCGGTCCGGGGCAC
>NZ_JADDRL010000055.1 GCF_021538895.1 Streptomyces olivochromogenes | reverse complement strand
CGCCGTTGCGGCGGCGATTTTCCCGGGGCCGCCCGCACGTCCCGGGCCCGCCGCAAAAATCCCAGGTCCGCGCAGAGGGCGTGGCAGCGTCGGGAGCCGGGGCACCCGAGCGGCAGCACACGCCCTCTGCCGGACCGCCGGAGGCTAGTGCGCGGCCGACTCCCAGTCCGGGCCCGCGCCCACCGAGACGTCCAGGGGGGCTCTGAGGTGGACGGCGTTGGCCATTTCGTGGCGGACGATCTCCTCCGTGGCCGTGCGCTCGCCGGGGGCGATCTCCAGGACGATTTCGTCGTGGACCTGGAGGAGCATGCGGGACTTGAGGTCCGCCGCCCGCAGGGCCCGGTCGACGTTCAGCATGGCGATCTTGACGATGTCCGCCGCGGTGCCCTGGATCGGCGCGTTCAGGGCCATGCGCTCGGCCGCCTCGCGGCGCTGGCGGTTGTCGCTGTTGAGGTCGGGGAGGTAGCGGCGGCGCCCGAAGAGCGTCGCCGTGTAGCCCGTCGCCCGGGCCTCGTCGACCGCCCGGCGCAGATAGTCCCGTACGCCGCCGAAGCGCTCGAAGTAGGTGTCCATCAGGGCGCGCGCCTCGGCCGCCTCGATGTTCAGCTGCTGGGAGAGTCCGAAGGCGGACAGGCCGTAGGCCAGGCCATACGACATCGCCTTGATCTTGCGGCGCATCTCCGCGTCCACCGCGTCCCGCTCGACCGAGAAGACCTGGGAGGCGACCGTGGTGTGCAGGTCCTCGCCGGAGGTGAACGCCTCGATCAGGCCCTCGTCCTCGGAGAGGTGGGCCATCACGCGCAGCTCGATCTGGCTGTAGTCGGCGGTCATGAGGGACTCGAAGCCCTCGCCGACCACGAAGCCGCGGCGGATCGCCCGGCCCTCGTCCGTGCGCACCGGGATGTTCTGCAGGTTCGGGTCGGTCGAGGAGAGCCGGCCCGTGGCCGCCACCGTCTGGTTGAAGGTGGTGTGGATACGGGCGTCGGCGGCGATCGTCTTGATCAGGCCCTCGACCGTGACGCGCAGCTTCGCCTGCTCGCGGTGGCGGAGCATGACGACCGGCAGTTCGTTGTCGGTCTGGGTGGCCAGCCAGGCCAGGGCGTCGGCGTCGGTGGTGTAGCCGGTCTTGGTCTTCTTCGTCCTGGGCAGTGCCAGCTCGCCGAAGAGGACCTCCTGGAGCTGCTTGGGCGAGCCCAGGTTGAACTCGTGCCCGGCGGCCGCGTGGGCCTCCTTCACGGCCTGCTGCACAGCCCCGGCGAACATCTGTTCCATGGCCTCCAGGTGTGCCCGGTCGGCCGCGATGCCGTGCCTCTCCATCCGGGCGAGCAGCGCGGAGGTGGGCAGCTCCACGTCGCGCAGGAGGTCCGCCGCGCCGACCTCCTGGAGGCGGCTCTCGAAGGCCTGGCCCAGGTCGAGGATGGCGCGGGCCTGGATCATCAGGGCCTCGGCCTCGGCGCCGTCGTCCGCGCCGAAGGCCAGCTGGCCGTCGGCTGCCGCGGCGGGGGCCAGCTCCCGGTGCAGGTACTCCAGGGAGAGGGCGTCCAGGTCGAAGGAGCGGCGGCCCGGCTTGACCAGGTAGGCGGCGAGCGCGGTGTCCATGGTGAGGCCCTCGACGCTCCAGCCGTGCTCGGCGAAGACGCGCATGGCGCCCTTGGCGTTGTGGAACACCTTGGGGCGGTCCGCGGCGGCCAGCCAGCTCGCGAACGCGTTCTCGTCGGCCTCGTCCAGCTGGGCCGGGTCGAACCAGGCGGCGGCCCCGCCGGCCGTGGCGAGCGCGACCTCGGCGACCGAGCCGGTGCCCAGCGCCCAGGTGTCGACGGTGGCGACCCCGAGGGTCTGCGTGCCGTGTTCGGTGAGCCAGCCGGCCAGCTCGCCCGTGCCGAGCACGGCGCCGTCCAGCTCCACGCCTTCCGCGGCGACCGGGGTGGTCTCGGCCTCCTCGGCTCCGGGGTCGACGGCGAACAGGCGCTCGCGCAGCGACGGGTTGCGGATCTCCAGGGTGTCCAGGACCATCGCGACGGTCTTGCGGTCGTACGCGGCCCGCTCCAGGTCGGTGACCGTCCGGGGCAGCTCCACCTGGCGCTCCAGCTCGGTGAGCCGGCGGTTGAGCTTGACCGCCTCCAGGTGGTCGCGGAGGTTCTGCCCGGCCTTGCCCTTGACCTCGTCGACGCGCTCGACCAGCTCCTTGAAGGAACCGAACTGGTTGATCCACTTCGCGGCGGTCTTCTCGCCGACGCCGGGGATGCCCGGGAGGTTGTCGGACGGGTCGCCGCGCAGCGCCGCGAAGTCGGGGTACTGGGCCGGCGTCAACCCGTACTTCTCGAAAACCTTCTCTGGGGTGAAGCGGGTCAGCTCCGAGACGCCCTTCGTCGGATACAGCACCGTCGTGTTCTCGGTGACCAGCTGGAAGGAGTCGCGGTCACCGGTGACGATCAGCACCTCGAAGCCCTCGGCCTCGGCCTGGGTGGCGAGGGTGGCGATGACGTCGTCGGCCTCGAAGCCCTCGACGGCGAACCGCGGGGCGTGCATCGCGTCGAGGAGCTCGCCGATCAGCTCGACCTGACCCTTGAACTCGTCCGGGGTCTTGGAGCGGTTCGCCTTGTACTCCGTGAACTCCTCGGAGCGCCACGTCTTGCGGGAGACGTCGAAGGCCACCGCGAAGTGCGTGGGCGCCTCGTCGCGCAGCGTGTTGGCCAGCATCGACGCGAAGCCGTAGATCGCGTTCGTCGGCTGGCCCGTCGCGGTCGTGAAGTTCTCCGCGGGCAGCGCGAAGAACGCGCGGTAGGCCAGCGAGTGCCCGTCCATGAGCATCAGTCGGGGACGGTCGCCGCCGGAGGTCTTGTCGGTCTTCTTCGATGCTGTCTCTGCCACGCCTCCGATCCTGCCACGACCCACTGACACTCGGGGATCCCGGTCACTCCGACCGCCCGGGCCACCAGCGGAGAGCGGCACAGGAAGGCGCCACAGAAGAGCGGCGCGAGCGACACAGGCGTACGGCCGGTTCGGCACCGCCGGACGACCCCCGAGCGGAGTCACTCACCTATCAATCCATTTGCCCGATATGCCCAACTTGCTCACGATGCCCGGCCGATGTCGTTGTCACTGCCGCATGGGAGGATCGTCGCCGTACTCCCACACGCAGTCGTAAGGAGAGCGTGCGATGGCAACGAAGCCGCCCCAGGGTGACCCGGTTCAGGACGCGCCGCAGGTCGCCGAGCCGAAGCACGCGGCGGCGGGGCTGCCGGCCATCGGGCACACGCTGCGGATCGCCCAGCAGCAGATGGGTGTGAAGCGCACCGCGCTCACGCTCCTGCGGGTCAACCAGAAGAACGGCTTCGACTGCCCGGGCTGCGCCTGGCCGGAGCCGGAGCACCGGCACAAGGCGGAGTTCTGCGAGAACGGCGCGAAGGCGGTGGCCGAGGAGGCCACGCTGCGCCGGGTCACCCCGGAGTTCTTCGCCGCGCACCCCGTCGCCGACCTGGCCCACCGCAGCGGCTACTGGCTGGGGCAGCAGGGGCGGCTCACGCACCCCATGTATCTGCCCGAGGGCGCCGAGCACTACGAGCCAGTCTCCTGGGAGCGCGCCTTCGACATCATCGGGGAGGAGATCGCCGAGCTCGGCTCCCCCGACGAGGCCGTCTTCTACACCTCGGGGCGTACGAGCAACGAGGCCGCCTTCCTCTACCAGCTGTTCGCGCGCGAGCTGGGCACCAACAACCTGCCGGACTGCTCGAACATGTGCCACGAGTCGTCCGGCTCGGCGCTCTCCGAGACCATCGGCATCGGCAAGGGCAGCGTCCTGCTGGAGGACCTCCACCGGGCCGACCTGATCATCGTCGCCGGGCAGAACCCCGGCACCAACCACCCGCGCATGCTCTCCGCCCTGGAGAAGGCCAAGGCGGGCGGCGCGAAGATCATCAGCATCAACCCGCTGCCCGAGGCGGGCCTGGAGCGGTTCAAGAACCCGCAGACCGCGCAGGGCATGCTCAAGGGCGCCGCGCTGACGGATCTGTTCCTGCAGATCCGCATCGGCGGCGACCAGGCCCTCTTCCGTCTCCTCAACAAGCTCGTCCTGGAGACGGAGGGCGCGGTCGACACGGACTTCGTCCGCGAACACACGCACGGGTACGAGGAGTTCGCCGAGGCCGCCCGCGCCGCCGACTGGGACGAGACGCTGACCGCGACGGGCCTCACGCGCGCAGAGATCGACCGGGCCCTGCGGATGGTCCTCGCCTCGAAGCGCACCATCGTCTGCTGGGCCATGGGACTCACCCAGCACAAGCACTCCGTCCCGACCATCCGCGAGGTGGTCAACTTCCTCCTCCTGCGCGGCAACATCGGCCGCCCCGGCGCCGGCGTGTGCCCGGTGCGCGGTCACTCGAACGTGCAGGGCGACCGCACGATGGGCATCTTCGAGCGGCCCGCCCCCGCCTTCCTGGACGCCCTGGAGAAGGAGTTCGGGTTCGCGCCGCCGCGCGAGCACGGCTTCGATGTCGTCCGCGCCATCCGCGCGCTGCGCGACGGCGAGGCGAAGATGTTCTTCGCCATGGGCGGCAACTTCGTCGCCGCCTCCCCCGACACGGACGTCACCGAGGCGGCCATGCGGCGGGCCCGGCTGACCGTGCACGTGTCGACCAAGCTCAACCGCTCGCACGTCGTCACGGGCGCGCGGGCGCTGATCCTGCCGACGCTGGGCCGCACCGAGCGGGACCTCCAGGGCGGCGGGGAGCAGTTCGTGACCGTGGAGGACTCCATGGGCATGGTGCACGCCTCCCGGGGGCGTCTGGAGCCGGCGAGCGCGCTCCTGCTGTCCGAGCCGGCCATCGTGTGCCGGATGGCACGGCGGGTGCTCGGCGAGGTCAGCGTCGTCCCGTGGGAGGAGTTCGAGCAGGACTACGCGACGATCCGTGACCGCATCGCGCGCGTGATCCCCGGGTTCCAGGACTTCAACGCGCGCGTGGCCCACCCCGGCGGTTTCGCGCTGCCGCACGCCCCGCGCGACGAGCGGCGTTTCCCGACGGCCACCGGGAAGGCGAACTTCACGGCGGCGGCGGTCGAGTACCCGGCGCTGCCCGCGGGCCGGCTGCTGCTGCAGACACTGCGCTCGCACGACCAGTACAACACCACGATCTACGGCCTCGACGACCGCTACCGGGGCATCACGAACGGCCGCCGGGTGGTCCTGGTGAACCCGGAGGACGCGCGGGAGCTCAAGGTCGCGGAAGGGTCGTACGTCGACCTCGTGAGCGAGTGGCGGGACGGCGTGGAGCGGCGTGCGCCCGGGTTCCGGGTCGTGCACTACCCGACGGCGCGGGGCTGCGCGGCGGCGTACTACCCGGAGACCAACGTGCTCGTGCCGCTGGACGCCACCGCCGACACCAGCAACACCCCGGCCAGCAAGTCCGTCGTCATACGTCTGGAACAATCGGCGACCGACTGAGCGTTTGCTCAGTCGAGCTGGAGCGAATGATCACGACGAACGGAGCCGGGTCCATGGGCGAGCAGCAGAGGGTGCAGTTCCCGCAGGAGGTCATCGACGAGTACGCCGCGCTCGGGGTCGACCTGCCGGCGTTGTTCTCCGCGGGGCACCTCGGGACGCGGATGGGCGTGCAGATCGTCGAGGCGTCGGCGGAGCGGGTCGTCGGGACGATGCCGGTGGAGGGGAACACACAGCCGTACGGACTGCTGCACGGGGGCGCGTCCGCGGTGCTGGCGGAGACCCTGGGCTCGGTGGGCTCGATGCTGCACGGGGGCAGCTCCAAGATCGCGGTCGGTGTGGACCTCAACTGCACGCACCACCGCGGGGTGCGCTCGGGATCGGTCACCGGGGTTGCCACGCCCGTGCACCGGGGGCGGTCGACAGCGACGTACGACATCGTGATCAGCGACGAGGAGGGCCGGCGGGTGTGCAGCGCCCGGCTGACCTGCCTGCTGCGTGACGTGAAGCCGGGCGACGAGGCCCACATCCAGACCCCCAAGGCCTGACCCCGGCCCCGCGGCGGCCCCCACCAGGCCGCCGCGGCTCACCGACCGTCACTCCCCGCCATCTCCCGCCATCCGTCACTCCCCGCCATCCGTCGTTCCGGGCCAACCGCCACTCCGCGCCGCAACGCCGCGCCGAGCCGTTGCCCCGCGGCCTCCGTCGGCTTAGCGTCGGCGCATGGGACGGCGAGGGGGCACCCGGGCGAGGGTGACCGCACGGGGGCTCGGACTGGCGCTGCTGGCAAGCATGTTGGCCGCCGGATGCGACGCGACCGGGTCCTCCACCGACGGATCCGGTCGCCCCGGCGGCACTCCGCACCCCTCCGCCCCGGCCCTCTCGGCGACCTCCTCGGCGCGGCCGGACTCCGATGCCGAGCTGTGCGCCACGATCGTCGCCCATTGGTCGCGCGCGGTGCTCGACAGCGGCACCTACGGCGACTACCAGTCCATGGGGCTGTCCAACGGGCAGTACGAGATCCTGCGGAACGTCGTGGACGCCGCCCGTGTCGTAAAACGGCGTCAAGGAGCCATGGCCGCCGACGAGTTGATCGACCGTGAGGCACGCGCGGCCTGTGCCGACCGGTACCGGGACGGAACCCCGAGCGGAGGCCCCTGGCGATGAGCGGCGTCGGTCCAGTCGAGCCGGGAGAAGGCACGCGCGCGCGTGAGGCGCACGACACGGACGCCGTCCGGGCCCCCGGCCGTACCCGTACACGCCTCACGGAGGTGTACGCCCGCCACCGTCGCGCCGCCCTGGCCCTCGCCGTGGCGGCCGCCGTCCTCGCGGGCGGCGGCTACCTCTACGCCACCCGGCCGAAACAACCGCCGCCGCCCGAACCGCCGTACCCCGCACAGGCGGTGGAGATGGCCTTCCTGAACGGCCGGCCCACCGCGCCCGGCGCCCCGCCCCGCAGTTTCAGCTTCGAGGTGTCGCTGACCGTGCTGTCCGGACCGCCCGTCACCGTGACCCGGGTGACCCAGCCGTACGCCGGCCTCTGGTTGTCCGTGGCGCCGCGCGCGCCCTTCCGAACGAAGGCGGGCGCCCCCCGCAAGATCACGATAACCATGCATGTGACGGATTGCGGAAAAGTACCGAAGGACGCCGGACTGCCTTTCCTGGAAGTAACTCTACGTAATGCGCGCGCAATGCAGGCGCAGAGTTTCATCCTCGGGGAGCGCTACGCACAACACTTGTCCGAGGCCCTGCAAGTCGCCTGCGGCAACGGCCCGCGTAATCACCAAAACACCTGAGACGCCTGAACAGAACTCGGCGAGTCCTGCGGGTTCTCAGCATGCGGACAGGGCGAATCAGTCCGAATTCAGCTCTTCCCCCCACGGTGTACCGCTGTGCATTACCTCGTGTCATAACAAGAGCGTCACAGCCTTCGTCAGACCCTCCTCGACGTTCCCCACCCGCGCTTAGAGTCACGGCCAGTCACCGCGCCAGTCGCATTCTCACTTCTGCTCCGCGGACGACTCGACCGTCTCCACGGGGATGCGGTTGTGCCAGGGAAAGGACTGACCGTGCGTCAACGTTCGCTCATCGCCATCACCGCCGCGCTGGCAGCGGGAGCACTCACCCTCACCGCCTGCGGCTCGCGCGACAGCGGCGACAAGGGATCCGACTCCGGCAACGGTGGCGGCACCACTGTCGTCATCGGCGTCGACGCCCCGCTGACCGGCGACCTGTCCGCGCTCGGCCTGGGCATCAAGAACTCGGCGGACCTCGCGGCCAAGCAGGCCAACAAGAAGAGCTACGTCAAGGGCGTGACCTTCAAGATCGAGGCCCTCGACGACCAGGCGCAGCCCTCCTCGGGCCAGTCGAACGCCTCCAAGTTCGTCAGCGAGAAGGAGGTCCTCGGTGTCGTCGGCCCGCTGAACTCCTCCGTGGCCCAGTCGATGCAGAAGGTCTTCGACGACGCGAAGCTGGTCGAGGTCTCGCCGGCCAACACCAACCCGGCCCTGACCCAGGGCGACAACTGGCAGACGTCGAAGGCGCGGCCGTACAAGTCGTACTTCCGCACCGCGACCACGGACGCCATCCAGGGCCCGTTCGCCGCGCAGTACGTCTACAACAAGGCCAAGCGCACCAAGGTCTTCGTCATCGACGACAAGAAGACCTACGGCGCCGGCCTGGCCGCCACGTTCACCGACGAGTTCAAGAAGCTCGGCGGCAAGGTGGTCGGCACCGAGCACATCAACCCCGACACCAAGGACTTCTCCGCGGTCGCCACCAAGGTGAAGAACTCCGGCGCCCAGGTGGTCTACTACGGCGGCGAGTACCCGCAGGCCGGCCCGCTCAGCAAGCAGATCAAGGCCGCCGGCGCCAAGATCCCGCTGGTCGGTGGCGACGGCATCTACGCCGACGACTTCATCAAGCTCGGCGGCGCCAGCGCCAAGGGCGACCTGGCCACCTCGGTCGGCGCGCCGGTCGAGACGCTGCCCTCCGCCAAGGAGTTCGTCGCCAACTACAAGGCGGGCGGCTACAGCGAGGCGTACGGAGCGTACGGCGGTTACTCCTACGACTCCACCTGGTCGATCATCGAGGCCGTGAAGAAGGTCGTGGACGACAACGGCGGCAAGCTGCCGTCCGACGCCCGCGCGAAGATCACCGAGGCCATGCAGAACGTCTCCTTCGACGGTGTGACCGGCAAGGTCTCCTTCGACGAGTACGGTGACGCGACCAACAAGCAGCTCACCGTCTACTCGGTCGAGAACGGTGCCTGGAAGGCCGTGGAGTCCGGCACCTACAACGGCAGCTGACCCACACCCGCACCATCGAGCCGCGCGGGGCGCTGTTCCACTGGCGCCCCGCGCGGACTCGCATCCGGCCACATTCGTCGAACTTTCCGAACGCTCGGAGGACATGCGGTGAACGAACTGCCGCAGCAGCTGGTCAACGGCCTGCTACTAGGATCCATGTACGGGCTGGTCGCCATCGGCTACACAATGGTCTATGGCATTGTCCAGCTCATCAACTTCGCCCACGGCGAGATATTCATGACTGGCGCCTTCGGCGCCCTCACGGTCTACGTCTACATCCTTCCCGACGGCACATCCATGTGGTTGGCCCTGCCGCTGATGCTCATCGGCGCCATCCTGGTCGCCGTCACGGTCGCCGTCGGAGCGGAACGGTTCGCCTACCGCCCCCTGCGCAACGCCCCACGCCTCGCTCCCCTCATCACCGCCATCGGCCTCTCCCTGGCCCTGCAGCAGGCGGTGTGGGCCTGGTACCCGCAGGCGAAGTCCGCCCGCACGTTCCCGAGCATCCCCGGCGGCCCCTTCGACATCGGCAGCGTCACCATCCAGACCGGCGATGTCTTCCTGCTGCTGGCGGCTCCGATCAGCATGGCGATCCTGGCCTACTTCGTGATGCGCACCCGCACCGGACGCGGCATGCAGGCCACCGCGCAGGACCCGGACACCGCGAAGCTGATGGGCGTCAACACCGACCGCATCATCGTGATCGCGTTCGCCCTCGGTGCCACCTTCGCCGCCGTCGGTTCCGTCGCCTACGGCTTCAAGTACGGCCAGATCGACTTCCGTATGGGCTTCATCCTCGGCCTGAAGGCCTTCACCGCGGCTGTCCTCGGCGGTATCGGCAACATCTACGGCGCCATGCTCGGCGGCATCGTCCTCGGCGTCGCCGAGGCCCTGTCCACCGCCTACATCGGGGACATCCCCGGCATGGACAAGTTCGGCAGCCAGTCCTGGGCAGACGTCTGGGCGTTCGTACTCCTCATCCTCGTGCTGCTGTTCAGGCCCCAGGGTCTGCTCGGTGAGCGCGTGGCGGACAGGGCGTGACACCGATGACCACACAGACATCAGCAGAGACCCCGAGCGCCCCCGCGGCCGTCCAGACCGGCCTGATCGGCATCCCGGCCTCCCTCGGCCGGGCCCTCGCCACCGGCGGCGGCGCCCTGACCATCGTCTCCACGTTCCTCGCCTGGACCTGGACCGCGGAGTTCCCCGGCGACCTCACCGTCTACGGCTACCCGGGCGGCCTGCAGGTCCTCGTCCTGATCGGCGGCGTCCTCACCACCCTGTTCGGCCTCGCCTCGTACGGCGTCAAGGGCCTGGACCGGCTGACGCCCGGGAGCGCCGACGGCGCCCTGAAGATGGCCGCGCTCGGCACCTTCGCCACCGCCTGGTACACCGTCATCGCGATCAGCGCCAAGCTCGGCGGACTGGTGAACCTGGAGGCGGGCGGCTTCGTCGTCGCCATCGCCACGCTGGCCGCCCTGCTCGGTGCGCTGGCCCTGCCGTTCGAGCGGCCGACCCCCGAGCCGTCCGACCCGGACGACACCGGCCTGGAGGCGTTCCGCCACCAGTCCCGCCAGAACTGGAACGTCTTCAAGGCGGCCTTCGCCGGCAAGACCCCCGCTCCGGCCGCCCAGCTGCCCGTCTACGTCGAGATCCTCGTCATCGTGGCGGCCATGGCCCTCGGCCTGATCGTCTTCACCTACGGCATCGGCACCGAGTACGACCAGCTGTTCGTCGGCTTCCTCATCACCGCCGGCTTCGGCTTCGCCGCCATCGCCAAGGCCGGGATCGTGGCCCGGGTCTCGGCGATCACCGCGCGGCACCGCACGGTGACCATGGTCGGCGCCTTCACCGCCGCGGCCGCCTTCCCCTTCACGCAGTCCGACGACCAGTACGCGACGATCGGCGTCTACATCCTGATCTTCGCGACCGTCGCGCTCGGCCTGAACATCGTCGTCGGCCTCGCCGGCCTCCTCGACCTCGGTTACGTCGCCTTCCTCGGTGTCGGCGCCTACACCGCGGCCCTGGTCTCCGGCTCGCCGTCCTCGCCGCTGCACGTCAGCTGGCCGTTCTGGGCCTCGGCGCTGACCGGCGCGGCCGTCGCCATGGTCTTCGGTGTCCTCATCGGCGCCCCGACCCTGCGACTGCGCGGCGACTACCTCGCCATCGTGACGCTCGGCTTCGGTGAGATCTTCCGTATCACCGTCCTGAACATGGACGGCACCTCGGGCCCGGACGTCACCAACGGCTCCAACGGCATCTCCTCGATCCCGAACCTGGACATCCTCGGCTTCGACTTCGGCCAGGAGCACACGCTCCTCGGCGCCACCATCGGCCGGTTCGCCAACTACTTCCTGCTGATGCTGCTCATCACGCTCATCGTGGTCGTGGTGTTCCGGCGCAGCAGCGACTCCCGCATCGGCCGCGCCTGGATCGCCATCCGCGAGGACGAGACCGCCGCGCTCGCCATGGGCATCAACGGCTTCCGGGTCAAGCTCATCGCCTTCGCCCTGGGCGCCGCCCTCGCCGGTCTCGCAGGCTCCGTCCAGGCCCACGTCACCTACACGGTGACCCCGGAGCAGTACCAGTTCGCCCACGTCGTCCCGCCCAACTCGGCCTTCCTGCTGGCCGCGGTGGTCCTCGGCGGCATGGGCACCATCTCCGGACCGCTGGTCGGCGCGGCCCTGCTCTACCTGATCCCCGCGAAGCTCCAGTTCCTGGGCGACTACCAGCTCTTCGCCTTCGGTGTCACGCTCGTGCTGCTGATGCGCTTCCGCCCGGAGGGCCTCATCCCCAACCGCCGCCGGCAGCTCGAATTCCACGAAGAGGCCGAAGCACCCGCCGTCCTCACCAAGGCAGGGGCGTGACCACGATGACCACCGACACCACCACCAAGGACGCCGCCCCCGGCTCCTCCGCCCCCGGCGAGGTCGTGCTCGACGCCCGTGGCGTCACGATGCGCTTCGGCGGTCTGACCGCCGTGCGCGGCGTCGACCTCACCGTCAACAGCGGCGAGATCGTCGGCCTGATCGGCCCCAACGGCGCCGGCAAGACGACCTTCTTCAACTGCCTGACCGGCCTGTACGTCCCCACCGAGGGCGAGGTCCGCTACAAGGGCAACGTCCTGCCGCCGAAGTCCTTCAAGGTCACCGCGGCCGGCATCGCCCGTACCTTCCAGAACATCCGTCTGTTCGCCAACATGACGGTCCTGGAGAACGTGCTCGTCGGCCGTCACACCCGCACCAAGGAGGGCCTCTGGTCCGCCCTGCTGCGCGGACCCGGCTTCCACAAGGCCGAGGCGGCCTCCCGCGAACGCGCCATGGAGCTGCTGGAGTTCGTGGGCCTGGAGGCGAAGGCCGAGCACCTGGCCCGCAACCTGCCCTACGGCGAGCAGCGCAAGCTGGAGATCGCCCGGGCGCTGGCGAGCGAGCCCGGTCTGCTGCTCCTCGACGAGCCGACCGCCGGCATGAACCCGCAGGAGACCCGGGCCACCGAGGAACTGGTCTTCGCGATCCGTGACAAGGGCATCGCCGTCCTCGTCATCGAGCACGACATGCGCTTCATCTTCAACCTCTGCGACCGCGTCGCCGTCCTCGTGCAGGGCGAGAAGCTCGTCGAGGGCGACAGCGCGACCGTGCAGGGCGACGAGCGGGTCGTCGCCGCGTACCTCGGCGAACCCTTCGAGGACGCTCCCGGCGACGAGGAGGTGGCCGAGGTAGAGGCCGCCGAGGCGCACGCCGAGACCACGACGGACGCCGCGCCCGGCAAGGAGAACGACCGATGACCGCACTGCTCGAAGTAGAGGACCTGCGGGTCGCCTACGGCAAGATCGAGGCCGTCAAGGGCATCTCGTTCAAGGTCGAGGCCGGCGAAGTGGTCACCCTGATCGGCACCAACGGCGCCGGCAAGACCACCACCCTGCGCACGCTCTCCGGTCTGCTGAAGCCGGTCGGCGGCCAGATCCGGTTCAACGGCAAGTCGCTGAAGAAGGTCCCGGCCCACCAGGTGGTGTCGCTGGGGCTCGCCCACTCCCCCGAGGGGCGGCACATCTTCCCGCGCATGACCATCGAGGACAACCTGCGCCTCGGTGCGTTCCTGCGCAACGACAAGCCGGGCATCGAGAAAGACATCCAGCGCGCCTACGACCTGTTCCCCATCCTCGGGGAGCGCAGGAAGCAGGCGGCCGGCACCCTGTCGGGCGGTGAGCAGCAGATGCTGGCGATGGGCCGGGCCCTGATGTCCCAGCCGAAGCTGCTCATGCTGGACGAGCCGTCCATGGGTCTCTCGCCGATCATGATGCAGAAGATCATGGCGACGATCGCCGAGCTGAAGTCCCAGGGCACAACGATTCTGCTGGTCGAGCAGAACGCTCAGGCCGCCCTGTCGTTGGCCGACCAGGGCCACGTCATGGAGGTCGGCAACATCGTGCTCTCCGGCACCGGGCAGGACCTGCTGCACGACGAGTCCGTGCGGAAGGCGTACCTGGGCGAGGACTAGGACGAGGCCCGGGACACCCTGTCCCGCGTACGACGAGGCCCGCGCCCGATTCTCCGGGGCGCGGGCCTCGTCCCGTGCGTGCGGGGCGCGTACCGCCAGGGTCAGCCCTTGTCTGACGACTTGGCGGCCTTCTTCTCCTCGCTGTCCGCGATGACGGCCTCCGCGACCTGCTGCATGGACATCCGGCGGTCCATCGAGGTCTTCTGGATCCACCGGAAGGCGGCCGGCTCGGTCAGCCCGTACTCGGTCTGGAGGATGGACTTCGCCCGGTCGACGAGCTTGCGGGTCTCCAGCCGCAGGGTGAGGTCGGCGACCTCCTGCTCCAGCTGCTTCAGCTCGGTGAAGCGGGAGACGGCCATCTCGATGGCGGGCACGACGTCGCTCTTGCTGAACGGCTTCACGAGGTACGCCATGGCGCCGGCGTCGCGGGCCCGCTCGACGAGGTCGCGCTGCGAGAAGGCGGTGAGCATGAGGACCGGCGCGATGGACTCCTCGGCGATCTTCTCGGCCGCCGAGATGCCGTCCAGCTTGGGCATCTTCACATCGAGGATGACCAGGTCCGGCTGGTGCTCACGGGCGAGCGCCACGGCCTGCTCGCCGTCACCGGCCTCGCCGACGACGGTGTACCCCTCCTCCTCCAGCATCTCCTTCAGGTCGAGGCGGATCAGGGCCTCGTCCTCGGCGATGACGACTCGGGTCGTCAGCGGAGGCACGTGCGACTTGTCGTCGTCGGGCGCGTCTACGGGCTGGGGCGACTCGGCGGTCACGGGGGCTCCTCGTTCAGGGCAGAGGTACTGCTGACAAGAGCCTACCTAGCTACGGTATGGTGGACGCGCGGAGGGTCAGGGGAAACCTTGGAATCTGCGAGCCCCGGTAGCCCAATTGGCAGCAGGCAACGGATTCAAAACCCGTACAGTGTCGGTTCGAGTCCGACCCGGGGCACTTTTCCTGGCATTCCAAGGTCACTATTCCAAGGTCGTTACCGCGTGGGGCCCCTCATTTCCGAGGGGCCCTCGGTCATTGACCCGTATTACTTGGGGCTGTCGTCCTCGCCGATGTGGTGGACGCGGACCAGGTTCGTCGAGCCGGAGACGCCGGGCGGGGAGCCCGCCGTGATCACCACGACGTCACCCTTCTGGCAGCGGCCGTACTTCAGGAGCAGTTCGTCCACCTGGTCGACCATCGCGTCCGTGGACTCGACGTGCGGGCCGAGGAAGGTCTCGACACCCCAGGTCAGGCTCAGTTGCGAGCGGGTGGCCGGCTCCGGGGTGAACGCCAGCACGGGGATGGGCGAGCGGTAGCGGGACAGACGGCGGGCGGTGTCGCCGGACTGGGTGAAGGCGACCAGGAACTTCGCGCCGAGGAAGTCGCCCATCTCCGCCGCCGCACGGGCCACCGCTCCGCCCTGGGTGCGGGGCTTGTTGCGTTCCGTCAGCGGCGGCAGGCCCTTGGCCAGCAGGTCCTCCTCGGCCGCCTCGACGATACGGGCCATGGTGCGCACCGTCTCGATGGCGTGCTTGCCGACGCTCGTCTCGCCGGACAGCATCACCGCGTCCGTGCCGTCGATGACCGCGTTGGCGACGTCCGACGCCTCCGCACGCGTCGGGCGCGCGTTGTCGATCATCGAGTCGAGCATCTGCGTGGCCACGATGACCGGCTTGGCGTTGCGCTTGGCGAGCTTGATGGCCCGCTTCTGGACGATCGGGACCTGTTCGAGGGGCATCTCCACGCCCAGGTCGCCACGGGCGACCATGATGCCGTCGAAGGCGGCCACGATGTCGTCGATCGCGTCGACGGCCTGCGGCTTCTCCACCTTGGCGATCACCGGGAGGCGGCGGCCCTCCTCGGCCATGATGCGGTGGACGTCCAGGGCGTCCTTGCCGCTGCGGACGAAGGACAGCGCGATGACGTCGCAGCCGATGCGCAGCGCCCACCGCAGGTCCGCCTCGTCCTTCTCGGACAGGGCGGGGACGGAGACGGCGACGCCGGGCAGGTTCAGGCCCTTGTGGTCGGAGACCATGCCGCCCTCGACCACGGTGGTGTGCACCCGGGGACCGTCGACGGAGGTGACCTCCAGGCAGACCTTGCCGTCGTCGACGAGGACGCGCTCGCCCGGGGTGACGTCCGCGGCGAGGCCCTCGTAAGTGGTGCCGCACTGGTTGCGGTCGCCCTCGATGCCCGGCTCCACCGTGATCGTGAAGGTGTCGCCGCGTTCAAGGAGTACGGGTCCTTCGGCGAATCTGCCGAGCCGAATCTTCGGGCCCTGAAGGTCGGCGAGGACGCCGACGCTGCGGCCGGTCTCGTCCGCCGCCTTCCGTACGCGCTGGTAACGCTCCTCGTGCTCGGCGTGCGTGCCGTGGCTGAGGTTGAATCGGGCGACGTCCATTCCGGCCTCGACCAGTGCCTTGATCTGGTCGTACGAGTCCGTGGCGGGCCCCAGAGTGCAAACGATCTTTGCTCGGCGCATGATTCGAGCCTAGGCCTTACCCGCGGGTAGAGAATTGGCAGGGGGTGACTACTCAACAACCTTTCCGTGAAGCGCTATTGACAAGTGTTGAATTGTGCGGTGGGCCGCTCCTATGAGCATCAAACACGGTCGGAGCGTTTCGGCCACCGATCGCCGGGCGAGGCGAATGTCGAAATCCGGAACGCGTTCTCGCGGATCGGGGCCTGGACGTCGACCCCGGACTCACAGGCTGGGCGGCGCCATCGTGAAGCGGGCGTTGACCTGTGCGTACACATGCTGGCGCTGGGGTTCGAGGTCGAGGGGAGCCGCCGCCTCCTCCGCGGCCGCGGCGAAGGCCATGGAGCGGGTGCGGCCCGCGGCCCGGGGCGCATAGGGCTCGGCGTTCTCCGCGCCGATGTCGGCGAGCTCCACCAGCGCCGCCAGGGTGGTGCCGAGCGCCTCCGCGTATTCCCGGGCACGCTGGACCGCCTCGCGCACCGCCTGCTGCCGGGCCTGCCGGTGCACCGGCGAGTCGGGGCGCAGCGCCCACCAGGGACCGTCGACCCGGGTGAGCTCCAAGTCGGCGAGTCGGGTGGTGAGTTCACCGAGGGCGGTGAAGTCGGAGAGCTCCGCGCTGATGTGGACCCGGCCGTGGTGGGTGCGGACGCGTTCGCCGCGGCCGTGCGAGGACAGCTCGGGGGTGATGGAGAAGAAGCCGGTCTCCAGGCGCTCCACGGCCTCGCCGTACGACTTGACGAGGTCGAGGACGGCGGCGTTGCGGCGGGTGAGGTCGTCCAGCGCCGAACGCCGGTCCCGTCCGCGCGCGTTGACGGTGATCCCGATGCGGGCGATCTCGGGGTCGACTTCGAGGTGGGCCTCGCCGCGGACGGCGATACGGGGAGCGTCGGCAGTGCCGTACGGGGCGGTCATACGTCCCACTCTGTCACGTCTCATCTCTTTGACGGCGGGTGAGTTGAGGGATTCGGTCACCAGATCGAAACTTCCCGGACCTGTTGCCGTCAGTCATGTGCAGGTCAGAATCTACGCGCGTTGTTGACCAATCGCCGAGGAGAAGCAGACATGCCCTTGAACCGCCGGAAGTTCCTGAAGAAGTCCGCCGTCACCGGGGCGGGGGTGGCGATCGCGGGCGCGGCGGCGGCTCCGGCGGCGCAGGCCGCGCAGGCCGCGCAGGCCACGGCGGCGAAGAAGCCGGGCAAGCGCTACTCCCTGACCGTCATGGGCACCACCGACCTGCACGGGCACGTCTTCAACTGGGACTACTTCAAGGACGCGGAGTACGCCGACAAGGCGGGCAACGCCATGGGCCTGGCCCGGATCTCCACCCTGGTGAACCAGGTGCGGGAGGAGAAGGGCCACTGCCACACGCTGCTGCTGGACGCGGGCGACACGATCCAGGGCACCCCGCTGACGTACTACTACGCCAAGGTCGACCCGATCACCGCCAAGGGCGGCCCGGTGCACCCGATGGCGCAGGCCATGAACGCGATCGGCTACGACGCGGCGGCCCTCGGCAACCACGAGTTCAACTACGGCATCGAGACGCTCCGCAAGTTCGAGGACCAGCTGGACTTCCCGCTGCTCGGCGCCAACGCGGTCGACGCGAAGACGCTGAAGCCGGCCTTCCCGCCCTACTTCATCAAGAAGTTCCACGTGCCGGGCGCCCCGCCGGTCAAGGTCGCCGTCCTCGGCCTGACCAACCCGGGGATCGCGATCTGGGACAAGGCCTACGTCCAGGGCAAGCTGGCCTTCCCGGGCCTGGAGGAGCAGGCCGCGAAGTGGGTGCCGAAGCTGAAGGCGCTGGGCGCGGACGTCGTCGTGGTGTCGGCGCACTCCGGCTCCTCCGGCACCTCGTCCTACGGCGACCAGCTGCCCTACGTGGAGAACGCGGCCGCCAACGTCGCCCGCCAGGTGCCCGGCATCGACGCGATCCTGGTCGGCCACGCGCACGTGGAGATCCCGGAGCTGAAGGTCACCAACGAGGCCACCGGCAGGACGGTCGTGCTCTCCGAGCCGCTGTGCTACGCCGAGCGCCTGACCCTGTTCGACATCGAGCTGGTGTTCAGCAAGGGCCGGTGGGAGGTCGAGTCCGTCGCCGCCTCGCTGCGCAACTCCAACACGGTCGCCGACGACCCGAAGATCACCAAGCTGCTGGGCGACGAGCACGCGAAGGTCGTCGCGTACGTCAACCAGGTCGTCGGCACCGCGACCGCCACCCTCACCACGGTCGAGGCCCGCTACAAGGACGCCCCGATCATCGACCTGATCACCAAGGTCCAGGAGGACGTGGTCAAGGCAGCGCTGGCGGGCACCGAGTACGCCGCGCTGCCGGTGGTCGCCCAGGCCTCGCCGTTCTCCCGCACCTCCGAGATCCCGGTCGGCAAGGTGACCATCCGGGACCTGTCGGGCCTGTACGTGTACGACAACACGCTGGTCGCCAAGCTGATGACGGGCGCTCAGCTCCGGGCGTACCTGGAGTACTCGGCGGAGTACTTCGTCCAGACCGCCGCCGGCGCCCCCGTCGACGTCGAGAAGCTGACGAACGCGAACAACCGCCCGGACTACAACTACGACTACGTGTCGGGCTTCCAGTACGAGATCGACATCGCCCAGGCGGCCGGTTCGCGGATCAAGAACCTCACCTACAACGGTGCCGCCCTGGACGACGCCCAGCAGTTCGTGCTCGCGGTGAACAACTACCGCGCCAACGGCGGCGGCGCGTTCCCGCACGTCGCCTCGGCCAAGGAGCTGTGGTCGGAGTCGACCGAGATCCGCACCCGCATCGCGGAGTGGGTGACCACGAAGGGCGTCCTGGACCCGAAGGACTTCGCGTCGGCGTGCCGCCTACCTGCCGTCGACGAGCGGGGTGAGGGCCGGGGCCTGTCTGGTCTGCGGGACGCGATGGCGGGGCTCCAGGCCGAAGCTGGTGAAGGCCGTCCGCGCGGGCAGGGGGTAGAGCTCCTTGCCCGTCAGGGTGTTGAGGATGGTGGCGCTGCGCCAGGCGGCGAGGCCGAGGTCGGGGGTGCCGACGCCGTGGGTGTGGAGTTCGGCGTTCTGCACGTACACCGATCCGGTGACGGCGGGGTCGAGGAGGAGCCGGTAGTCCTCGTCGACGCGCGGGCGTCCGCCGGCGTCCCGGCGCAGGTAGGGATCGAGTCCGGCGAGCATGGGCTCCAGGGGGCGTTCACGGTAGCCGGTGGCGAGGACGACCGCGTTGGTGGTGAGGCGGGTGCGGCTGTTCTGCTGGACGTGTTCCACGTGGAGCTCGATCTGGGTGGTGGCGATGCGTCCGGCGGTGCGGACGACGACACCCGGGGTGAGGACGGCGTCCGGCCAGCCGCCGCCGAGGGTGCGGTGGTAGAGCTCGTCGTGGATGGCGGCGATGGTGTCGGAGTCGATGCCCTTGTGCAGCTGCCACTGCGCGCCGACCAGCCGGTCGCGGACGTCTTCCGGGAGGGCGTGGAAGTAGCGGGTGTAGTCGGGAGTGAAGTGCTCCAGGCCGAGCTTGGAGTACTCCATGGGCGCGAAGGCCTCACCGCGGCCGATCCAGTGGAGCCGCTCACCGCCGGTGGGGCGGCGGCGCAGCAGGTCGAGGAAGACCTCGGCGCCGGACTGCCCGGAACCGACCACCGTGACATGCCCGGCGGCGAGGAAGGCCTCGCGGTGGTCGAGGTAGTCGGCGGCGTGGATGACGGGCACGCCCGGGGCCTCGACGAGGGGCTTGAGCGGATCGGGGACGTACGGCGTGGTGCCGACGCCGAGGACGATGTTCCTGCTGTACATGCGGCCGAGGGAAGCGGCCTCGCCGTCCGCGTCGAGCCGGGTGAAGTCGACCTCGAAGACGTCGCGTTCGCCGTTCCAGTGGACGGCGTCGACCTGGTGGGAGAAGCGCAGGCCGGGCAGGTTCTCGGCGACCCAGCGACAGTAGGCGTCGTACTCGGCGCGCTGGATGTGGAAGCGCTCGGCGAAGTAGAACGGGAAGAGCCGGTCGCGTTCCCTGAGGTAGTTCAGGAACGTCCAGCGGCTGTCGGGGGCGGCGAGGGTCACCAGGTCGGCGAGGAACGGCACCTGGACGGTCGCGCCCTCGATGAGCAGGCCGGGGTGCCAGTCGAAGCCGGGGCGCTGTTCGTAGAAGACGGCGTCGAGTTCGGCGAGCGGCTGGGCGAGAGCGGCGAGGGAGAGGTTGAACGGTCCGATGCCGATGCCGACCAGGTCGCGGGGCGCTTCGGACTCGTGGGGTGGGGGGAGCGTCATCGGGGGGTGGTTCCTTCCACGAGTTTCAGGAGGTGGGCCAGTTCGTCCGGCCGGCTGTGGGGGTTGAGGAGCGTGGCCTTGAGCCACAGGCGGCCGTCCAGACGGGCCCGGCCGAGGACGGCGCGGCCCTCGTGCAGCAGGGTGCGGCGCAGGTCGGCGACGGCGTCGTCGGTCGCCTCGGCGGGCCGGAACAGGACCGTGCTGATGACCGGCCGGTCGTACAGCTCGAAGCCGGGGTGGTTCTGGACGAGGGCGGCGAACTCCCGCGCGCGGGCGCACACCTGGTCGACGAGCGCGCCGAGGCCGGTGCGGCCGAGCGTCCTGAGGGTGACGGCGATCTTGAGGATGTCGGGGCGGCGGGTGGTGCGCAGGGACCGGCCGAGCAGGTCGGGCAGTCCGGCCTCGGTGTCGTCGTCGGCGTTGAGGTAGTCGGCGTGGTGCTGCAGGACGGTGAGGTCGCGGGGCCGGGCCACGGCCAGCAGGCCCGCGGCGACCGGCTGCCAGCCGATCTTGTGCAGGTCCAGGGTGACGGTGTGGGCGGCTTCGAGCCCGGCCAGCTTCTCGCGGTGCCGGTCGCTGAAGACGAGCCCACCGCCGTACGCGGCGTCGACGTGCAGCCGGGCGCCGTGAGCGGCGCACAGTCCGGCGATCTCCGGCAGCGGGTCGATGAGGCCGGCGTCGGTGGTGCCGGCGGTGGCGGCGACCAGCAGCGGGCGCGGAAAGCGGGTGAGGACCTCGTCGAGGGCGGCGGGGTCGAGGGTGCCGTTGGGCGCGGGCACGACGACCGGGTCCGGCAGGCCCAGCAGCCAGGCGGCGCGGGGCAGGGAGTGGTGGGCGTTGGCCCCGCACACCAGCCGGACGCTGCCGCCGAACGCCTCGCGGGCCAGCAGCAGAGCGAGTTGGTTGGACTCGGTGCCGCCGGTGGTGACGACCGCGTCGGCCAGGCCGATCTCGTGGGCGAGCGTGCGGGTGACGACGGCCTCCAGGGCGGAGGCGGCCGGGGCCTGGTCCCAGGAGTCCAGGGACGGGTTGAGGGCGCTCGCGGCGAGGTCGGCGGCGGTGGCGACGGCGAGCGGCGGGCAGTGCAGGTGGGCCGCGCACAGCGGGTCGGCGGGGTCGGCGGAGCCCTCGGCGAGGACCCGCACGAGGACGCGCAGGGCGTCGGGGTCGCCCTCGTGCGGCAGGACGTCCCCCACGGCGTCGGCGACGCGCGCGGCGACCGCCTCGGGTCCACCGGACGGCAGCGGGCCGCCGCGTGCCTGTCCGCCCGCCCTGAGCGCGTCGAGCACGGTGTCGACCAACGGCCGCAGGGCGTCGGGGCCTTCGGGTCCTGAGGCAAGGGGCGTCGGCGTGCTCATGGGCTCTCCTCACGGGGCGCGAAGCAGGGGAACATCCATGGGAAGACTTCCAGCTTGTACGCGATGGGGTCCACACGCCCGGAAAGTCCAACGAGCGGAACCCGAAAGGGGGTACTCCCGTGCGGGGAAAACGCGTTGGGGCCGCAGGTGGCGGGGGTAACGTCGGAAGGATGGTTGACGCGTTCGCGATCGACGTGCCCGGCGGGCGGGCGCTCGTGCGGGAGCCCGGGCCCGCCGACGAGGCCGCGCTGCTGACCCTGTTCGAGGACTGCGAGGACTGGTTCCTGGCGGCGACCGGGCTGCCGTCCGGCCCGGGTGACGTGCAGAGCCTGTTCTACGCGCTCCCGGCGGGCGCGGAACCCGAGGACAAGACGCTGCTCCTGGTGGAGGTGGCCGGCAACGTCGTGGGCCTGGTGGACGCGGTACGGAACCACCCGGCGCCGGGCGCCGTCTCGGTGGGCCTGTTCCTGCTGGCCCCGTACGCCCGGGGGAAGGGGCTCGGCCGCGCGCTGGCCGGCGCCCTCCTGAGCCGGGCGCCGGACCTCACACTGGTGACGGCGACGGTCCCGCCCGCCTGGCGCCCGGGCGAACGCTTCCTGGAACTCCTCGGCTTCACCCTGGACACGGCCGCCTCACCGGACCCGGATCCCGGCAACCGCCGACGGGGACCAGGCGAACGGGGTGTACGGCGGGCGGTGTTGCGCTTGGACGAGCACCACTGAGGGACGCGCGACGCTGCCCCTTCTGCCGCTCACACCATGCAGACGGCCCGCGCGCAGGCGCTGGCAACGCCCCGGGCCACCCGACGCCTGAGGCCCCCACCGCGCCGCAGCCACGCCGACGAAGCTCCAGCAGGCCACGCGAACGTCGTGACGCCCTCTCACGCCCCCGTCACGCTGAGCAGCCTGCACAACAACCCCTCCGGGCAAGCCCCCAGAGGCCGGCGACACCTGCCGCCACGCCACGCCGACGGCCCGCGCCGACGAAGCCCCAGCAGGCCGCGAACCCCGCGACGCCCACCGACGCCCGCCGCGCTGAGCAGCCCGCGCAACAACCCCTCCAGGCATCCCCCCAGAGGCCACGCGACACCTGCCGCCACGCCACGCCGACGGCCCGCGCCACAACCACGCCGACGAAGACCCCGCAGGCCGCGCGGCGGTCGTGCCCGCGGCCCCCTGGACACCTGGCTCCCGGGTTACGCCTCGCGTACCCGCAACGCCCTGGCCAGGTCGTCGAGTTCGTCGGCGAGTTTGCGGCGCAGGGCCGTGACCGGGGCGGCGTCGCGCAGGCAGGCCTCGCCGAGGGCGAGGTTCTCGGGGTCGACGGCGTACGCCGGGAAGGCCCAGTGGCCGGTGGCGGTGGCGATGGCGGGCCCGCGGCGGGCGGCCACGGCGACCGCGTCCTGGTAGTAGCGCGGCACGTACTCCCGTACCAGATCGGCCTGTTCGGGCTGCCAGAAGCCCTGGGCGGTGGCCTTGAAGAGGTAGTTGGAGAGGTCGTCGGTGGTGAACATCGACTCCCAGGCCGCGCGCTTGGCCTCGGGGTCGGGCAGGGCGGCCCGGCAGTGGGCGGCGCCCTGGCGGCCGGTGGCGCTCGGGTCGCGCTCCAGCTCGGCCGCGATGGCGGCCTCGTCGGTGGCGCCGAGGACGGCGAGGCGGCCCAGGATGCGCCAGCGCAGCGCGGGGTCGAGCTCCGGCCCGCCGGGGACGGTGCCGTCGGCCAGCCAGGCGGCGATGGTGTCGGGGTGGGCGGCCACGTCGATGAAGTGGCGCACGGCGATCAGCCGCAGGCCGGGGCTGTCGCCGTCCTCGGTGCGCCGGATGAGGTCGCGGCACAGCGAGCCGAGTGTGGCCAGCGCCGCCGGGCGGTCCTCGGGCTTGAGGTACCGGTCGGCGACGTGCCCCGCCGCGAAGGCGAGCACGGCCTCGACGACCGCGAGGTCCATCTCCCGCGGCAGGTGGGCGCGGGCGATCTCCAGGTAGTCGGCGGGCGGCAGCTCGCCGTCGCGGACCGCGTCCCTGAGGGCGTTCCACACCACCGCGCGCGTGAGTGCCTCGGGCAGGCCGGACAGACCCGTGCGGAGCGTCTCGAAGGACTCGGCGTCGAAGCGGATCTTGGCGTAGGTCAGGTCGCCGTCGTTGAGGAGGAGCAGCGCCGGACGCTTGCCGATGGGCTGCGGCACGGTCTGCGGGACGTCGAGTTCGACCCGTTCGCGTTCGCGCAGGCCGAGGCTGCCCTCGTCGGCGGTGTCGTGGTCGTACAGGCCGACGGTGACGCGGTGCGGGCGGCTGCCGGCGCGCTCGACGGTCAGCGTGCGGCTGCCGTCGTCGGCGGAGCCCACCAGCGGGGTGAGCCTGTCGACCCCGGTGGTGCGCAGCCAGGAGTCCGCCCAGGCGTGGACGTCGCGGTCGGTGGCGTCGGCCAGCGAGTCGATCAGGTCGGCGAGGTTCGCGTTGGCGAACTTGTGCCGGGCGAAGTGGATGTTGATGCCGGCCAGGAAGTCCTTCTCGCCGAGCCAGGCCACCAGCTGGCGCAGCACGGCGGCGCCCTTGGAGTACGAGATGCCGTCGAAGTTGAGCAGGGCGGAGGCCGTGTCCTCGACCGCCTCGGGGGCGACCGGGTGGGTGGAGGGCCGCTGGTCGGCGTCGTAGCCCCAGCTCTTGCGGTCGACGCCGAACTCGACCCAGGTGTCGCTGAAGCGGGTCGCCTCGATGGTGGTCTGGTAGCCCATGTACTCGGCGAAGGACTCGTTCAGCCAGATGTCGTCCCACCAGGAGAGGGTGACCAGGTTGCCGAACCACATGTGGGCCATCTCGTGCGCGATGACCATGGCGCGGGTCTGCCGCTCGGTGTCGGTGACGGCGGAACGGAAGACGTACTCGTCGCGGAAGGTGACCAGCCCCGGGTTCTCCATGGCGCCCGAGTTGAACTCGGGCACGAAGGCCTGGTCGTAGGAGTCGAAGGGGTAGGGCTCCTCGAACTTCTCGTGGAAGCGGTCGAAGCACGTGCGCATCACGTCGAGGATCTCGTCGGCGTCCGCGTCGAGGTGGGGTGCGAGCGAGCGGCGGCAGTGGATGCCGAAGGGCAGGCCGCGGTGCTCGGTGCGCACGGAGTGCCAGGGGCCGGCGGCCACGGCGACGAGGTAGGTGGAGATCAGCGGAGTGGTGGCGGCCCGCCAGTGGCCCTCGCCGAGGTGCTCGGTGACGCCGTTGGCGAGGACGCTCCAGCCCTCGGGGGCCCGGACGGACACGTCGAAGACGGCCTTCAGGTCGGGCTGGTCGAACGCGGCGTAGACGCGCTGCACCTCGTCCAGGAACAGCTGGGTGTAGACGTAGGTCTCGCCGTCGGTGGGGTCGGTGAAGCGGTGCATGCCCTCGCCGGTGCGGGAGTAGCGCATCCGCGCGTCCACGCGCAGTTCGTGCTCGCCGGCGGTGAGGTTCTTCAGGGGCAGCCGGTTCTCGTCCAGGGTCGCCGGATCGAGGGGCTGTCCGTCGAGGGTGACGGTGCGCAGCTCGGCCGGCTTGACCTCGACGAACGTGTCCCCGTCGGCCCGCGTGGCGAACCGGATGACCGTACGCGAGTCGAAGGTCTCGTCCCCGGTGGTCAGGTCGAGCTCGATCGTGTAGCGGTGGACGTCGAGGAGTTTGGCTCGGCTGTGCGCTTCGTCGCGCGTCAGTACGGACATGAACGACATGCTGCCCGATGTCGCTGACAGCGCACAGAGGCGGATCGGTACGTGGCTTATGTCCGGTCGGGCGCCGGTGCGCCCAGATGCGCGTCCCGCTGCGCCGGAACCATGGTGTCCGGACGGGTCAGGGTGGCGCGTGGGGCGCCGCCCTGGGGGTCGGTGAGGTCCGCGACCAGCGCGCGCAGCTCGCGGACCTCCTGCTCCAGGGCGAGGTGGCGCTGGTGGGCGTCGTACAGATACCGGACCTTTGTGCGCAGGGCCCAGGGGTCGATGGGCTTGAGGACGAGGTCGGCCACGCCCAGCCCGAAGGCGGCGGAGGTCAGTTCGTGGTCGGGACCGAAGCCGGTGAGGAGGATGACCGGGATGTGCTGGGTCTGCTCCAGCCGGCGCAGATAGCGCACCACGTCCAGACCACCGACGCCGGGCATGCGGACGTCCAGCAGCAGGAGGCCGACGTGGCCGCGGAGTACTTGCTTGAGCGCCTCGTCGCCGCTGGTGGCGCGGCCCAGCCGGTAGCCCAGCGGGGCCAGGGCGCTCTCCAGCGCGTACAACGTGTCCTTGTGATCGTCGACGATGAGGATCTTGGCATCCGACGGCATGGCCCGAGTCCCTCCCGCGTGGATGACCAGCTTACGGCTCCGCACTGACACGGAGTGCTCACCGGCTGACAAGGAGTGCACAGCGCAGCATGCCGCGCCGGAGCCCCGCTGTCACGACCCCCTCGCGTCGACCGAGGTCAGCTCGCTCCCGGCAGCTGGCCGTTGCCGGTGTCCCCCGCGATGCGCTCGTGGTGTCTGATCACCTCGGCGATGATGAAGTTGAGGAACTTCTCGGCGAAGGCCGGGTCCAGCTTGGCGTTCTCGGCGAGGCTGCGCAGCCGGGCGATCTGCCGTGCCTCGCGCGCCGGGTCGGCCGGCGGCAGCTGGTGGACGGCCTTGAGGCGGCCGACCTGCTGGGTGCACTTGAACCGCTCGGCGAGCATGTGGACGACGGCCGCGTCGATGTTGTCGATGCTGTCGCGCAGCCGGTCGAGTTCCTCGCGGACGGCGGGGTCGACGTCACCGGTACCGGTGTTGCTGGTGGTCATGGGCGTCCACCCTATGCGGTGTGCGGTCGATCATCGGCGGATCGCCGGGGTCGGGGACGCGGTCGCTCCAGCCGCCGGGGACGACACGGCCCTGCTGGGCGCGGAAGCGGACCGGGGCCATGCCGACGCGGCGGGTGAACAGGCGGGAGAAGTAGGCGGGATCGTCGTAGCCGACGCGGCGGGCGACGGCGGCGACGGGCAGTTCGGTGGTCGCGAGGAGTTCCTTGGCGCGGCCGAGGCGGATGCCGAGCAGGTAGTCCTTGGGGCTGCAGCCGGCGCCGCGGCGGACGGCGGAGCGCAGTTCGGCGGGGGTCATGCCGTGCCGGGCGGCGTGGTCGGCGACGGTCATCGGCCGGCAGGCGTCCCGGGCGAGGGCCTGCAGCACCTGTTCGCCGTCGGGGGCGAGGTCGGCGCGGGCGCGGCGCAGGGCGACGAGCAGTTCGTGGACGGCGGCCCCGGTCTCCACCTCCAGCAGGGGGTTGCCGCGGCGGGCGGCGCGCACGATGCGGCCGACGACGGCCCGGGGTCCCTCGGCGTCGGCGAGGGGCACGACGGGCCGCTCGGGTTCGATGTAGCCGAGTTCGGTGTACGTGGCGGTGGCGGGCCCGGCGAAGTCGACGAAGCCCTCGTCCCAGCCGGTGCCGGGGTCGGGCGCGTAGTGGTGCGGGACGCCGGGTGTGAGCCACAGCAGCGCGGGCGCCGTGACCGCCGTACGGCGGCCGTCGGGGCCCCGGTACCAGCCGCCGCCCGCGCTGATCACGACGGCGACGTGGTGGTCGAGGGTGCGCGGGCCGACGGTGGGCAGGGCGCCGTGCTGGAGGCCGACGCCGAGGCAGACGAGACCGAGGCGGTGGTGGGCGGGGGCGGGCGTGAAGAAGCGCATCCAGGTCTGGTACACGGGTGCTCCTGCTGGTCTCGGCTCCGGCACCGGCGTTCGTCCAAGCAGCGCCGATCTTTGTCCATGGCGTTGATCACCGCCAGGGGGCGAGGGTGGTGCCATGAGCCGGTTCACGGTGGGGGACGGGGATTTCCTGCTAGACGGGCGGCCGGTGCGGCTGCTGTCCGGCGCGCTGCACTACTTCCGGGTGCACGAGGCCCAGTGGGGGCACCGGCTGGCGCTGCTGCGCGCGATGGGCCTCAACTGCGTGGAGACGTACGTGCCCTGGAACCTGCACGAACCGCGGCCCGGCGACTTCCGGGACGTCGGGGCGGTGGGCCGTTTCCTGGACGCGGCCCGGGAGGCGGGACTGTGGGCGATCGTGCGGCCCGGGCCGTACATCTGTGCCGAGTGGGAGAACGGCGGCCTGCCGCATTGGCTGACGGGCGAGGTGGGCACGCGCGTGCGTACCCGTGACGAGCGCTATGTGCGGCCTGTGGACCGCTGGTTCCACCGTCTGCTGCCCGAGATCGTGCCCCGGCAGCTCGGCCGCGGCGGTCCGGTGGTCCTGGTGCAGGTCGAGAACGAGTACGGCAGCTACGGCTCCGACCCGGTCTACCTGCGCCACCTGGCCGATCTGCTGACCGCCGAGGGGATCACGGTGCCGCTGGTCACCTCGGACGGCCCCGAGGACCACATGCTCACCGGCGGCTCCCTCCCCGGGGTGACGGCCACGGTGAACTTCGGCTCCCACGCGCGCATGGCCTTCGAGACGCTGCGCCGCCACCGTCCCGAGGGGCCGCTGATGTGCATGGAGTTCTGGTGCGGCTGGTTCGACCACTGGGGCGGCGAGCACGCCGTACGGGATCCCGAGGACGCGGCGCGGGCGCTGCGCGAGATCCTGGAGTGCGGGGCCTCGGTCAACGTGTACATGGCACACGGCGGCACCAGTTTCGCCGGCTGGGCGGGCGCCAACCGGGGCGGCGGCGCCTGGCACGAGGGGCCGTTGCAGCCGGACGTGACGTCGTACGACTACGACGCGCCGATCGACGTGTACGGGCGGCCCACGGAGAAGTTCCGGCGGTTCCGCGAGGTGCTGGCCGGGTACGCGGCCCAGCCGCTGCCCGAACCGCCGCCGCCACCGGCCGTGTTGGGGGCTCCCGCGGACGTCCGGCTCACGGCCTGGGCCGCCCTGGACGACGTACTGGAGGCGCTGGGCGGTCCGGAGACCGTCGGGCCGGTGCCGCCCACCTTCGAGGAGCTGGACGTCGACCGGGGCGTCGTCCGCTACGAGGTGACGGTGCCGGGTCCGCGCCGGCCGTACCCGCTCACCCTGCGCGGGCTGCGCGATCTGGCGGTGGTGTACGTCGACGGGAAGCGGGCCGGGGTGCTCACCGAGGAGGACGACCGGCTGGCGGAGCCCGTGGCCGGGCACGCGCGCGTGGAGCTGTGGGTGGAGTCCCTGGGGCGGGTCAACTACGGCCCGCGCACCGGGGAGGCCAAGGGCGTCACCGGCGGGATCCTGCACGAGCGGCAGTATCTGCACGGGGTACGCGCGCGTGGGCTGCGGCTGGACGCCTTCGACGGGGGTGTGGGGGCGGTGCCGTTCGAGGCCCTGCCCGCGGGCGGTGCGCCGGGGCTGTACCGGGGCACCGTCACGGTCCGCGGGGCCGGGGACGCGCGGCTCGAACTGCCCGGCTGGACGCGCGGCTTCGTCTGGATCAACGGCTTCGGCGTCGGCCGCCACTGGTCCGTGGGCCCCCAGCGGTCGCTGTACGTCCCCGGGCCGGTGCTGCGGGAGGGCGAGAACGAGGTGTGGGTGCTGGAGCTGCAGGAGTCGGGGCCCGGCCCGTCCGCGCCGCGCCTGCTGCCCGTCTGACACGGCCTCCCCGGGCAACCTGACCGGCGAAAATCCGGTCACACCCGCCTAGAGTGGAATGGAGTTCAGGACGTCCTTGGGGGTACGGCGTGGCGAACGGCGGACCGGTCGAGCACGGCTATCCACATCTGGAGACGGTGCGGGCCGCGATCACCGCGCTGTACAAGCGCCTGTCGTGCGACACCGTCCAGACCTTCGCGGCCAGCGTGGCCCCCGCCGACGTGGCCTTCTGCGACACCGACGACCTGTATCTGGGCGCGCAGCGGGTGGCCCGCGAGATCGTGCGGCACTTCCGGCTGCCGGACGCCCGGCTGATCGTCAGCTTCCGGGAGATGAACCACGCGGCGAACGTCGAACTCGCGGCGGGCCCCGAGTACTTCGTCGAGCTGAACGACCGGTTCCGCACCCACCGCAGGGACATCGGCGCGGCCCTCGCCCACGAGGTGATGCACGTCTATCTGCACCGCATGGACCTCGCCTTCCCCACGACGGCGGAGAACGAGATCCTCACGGACACGGCGACGACCTACCTGGGCGCGGGCTGGCTCCTGCTGGACGCGTACCGGGAGGACTCGGCGTCGTCCCAGAAGCTCGGCTATCTCACACCCGAGGAGTTCGGGTACGTCCTGGCGAAACGCTCCCTGGTGTTCCACGAGGACCCCTCGGTGTGGTTCACCAGCCCCCAGGCCTACACGGCGTACGTCAAGGGCATGGCTCAGGCCCGCCGGGACGAGGAGCAGCCCCCGCTGACCGCCGCGGGCTGGGCGGGCCGCCGCCGCTACGCCCGCGACCGGCGCCGCGCCCCCGGGCCCCAGCCCGGGGTGCCCTACACCTTCGCCCCCGACGGCGGCGGCGTCCTGCGGGTCTCCTTCCCGTGCCCGACCTGCCACCAGCGGATCCGGGTGCCGGTACGGGGGCGCGTCCGCGCGCGGTGCGGGCTGTGCCGGACGGTGCTGGAGTGCGACACGTGAGCCGGCCCCCGAAGTAGGCGGAGGCGGCCGGGGCGAGAAGCCGCCCCGGCCGCCGGATCCCGGTCTTCCGTTACGTCACGCCCCCGCTGTCTCCTCTGTCCCCGCCGCCCCTTCCTCCCCTTCTTCTTCCTCTGCCCCTTCCCCCGACACCGCTCGCCGCGGCAGCGCCGCGCGCAGTCCGGCGCACACCAGGAATCCGCCGGTCACCCAGGGCATCGCCGCCCCGAGCGCCTCGGTCATGCCCTCGTCCACGTGGTCGAAGAAGACCGTCCCGACCACCGCCGCGCCCAGCGCTCGCCCGAACTGCTGGGCCGTGGAGAAGGTCCCGGACGCGCCACCCGCGAGCTCCCCCGGCACCGCCGAGAGGACGACGTTCACCAGCGGCACGACCAGGAACCCGAGTCCGGCCCCGGCGATCACCAGGCCGGGCACCAGCGGCCACGCCCCGGTGTGCGCGGCGGCCGCGTCGTTCACGGCCGACCACACCCACCGTACGAGTGTGATCGCAAGTCCTTGGTTCGGCCGAACGAAATATTTGTCAGCCTGGAGCCATGAGCAGCGGCGGAGAGACGAACGGCGGGGCCCAGGGCGACCGGCGGGCCGAGACCCTCCAGCGCCTCATGGAGGTGGGCCGGGTGCACAGCGGCGTCACCGTGATGTTCCATTCGGCGATCGCCGCCAAGCAGGGCCTGAACGCCACGGAGGAGAAGACCCTCGACCTCCTTGAGCGTCACGGCCCGCTCACCGCGAAGGACCTCGCTCGGCTGACCGGCCTGGCCCCCGCATCCGTCACCGGGCTCGTGGACCGCCTGGAGGCCAAGGGCTTCGCCCGCCGGGTCAAGCACCCCACCGACAAGCGCCGGGTGCTCGTCGAGCTGGACCGGCAGAAGATCGGCGAACTCGCCGTGTTCTTCGAGGACTGGGCGCGCGACATCGTGGCGGCGTGCGAGGAGTTCAGCACGGAGGAGCTGGAGACCGCGATCCGCTTCCTGACCGTCATGGCCGAGGCGCAGCGCACGGCGGCCGCCCGTCTGAGCTCGTAGCGCCGCTCAGGCCCCGCGGACGGCGAGCCGCCCGCGCCTCGCGGGCACGGAGCCGCTCACGCCCCGTACACCGGCCCCGGGGTCTGCGACGCCGCCAGCAGTTTCAGTGCCGTCTCCCCCGCCTCGGCCGGTGTCCGGCGCGCCCCCTTGTCGGCGGCGGGTCCCGGTCGCCAGCCCTCCATGACGGTGATCCGGCCGCCCTCGGTCTCGAAGACGCGGCCGGTGACGCCCTCACTCGCGGCGGAGCCGAGCCAGACGACCAGGGGGGAGACGTTCTCGGGGGCCATGGCATCGAAGCCCGTGTCGGGGGCCGCCATGGTCTCGGCGAAGGTGCGTTCCGTCATCCGGGTGCGGGCCGCCGGTGCGATGGCGTTGACCTGCACGCCGTAGCGGCGCAGTTCGGCCGCCGCGACCAGGGTCAGTCCGACGATGCCGGCCTTCGCGGCGCTGTAGTTCCCCTGCCCCAGTGAGCCCAACAGCCCCGCTCCGCTGCTGGTGTTGACGATCCGGGCCACCGGCGTCCGGCCCGCCTTGGCCTCGGCACGCCAGTGCGCGGCGGCGTGCTTGAGGGGCAGGAAGTGTCCGGTGAGGTGGACACGGAGCACGGCGTCCCAGTCGTCCTCGTCGAGGTTGACGAGCATGCGGTCGCGCAGGAAGCCGGCGTTGTTGACGAGCGTGTCGAGCCGGCCGTACGTCCGCACGGCGGCCTCGACCAGGGACGCGGCCCCGGCGCTCGTGGCGATGTCGCCGCCGTGGGCGACCGCCTCGCCGCCCGCCGCGCGGATCTCCTCGACGACCCGCTCGGCCGGACTGCCGGCGCCGGGCGAGCCGTCCGGTGCGACACCCAGGTCGTTGACGACGACCCGGGCGCCCTCGGCGGCGAACGCCAGCGCGTGGGCCCGTCCGAGCCCACGCCCGGCACCCGTGACCACGACGACCCGGCCCGCGCAGATTCCGCTCATCTCACTCCTCCTTGTCGGTGGGCTTGTTGGCGGTCGCGGCGTCCAGGAACGCGGGCCGCTCCCCTCCCCCGTGCACGTGCAGGCTCGCCCCGGTGATGTAGGCGGCGGCGTCGGAGGCGAGGTAGAGGGCGGCGGCTCCGATGTCGGCGGGGGCGGCCAGCCGCCCGAGCGGCACGGTCCGCGCGACGGCCGCGATGCCGTCCTCGCCGCCGTAGTGCAGGTGGGACAGCTCGGTGCGGACCATGCCGACGACCAGGGTGTTGACCCGGACCTCCGGCGCCCACTCCACCGCCATGGAGCGGGCCAGGTTCTCCAGTCCGGCCTTGGCCGCGCCGTAGGCCGCCGAGCCCGGCGAGGGGCGACCGCCGCTGACGCTGCCGACCATCACGACCGAGCCCCGGGTCCGCCGGAGGTGCTCGTGGGCGGCGAGGGAGGCCGTCAGCGGGGCAACGAGATTCAGCTCGATCACCCGTGCGTGCCGCTCGGCGTCGGCCTCGGCGAGCAGCCGGTACGGGGTGCCGCCCGCGTTGTTGACGAGGACGTCGAGCCGGGGCAGGCCGGCGAAGAAGGCGCGGACGGCGGACGGGTCGCGCAGGTCCAGCGGGGCGAACTCCACGCCTTCGACGGGCACTTCGGGAGGCCGGCGGGCGCAGGCGACGACCCGGGCGCCGGCCTCGACGAACGCCCGCGCCACCCCGGCCCCGACACCCCGGGTGCCGCCGGTGACGACGACCGTTCTGCCGCGCAGCGAGTTATCCACAGGGCCTCCCGCTCGTCTTCGCCGACTGCTAGCTTCGAAGCCTCACACCTAACAAATGTTTGGTGGAAAGGCAGCTGAGTGCGAAGGTAGCTGATGCGTCCATGGGTGTCTCCACCTCGTCCCCGGAAAAGGGGATTTCCGTCGTCACCGTCGACTTCCCGCCGGTGAACGCGCTGCCGGTGCGCGGCTGGTTCGCCCTGGCCGACGCCGTGCGCGCGGCCGGCCGCGATCCCGAGGTGCGCTGCGTGGTGCTGGCCGCCGAGGGGCGCGGGTTCAACGCGGGCGTGGACATCAAGGAGATACAGGCGGCCGGGCAGGAGGCCCTGATCGGCGCCAACCAGGGCTGCGCGGAGGCCTTCGCGGCGGTGTACGAGTGCGAGACGCCGGTCGTCGCGGCGGTGCAGGGCTTCTGTCTGGGCGGCGGGATAGGTCTGGTGGGCAACGCGGACGCGATCGTGGCGAGCGAGGACGCCTCCTTCGGGCTGCCCGAGCTGGACCGGGGCGCGCTCGGCGCCGCCACGCATCTGGCCCGGCTGGTCCCGCAGCATCTGATGCGCGCGCTGTACTACACCTCGCGCACGGCGAGCGCGGCCGAGCTGCACGCGCACGGCTCGGTGTGGCGCGTGGTGCCGCGTGCCGGATTACGGGCGGCGGCGCTGGAGCTGGCCCGCGAGATCGCCGCCAAGGACGGGCGGCTGCTGCGCATGGCCAAGGCGGCCATCAACGGGATCGACCCCGTCGACGTGCGCCGCAGCTACCGCTTCGAACAGGGCTTCACCTTCGAGGCCAACCTCAGCGGGCTGGCCGACCGGGTCCGCGACACGTTCGGGAAGGAGGGTGCGTAGGTGAGTGACAAGACGATGACCGCCGACGAGGCGGTCTCGCGCCTGGAGAGCGGCATGACCCTCGGCATCGGCGGCTGGGGTTCCCGCCGCAAGCCCATGGCCCTGGTCAGAGCGCTGCTCCGGTCCGGGATCGGCGATCTGACGATCGTGTCGTACGGCGGTCCGGACGTCGGCATGCTCGCCGCGGCCGGACGGATCCGCAAGCTGGTCGCCGGCTTCGTCACCCTCGACTCGATCCCGCTCGAACCGCACTACCGGGCGGCGCGCGAGAGCGGGGCCTTCGAGCTGACGGAGGTCGATGAGGGCATGTTCCTGTGGGGTCTGCGGGCCGCGGCGAACCGGCTGCCGTTCCTGCCGGTGCGGGCGGGGATCGGTTCGGACGTGATGCGGGTCAACCCCGGCCTGCGGACCGTCACCTCGCCGTACGAGGACGGGGAGACGTTCGTGGCCATGCCCGCCCTGCGGCTGGACGCGGCCCTGGTCCACGTCAACCGCGCCGACCGGCTGGGCAACGGACAGTATCTGGGCCCGGACCCCTATTTCGACGACCTCTTCTGCGAGGCGGCGGACGCGGCCTACGTCTCCTGCGAACGGATCGTCGACACGGCCGAGCTGACGAAGGAGGCTGCTCCGCAGACGCTGCTCGTCAAGCGGCACACGGTGACGGGCGTGGTGGAGGCCCCGAACGGGGCGCACTTCACCTCGTGCGCGCCCGACTACGGCAGGGACGAGGGCTTGCAGAAGGAGTATGCGTCCACACCGTGGCCGCGGTTCGCCGAGCGGTTCCTCGACGGGGACGAGCAGGGGTACCAGGCGGCGGTGCGGGACTGGCGAAGGGAGCAGGGGCGATGAGTGTCACCCGCGCCGAGTACTGCGTGATCGCCTGCGCCGAGACCTGGCGCGGCGCCGGTGAGATCCTGGCCAGTCCGATGGGGCTGATCCCGTCGCTGGGCGCGCGGCTGGCCCGGCTGACCTTCGCGCCGGACCTGTTGCTGACCGACGGCGAGGCGACGCTCGTGCGGCCGGACGGGACGCCCGAGGGCTGGCTGCCGTACCGGCAGCATCTGGCCCTGGTGGCCGGCGGGCGGCGGCACGTGATGATGGGCGCGAGCCAGATCGACCGGTTCGGCAACCAGAACATCTCGTGCGTCGGCGACTGGGCCAGACCCCGTCGGCAGCTGCTCGGCGTGCGCGGGGCGACGCTCAACACGCTGAACAACCCGACGAGTTACTGGGTGCCGAGACACTCCCGGCGGGTGTTCGTGGAGCAGGTCGACATGGTGTGCGGGGTGGGGTACGACCGGGCCGCGCGGCACCCGGACACCGCCCGCTACCACCACATCGCGCGCGTCGTCTCCGACCTCGGCGTCTTCGACTTCGCCACGCCCGACCACACGATGCGGCTGGCCTCGCTGCATCCGGGGGTGGGCGTGGAGCGGGTGCGGGAGGCGACGGACTTCGCGCTCGTGGTGCCCCAGGACGTGCCGTACACCCGTGAGCCCACGGCAAAGGAGCTGCGCCTGATCCGCGAGGTGCTCGATCCCGGCGGTGCCCGGGCCCGTGAGGTGCCGGAGGCGGTGAGCGGCTGATGGAGACCGCGCTCACCCGGCTGGTCGGGGTCCGGTATCCGATCGTGCAGACGGGGATGGGCTGGGTGGCGGGCCCGCGGCTGGTCTCGGCGGCGGCGAACGCGGGCGCGCTCGGCATCCTGGCCTCCGCGACGATGACCCTCGACCAGCTGCGCACGGCGGTCCGCGAGGTGCGGTCGCGCACGGACGCGCCGTTCGGGGTGAACCTCCGGGCGGACGCGGGCGACGCCGGCGACCGGGTCCGCGTGATCATCGACGAGGGCGTGCGGGTGGCGTCGTTCGCGCTCGCGCCCTCCCGCGAGCTGATCGGCGAGCTGAAGGAGGCGGGCGTGGTCGTGATCCCGTCGATCGGAGCGCGGCGGCACGCGGAGAAGGTCGCGGCGTGGGGCGCGGACGCGGTGATCGTGCAGGGTGCGGAGGGCGGCGGGCACACCGGCGAGGTGGCGACGACCGTGCTGCTGCCGCAGGTGGTGGACGCGGTGCGGATACCCGTCGTGGCGGCGGGCGGCTTCTTCGACGGCCGGGGCCTGGTCGCGGCGCTGGCGTACGGGGCGGCGGGGGTCGCGATGGGCACGCGGTTCCTGCTCACCTCGGACTCGACGGTGCCGGACGCGGTGAAGGCCCGGTATCTGGCGGCCACGGTCCGGGACGTCACGGTCACCAGGGCGGTCGACGGTCTCCCGCACCGCATGCTGCGCACGGAGCTGGTCGACTCGCTGGAGCGCACCGGCCGCACCCGGGCGCTGTTGCGGGCGGTCCGCCGGGCGGCGGGGTTCCGGCGGCTGTCGGGGCTCGGCTGGCGGCAGATGGTCCGCGACGGGCTCGCCCTCAAGCACGGCAAGGAGCTGTCCTGGAGTCAGGTCCTGCTGGCCGCGAACACACCGATGCTGCTCAAGTCCGCGATGGTGGACGGACGTACGGACCTCGGGGTGATGGCCGCCGGACAGGTCACCGGGGTGATCGAGGACCTGCCGTCGTGTGCGGAGCTGGTGGAAAGGATGATCGCCGAGGCCGGGGAAATCATCGGCGCGCTGCCGGGGGCGGGTGCTTCAATGCGCGGATGACGGAGACGATCGACAGGCCCTGGGGCATCAGTGTGTTCGGCGCCGGCAGTGTGCGGGTCGAACCGCAGCTGGCCCGGGTGAAGCTGACGGTGGATGTGCTGGAGACCGCGCCGGACGAGGCGTTCCAGAAGGCGGGTGCGGCGGTGGCGCGGCTGCGCGAGGTGCTGCGCGGGCACGGGATAGCGGATGCCGCGGTCTCGGGATCGCGGCTCAAGCTGAGCTCGGAGTACGACGGTTACGGCGGCGACCGGAAGTTCCTCGGATACCGCTGCCAGGCCTCGTACTCCATCGAGACCGAGGCGCTCGACGCGTTGCAGCAGCTGATCGTGGACGCGGTCGACGCGGGTGCGCACCGGGTCGACCACGTGGAGTTCGACGTGCGCGACAAGCCGGCGCTGCGGGACGAGGCGCGGCGCAAGGCGGTCGCGGCCGCCCGCCGCAAGGCCGAGGTGTACACGGAGGCGGCGGGCGTGCCGCTGGGCACGGTGCTGCACATCACGGACGTGGACGCCGAGTCGCTCGGGCACGGCCGGTACCACGGCCACGGCGGCGGTGGCGGCAGCTCGGCCGGTGATCTGGCGCCGGGCCTGGTGGAGGTGTCGGCGGGCGTGCTGCTGGGCTTCTCGCTCGGCCGCTGACGCACGGCGTCCGGAGCCTGACGGGCCGGTGCCGCCGGCCCGTCGGAACCGTCAGATCCGTCAGATCCGTCAGATCCGTTCGATGATGGTGACGTTGGCTTGGCCGCCGCCCTCGCACATCGTCTGGAGTCCGAACCGGCCGCCGGTGCGCTCCAGTTCGTGCAGCAGGGTCGTCATGAGCCTGACGCCGGTCGCGCCGAGCGGGTGGCCGAGGGCGATGGCGCCACCGTTGACGTTGACCTTCTCCGGGTCGGCGCCGGTCTCCTTCAGCCAGGCCAGGACGACCGGGGCGAAGGCCTCGTTGATCTCGACGAGGTCGATCTCGTCGATGGTGAGGCCGGTCTTCTTCAGGGCGTGCGCGGTGGCCGGGATGGGGGCGGAGAGCATACGGATCGGGTCTTCGCCGCGCACGGAGAGGTGGTGGACGCGGGCGCGGGGCCGCAGCCCGTGTTCGCGCACCGCCCGCTCGGAGGCGAGCAGCATCGCGGCGGCGCCGTCGGAGACCTGCGAGGAGCAGGCGGCGGTGATGGTGCCGCCGTCGACGACCGGCTTCAGCGCGGCCATCTTCTCCAGGGAGGTGTCCCGGCGCGGGCCCTCGTCGGTGGTGACGTCCCCGTGGGACACGAGTTCGCGGTCGAAGCGGCCCTCGTCGATCGCCCGCAGCGCCCGCCGGTGCGAGCGCAGCGCGAACTCCTCCTGGTCCTGCCGGCCGATGCCCCACTTGGCGGCGATCATCTCGGCGCCGGCGAACTGGTTGACGGGCTGCGTCCCGTACCGGGCCCGCCAGCCCGAGCTGCCCAGGAAGGGGCCGTCGGTCAGTCCCAGCGGCTCGGCGGCCTGCCGGGAGGCGAAGGCGATGGGGATCTGCGACATGTTCTGCACGCCGCCCGCGACCACCAGGTCCTGGGTGCCGGACAGGACGGCCTGCGCCGCGAAGTGCACGGCCTGCTGGGAGGAGCCGCACTGCCGGTCGACGGTCACGCCCGGCACCTCATCGGGCAGTCCGGCGGCCAGCCAGCAGGTGCGGGCGATGTCGCCGGCCTGCGGGCCCACCGCGTCCAGGCAGCCGAAGACGACGTCCTCGACGGCGCCCGGGTCCACGCCGGCCCGTGCGACGAGTTCCTTGAGCACATGGGCGCCCAGGTCGGCCGGGTGGACGGCGCTCAGTCCGCCCCCGCGCCGTCCGACCGGCGTCCGGACCGCTTCGACGATGTAGGCCTCGGCCATGGCAACTCCCCAGTGAGTCACGTGCGTACGGCGATCCCGTCCAGCACCATCGACAGGTACTGGCGGGCGATCTCCTCCGGGCTGTGCAGTCCGCCGGGCCGGTACCAGGACGCCGCGACCCAGACCGTGTCGCGCACGAAGCGGTAGGTGAGCCGGACATCGAGGTCGTACCGGAAGACGCGCGCGGCGACCCCGCGCTCCAGCGTGGACAGCCACGCCTTCTCGAACTTGCGCTGCGAGTCGGCGAGGAACGTGAACCGCTCCTGCGCGACCAGCTGTCTGGATTCCTTCTGGTAGATCGCGACGGCGGCGCGGTGCCGGTCGATCTCCCGGAACGACTCGGTGACCAGCGCCTCCAGCGTCTCGCGCGGGCCGTGTCCGGCGGCCAGGACGGTGTCGTAGCCGTCCCAGAGCTCGTCGAGGAAGGTCCGCAGGATCTCCTCCAGCATCGACTCCTTGGAGTCGAAGTGGTAGTAGAGGCTGCCCGCGAGCATGCCCGCGTGGTCCGCGATCTTCCGTACGGTGGTGGCGTTGTAGCCCTGTTCGGCGAAGACCTCGGCGGCGGTGCCGAGGAGTTCGCGGCGCCGGGCTTGAGCGGCGGTGGCCGCGGGCTTCTTCTCGGCGGCGGGCTTCTTCCCGGCGCTCGCCCGGGCGTTGGTCTCGGCACTCGCCCGGGCCTTCTTCGCGGCGGTCACCTGGGGCTTCTTCTTGGTCGGCACGGGTCCATTGTGGTCTGCACCGTCCCCTCACGGATGCTGGCTGCTGACGGAGACGACCTCTCCGGTCAGATACGAGGAATAGCCGGAGGCCAGGAAGACGATCGCGTTGGCCACCTCCCACGGCTCCGCGTACCGCCCGAAGGCCTCGCGGGCGGTGAGCTCCTCCAGCAGTTCGGGGGTGGTCACCTTCGCGAGGTGGGGGTGCATGGCGAGGCTCGGTGCCACCGCGTTGACCCGCACCCCGTAGGCGGCGGCTTCCACAGCCGCGCACCTGGTCAGGGCCATGACGCCCGCCTTCGCGGCGGCGTAGTGCGCCTGCCCGGCCTGGGCGCGCCAGCCGACGACGGAGGCGTTGTTGACGATCACGCCGCCGCCGCTCCGCCTCATCGCGCGCAGCGCCGCCCGGGTGCACCGGAAGGTGCCGTTCAGCGTCACGTCCAGGACGCGGGACCACTGCTCGTCGGTCATGTCGACCAGATCGCAGGTCCCGCCCAGTCCGGCGTTGTTGACGACGATGTCCAGCCGCCCGTGGTCCCGCACGGCGGTGTCGAACAGGGCCCGCACCTGGGACTCGTCGGTGACGTCACAGGGGAGCGCGGTCACGGATCCCGGGTGTGCGCGGACCAGTTCGGCCTCGTGCTCCTTCAGCCGGCGCGCGTGCGCGTCGCTGATCAGCACGCGCGCGCCCTCCTCCAGGAAGCGGCGCGCGGTCGCCCCGCCGATCCCGGCGCCGGCCGCCGCGGTGATGACGGCGGTGCGCCCCTTCAGCAGCCCGTGCCCGGGCACGTACTCCGGACTCTCGACGCCTGTCATGGGGCCACGCTAACCTACCAAACACTTGTTAGGGAAGGTTGGCGACCAGGACCAGGGAAGGACGGTCACCGTGGACCTCACCCACGCTCCGGCGGACGAGGAGTTCCGCGCCGAGGCCCGCGCCTGGCTCCGGGCGCATGTGCCCGCAGTGCCGCTGCCCTCCCTGGAGACCGCGGAGGGCTTCGCCGCGCACCGCGTCTGGGAGGCCGAACTGGCCGTGGACCACTGGTCGGTGGTGTCCTGGCCGCCGGAGTACGGCGGCCGGGGCGAGGGGCTGATGCGGTGGCTGATCTTCGAGGAGGAGTACTACGCGGCGGGCGCGCCGGGCCGGGTGAGCCAGAACGGCATCAGCCTGCTCGCCCCGACCCTCTTCGACCACGGCACGGACGAGCAGCGCGCGCGGGTGCTGCCGCCGATGGCCCGGGGCGAGGTGATCTGGGCGCAGGCCTGGTCCGAGCCGGAGGCGGGCTCCGACCTGGCGTCCCTCACCTCCAGGGCCGTGCGTACGGACAGGGGCTGGCTGCTGAGCGGGCTGAAGACATGGTCGTCTCGGGCCGCGTTCGCCGACCGGGCCTTCGGGCTCTTCCGCACCGATCCCGGCCTGCCCAAGCCCCACCAGGGCCTGACCTACCTCATGTTCGACCTGCGGGCGCCCGGTGTCACGGTCCGCCCGATCGGCCGCCTCGACGGGAAGCCCGCGTTCGCCGAGCTGTTCCTGGACGAGGTGTTCGTACCGGACGAGGACGTGATCGGCGCGCCCGGCGAGGGCTGGCGGATCGCCATGTCGACGGCGGGCAACGAACGCGGGCTGACGCTGCGCTCGCCCGGCCGCTTCCTCGCCTGCGCCGACCGGATCCGCGAGTTGTGGCGCACCCAGGGCAGCCCGGAGTCCGCGCGCGCCCAGGTGGCCGACGCCCTGATCGGCGCCCGCGCCTACCAACTGTTCACCTACGCGGCCGCCTCCCGCTTCCTGGACGGCGAGACGCTCGGGCCGCGGTCCAGCCTGAACAAGGTCTTCTGGTCCGAGTACGACCTCGCGCTGCACGAGACGGCGCTCGATCTCCTGGGCGACGAGGGCGAGCGGGCGGACGGCGCCTGGGCGGAGGGCTATGTCTTCTCCCTCGCCGGCCCCATCTACGCGGGCACGAACGAGATCCAGCGGGACATCATCGCCGAGCGTCTGCTCGGCCTGCCGAAGGGACGCCGCTGATGCGCTTCCTCCTCGACCCCGAGCAACGCGCCTTCGCCGACTCCCTGCACGCGATGCTCACGGCCTCGGACACGCCGTCGGTCGCCCGGGACTGGAGCCGCGGCGAGCGGGCGAGCGGCCGCGCGCTGTGGTCCCGGCTCGCGGAGGCGGGGGTGTTCGGGCTGGCGGTTCCAGAGGCGTACGGGGGGGTCGGGCCGCTCCCGGTGGAGCTCGCCGTGGCCTTCGTGGAACTGGGGCGGCACGCGGTGCCCGGCCCGCTGGTGGAGACGGTGGCGGCGGCCGCCCTGCTCACCGCGCTGGACGACACGGGCCCGGCCAAACGGCTGCTGCCCGAGCTGGCCTCGGGCGAGACGACGGCCACCCTGGCCCTGGGGTCGGCGCACGTGCTGGACGCGGACGCGGCGGACGTGCTCCTGACGGCGGCGCCCTCGCACGGCCCGACGCGCGCGGCCGACGCCGACTCGGAGGCGCCCCGGACCGCCGCGTTACGCCTGGCTCCGCCGGTCCGGTCCCACGCGCCGATCCCGTCCCTCGACCCGACCCGGCGGCTCTTCCCCTCCCCCACCGGCGGTGAACTCCTCGCCGCCGGACCGCAGGTCGCCGCGGCCGTCGAGCAGGCGCTCACCCGGGCCCGTCTCGCCACCGCCGCCCAAGCCCTCGGCGTCGGTCTCGCCCTCCTCGACAAGACGGTCGCCTACGTCCGGCAGCGCACTCAGTTCGGCGTCCCCGTCGGCTCGTTCCAGGCGGTCAAGCACCGGCTGGCCGACGCGGCCATCGCCCTCGAATTCGCCCGGCCCCTGGTCTTCGGCGCCGCGCTGACCAGGGATCCGGCGGACGTGGCCGCCGCCAAGCTGACGGCCTGCGAGGCGGCGTACACCACCGCCCGCGCGGCGCTGCAACTGCACGGCGCGATCGGGTACACCGCCGAGTACGAGCTGTCCCTGTGGCTGACCAAGGCCCGCGTCCTGCGCACGGTCTGGGGCGGTCCCGACGCGTGCCGGGACCTGGTCCTCAGTGGTGGTGATCGCCGCTGGTGAGCTCCCGGTACTCCTCGCGCGTCGGCTTCGGGATGTGCGTGTCGGGCCCGAACATCGCCCGGGCCAGCCGGGCCCGCACCCGCTGGGACACGGTGACCTGCCGCCGTACCCCGTTGGCGTCCTGAAGGGGGCCGAGCTCGTACGGCGGGTTCTGCTCGTGCTGGGTGAGGGTGAACAGCCGGTCCTGGGTGAGGGGTTCGTGGACCTCGACGTACTCGCCGTGCGGGAGCCGCCTGATGACTCCGGTCTCCCGGCCGTGCAGCACCTTGTCCCGGTCCCGGCGCTGCAGTCCCAGACAGACCCGCTTGGTCACCACGAAGGCGAGGACCGGCACGACGAAGACGGCGATCCTGACGAACCAGGTGATCAGGTTGATCGACAGATGGAGATGGGTGGCCACGATGTCGTTGCCGCCGCCGATCAGCAGCACCCCGTACAGGCTCAGCCAGGCCACTCCGAGCCCGGTGCGCACGGGCGCGTTGCGCGGCCGGTCCAGGATGTGGTGTTCGCGCTTGTCGCCGGTGATCCACGCCTCGAAGAAGGGGTAGACGCCGATGGCGAGCAGGATCAGCGGGAAGAGCGAGAACGGGATGAGGACGCCCAGCGCCAGGGTGTGGCCCCAGGCGTTGATCTCCCATCCCGGCATCACCCGGATCAGGCCCTCGGAGAAGCCGAGGTACCAGTCGGGCTGCGCGCCGGTGGTCACCAGGTCGGGGCGGTAGGGCCCGAAGGCCCACACGGGGTTGATGCTGGCGATCCCGCCGAGCAGCGCGAGGACGCCGAAGGTGAGGAAGAAGAAGCCGCCGGCCTTGGCCATGTAGACGGGGAGGAAGGGCATGCCGACCACGCTCTTCTGGTCCCGTCCGGGGCCGGGGTACTGGGTGTGCTTGTGGTAGAAGACCAGGATCAGGTGGACCACGACCAGGCCCAGCATGATCCCGGGCAGCAGCAGGACGTGGACCGGGAAGAGCCGCGAGATGATGTCGTGGCCGGGGAACTCTCCTCCGAACAGGAAGAAGGAGATGTACGTCCCCACGATCGGGATGGACAGGATCGCGCCGTCGGCGAAGCGGATGCCGGTGCCGGAGAGCAGGTCGTCCGGGAGCGAGTAGCCGGTCAGGCCGGTGAGGATGGCGAGGAACAGCAGGGTCCAGCCGAACACCCAGTTGAGCTCGCGCGGCTTGCGGAACGCGCCGGTGAAGAACACCCGCATCATGTGCACGAGCATGCCGGCGACGAAGACCAGCGCCGCCCAGTGGTGGATCTGCCGGATCAGCAGGCCGCCGCGTACGTCGAAGCTGATGTGCAGCGTCGACTCGTACGCCTTGGTCATCACGATGCCGTTGAGCGGGCCGTAGGAGCCGTGGTAGACGACCTCGGCACCGCTCGGCTCGAAGAAGAGCGTGAGGTAGATGCCGGTGAGGATCAGGACGAGAAAGCTGTAGAGACAGACCTCGCCCAGCATGAAGGACCAGTGGTCCGGGAACACCTTGCGCATGTTGGACTTGGCGAGGGCGTAGAGCCCGAGCCGTCCGTCGGTCCAGTCGGCGAACTTCTCACCCTTGCCGGGCTCGCCCCTGCGGGCAGTGCCCTCGCGTACCGGGCCCGTGCGGGCGGACCCCTCGTGCACGGAGCCCTCGCGGACGGAACCGCCCGTCCGTGCCGCTCCGTCGACCGTTCGTGCGCCGTCGTCCATGCGTCGCGTCGCCTCCCCCAGCGGATGACCTCAGGGTGGCACGGCGGCACGGCCAAGCCAACGGTACGTACCGGACGCCGGATCGGTCAGGTCCGTACGATCCCCTGGGCCCGGGCGGCCGCGAGCCACTGCGGGAACTCGCCCACGATCCGGTCGTACAGCTCGGCGTCGGACACCCGGCGCGGATCCGAACCGGCATGGAAGAAGCCCGCGTTGTCCACCGCCCGCTTGCCGGGCACCGCCAGCTCGTCCAGCTTGCGCAGGAAGTCGAACTGCTTGCTGCTTCGGTCACCGAAGCCGATGAACTGCCAGAACAGCGGCAGCCTGGCCGCCTTGCACAGGTAGCGTTCCGCGGCGAGCTTGTTGATCGGGCCGCCGTCGGTCTGGAAGACGACGAGGGCGGGGGCGGTGGAGCCGCTGTCGAGGTAGTGGTCGATGACCGCGTCCATCGCCAGGTGGTAGCTGGTCTTGCCCATGTGCCCGAGCCCGGCCGCGATCCGGTCGATACGGCCGTGGTGATCGGCGAGGGCGATGTCGGTGACGGCGTCGATGTCCGTCGAGAAGAACACCACCGGTACCCGGCCGTCGTCGTCGAGGTGCGCGGACAGGCCGAGCACGCGGTCGGCGAGCGCCTGCACGCTGCCGTCCTTGTAGTACGGCTTCATCGAGCCGGAGTGGTCGACCACCAAGTAGACGGCGGCCCGCAGGCCGTCCAGCCCGTGTTTGGTGAGGGACACGCCGGCGGTGCGGTAGGGGCCGACCAGCGCGGGCGCGGTCTCCTCCAGCTTGCTGAGACTGATCGCGGCCATCAGGACTCCCCCTCGCTCCCGTTCCGGAGACCGAGAGTACGTGATCAGCCGCCCCTCCTCTCTCCACTGTCACACCAGTTCGCTATTTTGTTCGCCGCCGTCCCCACCGGCTCTCACCCCCTGTCCCCACCCCTTCCGAGGAGCCGGCCGTGGATGCCGAATCCCCCGAGTCCACCGTCACCACCTGCTACCGCCATCCCAAGGTGGAGTCCCACGTCCGCTGCACCCGCTGCGACCGGTACATCTGCCCCGACTGCATGCGTGAGGCGGCCGTCGGTCACCAGTGCGTGGAGTGCGTGCGGGAGGGCGCCCGGTCGGTACGGCAGGCGCGCACGGCGTTCGGCGGCCGGATCACGGCCGTGCCGATGGTGACGTATGTCCTCATCGGGCTCAATGTGCTCGCCTATCTCGCCGAGTTGGCGCGCCCCTCGGTGGTGGACCGGTTCGACATGCTGGGGACCGTGCCCGCGGGCTACCTGCCGGAGGGCGTGGCCCACGGGGAGTGGTACCGGCTGCTGACCGGGGCGTTTTTGCACCTGCCGCCCACCGGGGGCACGTTCGGCATCCTGCACATCGTGATGAACATGGTGTCGCTGTGGAACCTGGGCCGGGTGGTGGAGGCGCAGCTGGGCCGCGTGCGGTTCACGGCCCTGTATCTGCTGTCGGCGCTCGGCGGCTCGGTCCTGGTGCTGCTGATCGCACCCGAGACGCCCACGCTCGGCGCGTCCGGCGCGATCTTCGGGCTGGGCGCCGCGTACTACGTCATGGCCCGCCGCCTGGGCGCCGACATGAACGCCGTCAACCGCTTCATGGCGGGTCTGCTGCTGTGGCTGGTGATCTCCGCGTGGGCCACGTCCTGGCAGGGCCACCTCGGCGGCCTACTGACGGGCGCCGCGGTGACACTGGCCTACGCGTACGTACCCCGGGGCCCCCGCCGGGCCCTGATCCAGACCGCGGTGTGCGTGGCGGTGCTCGCGCTCCTGGTGATCCTGACGATCACCAAGGCCACGGAACTGACGGGCGGCGCCGCGTAGTCGGAGCCTGGGCGCGGGCCGAGTGCGTGAAGCCGGACGGGCGCGCGGGACCGGGCGGGCGGACCCGGTCGGGCGGGCGCTCGGCCCAGGCGGCCGCTCGGGCCCGGGCGGGCGCACGAAGTCTGCAGGGTGCGTGGTGCCGGCGGCGGACGCAGGACCGGGCGAGAACACTGAGCCTGCCGGGTGCTCGGGACTGACGACGAGCGCGGCGCCGGGCGGAAGCACGCGACCGAGCGAGACCGCGGAACCGAGCGGGTGCACGGGACCGACGACGAGCGCGGGGCCGGGCGGGAGCGCGGGACCGGGCGGGAGCGCGGGACCGGGCGGGAGCGCGGGACCGGGCGGGAGCGCGGGACCGGACAGGCGGGCGGACCCGGGTGGGTGCTCGGACCCCCGCGGGCACACGGAGTCTGCCGAGTGCGCGGGGGCGACGGCGAGCGCGGGACCGGGTGGGCGCTCGGACCCCCGCGGGCGCACAAAGCCTGCCGGGTGCGCGGCGGCGACGGCGCAGCGCGGGACCGGGCGAGAGCACTGAGCCAGCCGGGTGCTCGGGACCGGGCGAGAGCACGGGACGACGGCGAGCGCGGGCCGGGCGGAAGCACGCGAGAGCGCGAGGCCGGGGCGCCACGCGAAACCGGGCGAGGAGGCGACGTTGTCGTCGGTGCCTCGCCCGGTTCGGGTGGGCCGGTGGGTGGTCAGGGGGACCACTTTCGGCGTAGTACCTCCTCCGCCGGCTTGCCGCGGGGGGTGTAGGCCAGGCCGGTCGGGGTCTCGCCGCTGTTCGGCCAGTCGTCCCACATCCACCAGCACACGCCGGCCCACCACTTGCGGCCCTCGAAGGAGTCGAGCAGGGCGCGGTAGGCGGCGGCCTGTTCGGCGGTGTCCGCCTGTTTGCTGACGGTCCAGGAGTACGGGGCGGTGGTGGAGCCGCGCTGGCTGACGTAGCCCGCCTCGGTGAACAGGATGTGCCGGTCCTGCCGGGCGGCGAAGGCGGCGAGACGGGTGCGGATCGGGGTCCAGGCCCTGGCGAGGCGGGCGCTGTCGGTGGTGGGCCGGTCCGACAGGGGCCAGTAGGCGTCGATGCCGATGACGTCGAGCCGCTTCCAGAACCGGATGTGCTGGTACTCGTCGTAGTTGGCGGCGTAGGTCAGCGGTCCGTCGTAGTGGGACCGGACCGCTTCGATCACCTTCGTCCAGGCGGTGGTGTCGCCGGAGACCCCGGCGAGTTCGGTGCCGACGGCGAACTGCTCGGTGCCGGTGGCGGCGGCGAGGTCGGCGTAGTGCGTGATGAAGCGGCGGTACGCGGCGAACCACGCGGCCCGGTCGCGGGGACGGATCTCGGCGCGGTCGATGTCGCCCGGCAGGTCCACGTGCGGCTTGATCATCACCTTGAGGCCGGCCGCGTGGGCCCGCTTCACGATCCGGCGCAGACTCGCGTCGCTCGCGGTCTCCTCCGTCCGGTGCGCGGAGGTGTCGGTGACCCCGTTCTGGTACCAGGTCGGGGTGAAGGTGACCCAGCGGGCCCCGGCGGCCCGGATGCCGCGCAGATAACGGGGCGCGGCCGGGCTGTCGTAGTCGGTGCGGTACCAGGAGGGCAGGGTGATGCCGCGCACCGTCGGGGCGGCGGGGTGGGAGCGGGAGGCCCGGGTGCCGCCGTGGCCGGCCGCGGCCGGGCCGGTGGACGAGCAGCCGGTGACGGCGAGGAGGACCGCCGCCATGACGGCGACGGTCCTCCTCTTGAGGGCAGGCGCCGTCACAGCGCCGCCGGGCTGACGAAGGTGTAGCCGAGTGCCTTGATGCCGTCGATGGTGTCCTTCAACGGCTGCACCGGGTAGTAGGGGTGGTAGAAGAAGCTCGCGACGCCGTCGCGGACCGCGAGGTTGGCCCGGGCCGAGTTGACGAGGTCGGCCGGCAGCCGGGCCGGGTGGTTGTTGTAGGCCTCCGGCTCGTAGTTGCCGATGTTCTCGGGCAGCACCTTGGTGCCGTACACGTCCTTCACCACGTAGGGGAAGAACTGCCCGATGAACCGGTTCGGGTCGGACGAGGTCCCGCTCAGCGTCCCGGCGAAGTAGAGCGAACGCTCCAGCCGCGCCGAGAAGTTGGAGCTGAAGACCTTGTAGTCGGCCGCCGAGCCCGCGTAGTGCGGGGTGGTCCACAGGGTCGGCCGGGGCAGGCCCGCGAGGAGGAACTGGGTGAGCGCGCTGGTCACCCGGGTCTGCGCCCACAGGGCGGAGTCCTCGGCGACGGGCCCGTCGTAGACGACGTTGTTCGCGGCGTCGACGTGTGCCCGGTAGAACTCGAAGTCGTCACCGGTCACCCCGTTGTAGGGGTTGGCCACGTTGCCGTACTGGTGCGTGTAGCCGTGGTCCATCAGGACCGCGCCCCGGCTCAGCATGTACCTCAGCGCGCTGACCACCTGCGGACGCTGGACGAGCGTGACCGTCTGCGGGACACCGTTGTTGTAGGCGCCGTTGGGGTCCGTGTAGACGGGGATCACATTGATGCCGTAGGGGATGTGCTGCGAGTAGAGGTAGTCGGCCATCGCCCGGAGCTCGGTGGGATCCGAGTCGGGGCTGATGTCCTCCAGGCGCACCACGGCACGGTGCCGCTCGGCGGTGGCCGGGGCGAGGGCGTCGAAGAGCAGGTCCTCGAAGGCGATGACGCGGTCGCTCTCGGAGACGTAGGCGAAGGGGATCTCACCGATGTAGGTGAGGTTGGACGAGCGGACCGCCCAGCCGAAGGTGTGTCCGTTGGAGCTGTCCAGGCCCTCCGCGAGCCGGGTGACGGCCGGATATCCCGTGCCGGTCAGGACGTTGGGGCGCAGCACGCCGCCGTCCTGCCCGGCGGGGATGGTGCGGGTCAGGGTCTGACCGCGGTACGTCACCTGCGTGACGTTGCCCACCGAGCCGCCGTCCTCGTAGTACGACGTCGTCGGGTCCCAGCCGTACTTCTGCGTGAACTGGGTGGCCCCCACCGCGTTGGCCATGCCCCAGATGTTGGCGCCCATCCAGATCACGGGCTTCGTGCTGGTGGAGGCGTCCTGGTAGAAGGCGGCCGGGACGGCGTCCGGGATGTCGCCGCCGTAGTAGGTCGAGCCGATGTAGATCACCGTGGAGTACGAGTCGATCATCCCGGCGGTGTACTGCTGGACCGGTTTGGCCGTCACCGTGCCGAAGTGGCCGGTCAGGTTGGCCGTGGCCATCGCGTACAGCTCGCCCAGCTGTCCGTAAGGGCCGGCCGTGTCGTAGAGCACGAGGGCGGACGGGTCGGCGGCGGCCGCGGCGTCGGCCGGGGCGAGCAGGGCCGCCTGCCGGATCACGGCGCTCGCGGTGCCGACCGGGAGGTCGGCCGCGGTCGCGAGGGTGGTCCGGGTGGTCGTGGTGTCCGGCCGGTCGTGGCGGGCCTCGTCGGCCGTGAGCTGGGACTGCGCCCAGCCCTTGAGGTCGACGCGGCTGAGTCCGGATGCGGTGCCGCCGGCCTCGCCGGGGCGGTGCTGCTCCCCGGCCGCCTGGGCGCCGGCGGCCAGGAACGTGCCGCTGAACACGGCGGTGGCGAGCAGCAGAGCGACGGACATCCTGGAGGTTCCCCGCCTCCGGGACGAGTTGAAAGGTCTCACGATCTTCCCCCCACTTTGCCAATCATTGGCAAAGGTTTTTGCTGGCAAGAAGGCACTGATTCTTCTGGCGGTGCACGGAGGGTGTCAATGGGCAGAAGGGTGAATTCCCACCGGACCATCAGACACCGCCGGAAGACCCCACATGGCCTTTTTCCGGTTTCGCTTCGTAGGCCCCATGGAGGTCTGCTACGTTCACCTTCGCGCGCTGGGGACGCGCATCGAAATGTGGGGGGAAAATGTACGGACGACCCGCCCTGGGGGCACTGCTGCCTCTTGCCGGGGCGATGGCCGCGCCAGAAGCAATACCCGGCCTACCTTTGGCCAAAGCGCTACAGGCGACAGCCGGGGCCGGATTCCTGTTCTATTGCCTGACGGCCTGCCTGATACTGCTGGCCCGGGTACATCTGCGTCGGCAGTCGACCAAGATGCGGATGCATACCGGGGGCAGTCGTGATCGTTGAGTTGCTCCTGTGGTCGAGCATCACTCTCATTGTGATGGCCGGCTGTTACAACACGAGCCTATTCCTTCTCTCGCGGCGCAGAATTCGCCGTTCCCGGACCGACCGGAGAGAACGCTTCTACGTATTTCTCATCGCATGCCTGAACGAGGAAACAGTCCTTTCCGAAAGCCTGGCGCGCATCACCTCGCTGCCCGTCGGGAATTTCATGGCACTGGTGATCGATGACGGCTCGGACGATCGCACCTATCAGATCGCCCGGGCCGCCGACCCGAACCTCGTTCATGTGCACCGGCGCACACCACCCGACTGCCGCCGGGGAAAGGGTGCCGCACTCAACGACGGGGTGCGGCACCTGAGGGAGTCCGGCCTGCTCGCCGGGTACGACCCGGCGGACGTGGTCCTGTGCGTGGTCGACGCCGACGGGCGGCTCGATCCGCACGTCGTGCAGTCGGTCGACCCCTACTTCGACGACCCTCGTACGGGCGCGGTTCAGGTCTGCGTCCGTATGTACAACCGTCACCAGGGGCTCCTCGCGCGCATGCAGGACATGGAGTTCGTCGTCTACGGCGACGTGTTCCAGAGCGCACGCCGGTTCATAGGCAGCGTGGGCATGGGCGGGAACGGGCAGTTCATGCGGCTGTCGGCGCTCAACACCCTGGACGGGAACGGTCCGTGGAGCGACAGCCTGACCGAGGACCTCGACCTCGGGGTGCGGCTGATCGCCAAGGGCTGGACCAACATGCACTGCACCACCGCCGCGGTGTCCCAGCAGGCCGTGCTCAGTCTGCGGCGCCTGGTCCGGCAGCGATCCCGCTGGTTCCAGGGACATCTGCAGTCCGCCGGTCTCGTCCCGCTCATCCTGCGGGACGTGCCGACCCGGCCCGCGCTGGACATGCTCTACCACCTGTCCAGCCCGGTGCTGATCCTGCTCACCTCGCTGCTGCCCATCTCCTTCCTGGTCGCCCTGGGCGCCACCGTGGTGGCCTCCGTCCAGGTGGGACACGCGCTCGTGTCGCCCATGTGGCTGCTCGGGCCCTATGTGCTCTCGTTCACGGCCGCCTACACGTACGGCTTCGTGTACTTCAAGCGTGAGCGCCGGCTGGGACTGGTGCGCTGTGTGCTCCTCGCCCACGTCTTCGTCTTCTACGGCTACATCTGGTTCGCCGCCGGCTGGTGGGGGTTCTGGCGGATGCTCACCGGCAAGCAGACCTGGCTGAAGACCGCGCGCACCTGAGGACGTCCGTCCCGCGCTCGCGGCGTACCCGCCGCGCCTTCTCTCGTCTCACCTTCTCTCAGCGCTCTCATCGCACCTTCTCTCTCATCTCTTCTCCGCACCGCTCACACTCTCGCGCGGTCCTGCGACGACCTCGCGTGCCCTAGGGGGGCCTTCCATGTCCACACCTGTCTCAGTCATGCCCGTACGCGCCATGCTCGTCCTCGGCACCCGGCCGGAGGCGATCAAACTGGCGCCGGTGGCACGGGCGATGGCCGACAGCCCGCAGTTCGAGCCGATCGTCGTCACCACGGGACAGCACCGCGAGATGCTCCACCAGATGCTCGGCCTGCTCTGCGTCGACGTACGGATCGCGCTCGACGTGATGCGCAGCCGCCAGCAGCTGTCCGAACTGACCGCCCGTCTGGTCGGCGAGCTCGGCGAGGTCATGCGGGAGCAGCGGCCGGACCTGGTCGTGGTGCAGGGGGACACCACGACCGCACTGGCCGGCGCGCTGGCCGCGTTCTACGAGAAGATCCCGGTCGCCCATGTCGAGGCCGGGCTGCGCACCGGGGTGATCGACAACCCCTTCCCGGAGGAGCTCAACCGCAGCCTCATCGGCCGCATCGCCCGCTGGCACTTCGCGCCGACCCCGGCCGCGGCCCGGCACCTGACCGAGGAGGGCGTCCCGGCGGAGCAGGTGTTCACCACCGGCAACACCGTGATCGACAACCTGCTGTGGGTACTGGCCGAGGGCACCGGCACCTCCGCGTTCCGCACCGACGCCAAGCGGATCCTGGTCACCCTGCACCGCCGGGAGAACCAGGGCGAACGGATGCGCGGCATGGGCCGGGCGCTCACCCGGCTCGCGGGGCGCGGGGACGTGGAGATCGTGCTGCCGCTGCACAAGAGCCCGGCCGTGCGGGACGTACTGCTGCCCGAACTCGACGGCCACGCCGGCATCTCGCTCGTCGAACCGCTCGACTACCTGGACTTCGCGGCCACGCTGGCCGAGTGCGACCTCGTGCTCACCGACTCCGGCGGCATCCAGGAGGAGGCGCCGAGCCTGAGCAAGCCCGCGCTCGTGCTGCGTACGACCACCGAACGCCCGGAGGCGGTCGAGGTGGGCGCCGCCCGGCTGATCGGCACGGATCCGGAGGCCATCGTGACCTGGGCCGAGCGGCTGTTGGACGATCCGGCGGAGTACCGCAGGATGGCCGGCGCGGGCAACCCGTTCGGCGACGGACGGGCCACCACGCGCGTACTCGCCCAACTGGCCGAGGACTTCGCCGCCGATGTGCCGGTCGGCCTCACCGCCTCCGGGCCATACTCGACGGCATGACTCAGACACCCCTGCGCCCCGTCCGCCGGATCCCGCTGATCCCGCCGGGGCGCAGGGGCCGCCTGCTCAGCGCCCTGGCCCTGGTCCTCACGCTGACCGCCCTGCTGTCGGTCACCCTCACCCAGTGCCGGGGCGACGACGTGCCGCCTCCCGCGCCCTGGATCGACGGCTCGACGCACGGCCGTTGGCTGTCGGTGTTCAACGGCCACGGCACGAACGTGGGCGACGACGACTCCCTGTCGCTGTCCCCGAGGGCCGCGGAGGACCCGGGCACCACGCACGCGGGGCTGGTGGTGAGCATCGCCTCGTACACCGATGTGCGGTACGAGGCCCGGATGCGGACGGTGCGGCAGCTGCGGGATCCCGACCCGAACCCGTGGGAGGTGCCGTGGCTGGTGTGGGCGTACACCGATCCGGAGCACTTCTACTACATCACCCTCAAGCCCAACGGCTGGGAGCTGGGCAAGCGGGACCCGGCCTATCCGGGCGGCCAGCGCTTCCTGGCGACGGGGCGTACGAAGTACCCCGTGGGTGACTGGTACACGGTGCGCGTGGAGCAGCAGGGCGCGATGCTCGCGGTGTCGGTGGACGGGAAGCCGCTGGTGACCTTCAGGGACACCGAACGCCCCTACAACCGGGGCCGGGTGGGGGCGTACACCGAGGACGCCACCGTCAAGTTCGAGGGGCTGCGGGCCGGTTCGGGCTGAGGAGTCCGCGCATGCGCCGGCGCCTGCCCGGTCGTCCGGTCGGGGACAGTGGGGCAGGCGCCGTCGGTGTTCCGTACGCCTTTGTACGGGACGTTGTATGAGGGAACGTCAGGTTCCCGTTGTCGCCGTCAGACCGTCAGTGCGCGGTCCGTCGGGCGGATCGGGGCCGGCAGGTCGCTGGCACCGGTCAGGAAGCGGTCGCAGCCGCGGGCGGCCGAGCGGCCCTCCGCGATGGCCCACACGATGAGCGACTGGCCGCGACCGGCGTCACCGGCGACGAACACGCCCGGCACGTTGGTCTGGAAGTCGGCGTCGCGGGCGATGTTGCCGCGCTCGTCGAGCTCCAGGCCGAACTGCTCGACCAGGCCGTTCTCCCGGTCGGTGCCGGTGAAGCCCATGGCGAGGGTGATCAGCTGGGCCGGGATCTTGCGCTCCGTGCCCGGCTTCTGGGTCAGCTTGCCGTCGACGAACTCGACCTCGACCAGGTGCAGCCACTGGACGTTGCCGTCCTCGTCGCCCTCGAAGTGCGTGGTCGAGACGGAGTAGACCCGCTCGCCGCCCTCCTCGTGGGCGCTGGTGACCTTGTAGAGCATCGGGAAGGTCGGCCACGGCTGGCTGACGTTGTTCCGCTCGTCGCCCGGGCGGGGCATGATCTCCAGCTGCGTGACGGAGGCCGCGCCCTGACGGTGGGCGGTGCCCACGCAGTCGGCGCCGGTGTCGCCACCGCCGATGACGACGACGTGCTTGCCCTCGGCCGAGACCGGGGTGGTGACGTAGTCGCCCTCCTGGACCTTGTTGGCCAGCGGCAGGTACTCCATCGCCTGGTAGACGCCCTTGAGTTCGCGGCCGGGGACCGGCAGGTCGCGGGCGGTCGTGGCGCCGGCGGCGATGACGACCGCGTCGTACCGCTTCTTGAGGTCGGTCGCCCTGAGGTCGCGGCCGATCTCGATGCCGGTGCGGAAGCGGGTGCCCTCCGCGCGCATCTGCTCGATGCGGCGGTTGATGTGCCGCTTCTCCATCTTGAACTCGGGGATGCCGTACCGCAGGAGGCCGCCGACGCGGTCCGCGCGCTCGTAGACGGCGACGGTGTGGCCCGCCCGGGTCAGCTGCTGGGCGGCGGCCAGGCCCGCCGGGCCCGAGCCGATGACCGCGACCGTCTTGCCGGACAGGCGCTCGGGCGCCTGCGGGGCGACGTCCCCGGTCTCCCACGCCTGGTCGATGATCGAGACCTCGACGTTCTTGATGGTGACGGCGGGCTGGTTGATGCCGAGCACGCACGCCGACTCGCAGGGGGCCGGGCAGAGGCGACCGGTGAACTCCGGGAAGTTGTTGGTCGCGTGCAGGCGCTCGGAGGCGGCCGCCCAGTCCTCGCGGTAGGCGTAGTCGTTCCACTCGGGGATCAGGTTCCCCAGCGGACAGCCGTTGTGGCAGAACGGGATGCCGCAGTCCATGCACCGGCTGGCCTGCTTGCTGATGATCGGCAGCAGGGAGCCGGCGACGTAGACCTCGTTCCAGTCCTTGAGGCGCTCGCTGACGGGACGGGTCTGCGCGACCTCACGGCCGTGGTTCAGGAAGCCCTTCGGGTCAGCCATTGATCGCCGCCTCCATCATCTTCTCCTGGGTCTCGGTCTCGGAGAGACCGGCTCGCTCGGCGGCGTCCTTGGCGGCGAGCACTGCCTTGTACGTGCTGGGGATGATCTTGCTGAAGCGCTGCACGGCGGTGTCCCACTCGGCGAGCAGCTTCTCGGCGACGGTGGAGCCCGTCTCCTCCTGGTGCCGGCGCACCACGTCGTGCAGCCACTGCCGGTCGGCGTCGTCGAGCGCCTCGACGCACTCCAGGTTGCCGACGTTGACGTTGTCGCGGTTCAGGTCGATGACGTAGGCGACGCCACCGGACATGCCGGCCGCGAAGTTGCGGCCCGTCTCGCCGAGGACCACCGCGTGACCGCCGGTCATGTACTCGCAGCCGTGGTCGCCCACGCCCTCGGAGACCACCGTCGCACCGGAGTTGCGGACGCAGAACCGCTCGCCCGTGCGGCCGCGCAGGAACAGCTCACCGCCGGTCGCGCCGTACGCGATGGTGTTGCCCGCGATCGTCGAGTACTCGGCGAGGTGGTCGGCGGCCCGGTCCGGGCGGACGATCACACGGCCGCCGGACAGGCCCTTGCCGACGTAGTCGTTGGCGTCGCCCTCCAGGCGCAGCGTGACGCCGCGCGGCAGGAAGGCGCCGAAGGACTGGCCGGCCGAGCCCGTGAAGGTGATGTCGACGGTGTCGTCGGGCAGACCCGCGCCGCCGAACTTCTTCGTCACCTCGTGGCCGAGCATGGTGCCGACCGTGCGGTTGATGTTGCGGATCGCGACCTGGGCGCGCACCGGCTGGGCGTCGGTCGCCGAGTCGGCGGCCAGGGCGTCGGCGGCGAGCTTGATCAGCTCGTTGTCCAGCGCCTTCTCCAGGCCGTGGTCCTGCTCGACGATCCGGTGGCGGACCGCGCCGTCGGGCAGCTCGGGCACGTGGAACAGCGGTTCCAGGTCCAGGCCCTGCGCCTTCCAGTGGTCGACGGCCCGGGTGACGTCGAGCGCCTCGGCGTGGCCGACGGCCTCCTCGATGGAGCGGAAGCCCAGCTCGGCGAGGATCTCGCGGACCTCCTCGGCGATGAACCGGAAGAAGTTCACCACGTACTCGGCCTTGCCGTTGAAACGGTCGCGCAGCACCGGGTTCTGGGTGGCGACGCCGACCGGGCAGGTGTCCAGGTGGCAGACGCGCATCATGATGCAGCCGGAGACGACGAGCGGAGCGGTCGCGAAACCGAACTCCTCGGCGCCGAGCAGCGCGGCGATGACGACGTCACGGCCGGTCTTCAGCTGGCCGTCCGTCTGCACGACGATGCGGTCGCGCAGGCCGTTGAGCAGCAGCGTCTGCTGGGTCTCGGCGAGGCCGAGCTCCCAGGGACCGCCCGCGTGCTTGAGCGAGGTCAGCGGGGACGCGCCGGTGCCGCCGTCGTGACCGGAGATCAGGACCACGTCCGCGTGCGCCTTGGACACACCGGCCGCGACCGTGCCGACGCCGACCTCGGAGACCAGCTTCACGTGAATCCGCGCCCGCGGGTTCGCGTTCTTCAGGTCGTGGATCAGCTGCGCCAGGTCCTCGATCGAGTAGATGTCGTGGTGCGGCGGCGGGGAGATCAGGCCGACGCCCGGGGTCGAGTGCCGGGTCTTGGCCACCCACGGGTAGACCTTGTGGCCGGGCAGCTGGCCGCCCTCGCCGGGCTTGGCGCCCTGGGCCATCTTGATCTGGATGTCGTCCGCGTTGACCAGGTACTCGGAGGTCACACCGAAGCGGCCGGAGGCGACCTGCTTGATGCTGGACCGGCGCGCCGGGTCGTACAGCCGCTCCGGGTCCTCGCCGCCCTCACCGGTGTTGGACTTGCCGCCCAGCTGGTTCATGGCGATGGCGAGGGTCTCGTGCGCCTCCTTGGAGATGGAGCCGTACGACATGGCGCCGGTGGAGAAGCGCTTGACGATCTCGCTCGCCGGCTCGACCTCGTCGATGGAGATCGGCTGCCGGTCGGACGTGAAGCCGAACAGGCCGCGCAGCGTCATCAGGCGCTCGGACTGCTCGTTCACGCGGTCCGTGTACTTCTTGAAGATGTCGTAGCTGCCGGTGCGCGTGGAGTGCTGGAGGCGGAAGACCGTCTCCGGGTCGAACAGGTGCGGCTCGCCCTCGCGGCGCCACTGGTACTCGCCGCCGATCTCCAGCGCGCGGTGCGCGGGAGCGATGCCGGAGGCGGGGTAGGCCTTGGCGTGGCGGGCGGCGACCTCCTTGGCGACGACGTCGATGCCGACGCCGCCGATCTTGGTGGCCGTGCCGTTGAAGTACTTCTCCACGAAGCCCTCGTCCAGGCCGACGGCCTCGAAGACCTGGGCGCCGCGGTAGGAGGCGACGGTCGAGATGCCCATCTTGGACATGACCTTCAGGACGCCCTTGCCGAGGGCGTAGATCAGGTTGCGGATGGCCTTCTCGGCCTCCATGCCCGGCAGGAACGTGCCCGCGCGGACCAGGTCCTCGACGGACTCCATGGCCAGGTACGGGTTGACCGCGGCGGCGCCGAAGCCGATGAGCAGGGCGACGTGGTGGACCTCGCGGACGTCACCGGCCTCGACCAGCAGGCCCACGTGGGTGCGCTGCTTGGTGCGGATGAGGTGGTGGTGGACGGCCGCGGTGAGCAGCAGCGAGGGGATCGGCGCGTGCTCGGCGTCCGAGTGGCGGTCCGACAGGACGATCAGGCGGGCGCCGTTCTCTATGGCGGCGTCGGCCTCGGCGCAGATCTCGGCGATGCGCGCGGCGAGGGCGTCACCGCCACCGCTCACCCGGTACAGGCCGGAGAGGGTCGCGGCCTTGAAGCCGGGCATGTCGCCGTCGGCGTTGATGTGGATGAGCTTGGCCAGCTCGTCGTTGTCGATGACCGGGAAGGGCAGGGTCACGCTGCGGCAGGAGGCCGCGTTCGGCTCCAGGAGGTTGCCCTCCGGGCCGAGCGAGGAGCGCAGCGAGGTGACGAGCTCCTCGCGGATGGCGTCCAGCGGCGGGTTGGTGACCTGCGCGAACAGCTGGGTGAAGTAGTCGAAGAGCAGCCGCGGGCGCTCGGAGAGAGCCGCGATCGGGGAGTCCGTGCCCATCGAACCGATCGGCTCGGCGCCGGCCTTGGCCATGGGCGCCAGGATGACGCGCAGCTCCTCCTCGGTGTAACCGAAGGTCTGCTGGCGGCGGGTGACCGAGGCGTGGGTGTGGACGATGTGCTCGCGCTCGGGCAGGTCGCCCAGCTCGATCTCGCCGGCCTCCAGCCACTCGGCGTAGGGCTGCTCGGCGGCGAGGGTCGCCTTGATCTCGTCGTCCTCGATGATGCGGTGCTCGGCGGTGTCGACGAGGAACATCTTGCCGGGCTGCAGACGGCCCTTGCGGACGACCTTGGCGGGGTCGATGTCGAGGACGCCGACCTCGGAGCCGAGGACGACCAGGCCCTCGTCGGTGACCCAGTAGCGGCCGGGGCGCAGACCGTTGCGGTCGAGCACGGCGCCGACCTGGGTGCCGTCGGTGAAGGTGACACAGGCCGGGCCGTCCCAGGGCTCCATCATCGTGGAGTGGAACTGGTAGAAGGCGCGCCGGGCCGGGTCCAGGGAGTCGTGGTTCTCCCACGCCTCCGGGATCATCATCAGCACGGAGTGGGGCAGCGAGCGGCCGCCCAGGTGCAGGAGTTCGAGCACCTCGTCGAAGGACGCCGAGTCGGAGGCGTCCGGCGTGCACACCGGGAAGATCCGCTCCAGGTTCTGGTTTCCGAAGAGTTCGGAGACCAGCTGGGACTCGCGGGCGCGCATCCAGTTGCGGTTGCCCTTGACGGTGTTGATCTCACCGTTGTGCGCGACGAAGCGGTACGGGTGCGCGAGCGGCCACGACGGGAAGGTGTTCGTGGAGAAGCGGGAGTGGACGAGCGCGACGGCCGAGGCGAAGCGGCGGTCGGACAGGTCCGGGAAGAAGGGCTCCAGCTGGCCGGTGGTCAGCATGCCCTTGTAGACGATGGTGCGGGCCGAGAGGGACGGGAAGTAGACACCGGCCTCGCGCTCGGCGCGCTTGCGCAGGACGAACGCCTTGCGGTCCAGCGCGATGCCCTCGCTGGCGCCGTCGGCGACGAAGACCTGCCGGAAGGCCGGCATGGTCGAACGGGCGGTGGCGCCGAGCAGCTCGGGAGCGACCGGGACCTCGCGCCAGCCGAGGACGGTGAGGCCCTCCTCGGCCGCGATCGTCTCGATCTTCGAGACGGAGTCCTCGGTGCCCTCCTCCGGGAGGAAGGCGATACCGACGGCGTAGGAGCCCGCCGCGGGGAGGTCGAAGCCGGCCACCTCGCGGAAGAAGGCGTCCGGGACCTGCGAGAGGATGCCCGCGCCGTCGCCGGAGTCGGGCTCGGAGCCGGTGGCGCCGCGGTGCTCCAGGTTGCGCAGAACCGTGAGGGCCTGTTCGACCAGCGCGTGGCTCGCCTCACCGGTCAGGGTGGCCACGAATCCGACGCCACAGGCGTCGTGCTCATTGCGGGGGTCGTACATACCCTGCGCAGCAGGGCGAGCATCCATGAACGACCAGTTCTGGCCATTCGCGGAATGCTGGGACGGCTGGCGCGGCGTACGCATCGGCTCTCCCGTCGTCGTCATGTGGCATGTGGCAAGTGCCGAGGGACGACGTTGGCCCTCTGCTGTGTGGCTAAATTTCGTGCAGATTACATGATGGAGCGATGCTCGCGAACCGGATACTGCGTTCCAACATGCGGACGCCGCCGGGTCGCGGCAGGGTGCCGTGGGTGACGGCAGGGTGCCGCACGCGGGCGGCTGAAAGTGTGTGGGGACCGAGCCGGACAAGATCGATCAGATCGGTACCGGTTGGCCCGCGAGGGGGGCGGGAGGAGCGTGTCGCCCATCCCGCGGGTGCGCGGCAGGCGTCATTGCCCGCAGCGCTTACGGCTCATGCCCCGTGGTTAAGCATTTGAAACCAGCGAGTAACGGCTACTTATACGGCCCAACGCATAGGTAGCATCGAGATCATCCTACGGCCGTTCCGAACAAGCTGCCCAGGGCGTACGTCACACCGGCCGCGGCACCGCCGAGCGCGAGCTGCCGAAGGCCGCTGAACCACCAGGTGCGTGCCGTCACCTTGGCCACCACGGCACCACAGCCGAACAGCCCGGCGAGCGCGAGCAGCACGGCGGGCCACAGCGCGGCCGCGCCCAGCAGGTACGGCAGTACGGGCAGCAGGGCGCCCAGCGCGAAGGAGCCGAACGACGACACGGCCGCGACCAGCGGGGACGGCAGGTCGCCGGGGTCGATGCCGAGCTCCTCGCGGGCGTGTATCTCCAGGGCCTGCTCGGGGTCCTGGGACAGCTGCCGGGCCACCTCGCGGGCCAGCGCGGGCTCCACGCCCCGGGCCTCGTACAGCGCGGCGAGCTCCGCCTCCTCGTCCTGCGGGTGCTTGCGCAGCTCGCGCCGCTCCACGTCCAGCTCGGCCTCGACGAGTTCGCGCTGCGAGGCGACGGAGGTGTACTCACCGGCGGCCATGGAGAAGGCACCCGCCGCGAGGCCGGCGAGCCCGGTGATCACAATGGTCTGGTGACTGACGGCGCCGCCCGCGACGCCGGTCATCAGGGCGAGGTTGGAGACCAGGCCGTCCATCGCGCCGAAGACGGCGGGGCGCAGCCAGCCGCCGTTCACGTCACGGTGCGTGTGGTTGTCGCGGTGCGCCTCGTGCAGCGCGGCCTCGGTGTCGATGATGGCCACAGGGATCCCCCAGGAATGCTTAGGCAAAGCTAACTTTTGGACGCGTTCTACTTTTCGACAACACCGAACGTACGCCCTGAAATTCCTTCGCGCCAGCAAGGAAAGGCTGGGCTAACCTGCGGTTTTACCTGACCTTGCTCATCCGAGTAGGGGACTGCACATATGTCGACCGGGTGACGCTGCGGGTCGGCAGGCTCTCCGGCGGCGCTCCCGTGGGACACATCCCCGTATGGCATCGATCGCCGGCATTCCGTCGGTCCCGGCACCCGGGGACGCCGCCGAACTCCGTGAACGGGCGCGTGGCGCGCTGCTCGGACTGGCCGTCGGGGACGCGCTCGGGGCACCCGCCGAGAACCTGAGACCGTCCGAGATCCGGGCCCGCTGGGGCCGCATCACCGGGTACGTCGCCGAGAAGCCGTCGGGCACCGACGACACCGAGTACGCGATCTTCTCCGGGCTGCTGCTGGCCCGGCACGGCTCGGCGCTGACACCGGGCCATGTCGAGGCGGCCTGGCACCAGTGGATCGCCGACCGGGAGGAGGGCCCCTTCCGGGGCGCGGGCTTCAGCGAGCGCGGCACGCTGGAGAACCTGCGCCGGGGTCTCGCGGCGCCCATCTCGGCCCAGCACCGGCACGCCTGGAGCGACGGGCTGGCCATGCGCGCGGCCCCCTTCGGGGTGTTCGCGGCGGGCCGCCCCGCCGAGGCGGCCCGGCTGGTGGCCATCGACGGCTCGGTCAGCCACGACGGCGAGGGCATCTACGGCGGCCAGGCGGTCGCGGCCGGGGTGGCGGCGGCGATGGCGGGCGCTCCGCCCAGCGTGGTCGTCGCCTCGGCGCTCGCGGTGGTCCCCGACGACTCCTGGACGGCCCGCTCGCTGCGCCGGGCAGTGGCGGTGGCCCATCGGGGCGAGCGGGCGGTCCGCTCCGCCGTCGTGATCGGCGGCTACCCCTGGACCGACCTCGCGCCCGAGGCGGTGGCGCTCGCCTTCGGCGCGTACGCGGCCTCGGACGGCGACTTCCGGCAGGCCGTCCTCACGGCGGTGAACATGGGCCGCGACGCCGACACCACGGCCGCGGTGGCCGGCGCCCTGGCCGGCGCTACTCAGGGCGTCTCGGCGATCCCTCCCGACTGGGCCGCCGCCATCGGCCCCGCCCGCGGCACCTGTCTCCCCTCCATGTCCGGCCACCACGTCCTGGACGTGGCCGAACTCCTGGTACCGGGAGAGGGCGGCAAATGGGGAGCGGACGTGGTGCACCCGGCCTTCCTCCCCACGGCGACACGGGGCCTGGCCTGGGAGACGGCGGGGGCCGGAGCGGGAGCGGCCGAGGGGAACACCGTGTCCAGCGGGGGACGGGAGTCGGTGCCGGATCCGGGGCGGGAGTGCGTTCCGGACG
>NZ_JADDRL010000054.1 GCF_021538895.1 Streptomyces olivochromogenes | reverse complement strand
GCGGGAGGCCCCCGCCCCCACGCATACATTCCTGCTGTTTCAGAACTACTTGAACGACCCACCATGGCGGCAGCGGACCCGCAGGTCCTGCCATGCACTCCAGGTGCGCGGAAACCCGTCGAAACCTCGGGTGTTCCCTGCACCCAAGGCCCCGCTCGGACTCAAGAATTGATCACCCCCACGTCCGACGCCGGGGACGTGACTTCTGGCTTTCCTTGGCGCCGGACCCATAGATCATTAATTGGCCGCCTCGTGTTCGAACAGCTGAAGCACGGTCAATCTAGACCATCGGGGCCAGTATGAAGAGGGGGATGTATGTAATTTGTGCTCAAGCTGTGAGGCTGGATCCATCGGTCGGAGTCCGCCGACGGGTGCCCCGACGTCGGCGCACGCTCCAACAGACCGTCCACGGCGCCCAGTTCGGCAACGACTTCCCGCTGCTCGTGCCCTACGGCGTGTCGCTGTGGGCGCCCGACGTGCGCGGGGAGATCGGCCAGGACGACGAGGCGCACGACGTTCTTTTGACGCTCATCGACTTGCAGAACCTGGCTGAAAGACTCGAAAACATGGCCTGAACTGGGGGTTTATCCCGCAGAGATCAATTTCACAACTCCTCCATGGCGCGTCGTACGGTTGAGCGGCGAATTTGAAGCCGGTCGCGAAGAGCTCCTGACCTGCGATTTTGGTAGTTCACGCCATGTGTGGTGTGGGCGTGACAGGCGATATCCGGACGCTGGGATGACACGTGTGACGCCTATTTGGTGCTTGTTTCAATGGGGTGACAGAGGCTGACGATGTCGTCGACGTCGTGGATCACAGCCGGATCGAGCCCGGGACGGCGCGCCTGGACCTCCCGGATCAGGCCGCCGACCGGGCCGATCGGCTCGTTGCCGTGCAGGACCTGAGGGCGGAGTCAGGCGAGCAGTGAGCGGCCGATGATCTCCTTCATGATCTCGGTCGTGCCGCCGTAGATGGTCTGGATGCGGCCGTCGGTGAAGGCCTTGGCGATCGGGTACTCCGTCATGTAGCCGTATCCGCCGTGCAGTTGCAGGCAGCGATCGGCCACCCGCTTCTGCAGCTCGGTCGCCCACCACTTCGCCATGGAGGCATGGACGGCATCCAGCGAACCGTTGGCGTGCTCCTCGATGCAGCGGTCCAGGAAGGCCCGGGTGACGGCGCACTCGGTGGCCAACTCGGCGATCTCGAAGCGGACGTGCTGGAGCTTGGCCAGCGGCCGACCGAACGCCTCGCGCTCCTTCACGTACTGGGTGGTGATCTCCAGCAGTCGCTCAGCCCCGGCGATGGCAGCCACCGCGATGGTGATCCGCTCCTGAGCGAGGTTCGTCATCAGGTGGATGAACGCGCCGTTCAGCTCACCGAGCAGGTTCTCCTTGGGAACGCGCACGTCCCTGAAGAACAACTCGGCCGTGTCCTGCGCCTTCTGCCCGATCTTGTCGAGATTCCGGCCGCGCTCGAAGCCCTCCATGCCCCGCTCGACGACCAGCAGCGACATCCCGTGCGCGCCACCCTCAGGGGTGGTCCGGGCGACGACGATCACCAGGTCCGCGTGGATGCCGTTGGAGATGAAGGTCTTCGAACCGTTGAGAACCCAATGGTTGTCGCGTACGTCGGCCACGAAGCCGCGGACCGACCCCCCCGTGTGCGCCGATCTGCTTCACCGCCGCGTCGACGTTGCTCCGCTTCCGGCTGGCTACCGCCACCGCGGCACCCCGCGCGGCAAAGGCCTCGGCGATGGCGAGGTTGATGCCGGTCGTGCCTCCGAAGACAACGGCCGTCTTGCCGCCGAAATCGAACTGGATGTCCATGCGCATGTCTCCCTGGGTGCTCCGACGTGTCCCGCTGCGCCGCTCACGGGTGAACTGTGGTGACGGCAGAGTCAATCAACCTGACAAAATAGTCAAGTAGTGGCTGCTTCACCTCGCGCGGCAAATGCAGGGTGCAGTCGCCGCATCCGGCTGCGAAGTTGCAGTGCCGTGATGGAGCTCACTCGATAAAATTGTCGAGTGAGTGAAGGGTGCGTAGCGCTCTTCTGAGCTGGGGTTTGTTGCCTCACCAAGGGCTGGCTCGCTCGACAGTCGCAGCAGGCTCTGAATGAAACCGTCGGCCAGGACCTTGAGCTCTATGTGCAACAAGTTGCACAATCGGCGGCGTAGCCCCGGCGAGGGCACCTCCGTTGGCGGTCACGCTGCCGAGGAGGACCAACCGAAGACCGCCGAAGGACCTGCCATGTCGCTGCCCCCCGCTCTGTCACGACCTCTCACGCTTCCCGTCGTCGGCTCGCCGCTGTTCATCGCCTCGGGTCCCGAGCTGGTCATCGCCCAGTGCCAGGCCGGTGTGATCGGCTCGTTCCCCGCGCTCAACGCCCGCCCCGTGTCGCTGCTGTCCGACTGGCTGGACCGCATCACAGAGGAGAACGCCTCCTACGCGGCCACGCACCCGGAGGCCGTCGTCGCTCCGTTCGCGGTGAACCAGATCGTGCACCGCTCCAACGGCCGCCTCGACGCCGACATGAGCGTGATCGTGGAGCACCGGGTGCCGATCGTGATCACCTCACTGGGAGCGCGCCCTGAGATCAACGAAGCCGTGCATTCCTACGGCGGCATCGTGCTGCACGACGTGATCAGCAACGAGTTCGCTCACAAGGCCGTCGAGAAGGGAGCGGACGGCGTCATCGCCGTGGCCGCCGGCGCGGGCGGCCACGCGGGCACACAGTCGCCCTTCGCTCTCGTCCAGGAGATCCGCGAATGGTTCGACGGCCCGCTGCTGATGTCCGGAGCCATCGCCCACGGCCGTTCGATCCTGGCGGCCCTGGCCGCCGGCGCCGATCTCGCATACGTCGGGTCGGCATTCCTCTCGACCGTCGAGGCCAACACCCCGGCCGCTTACAAGCAGATGATCGTCGACAGCACCGCCAAGGACATCGTGTACAGCAACCTGTTCACCGGAGTCCACGGCAACTACCTGCGCGGCAGCATCGCCGCCGCCGGGCTCGACCCCGACGACCTCCCCGAGTCGGATCCGTCCACCATGGACTTCGGCTCCATGGGCAACACCGACGCCAAGGCATGGAAGGACATCTGGGGCTCCGGCCAGGGCATCGGCGCCCTCAAACAGACCACGACGGTCGCAGGCCTGGTCGCGGCGTTCAGGACCCAGTTCGACGAGGCCCGGCTCACCCTCGGAAAGAAGCTTCCGACTCCCGCGACTTCCTCGGCAACCGTCTGACGCCGCCGAGAGGCGAACCGCCACCAAGCCAGCAAGGCATCGCAGGGCGAGCACCCCAGTCGTCAAAAGCACAGACGGCGACGTCTGCACGATCCGCATCGGGGATCTCCTGGACCCTGCCCCGTGTCACCGGACGCGCGACAGCACTGGACCTCCTGCTGCGGCCTCGAATCCTTGGAGCCGTCGCGTCGCTCAGCTCGACGCCGACCCGCCGACAGCAGAGGCGACGCCCGCCCAGTCCTCATCCGGCGCGCCGCGGAGCCCGATCGCGGCGGCCCACAGCCGAGACAGGTGGTCGACGACCGCGTCCTCGTCGAATGCCTCGGCGAGCGTGTCGAGCACATGGCCGACCTGTTCGACCATCGAGCCCAGCGCGATGGCCGTCAGCCTGGCATCCAGACTCGGATTCGCCAGGCCGGCTTCCTGCAGTCGCCTGATGCCCTCCGTACTACGGCTCACGTAGAGCTCCCGGATCTCAAGAACCATCTGCCGCAGTCCCTCGTCCGCGACCGCTCCCTGCTCCACGATCCGCACCACCTTCGACGCCTGGTCCCAGGCCCGCAGATAGCGACGGTTCGACTCCACGAGCCGCGTATAGGGGTCGTCCGTGGTGTCCGACGGGACCAGGCTCGACGTGAACATCTCACCGGCGACCGAGCGGAGAACGGTGTGGAGCAGGTCTTCCTTGGACTCGAAGTACGTATAGAACGTCCCGTACGAAACGCCCGCCACCTGCGCCACGGCCTCGGGGCTGAAACCTGCCCAACCCTGACACTCCAGGACCTCCCGACCAGCAAGAATCAGCCCTTCGCGAGTACGCCGACCACGTGTCGTGGTCGGCATCTTCGGGGCCAACTTGGTCCTTGGACGTCCCATGCGCCCATCATGGCACGCCTCGAATCGGTGCCATCGGCACTCCGATTCTCTTGATCGTCTTGATGACCTCGCGGAGCCGGGCCGTGGTCACGGTGACGTCGGCGCCGGGCTTCAGGCGGACCGCTCGCAGTCCTGCGGGCCAGAGCCGCCGAATCACTTTGCTTGGCGATTGCGGCAGCCTCCCTCCGGGAACTCGAAGGACGGCGGTCGCGCTCACTGTGGCGCCACTCCCGAGGGTGGTCCCCGGCCCCCGGGCGCCGGCACGCGATCACACGATCACATGCACGGGCCCTGGCGGGCGCCCCTGATGGTTTTGGATCAACGGAGTGCAGATCATGACAACACCCGACCCCCGTACCTGGTCCGCGCACGGAACTTCGCCCGTCGGGCGCAAGGTGCCCCCCGTCCCTACCCCGCCCGCTGAGGGGAGTACTACGGCGGGAATCTCCCAGCACGAGCCCGCCGCACCCAAGGCCTGGGGACCTGTCTCCCTCGTCGTGATCATGGCCGTTGTCGTGTTGATCGCCATTGGGTTGATCGGCATGGTCGTGGCCCTGGCGTAGCCCGAACCGGCCGTGCCCGGCACCCCGACCGTCCCGTCCGTCCCTGCCCCGTCTGGATCAGGCGCAGAGGCCACCACGTCACCGCAGGGGTGAACGGGCGTGCGAGCGGGAGGCCGCCACCGCGACAGCCATGTAGGTGAGCTGCTCCGGGATCCGGAACCACAACGGGTCGGCGACGAGCGGGACGTCGGCCCGCGCCGCGTGGACGTTGGCCGGGAGCAGGCACACGAACAACACCGCCAGGCACCACCCGGCCGCGGGCCGAGAACGGGCGAGGACCAGCCCGAGCGCGCCCAGCAGTTCCAGCACGCCCGTGCCGTGCACGACCGCCGACGGGAACGGCACGACGGGCGGGACCATGGCCACGAGGTCCGCGTGCCCGGGCATGAACCCCAGCCCGGCCGGGGCGAAGTGCGCCGACGCCGTTGCCACGAGCATGACCGCAAGCCCGTGGGCCGCGCTCACCCGCCATGTGGCGAACCGCCGGACGCCGAGCGAGCCCAAGAGCCGGAACAGGAGGCTCGCCCCGGCGAGCAACGCGAGTGTCACGACCGCTCCGTGAAGAACAGACCGTCCGCGGCGAAGCCCGCTTCGGTGGTCTCGGTCGCGATGCCGCCGTCTTCGACGGTCCGGCGGGCGTGTGCGAGGTCGGCCACCGCGACCGTCATCGCTTCGAACCGCGAAACCGCGGCGCCGCCCGCGATCTCCAGCCGGGCACCACCGACCGGCAGCACGGCGAGCGTTCCGTGCCGCTCCGGCGCCGCCTCGAGCAGTTGGGCATAGCGCTGCACGATCGCGTCGAAGTCGGCCTCTGCCGCTGCTATGCGCACCGTCGCGAGGGCGTGCGCGCCGTTCGGGTGGTCCTGCCAGCGTGGCTGGTGGATCAGGTTCCGCGTCAGGTGCTGGGCGATGCCGACGAATCCCTCCACCGTCGAGCGCGGGTCGAGGTGGACGGCGCGGGCCTTGACCGTGCGCGGCCCGTCTTCGGTCTCCACGTCCCGCGCGAGGTCGAGGACGCCGTGGGCGGGGACACCGGCCGCGGACAGCGCCGTCGCGGTGGCCTCAGCGTCGTCGGTGGCGAAGTTGACCAGCCGGAACCCGATCCCCAGTTCCTTGGCGCGCCAGGGATCCGGTGCCGTTCCGTCGACGATGCCGAGCAACTCGATGTAGGAGTCGGCGAAGACGACACACTGGTTCGCCGTGCAGCCGGGCACGGGCGCTTCGCCGGGCGCGGCGCTGAGCAGGTGGCGCGAGCGCGGGCTCACGGTGAACCCGAGCGCTGTGTACCGGCGTGCCAGTTCGTCGAGGTCGTGGGTGACGACGCCGGTGTGGTGGAAGCTGTGAACCGTCATGGCCCGAGCTTGGCCCGGCGGGCCAGGGCAAAGCCCGTGCCCGTGGACCGTACGCCGGAATCCGGCACGCCCCTATCCTTGCCCGGTGGAATCCGTCACCCTCGACGAGCTGGACCGGCTGCTGTTGCACGCTCTCCAGCTGGACGCGCGGGTGCCGTTCAGCCGGATCGCGGCGGTACTCGGCGTCTCGGACCGCACGGTCGCCCGCCGCTTCGGTCGGCTGCGCGAAGCCGGGGCCGTACGGGTCAGCGGCGTGTCCCGCAGCCGTGCGGAGTGGTTCGTCCGGTTGCGCGTGCGGCCGCACGGCGCCGCCGCACTCTCACGGGCCTTGGCCGAGCGCCTCGACACCGCGTGGGTGACGCGCTTGTCCGGGGACACCGAGCTCGCGTGCCTGATGCGCACGTCCGGGGCGCTGCCGCTGACCGAGCTGAGCCGACACCCGCACGTGACCGACATCGGCGCGCAACGGCTGCTGCGGTCCTTGATGGACGGCTGGTGGCCGGGCCGCACGTCGGCGCTGACGGCTCAGCAGATCGCCGCACTGCGGGAGCCCGCGCCCCAGCGCACCGCGGTCGAGTTGACCGACCTCGACCGGCGCCTGCTGCCGGCCCTGGCCACCGACGGGCGTGCCGCATACGCGGACCTCGCCGTGCGTATCGGCTGGTCCGAATCCGCCGTGCGCCGACGCCTCGACGAACTGCGCCGCGCGGGACACGTACGCTTCCACGTCGAGGTCGACCCGGCGCTGTACGGGTACACGGCCCAGTGCCTGCTCTGGCTCTCGGTGGCCCCGTCGCAGGTCGCGGCGGTGGCGGCGCAGCTGGCCGCGGACGCCGAGACCGCGCACGTCGCCGCGATCACCGGTCGCCACAACCTCCTCGCGGTCCTCGTCTGCCGCGACACCAACGACCTGTACGCGTACGTCACCGACCGTCTCGGCGCGCTCCAGGGAGTCGATCAGATCGAGACGGCGCCTGTGGATTCCTACACCAAACGGTTCGCACCCGCTCAGGACGACAGGTAGACCGCACCGCGGCGCCGCTGTTCGGCGAACGCGACGAGGAATGGGCGCTCGGCGGCATCACCGGACGAGGTGTCGATGGGAGCGCCGGGACCAGTGCCTACCGAACAGGACCAGGTCCGCCACGAAGAGCACGATGCCGATGATCAGGAGGTAGGTCAGCCCGTGCACCACCGCGCCGATGAGTCCCAGGACGATGGCCACGAGGATCAGGAACAGGAAAAGGGCCATGATGAGCACATCCTCCGGCCTGCGCTGCTGGTCAGCGGCGTGCGAGGCGACGCCCGTGTCCAGCGCCAGGTTCGTAGGGCCTGTCGTAGTGTTTGAAGACCTCTTCTTCCCGCTCGACCGGCAGCACGTCGTCCACGCCCATGGACGGCGCCTTCCGCACCAGCCCTCGTGAGTGCGCGACCTTCACGTACCCGGGGCCGAGGGTTGCCTCGTCGAGCGGCACGAAGACGAGTCGGTGCCGGGTCGGAAGTCCGGTGCGGACGGTGACCATGGCCGGCACGTCGGTAGTGGTGTCCACGTAGACCGCTTCCAGGGCTCCGATCTTGCGTCCCCTGGGATCGAGCACGTCCCGGTTGCGCCACTCGCGAATATCGGCTGAATGGATCATGCCTCGCTCCTCTCGGCTCGGGGCGGCCGGGGCCGGGTGGCCTTGAGAGCGCCGGGCTGGCAGGGCACACCGTGATGTCGTGGGTGCGGAGGCGGAGCGGCAGTTTGAGTGACTGCTGATCCGCCGTGAGGGGCTCCGGTGGCCGCCGTCGTCCGAAGAAGCGGTGCCGGAGTGGTGGAGACGTGGTCCGGGTTTCCGATTCCTCGGCAGGGAAACGGGGTCATACCTGCATGAGTGGTGAGTCGACGCCCACCACGGCCGGCCGTGACTTTCGTATCCCTGCGAGGTTAAGATCCCCCGCCGACCTGCGGGAACTTCCAAACAGGCGGCTTCCAGGAGGTGTGGGGTGGGCAGGGCTGCAGGGGTGCCGGGCGGGCTGACGCGATGGACGTGCGGTGTGCTCGCCGCGTACGCGATGCTGACTGTGGCGACTGGGGTGGCGGCCTGGCACAAGTACCAAGTTTTGCAGGCGCCGCCCCTGCCGGCTCAACCGGACGGCAGCGAGGTGCTGCCGCTGCTCAACGCCGACATATGGTTCGGGAATCTGAGGGGCTGGTGGAGCGGTGCCACCCTCGTGTCCGTGCTGGTCTTCAGCGTCTGGATGTCCCGCATGCGCGACCTCGCGGAGCTGGTCTGGCCCGAGGGGCAGCGTCGCAGCCGTGGCTGGTTGTTCTTCGGCTGGGTGGTCCCCATTGCCGACCTGTTCGTGCTGAAGATGTTCGTCAACGACCTGTGGGCCGCCTCCCGGCCTGCGTTGCGGCGTAAGCGCGGCCATCCCCTGCTCACCTTCTGGTGGCTCTCCGTCCTCGCCGCGGGCGTCACGGGCGCCGACGCCCTGTCCGCCCTGAAGCACGCACACACTGCCGGCCAGACCAGCCAGGCCTTGCAGCAGGTCATGGAAAGCAATCTTCTGTACGTCTGCGCTGCCGCCCTGTCCGCCGCCGTCGTCTGGCAACTCAGCGGCATGCTGAAGCAAGCCGTGCGGGTGGCCCCGGCGTCGTAGGCACCTGGGGTTCGTGAACTCATCGATCAGGAGCGGGATTTAGAACCGCCAACGAAATGAGTGACGGGGAACGCTAGGTCACGTGGCATGAGTCAGAGTGGTTCGCAAGCGGCAGCATTCTTCCGAGACGCCCGCCAGAGCGGAGTGGTCTGGCTCGTCCGGGATGACGAGGGTAGCCCGGCTCCCCTCTCCGAGGACGGCACGCGAAGTCTTCCCTACTGGTCGACCTCCGCCCGCGCCCAGAGGGCGGCGAAGATCTGGGGGCAGGGGCTACGTGTTGAGTCCATGTCCCTGGATGCCTGGCGCGATCGCGATCTGCCTGATGCCGCCCGAGAGGGCTACATGATCGGCATCAACTGGAGCGGACCGCGCCTCGTCGGCTGGAGCTTCACCCCGATGGAAGTTCTCAACCGATTGGCGGCGGGTGACTAGGCCTGTCCGGTGTTGTGATCAGTGGTTGGGTTGGAGGCTGCGGATCCAGAGGAGTGCGCGGCACGGAGTTCGAGTCCGGCCTGGTGGTTGGCGGGGTCTTTGTCGCAGGGTGGCGAGGCCCCGCCATGCTTTGATCTTGTTGATGCCGCGTTCGGCGATGTTCCGCTCGCGGTAGAGGTCGGGATCGCGGGTGACCGGTCGGCCGCCTGCCCGGCCCTTGTTCTTCCGTGACAGGAACGAATTGAGGGCTGTCGCCGGCCTGCCCGGCCGTGATCAGGATGGCCAGTGGGCGGCAGGCGGCATCGACGACGAGGTGGATCTTCGTGCTGACCAGCGACAAGTCCGTCTTGCCCTGCCTCGCGGCCTCGGCGATCACACCCTCGTCGAGGGTCGTGAACACGTGCCTTCCGCCAGTACCGGAGCCGGTCGTACACCGTCTGCCACGGCCCGAACCGGCCCGGCATCTCCCGCCACTGGGCACCCGACCGGAACTTCCACACCACACCCTCGAACTGGGCCCGAAGATTCTCCGGATACGGACCGAACTCCCCGATCGGCAGGAACGGAGCATTGAACTCCCAATCAGCATCAGTCAGTTGCGCACGCGTCACACCCACAGTTCTACCGGCCCCCAACCCGCACGGGTCCGCAACCCGACAGGTGCGGGGTCTCGCCGCTCGTGACATGTCGATCTTCCGTGACCTGGGCGTTCTTGGCTGTCTCACAGCCCTTGTCACCCATGATCAGTCTCAAATCCGTGGTATTTCTTCGCGAGGGCGAGGGCGAGGGCGAGGGCGAGGGCGAGGGCGAGGGCGAGATCAGGCGGCTTGCCCATGTCGGCCGAGTACACCACGTTGAGCCCCGAGCACGAGGACTACCGGCGAGCCCAGATCGCGCACCGATGAGTTTCCCGCACCGCGCCGGTCTATACGCCGGACACTCACGGACGGAAGGCTGGGCCATGCGGAAACTGATCTACGGCATGAACCTGACCCTGGACGGCTACATCGCCGCGGCCGGCGACGACATCGGCTGGAGCGGACCGCCGAGCGACGAGCTGTTCCAGTGGTGGCTCGACCACGAGCAGGCGAGTGGCCTGACGCTGTACGGGCGCAAGCTATGGGAGACGATGAGCTCCTACTGGCCGACCGGCGACCAGCAGCCGGGCGCCACCCCGGCGCAGATCGAGTTCGCGCGGAACTGGCGGGACACGCCGAAGGTGGTGTTCTCCTCGACGATCGACAAGGTCGACTGGAACAGCCGTCTGGTCACCGGCGACGCGATCGCCGAGATCACCCGGCTCAAGGCCGAGGACGGCGGCCCAATGAACATCGGCGGCGCAACGCTCGCCGGCGCGGCCATGCGCGCCGGGCTGATCGACGAGTACGTGATCGTCGCCCATCCGGTCCTGGTGGGCGGCGGCACGCCGTTCTTCACCGCGCTGGACAGCTGGGTGAACCTGAACCTGGTGGAGGCGCGGACGTTGCCCGGCGGCGTGGTCCTGACCAGGTACGAGACGAGGCGCTGAGCAGCAGCACCCAACACCCTTTGGTCTCACGGTGATGTCGTATACGACATCGGCACGTCACGACACGGAGCGTGGTCGCCGCCAACAGATGAGTGCGCATCCGAGAGTGAGGAACGCTTCGTGGATGTCGGCGCGTATCTCCCAGCGGATCCGCAGGCGGCAGAACCATTGCAGGTGAGCGAATGCGCGCTCCACGACCCAGCGTTGCTTTCTCAGGCCGGAGCCACGCTCGATTCCGCGGCGGGCGATCATCGGCTGCACGCCGAGGCCCCGGACAAGCCGGCGGTACTCGTCGTGGTCGTAGCCGCGGTCGCCGCGTACCACGTTCGGGTGGCGCCGGGGCCGGCCCCGCTTACCCCGCACTGGCGGCACGGCCTGGAGGAGTGGGATGAGCTGGGGGTGACGTCGTTGCGGTTGCAGCCGGTCAGGGTGGCGGCGAGCGGGATGCCCGTGGCACCGGTAGGAGCACCTCGCGCAACCGGGGCCTGCAACCAGTGCCACACGCCGGCCTCGGTCCACTCCGCCAGGCGTCGCCAGTACGTCATGCCGGAACCGAAGCCGGGCTCCAGCGGCAGGTTGGATGGCCAGCCTTTGGGTCTGGGTCGTGCACCCGGCCCGAGAAGCGGCCGCAGTCCGGACACGCCGCACCGGCCGCCGAGCAGGCCGGAGGTATCCCCGGACGTAACCCTCCCGCGGTACCGGCGACGGCCCGCGGTCAGCTGTCGAAAGCGCCGCACTCGCGGGAGCTAGGCCGCCTTGGGCCGCGCGGCACGCTTGCCCGGAGCGGGCACCTGTACGTCCTCGGGCAGGAAGGTGTCGTCTTCCCCGAAGTCCGGGGCCTGGAAGGGGTTTGTTGCCGGATGCGGTGATGCCGCAGTGGCGCGGTGGGGTTGCCCTTCCAGGGCGGAGAACAGCGGCGTCGGATCGATGGGAGGTCTCCCTTTCGTTGCAGGCCCCAGGAGGGGCCTGGCGTGCCGTGATCGGGCACAGCGGTCCTACAGCTTGGTCATCTTGGCGTATGGGCTCAAGATCCGCATTTGTGCCGAGCCGAAATCCACGAGTGCCGCGATTCCATCCTCGATGCCGATCACCCGGCCGAGTCCGTACATGTCGTGCGTAACCTGGTCACCCACGGCGAAATGCTTGGGAGCCGGGGCGACCGGGGCCCTGAAGGGGCTGGTGGGCAAATGACGCTTCGGTGCAGCGGGCTTTGTCATCGCCCCCAGTATGCGCCACGAGCCGTGCTGGTGGTCCCGGGGGCGGGAATGGTTGACCGTTGGACTTCATTTGGCACGTTCTGAGCCTGCCGATCGCTCGGCAAACGGGCGGGGTCGGGCGGTTCGGCTTCATAGAAGGTCGAACCGCCCGTACGCTTCGTGTTGTCTACGGCGTCACATAGCGGGCGCCAAACACTGGAGGCAATACCTCGTGCTGATCGCTCAGCGTCCTTCGTTGACCGAAGAGGTCGTCGATGAGTTCCGCTCCCGGTTCGTGATCGAGCCGCTGGAGCCGGGCTTCGGCTATACCCTCGGCAACTCTCTCCGTCGTACTCTCCTGTCGTCGATCCCGGGTTCCGCTGTCACCAGCATCCGCATCGACGGTGTCCTGCACGAGTTCACCACCGTGCCGGGCGTCAAGGAGGACGTCACCGACCTGATCCTCAACATCAAGCAGCTGGTCGTCTCCTCGGAGCACGACGAGCCGGTCGTGATGTATCTGCGCAAGCAGGGCCCGGGTCTGGTCACCGCCGCCGACATCGCGCCCCCGGCCGGTGTCGAGGTGCACAACCCCGATCTGGTCCTCGCCACGCTGAACGGCAAGGGCAAGCTGGAGATGGAGCTGACCGTCGAGCGCGGTCGCGGCTACGTCTCCGCCGTGCAGAACAAGCAGCTGGGCCAGGAGATCGGCCGTGTCCCGGTCGACTCGATCTACAGCCCGGTGCTCAAGGTCACGTACAAGGTCGAGGCGACCCGTGTCGAGCAGCGCACCGACTTCGACAAGCTGATCGTCGACGTCGAGACGAAGCAGGCCATGCGTCCGCGCGACGCCATGGCGTCGGCCGGCAAGACCCTGGTCGAGCTGTTCGGTCTCGCCCGCGAGCTGAACATCGACGCCGAGGGCATCGACATGGGTCCGTCCCCGACGGACGCCGCCCTGGCCGCCGACATGGCCCTGCCGATCGAGGAGCTGGAGCTCACGGTTCGGTCGTACAACTGCCTCAAGCGTGAGGGCGTCCACTCGGTGGGCGAGCTTCTGGCGCGCTCCGAGGCCGACCTCCTCGACATTCGTAACTTCGGTGCGAAGTCGATCGACGAGGTCAAGGCGAAGCTGGCCGGCATGGGCCTGGCCCTGAAGGACAGCCCGCCCGGATTCGACCCGACCGCTGCCGCCTTCGATGCGGACGACAACGGGGGCACGGGTTTCATGGAGACCGAGCAGTACTGAACACCGCACCGGGTCGCGGGGGAGCCAGGACGGCAGAGGAGTCGGCGATGAGCGCCCACTGACCGTGCATCCCGGGACACGAAACAGCCTCCTCGAAGTTCACTCCGAGGAGGCTGTTCGATGCGTGATTCCTGGCCGCACGCAGTGCCTCCGGCAGGATTCGAACCTGCGACAACCGCTTGGGAGTTCGGTCCGAGCGCGACCCGGCGGCGTCAGCGGGAGGGTTGAATCCCCTCGTGCGTGGCGGTGAAGGAGTACGGGGCGGCCGAGCGGAGCTGGAGTTGGGCCGCTTGACCGCCCCGTCGGCCTGGCGCCTCTGCAGGCGTCCGGCGTGGTCGACTACCGCAGGGTGCGGAAGCCCGTACGGATCTCGTTCACGAAGAGCTCCGGCTGCTCCCAGGCGGCGAAGTGGCCGCCCTTGGGCAGCCTGTTGTAGTGGACGAGGTTCGGGTAGGCCTGCTCGGCCCAGCTCTTCGGCGCCTGGTACAGCTCGTCGGGGAAGACGCTGACGGCGACCGGGAGCTTGACGCCCCGCACGCCGAAGAACGGCTTCGTGTTCTCCCCGTAGAGGCGGGCCGCGGAGACCGCCGTGTTGGTCAGCCAGAACAGCGTGATGTTGTCCAGGACGTCGTCCCGCGTCAGGCCCTCCTCCGCCCCGGCGAAGGCCCGGGAGATCAGTTCCAGACTGGCCTTGTCGTGGTCGAGCATGAAGGCGGCCAGACCGACCGGGGAGTCCGCGAAGGCGGTCAGCGACTGCGGACGCGAGCCCATCATGTAGGCGTAGTAGACGTGCCGGTAGACGAAGTCCAGCTGCTCGACAGCCGCCTTCTCCTCGTCGTTGGCGAGCACGACGTCGGACGGCAGCGGGTTGCCGGCGACGACGGCCTCCTCGACGGCGGGCGGAATCACCTTGGGCATGTTGGTGTGGATGCCGACCAGACCCTCGGGCTCCTGCACACCCATGACGTCGGTGACGACCGCGCCCCAGTCGCCACCCTGGGCGACGTACTTCGTGTAGCCGAGGCGCTTCATCAGCTCGCCCCAGGCGCGGGCGATCCGCTCGGGGCCCCAGCCCTTCGCGGTCGGCTTGCCGGAGAAGCCGTAGCCCGGCATCGACGGAATCACCACGTGGAAGGCGTCCGCGGCGTCGCCACCGTGGGCCGTCGGGTCCGTGAGCGGCTCGATGATCTTCAGCTGCTCGATGACGGAACCCGGCCAGCCGTGCGTGACGATCACCGGCAGGGCGTTCTCGTGCTTCGAGCGGACGTGGATGAAGTGGATGTCCAGCCCGTCGATCTCCGTGATGAACTGCGGATACGACTTGAGCTTCACCTCGACCTTGCGCCAGTCGTACTCCGACGCCCAGTACCGCGCGAGTTCCTTGATCGTCTCCAGCTGCGTGCCCTGCGACTGGTCCGCGACGGTCTCCTTCTCGGGCCACCGCGCCGCCTCGATGCGCGCCCGCCCGTGACCAACACATCGACCGTCGCTGAGCAAGGCGCCCATCCCACAAGTGCTGCGCAGCTTCAATGCGTCGAGGGCCGGGGGCGGGAGCCGCGCGCAGGAGGCCTGGGCTGCTGCCGTACCCGGGGGATAACCCCCGGTGGCCCTGGGGGAATGCCTCGCACGCAGAGGGTGGCTGGCAGGATTCTCCAGGTCACGGGGCCGACAGGAGACTTTGGGGCATGACGACCTCCCCCGATGTTTCCGTGCCGCACCAGTCTGCTCCTGCTGTCGCAAGAGGGTCCGGCGGCGACGGCGGCAGCGACTTCGCACGGCTCTCCCAACGGATAACCGCGGCCGGCCTGATGGCTCGGCGCCCCGGCTACTACGCAGCACGCATCGGCCTGGTGGTCGCACTGTACGCGGCAGGGTGGGGAGCCTTCTTCGTTCTGGGTGACACTTGGGGACAGCTGGCCGTGGCGGCCTTCTTGTCCTTCGTGTTCGGGCACATCGCCCTGCTCGCGCACGACCTGGCCCACCGGCAGGTGTTCCGGCGGCGCCGGCCCAGCGAAGTCATGGGCAGGCTGTTCGGGAATCTGGGTGTGGGCATGAGTTATGGCTGGTGGATGAACAAGCACACGCGCCACCACGCCAACCCCAATCACGAGGACCTGGATCCCGATGTCGCCCCGGACATCCTGGTGTGGTCGACCGATCAGGCGCGTGCCAGCCGAGGTGTGGCGCGTCTGATCGGTGGCCACCAGGCCCTGCTGTTCTTCCCATTGCTGACCCTCGAAGGCTTCAACCTGCACGTTTCGAGCCTGCGGGCGCTGCGTTCGCCGTACATGAAGAAGCGAACGCTGGAGGGTGCCCTGCTCCTGCTGCACATCGCGGGTCTGCTGACCGCCCTGCTCCTGGTCCTCTCGCCGGGCAAGGCGGTGGCGTTTCTGGCGCTGAACCAGAGCCTGTTCGGTGTGTATCTCGGCTGCACCTTCGCCCCGAACCACAAAGGAATGCCCACCTTCACCGGTGACGAGCGGCCCGACTTCCTACGGCGCCAGGTCCTCACCTCCCGCAACGTGCGGGGCGGCTTGCTCACCGACGTGATGCTCGGCGGCCTCAACTACCAGATCGAGCACCACCTGTTCCCGAGCATGCCCACGCCCCATCTGCGCCGCGCCCAGGTCATCGTGCGGCAGTACTGCGCCGAAATCGGGGTGCCCTACCACGAGACCGGACTGATCCGCTCCTACCGCGAGGCCCTGACCCACCTGCACCGAGTGGGAGAGCCGATCAGGCGACAGAGAAGGGCACGCTGACACGGCCGGCCGAGGGGCCAGGAACTTTACGGCCCGCGCCGCGCACCTCGGTAACTGAACGACAGGACCTGATCACCATCCGCGAGCACATGGCACCGTGCTGTGGATCGCTTGCCCCGCACCGGACCGTCACCGGTCTGCTCGGTTCGTCGCGAGCCGCTGACACCGGAGACAATGGGGGTCCCGGCGCGGGTGAGGTGGTGGCGATGCCCGTATGGCATCTGCGCGACTATCGTGATGACGATCTTGATCAGGCCATCCAGATCTGGGACCAGAGCCGAATGGACGACGAAGACCGCGTTTTCCCGGTCTCCGAGGTGATGGCGGCGGCGAAGGCAGGTCAGACAGCGGTGGTCGCCTTGGTCGGCGACGAACTGGTGGGCATGGCCGTGGCTCAGGCATGTGGCAAGCGAGGGTGGATCCTCCTCGTGGCGCTCGCGTCCCGCTGGCGGCGACAAGGAATCGGCAGCGCCCTCCTCGCCGAGGTGGAACGGCGCCTGCGTGCGCTGGGCATACGCCACATCAGTGCACTGCTTCCCGCCCACGCCGCAGGCACGAGGGCTCTGGAGAACTCCGCCTACCGGTTCCGCGACGACCTCATCTACTACGAGAAGCTGGAGCCGCCCGAGACCGCCCACGCCGGCGTCCTTGAGGCGTTGGGCGGCCGCATGCTGCCCCAGGGACTCTGGGACACCATGGCCGGCATGGAGCGTGAGAAGCAGGTGGTCGAACGGCGGGTGGTGCTACCGCTGACCGAACCGGAACTGGCAGACCACTACGGTGTCGTCCCGCCCAAGGCGATCATCCTGTTCGGACCTCCCGGCACAGGGAAGACCAGCTTCGCCAAGGCGGTGGCCTCACGGCTCGGCTGGCCGTTCGTGGAACTCTTCCCCTCCCGGCTTGCGGCCGACACCACCGAGGGACTGGCCGCGGCGCTGCGTGAGGCTTTCGCGGATCTGGCGGAGCTGGACTCGGTGGTGCTCTTCATCGACGAGGTCGAGGAGATCGCCGGCGTCAGATCGGGCAAGGCAGTTGATCCAGGGCACGGGGTGACCAACGAACTGCTCAAACTCATCCCCGTTTTCCGCGAGCAGGACGCGCGGCTGCTGGCCTGTGCCACCAACTCGGTACGCTCCCTGGACGCGGCCTTCCTACGGCCGGGCCGGTTCGACTATGTCATCCCCATCGGCCCGCCGGACCCAACCGCCCGCGCAGCGATCTGGGGCCGCTACCTCAGGGCCGCTTCCCATACGGTCGACGTCACCCAACTGGTCAAGGCCAGCGAGTTGTTCACACCGGCCGACATCGAGTTCGCCGCCCGCAAGGGAGCGCAGCAGGCGTTCGAGCATGAGGTCGCACATCGCCAGGGCCGACCGGCGACCACCGAGGACTACATGAAGGCCATTGCCGACACCCGGCCGACGCTCACCGCACGGGCGATCGAGGAGTTCACCGAGGACATCGAGAAGTACAGCCGCCTCTGAGACGTGGGGCCGGGTCGGTGTTCGGGGAACTCGCAGCCCATCGCGCCGGCCGTGGACCCGCACCTGGCTGCGTGGGCATCTATTCCACGGCGGATTGCTCGCGCAGGCTGTGGGCGACCGCCAGGAACAGGTACAGGTTCGTGATGTCCTTGGTCAGATGGTGGGACCAGCGGACGGGGTCGCCCGAGGATCCGGTGGTCATGATGCGGACCAGGCCGCCCGAGGAACGGACCTCCCAAACCTTGGGCCATGGCAGGCTGCCTTTCCCCGGGGCGGATACGGCCGTGCGGGAGAGCGAGAGATCCCCGAACGCGACCGTGCCGCCCTCGCGGAGCGTCTCCAGCACGGACGCTCCCTGCGCGCGCACCACCGCGTCCTGCATCCGGGGACCCCAGGCGTCGGGATCCTCATAGAACTCCGTGATCCGCACCGAGCCCTGGCCGGGGGCGCTCGCCGTGTAGACGTACTTGGTCGGCGCGGGGCGGCCGTTGATGATCAGCTGGGTGATCTCCTGCTGGAGGCGCAGGGAATCCCAGCGCAGAGCGACCGGCGCGCCGCCGGACGGCGGATGCACGACCAGCCCCTCCTCGAACAGGTGCAGCCGCTGGGCGGCCCGCTTCCGGCTGAAGTCGGGGAAACGGCGCATCCAGAACCAGTAGTACAGCAGCCCGGGGACCAGGAAGAACGGCAAGAGCATGAGGCAGTTGAAGACATGGGCGGCGAACACCGCCCGGCGGAGGCGCTTCGGCGCGTACACGCCTTGGAGCGCCCCCAGCCGATTCCGTGCGGCCAGGTCGGCGACCTCGGGCGACGCGGGGGTGAGTGGAGTCATGAGGACGAGCCTCCGAGCCGCGTCCACGCGTGACAACCGTGGTTCCACGTAGATCGGTCACGTATCGGTCCGCGCGCCGACTGTCGGCGCGGCGCGGCGCGGCGCCGGCCCGTCGTACGTCCTGTCGGGAACGGTCATGCGCGCACGCGTTCCAGGCGGGTGCGTTCGGACGAGGTCCCGCAGCCGGGTGCGGGGTGGCGCGCTCGCTAGCCGGGCCGGACCGGGAGGAGCGGATCGGCGCCGCTCAGCAGGGCGAGACCCAGGTCCGTGACGGTGTGCAGCATCGTGTTGCGGTGCCGGTGACTGGAGACCAGGGACACCTCCCGCAGGGCGGCGATGTGACGGCTGGCGTTGGGCGCGGTGGTACTGGCCCGGCGGGCGAGCTCGCCGGTCGACGCGGTGCCGTCGGCGACGGCGTGCAGCAGGACGGCCCGCGTCGGCCCGACCAGCGTGGCGAGCGCCCGGCCGTCGGCCGAACCGGTCCGTGGAGCCGCCCAGTCGACCTGGTGCTCGATCGGGTAGACCAGGACCGGTGACAGGGTCGGGTCCGCGAACGTCGTCGGCGCGTGGCGGCAGAAGAAGGAGGGCTGCAGGAGCAGGCCGCGTCCTCGCAGATGCAGCTCCTGGTCGACCGGGTAATCGAGGTGCAGGACCGGATAGTCCCAGCGGGCGGAGGGATGCAGTGTGCTGAGGACCGCGTCCCAGCCGCCGTTCAGGAGCGTGGTGGAGCGGCGCGACCGGTCCCGGTTCACCTGGACCCTGATGCGGTCCCAGTACGGCGTGAGGACCGCGGCGAAGTAGGCGTCGGCGGCATCGGCCATCCTGCCCAGACCGGTGGCCTCTCCGGTGACGAGTTCGCGGCTCCACAGGGGTAGCCTGCGGGTCGGGTTGCGTCTGGTGAACTCCCGTAGATCCGTGTGCACTTGCGGCAGCGGGGTGGCGCGCAACGCCTCGATCCGGTGGTCGAGGCCGGCCCCGGCGGCCGCGGTGAGGAAGTCCACCGAGTAGCCGACCGGGGGCGCCAGTGCCGTCAACGCCCGGGTCGATGCGGGTACCTGAGGGAGCGTCTCCTTGAGCCAGGAGCCGTAGATCACACCGGCGTCCCGCCTGCGCAGCCGGTTCATGCTGATGAGCAGTTCCCAGAGGGGGTCGGGCTCGGCGGCGATCCGGATGCGTGCCAGATCCTCGCCCGTGAAGTGAATCCGCAACACCTCAGGCCGCCCCACCTGGGTAATTGCGTTCCAGCGCACACGATTTCACAGTAACCCCCCAAGATCCGCACACTCGTGCCGTCGTGCCTTGGTCGGCACACGTCAACGATGCAAAGGGATCATAAAATGCGAAAGATCACGACGTCGACTCGCCGTCTCGGGCGCGTGGCCTCCCTGGCGAGCGCGACTGCTCTGCTGCTGGGCGCGGCCGTGGCGACCGCCGCCCCCGCCTCCGCGGGCGAGGACTGCGCGACCGGCTACCACTGCGTGTTCATGGGGGCTCTCGGCTCCGAGAAGCACTCGTACTACAACAGTGACCGCGACTTCACGAATGACCGCTTCGACGAGATCTGCTCGGCCTGCCACAGCCAGATCGTGAACGACAACGTGTGGTCGGCGAGCAACTCCAGCACCGGCGGCTACGAGAGCCACTACTACTACGACATCGACTTCGGCGGTGGTCTGGTCTTCTGCGTCAACCCCGGCAGCCAGGTGAACTCGGGTCAGCTGTCGACCGACGGTGTCGCCGGCAACCACGTCGGCCAGCGGGACGAGGCCAGCTCCCTCCAGCTGCGGGGCACCACCAGCATCCACTGCTTCTGACTCGCGAGGGAACTGTCTCCATGTCATTCGTCAAGCGCATCGCCACGGCCGCCGGCGTCACCGCCCTGCTCCTCGGTGGTGCCCTGGCCACCGCAGGGCCGGCCGCCGCCGGACCCAACTGCGCGTCGGGGTACCACTGCGTCTTCCTGGGCGCCATCCAGGACAACACCAAGCACTCGTACTTCAACAGCGACACAGACTTCACCAACGACACGTTCGTCGGAGCCCCGAGCGACGTGAAGGTGAACGACTACGTCTCTTCCGCGAGCAACTCCAGCAACAGCGGCTACGAGAGCCACTACTACTACGACATCAACTACGGTGGCGGTCTGGTCTTCTGCGTCAACCCCGGCAGCTCCGTCGACCTCTGGTCCCTGACCGACGACGGCACCCCGGGCAACGGCAAGGGCCAGCGCGACGAGGCCAGTTCGCTGCGCGTCCGCTCCACGACCTCCATCCCGTGTTTCTGAACCACCACGGCCGTGCCCGGCCTGGCCACCACAAGGGTGTGCCAGGCCCCCGCCGCGCCGTGCTCGCACCGGCCTTGGTGCTGGCCGCCGTTGGCGCGGCCGTCAGCGGATGTGCGGGAACCGCCGCCCCCGAACCGGCACGGCCGCAGAAGGCCCTCACCCAGGCGCGGCTGACCGACCTGCATCAAAAGCCGCCCGTCACCAGGCTCTTGTTCACTCCTGACACCGAAGGCGCCGAGGCCCAGCGGAAGTCCGCCATCACCTGCATGGCGAAGCATGGCTATCGCTACGCGCCCGTGGCCGTGCAGAAGTCGGACGACGCCGATCAACTCCCGCAGCCGTTCGGCCTGGAAGCCCCCGTGTCCCGTCGCGCCGGAGCGGCCGCGAGCCCGCCGGTCACCGAGAAGCCGCCGGCGAAGGGCAGTCCGGAGAGTACGGCCGCGTACGCGAAGGCCCTCTTCGGGGACGAGTCCAAGCGGGTCACCGCCAAGGGCGTGCGGATGACGGTGTCGCGTCCGGGCAACGGCTGCCTGGCGGAGGCCGAGACACGCCTGCTCGGCAACGGGCGCATGCGGTGGCTCCAGCTGCGGATCCTGCTGTTCGAGGCCCAGGAGCAGGCACGCAAGGACGTCGAGAAGGACGCCGCGTTCCAGACCGTGACCGGGCGCTGGCGGCAGTGCATGAAGCAGGCGGGGTTCAAGGCGAAGGACCCCGTGGGACTGCTCGGATCGCTGAACACGGACGAGGCGCGGCACTCCAGTCCCGCCCTCCCGGCGGATCTGCGCTGCAAGACCGAGACCGGGTATCTGACCACGGCGTACACCCGGCTCGCCGCCGTGCAGCAGCGGTGGCTCGACAGGCACCCGGACGTCCAGAGCGACTGGACCTCGCTGTCCGCCCGCCAGAAGAAGGCCGCCGGCGAGGTGCTCGGGACGGGGAAGCGGGACTGAGCCGGACAGTGAGAAGGCCTGGCGGTCACCCATCCTCGATGACATCGCACAACCTTCTCTGAGAGAGGTCAGCATGATCGCGCGCAGCTGGGCTGCTTTGGTTGTGAGGTAGCGCTACTCGGAGGTGTTGGTGGTGAGAGCCCCTGCCAGGAGGAAATCAGTCACCGTCGGCTCTGGCTCTCCCGCCATTTCCAGCAGGTGCGCTCGTACCGCGTGCACCCGGTAGTGGTCGGCGAGTGGCCCGGGGTCGTCGATGTTGAGTGGTCGAGCAGTGCCAGGGCGGAGCTCGGGCCGTCGACCGGCGCCCTGCAACCAGTACTCGCCGGGCCGACCCTGTCGGTGAACGTGCCGATGAGCAGTGCGGCCCCTTCCTGGATCACGCGGCGATCCCAGCGAGGGCAGTCCTGCTCGGCCAAGGAGATCAGTTCGCCGTGCGGGCCGGTGCTCGTCCGGTGAGGCCATCCGGCCGGCACGTGAGAGGCGTAGCGAGGCTGTCATCGGTTGCCGGAGCCTCGGCCGCGGTCGGCTCCCTTGCCATCAGGTCCTCGTGCCGTCGCCGTGCTGCCTGGCTGCGCATCCGGTCGGTGTACCGGCGCGTGGAGATCTGCACCAGCCGGCCGCGCGGATTCTCCGGCATTGGCCCGTGCACGGGCCAATGCCGGGCGGCGGGGGTCAGGGCTTCCACAACGCCAGTAGGACTTCGGGTCGCGCTACTGGGCGCTCATCAGCTCGAACTGTTACCCGTCGAGGGCTGAGCCTGAACTGTCCTGGATGCGTCGGGCCTCCGCTACGAGTTCGGCAGGCAGGGCAGGACCATTACATGCGTGATCAATCAGCAAGTCCCGGTACGAGTCGTTCGGCAGATTCGGCGCCAGTTCGATGAGTTCTCTCAGTTCGGCAGGCGAGCCGGTGAGCCGGGCACGGTAGGCAGCCCCGGCCGCGCGAAGTGTGAGTTCAGTCGGCTCGTACTTCAGCCCCTGATCGATCAGCCGGACCGCAGAGGTGAAGTCGCCCTGCTCGGCACGCACATCAGCCAAGTCGAGATAGAGCGACCAGTTGGCCGGGTCCAGGGCAAGAGCGCGCTCGAACGCCGCCGCGGCCTGTTCCGGATCGCCCAGCTTGCGCCACGTGCCCGCTCGTACGACTTCCGTCAGCATGGCCCGCTCAACGGAGTCCGCCTGGTCGCAGAGGTCGAACGACCCTTCGGTGAGACCGCATGCCCGCAGCAAGATCGCCATTTTGGCCAACGCATCCGGCAACGGCTGGCGGGCAGAGACGGTGTCGATGGCTGCGAACCAGGGCTGGAACCGTTCCCGCATGCTGTCGGTGTCCAGATCATGGCAACGGTCAATCGTCCGCATTGCGGCCTCGGCCAGCGCGTCGGCACTCACCCCACCGAGAAATCGTCCATCGCTGAACCAGGGGGCCTTGGCCCATGCGATGTCGGGTCGCACACCCGTGACCGATCCGATCGCGAGCGCCGCGCCGTCCATGTCGTCCTGAAGGAAGCAGATGTACGACTGCGTCAGTACCGTCCTCAAGGAGTCGGTACCCTGAACGACCTCGGCCAGTTCGGACGGCTTGTCCCTCCACAACTCGGCGAGAACCGAGTAGGGCTCGGGGTTCTCCGGCGAGGAGGCAATGGCTCCCGCCAAGTAGTGCACGGCCGCGGCCGGGCTGCCCCCGCAGTGCGCCATCACCCGCGCGAGACCTACTCCAGCTGCTGCCGCCCGATTCGACATCGTCCGAGGATATCCCTGATCCGGCCGACTCTCGGCCCGCGCATCAGGGCAGCGCTGGACGTGATGCCATGATCTTGTCGTGGCTGACAGGCCGAGTGGGAAGCAGCGGGGCTGTGCGCTTCCAGAGGTCATCAGGAACGAGGTCAGCGGACACGGTCGCGGATTCTGCCGCGCCAAGACCGGAACGTCAGGCGAGCCGGAAGTCCGTCCAACTCAGCGCCAGCCACCGTGGCGGGGTTCCGAGTACTCGCCGAACAGCGGATCGTAGGCCTCCCCATCCTCGGTGGTCACCACGTAGTCGGGCTGGGTCCTCGAAGCCGCCGCCTGCAAGCGGATGACGAGGTCGGCGACAGGCAGGATGCGCAGCGACAGTGCCGCAGCCAGGCGGGCACGTTCCTCGGCGATCTCCGGATTGTCTCTGGCCAGATGCCCTTCGAGATGCTGGGCAGAGGCCTGCATGACCTCCACATCGCCGCCGCCGGAGAAGCGAAGACAGTCCTGCCATCCCAGCCCGATGATGATCTCCAGCGCGTCGGCCAGGTCGTCGGCGATCAGGCCGCCCTCGCCTTCGGAGTTCGCGAAGACCACTGGCCGGCGGCCTCCTGTCTCGCTGCACAGGAAGTACGCCCCACCCGCGAAGTCCCCTGCAATCACCTCCAGTGGCGCACCTGAGGCAAGCCTCAAACCCTCACCGCACTGCTTCCGTTCGAGGTCGAACTCGAAAGACGCCCGCAGTAGGTCGTAGACGTCCGGCGTGTTCTGGATCAGATCGAGCAAATGATCGCTTGAGGCCAAGACACAGACGATAGCCACGGCCACCGACACGCAAGGCTCAGGCCCGACCCATTGGTTCACCTCCGTGCCGATGCCCAGTCGGCATCCGCTGCCGCAACAGGTCATTCTGAAACGGCCCTGCCGCCACTCTGTTCATCCACCCGGCGGCAAGCCCGCTTCGTTGTCGCTCATCGCGGCGTAGACGGTAAGGGCGGATGCGACGACATCGACGTGCGAAGGCCCTACGATCCGGAGCCGAACCAACTCGGGGAGTTCGGGGAAGCGTTCGACGAGACCGTTGGCATCGGCAGGCCCACACAGTCACCGTCGTCCACTGCTCCGAACGAAAGCAAGCGTGCGGTCGGCCCTCAGGCAGCGGTGCATCACTCACGGTGTGAGGCTATGGCTTGCTGTTGGCCGTGTCGACGCCGCGGATCAGGCGGGAAGTGGCCCGGGTGAAAGACCTGTTCAGCCGACCTTGAGGAGGCCGGCTTCGACAACGGCGCGGCCGAAGGGGCTTGCGAGTTCGGCGAGACGTTCGCAGCCGCTGTCACCCAGGACGGCGTAGGCGGGGAGGGCCAGGCGGTCGGTGCGGTCCTCGATGTGCTGACGCAGGCGTACGCCCTCCGGGCTGAGGGAATCGCCGTCGAGGAGACCCCGCGTGCGCAGTCGCTCCTTGGTGTCGGCCCACTCGTCCTCGGGCCATGCGCGGCTCGCCTTGAGGAAGTCGATGGGAACGTCACCGGTGGCAGCGTGCAGAATCAAGGCCTCCAGGCCTCCGACACCCTCGGTGAGCAAGCACGCGACATGGCCGTCTCCCCGGAACTCCCGGAGCAGCGTCTGGGCGTGCCAGAGTTGCAGTACGGGTTCATCCGGCCAAGGCAGGGCGGCATGTGCCGCGAACAGCGGGCGGCCTTGAGCGTGCTCGCCTGCGGAGTGGGCGGCCCTGCGAGTCAGTGCCAAGACCTCGTCGAGAGCGGGGAGTTCGTGGATCCCGGCTCGCCGCAGGGCCTCACTCGCGGCGGCGTTCCGCGCGTCCAGCACCTGCTGCGGTGTCGTCGCGTCCCAGACCCCGTGGACCGCCTTCCGTACCAAATCGGGGTTGAAGTTGTAGAAGGTCGCGATGACGAGCTGAGCGGATGCTCGGCCGAAGGCGGCGCTGCGGGAAGCGAAGTACCCGGCCCGTCCGCTCAGTCCGAGGTCCGCGTACCGCCGCCTTGCCTCGGGGGCGAAGTAGATCATGCCGTGTACGGGTTCGAGTCGGCGCCAGGCTGCTCGCGCGGTCTTCATCGCGTCACCTTCCGGGATTCGGCAGACGGGTGTTCGCTGTGGTTCCGTACTGGCCGTGCCCGCACAGATGTTCGAGCAGCAGTCGGCTCAGTGTCTCCGGCGCCTCTTCCGGGACCCAGTGGCTGACGCCTTGGAGGGTCTCGAACCGGTACGGCCCTTTGATCCACTGCCCGGTCTCCTGCGCCGCCGCCGGGCCGAACGCGCTGTCCTCCGTGCTCCAGACGTACAGAGTGGGCACGTCGACCGCGCCGATCGCGCCGTCGGGGCGGCCGGCCCGGTACCAGTTCAGTGCCGCGGTGAGTGCGCCCGGCTGGGAAAGGTGCCGCACGTAGGCCTCGACACTGTCCTGCGGGATCTTCCCGGCGTACATCCCGCGAAGTACCTCGGCGTTGTTGGCGAGCATGAGCTCTTCAGTCGCGGGCGTTTCGCGCCAGTCGGTCATGTAGCGCGATCGTTCGCGCTGATCGGGGTCCGTGCGCAGAGTGGTGGCCAGGGCGCCGGGATGCGGGGTCGAGACAACCGTCAGGGTACGTATGCGGCCGGGGTGGGCATGGGCGGTCCACCACGCGACTGCGCCTCCCCAGTCATGACCGACCAGGTCGAACGATGCCCAGCCCAGTTCTTCCGTGATCGCGACCACGTCGTCGACCAGGACGCTGATGCGGTAGTCCTCGGGCTGTTCGGGGCGAGCCCCGGGGGAGTACCCACGCTGGTCGGGTGCCACGACCCGGTAACCGTGCGCGGCCAGCGTCATGATCTGCTGTTGCCATGCCCGGCCCGTCTGCGGGAAGCCGTGCAGCAACAACACCGGGCGGCCCTCGCGCGGGCCCGCCGCGACCGCGTCAAATAGGCCCACCGCAGTGGAGATGCTCAACTCGGTCACACGCTCCGCCCCTTCATACCGACTGGTCGGTCAGCCTTCAGCTGTGCGAGGGGTTTGTCAAGGGCGAGGGGCGCGCACCGGCCGACACCGGCGCCCGGTGTGCCCGCCGCCCGACGGGCTCTGATATTGAGTGTCGGTCGTAGTTGCCTGCCTCGAAGCGTGGAGGAGCTGTCATGGCGGGGGTTTTGCCCGACATCGGTGAGTGGGTCGCAGGTGGCGGCCGGATGCGTGTGACGACGCGTTCGCGCGGCTTCGAGCTGTTCGTGCGTCAGGACGGTCCGGCCGACGGACTGCCGGTCACCCTGATCCACGGGTTTCCCACGTCCTCGCACGACTGGTCCGTGGTCGTGCCGCACCTTGCCGCGCACGGCTGCCGTGTGCTCACGCTCGACCTCCTCGGTTTCGGGGCGAGCGACAAGCCGCGCGACCACGTCTACTCCGTCGTGGAACAGGCCGAACTCGTCGAAGGCGTCTGGCAGGCCCTGGGCATCGGTGACACGGCGCTGGTGGCCCACGACTACGGAGTCAGCGTCGGCCAGGAACTGCTGGCGCGCGACCCGGGCCGGGTCCGTCGTATGGCGTGGCTGAACGGCGGCCTGTATCCGGACCTGCACCGGCCCATCGCCCCGCAGCGCCTGCTGCACAGCCGCGCCGGAGCGGTGCTCGTACACGCCATGACGGAACGCCGCTTCACCTCGTCCATGCGTCAGGTCCTCGCCCGGCCCGTGGCGGAGGAAGACCTGCACGCCATGTGGGAGAGCGTCTCGCACGAGAACGGCCATCTGCTCGCCCACCGGCTGCTGCGCTACATCGACGAGCGCAAGCAGCACGCCGCCCGCTGGGTGGGCGCGTTGGAGGAGTACCCGGGACCGACGCTGTTCGTCTGGGGCCCGGCCGATCCCATCAGCGGCGCGCACGTCCTGGAACGGATCCGGGCCCGCCTCACGGCCGCGCACATCGTCGAACTCGCCGTGCCTGCCCCTGTCGGGCACTACCCGCAGGTCGAGGCACCCGACGCCGTGGCGGAGGCCCTCACGGCCTTTCTGACCGAGGGCGCGGACCGGGCGTGACGCGAGCCGCTGCCTGTCCGGACTGCCGTCCGGGCCGGAAGCCGGACCTTAGCCGTGTTCGGCGAACGCCGACGCCACCTTGTCGCGATCCGCACCCGCGGTGAGCAGCAGCCGGAGCAGCACTCTGGCCTTGTACGGATCGAGCAGCCCGCCGTTGACCAGTCCGCGCTCTTGCAGGTCCGTCTCCGAGCCGGGCTGGTGGTAGGTGTGCCGCAGCACCGCGCCACCGCCCGTGCGGGAGGTCAGCACGACGGGAATGCGCTCGGCCAGCGCGCCCAGCACGGGTACGAGCGACGCCGGAACGTGCCCTACCCCGAAGCCGGCGACCACCAGGCCCTGGTGCGTCCCGTCCAGCCCGACGAGTTGGGCGCCGTCGTCGTCGAGCGTGACCGTGTGCAGGGCGACGCGTACGGCGTCGAGCCGCTCGGCGTCGAAGGCGTCCGGCAGGATGCCTCGACGCGGCGGCGGGGCAAGGACCCGCACCCGGCCCTCCACGACGTGCCCCACGGGACCGGCGTTCGGTGACACGAAGGTCGCCGTGCTCGTGCTGTGCGACTTGCGTACCCAACGCGCCGCGTGCACCTCGTCGTTGAAGGCCACCAGTGCACCGAGCCCGCGCGCCTCGCGCGACACGGCGACGCGTACCGCCGCGAGCACGTTGGCCGGTCCGTCGGCGCCGGCCATGCTCGGCTGCCGCATCGCCCCGGTCAGTACGAACGGTGCGTCATGCGCCCACACCAGGTCGGCGATGAACGCGGTCTCCTCCAGCGTGTCCGTCCCCTGCGTGACGACCACACCGTCCGCCCCCTCCGCCACGGCCCGCGCGGCGTCCCGGACGACGTCGAGGACATGGGCGAACGTCAGGCTCCCGCTCGGCACGGCATGGACATCGCGTACGTCCAGCGTCACCCCGAGCGTGTCCAGCCCCGGCACCGCTGAGGTGATCTCCGCGCCCGTCAGCCGTTCCCCCCTGGCACGCCCTGACACCGAAATCGTGCCCCCGAGCGCGAACACCGCCACACGCATGCTTGGCCTCCCTCGTCCGCAACAGCAGCCGTCAGGTTACGCCGCTCGTCCCGTCCGACCCCGGTGCGCGAGATGCTGCGCGACAACCCGGACGATACGATGGAGGACGTCTCGAACCCCACGAAGTGCCACGGAACAGCCGGGCACGCGTCGACCATGTGGGGTGACATCTGCACGGCGTGACGGAGCGAGGATTTCCGCCCTCGGGGTTCTGTGCGACCGCCGCCGCGGGTGACGGAGCCGTCACGTCCCACGGGCCGCATTCGTAGCGTCCAAGGCAGGTTGAATGATGAACCGGACTCGTCGTCTCGCAGCAGTTGCGTTCCTGGTCACCCCGGCGCTGGCCGTGGGCCCCGCGGTTGCCGCACACGCCGCTGCCCCGGTCGCGGCCAAGGCGCCGTCGGCCGCGGTGTGCCACGTCGAAACGGAGTCGAACGGCAAGTACCACCTCTGGGGTGTGGGATTTCCCAGCGGGACGAAGGTGACCTACAGGGGCTCCAGCTCGGGCACCGTGTCCACGGACAAGTCGGGAAAGTTCGACCTCGGCGGGCTGAGCGGCAGCAAGTGGGTCGTGCGGACGAGCAACGGGAACACCACGGTCACGTGCACCAAGGTCATGCACTGAAGGCGTGGAGCCGGCCCTGACCGGGCCGGCCATGATGCCCTCGACGCGGAAGGGCGCCGAGGGCATCGCCTCACTTCGGTACACAGAGGCGAGACCGTCGTTGCCGGGCAGGCCGCGGGGCCCGGTTCCGTAGACGGTGTTGAGAATCTGACGCATCGTCTCTTGGGTCCTCCTGGGTCCTCCTCGGCCTTCCAGGGACTGCCCAGGGCGTTGTAGAGCCACGGGGCTTGGATGCCGGGCTCCTCGTCGACGCCGATCACTACGGAATGCGGGCCGTCGCGGACCTGGCCGCGGCGGGCGCACTGCGCGCCGAGATCGCCGGGACCTTTCCGCTGGCGGAGGCCGCCAAGGCGCACGCGCTCGGCGAGATGGGCCGTACATCGGGCAAGCTGGTCCTCGTGGTCGACTGACGGCGCCCGGCGCACGAGGGGCTCGGCTCCGCCAGGTCCTGACCATGACCAGGGCGCGATCGGCTCGTCCGACCGGCACCCGGACCTGCACAAGCTCGGAGTCTTCCTGCCGCTGGCGTGGGCACCGCGGCCATGCTGCACGCCCTGGACGGCATGTTTCGCCGGGGGTGGCCGGACACTACGATGTGATGTTGATGCCCGTGGGCGGTGATGACGTCAAGGAGCCGCGCGGGCGACGTCACTCGGCTGCGGCGGCCGGTTCCTCGGAGCCGTCGAAGCCGCGGGGCACATGCCCGACGTGCAGGAACTGGTCCACCACCACAAGAGCGGCGTCGCCCGGCAGCTCACCGGCATCTCCGCGCGCGCAGGCGCCGCAGACCCGGAACAGTTGGGCCGTCAGCTGGCCGTCCTCCTTGAGGGCGCCACCGCCCTGTCGACCTCCCTCGACAGTCCCTGCCCCCGCCATGACGCCCTTGAGGCCGCCCGCGTACTGATAGAGCACGCCCTTCCCGAAACGCAACTCGCCAACTGACCTTCCGTTCCGCCTTGTTCAGCGTCCAACACGATTCACGGCGATGCCCCGCACGCCCCGGACAGCGGTCAACTCGTCGTCCGAACACGGGAACAGGGCTCGGTCCACCTCATTGTGTCAGCCGTTGTCATAGTGAAGGTTCTGGAGCGGGGGCATCGCTGGCGCGGGAGCGGCTGCGAGGAGGCTGACGTCGTCTCTTGCCCAGTTCATGGCGAACTGTTCGGCGGCTGTGTAGAGGGCGCTGATGGCGGCTGATGGGGTGGGGTCGTTCAGTCCGGCCAGGATGCGAGCGACTCGATGGTCGCCGAACTCCTCGCCATTGTTGCCGCGGCCTTCGATGAGGCCGTCGGTGGACAGCACCAGCAGATCGCCGGGTCCGAGGCGGGTGGTGCGCGTCTGCCAGGTGCCGGGTGGGGCGCCCAGAAGCGGGTGGACGATGGGGCCGGTCGCCTCCAGGCGCTCGACCGTGCCGTCGCTCCGCCGCAGGAATGGCTCCTCGTGGCCGGCGTTCACCCAGGTGAGGGTGGAGCGTTGTGGGTCCAGGACGGCGATGGCCAGCGTGGTGAAGCGCTCTTCCTCGTCCGCCAAGGCGTGGCTCACCGCCCGCACCGACGTGTCCAGATCGACACCCAGTCGCAGGCCCACCATCACGACGCTTTTCAGGCGCACGGCCAGCAGTCCGGCGGCGACACCGTGCCCGCAGACGTCGCCGAGGAAGACGGCGGTGGTCCCGTCGGGCAGCGGTACGGTGCCGAGGTAGTCCCCGGCGATCAGGCCCTCGGCCGCGCGCACGTCGCCGGCAGCCACGATTCCGGGGCCCGGGTCCTCGCAGGTGGCCAGGATCTTGTGCAGGCCTTTGACCGCAGGCCCCACCTGGACGAGGGCTTCCTGGTCACGGCGGGCCTGGCGCTGGGACAGGGCCAGGCGCTCGCGTACCCCTTCGGCCTCCCGGGTCAGCCGGCCGATCCACCCCCGGTCGCCTTTGGACGGCGTCCTGGCGGATGTGTCGCCGCTGGCCGCGCGCCGAAGGTTCTTGGCGAGCGCGCCCGCAGGGGCGAGATAGCGACGTTGAAGCACCACTGCCGACACCACCGCCGTGACCAGCAACGCACCCGACAGGCCCAGGATGTAGAGCATCACCCCGGTCATGTGCCATGACGTGGCTTGCACGTCCTTGCCTCTGCGCTGCTCCAGTAGTGCCGCGAGTGTCCGTGCCCGGGCGTCGACCGCCGCGTAGGTGCCCTCAGCGGGATCCGCGCCGGCCGCGGATGCAGGCAGCGCGTAGACCCGTACGCCGTCCGCCACCGCGTTGGGGCGGGCCTGTTCCAGCCATCGGGTGGCACTGCGTTCGAGGTCCGTGGCTTTCGCGAATACCTCAGTGTCCGCACTGGCGGCCAGCTGCCGCAGCACCTTCAGGTGCTCTCCCAATGCCACCTGGGCGTCCTTGCGCAGTTCCTGGCTCGCCGCTGCGGCCAGTGCCGCGGCCCGCAGGTCACCCGCTGCCGCGTGGATGGCACCGAGTTCTGCGATGGCCGGGCGCCAGCGCGTCTCGATCCGGCGTGCGGCCCGTTCATGGTGTGCGTTCAATACCAGCCCCACCACGGCGACGCCGACCGCCAACAACGCTGCCATGCCAACCACGGCAACCAGCAGCAACCTCGACCCGGTCAGACCACGCAACGACAGCACACGACCGACGCTACCGACGATCGAATCCGGTACCTGCGGCACCACGCCGGGCCGAGCAGTCGCGGCAGCGCGAGGCCACTGCTGCCAACCAGAAGATTCGCGAACAGCAATAGCGCGTGCGAGCCGCGAAGCCGATGGCCTCAGAGAAGTCGGCGTCCCAGCTTCGCCGACTGCCGATTGTGGCCCTTGGTGTCCCACCACTCCTCCAGCAGGGCGTGGACTAGGTGCACGAGCTGCCGCAGTCGGTCGGGATCGGGTGCGGAGGCGGCCAATACGTCGGCGAAGGACCGGTCGTCCATGGGCAGATCGACCGCCCAACGTTCGTCCGGCCAGCCCTTGCGTTCTACGGTGAGCTGGTATGCCAGCACCGCGTGACCATTCGGCCGGTGGTCCACCGACAGACCGGCGATGCTGAACCTGACGCTGCTCTCACCGGAGGTGTACGAGCGAGCCAAGGCCTGCTCGGCCGGCGTCTGGGTCGTCATGTGCGCTTCCATCCTTTCCCTGGGCACGACTGCAGTTCTGAAGTCCGGCGCCTGCGATCTGAGGCTCCCTCATCGGTCATGGGGCCCGGATCGCCAAGCGCTGAGCAAGCGCAGACATGTACGTGGCCGACAGCGCCGAGTACAAGGCCGTCGACAAGGCTCGGGCGGTCGTCAATGTCACCCAGGTCAACACCCTCAAGCCCAGACCGATTCCCACTCGGCCGCCCCGCAACATTGGTTGATCACGCCACTTTAGGGGGCCTGGTCGTAGTCGACCCGGCCGGTTTTCTCCAGCGTGGTCATGTGGTCCAGGACGCTGGTGTCGGCTTGGTCGGCGAGCTGGCGTATCAGTGTGTTCCTGGTAGTGGTTCGGATGTCCGCGATCCTCGGTAGGAGCCGGCTGTTGGCGGTCCACAATATGTTGGCGAAGTCCGAGTCGAACTTCCTGCCGCGGTCGTCGGTCATGGCCGTCAGCAAAGCCTGCTGTTGCAGGGAGAGTTTGTCGGGCAGGGTGACGTCGAGGCGGGTAGCAACCTTGCGGCAGGTGGCGTCGAGGCTGACGTCCGCGTTGACCAGGCGTTGCCCGGCGGCGCGAACGTCCCCGGTGGTGCCCTTCTTCAACGCCAGCCGTCCGGCGGGGAGTTCCAACAGCCCCGCCGCGTGTACCTCGGCCACGAAGTCACGGTCGTTCTTCGTCAACGGACCGAAGTCCGTGTCGGCCACCACGCTCGATGATGCCGTGCCCGTCTTCTGTATCCCCAGCACCACGGGGTAGCCGATCGCCCCGACAGTCACCATGAGAGCGGCCCCTACGAAGATGGCTCCCACTGCGTTCCGCGACATACCCATGGAAACTCCCGTCGAGGGATGGCTCCGTCAACTAGAGCGTCTCTTTCAAGTCCGGGTCAGCCGAGCCCGGTACGCGCACGCGTTTTCGCGGCGGCCCTCACGATAGGCTCCTCAGTTGTGCTCGGGCAGGGGAGGCAACCCGGACATGCAAAGGCTTCGGTACGGCATCTCGGCCTGTTCGAGGACAGGCCCCGGAATGGCCCCGCAGAGGACCTTGAGCGTCTCTTTCCGCAGGTGAGAAAGAAGACTTCCGGAGCTGAGATTCCGAAAATGAGTGGCATGATCGGATTCGTTCGGACCGGAGTAGGGTGCTCGGGTGGAACGGTTCGGTTGCCTCGCCGTTCACCGCGCCGCTGAGGGTGAAGCGATTCCACACAAGAGCTCCGCTGCCTGCCCGGTGGGGAGTGCCGGACTGTCCACGGCCACGGTCAGCACGGGCCGCGCGACCTGGCGGGGGTGAGCCCGACCTACCCTGCCTGCCCCCAGGGGTGATCCCCGGGTAGCGCACCCCGCCTGGTCAGCGGCCGGTGAAAGCGGCGTCGCGGCGCTCGATGAAGGACTGGATGCCTTCGGCGCCGTCGGCGGTGGCGATGAGCCGGGCGATGTCGGGGCGCAGCCGCTCGATCGCGGCCCTCTCACCCTGTTCCTGTGCCAGGTGGGCGGAGTTGAGGATGGTCCTCACTCCCAGCGGGGCCGCCTTCTCGGCGATGATGCGGGCGATCAGCGTGGCGCGCTCGATCGCCGCTGGCCCGTCGGCGGCGATTTCTTGCACCAGGCCGATACGGTGCGCCTCGGCGGCGTCGAACTCCTGCCCGGTGAGGATCCAGCGCATGGCGTTGCCCCAGCCGGCCTGCTGGGGGAAACGGAAGGTGGCGCCACCGAAGGGGTAGATGCCGCGGCGGGTTTCGAGCTGGGCAAAGCGCGCGTCCTGGGCCGCCACGCGGATGTCGGCCGCGAGCAGCAGTTCGATCCCCAGTGTCATCACCCAGCCCTGCGCCGCCGCGACGACCGGCTTGGTCCAGGGCCCGTCCAGCCGCCACGGGTCACGGCCGCCCTTGAGGGAGTCGAACTTCCCCGAGGCCAGCTCCGCGCCGACATCGACCATGTCCAGGCCCCCCGTGAAATGGTCGCCGTGGGCGAAAAGGACCCCGCACCAGAGGTCGTCGTCGGACTCCAACAGGCCGTAAGCGGCAGACAGTTCGGTGAGCATCCGCCGGGTGAACGCGTTGCGCTTGGCCGGGCGGTTCAGGCCCATCAGCAGGACGTGCCCGTCACGTTCGACGGTGACATCGGCGGCGTCCGCGGGAGTGGAACTCATGAGCCCTCCTCGTCAGTTGCGTGATGGGACTCACTGGACGCTAGCGGTCCGAGGCGAGCGACACCCGCCCGACGCGCCCAGGCCGTTTCCACCGGTCTGGTCGCGACCACCCTGGGCGGCGTGGCCGGTCCCCATCTCGCTGCCCCGACCGGGAGCCTCGCCTCCTTCGGCAGCCCAGCCTCACCGGGCCCTCCCCCTTGTCCGGCACCGCCTACGCGCTCGCCGCTCTCGGGTATCACGGTCGCCTCGGCCGGCTACCCCGCCCGCGCGCTGACCGGGGGCCTGGTATCCCTCGCTCCGCTGCTCCACCGGCGCCTGAGCACAGCGAGGCTCGGCTCCATACCCTGTCACCGGTGCTGCGGGCGCCATTCGAAGAGCAGGATGGTCACGTCGTCCCGCAGTTGGTCGCGCTGGTAATCGAGGATGGCGTGGATGAGCAGCCGCAGCACCTCGGCGGGGCGCTGGTCGGCGGCGTTGGAGCGGATGATGAAGTCGGTGAACCGGTCGAGGCCGAACTCCGCACCGTCCGCGTCGCGTGCCTCCACGACACCGTCGGTGTAGAGCAGGACGCAGTCGCCCGGTTCGAGTGTCGTCTCGTAAATTTGACGGGCTGCCGGGGCGAGCGGGCCGACCAGGCCGATCGGCGGCTGTGGGGGGCTGTCCAGCGCCCCGGCGAGCACCCGGTCGGCGCGGATCAGCAGTGGTGGGGGGTGACCGCAATTGACCCAGCGCAGCACCCCGGTCTCGGCGTCGAGCCGACACACGACGCCGGTGCAGAACTGGTCGGGCAACCACCGGGCGAGGGCCTGGTCGACGGAGCAGACGACGTCGGCCGGGTCGCCACCGGCGCGGCGGGCGTTGCGCGCCGCCGCCATGGCGACCGACGTGGTCAGACCGGCGGTCAGATCGTGCCCCATGGCGTCGAGGATCATGGTGTGCAGGATGTTCTTGACCACCGAGTGGTCGAAGGCGTCGCCGGCGATGTCGTACGCCGGTTCCATCACCGCTGTCGAGACGCACCTGGTGCTGCCGATGGTGCGAGGCGGCAGGAAGGCCCGCAGCATCTCGGCGGGCAACTGCATGGTCGCGGTGCGGGTACGGGCGGCGAGCCAGTCGCTGTAGGCGCGCTTGGAGGTGATCAGCATGGCGAGGAGATGGGCCAGCATCCGAATGCGGCGCATCAGTATCCCGTCGAGCGAGGCGGTCCGCACCGCCAGTACCCCCAGCCGCTCCGCACCGTCGACCAGAGGCATCCAGACGATCAAGCCGTCGTCGGCCTCGGCCACCCGCGGGGAGACCGTGCGGTACGCCCAGCCGGCCGGCGAGCGGTCCACCGGCAGCGGCTTCAAGGCCTCTTCGAGGGGAATGAGTAGCCGTTGTTGCAGGTCGACGAGGTAGATCAGCGCGGTCTGCAGTCCGAGGGCACAAGCGCACCGGTTCGCCAAGGCGGGCAGTTCGACCGGCAGGGCCGTCTGCGCCTCGATGATCAACTCTTCCAGCCGATGCTCGTTTACGGCGGTGTCGGGACCGGCGGACGCGTGCGGTGGGTCCGACACAGGGATCACCCCTTTCGTATCAGTCTCACACCGAACGCCAGGCGCCGAAGCTCCTCGTCCCACCGCCGGGCACGCGCGGCGTCGTCGGGCCCGGCGCGCACCGCCCTGCGAAGGGCCCGGCCGATGACACCCGTCCGGCCTCTCGGCGCCCGCACGGGTGATACTCCCTCACTCTGCTCGCGGGGGAGCACCGTCGCTCGTTGGGCCCGTGCCGGCTTTCGGCTCCGGCCCCTCGTAGCCGTACGCCGGGCTCGTGAGGCTCCCGTTCCCGGGGCGTACGGGTGCTGCGCCGACGTGCGGCAACCGCGGACTGACCCGTGTCCCGCAATGATCGTGCGGCGCGGCGTTACGGGCGGCCGCCGACCGGTCTCCGTTCGCCACCGTCGCGGACGGCTGACCCACCGGGCCCGGTGGCAGGGGCGATCGCCACGGGCATGCGCGGAGCGGCGATTCGGCGTGTACTGGGAGGGCTGGTGACTCGAAGAGATCGGACCGCCGCCCATGACCGACCAGGACATGCTGTCGGTGAACACCATCCGTGGCCTGTGCATGGACGCCGTCCAGCAGGCGGAGTCCGGACACCCCGGCACTCCCATGGGGATCGCCCCCGTCGCGTACACGCTGTGGCAGAAGTTCCTGCGCTTCGACCCGGAGAACCCCATCTGGCCCAACCGGGACCGCTTCGTCCTCTCCGAGGGACACGCCTCCGTCCTGTTGTGGTCGCTGCTGCACCTGGTGGGCGTACGTGCGGTGGACCCGGACTACGAGGTGCTGGGACGCCCCGCCGTCACGCTCGACGACCTCAAGAACTTCCGGCAGCTCGACTCCCGCTGCCCAGGTCACCCGGAGTACCGGTGGACCAGCGGTGTGGAGACGACGACGGGTCCACTCGGACAGGGAGTCGCCACCTCTGTGGGCATGGCACTGGCCGGCCGCTGGCTGGCCGCCCGGTACAACCAGGACGACTTCCCGCTGTTCGATTTTGACGTCTACGCGCTGGCGGGGGACGGCTGCATGATGGAGGGCATCTCCTCCGAGGCGGCCTCCTTCGCTGGGCACCAGGGCCTGTCGAACCTGTGCTGGATCTATGACTCCAACCGGATCACCATCGAGGGCCATACCGACATCACCTTCACCGAGGACGTGGCGGCCCGGTTCCTCGCCTACGGCTGGAACGTCACCACCGTCGCCGACGCCAACGACCTGGACGCCGTTGCCCGCGCCTTCCACACCTTCCGCGCCGAAAAGGAGCGGCCCACCCTGGTGTTGGTGCACAGCCACATCGGATACGGCTCGCCCGTGGAGGACTCGCCCCAGGCCCATGGCGCACCCCTCGGTGAGGAAGGGGTCCGGAGCGCCAAGCGGTTCCTGGGCCTGCCGCCCGACGAACGCTTCCTGATCCCCGACACTGTCCACAAGGACTTCGCCGAGGGCATCGGCGCCCGCGGCGCGCGGCTGCGCACGGCGTGGGACGAGACCTTCGAGGCGTACCGGACGGCCTGGCCGCGGCTCGCCGACGAAGTGATGCGCATGCAGCGCCGGGAACTGCCCGAGGACTGGGAGTCGGCCCTCCCCGAGTTCGCCCCCGACGCCAAGGGACTGGCGAGCCGGGACTCCTCGGGCCGTGTCCTCAACGCCCTGGCCCAGAGCGTGCCCTGGCTGCTGGGCGGTTCCGCCGACCTGGCACCGTCCACCAAGACACGACTGACCTTCGACGGGGCCGGGGACTGCCAACCGAACGAGCCGGGCGGACGCAACCTCCACCTGGGAGTGCGCGAACACGCCTCCGCGGCCATCGCCAACGGCATGGCACTGACCAAGCTACGGCCGTACTGGTCGGGCTTCCTGATCTTCTCCGACTACGCCAAGGCGGCCATCCGGCTGTCCGCCCTGATGGAGATCCCGGTGGTGCACATCTTCACGCACGACTCCATCGGCGTCGGCGAGGACGGCCCCACCCACCAGCCGGTGGAACAGCTCGCCGGTCTCCGGGCCATGCCCGGCCTGCTGGTGTTCCGTCCGGCCGACGCGGCGGAGGTCGTGGAGACATGGCGCGTGGTGGCCGCCCTGCGCCACGAACCGGCCGCACTGGTGCTCTCCCGCCAGGCCCTGCCCACCCTCGACCGCTCCGTCTTCGCACCGGCCTCCGGTGTGGCCCACGGCGCCTACGTCCTGGCCGACGCCCCCGACGGCGCACCGCAGGTCCTGCTGCTGGCCACCGGGTCGGAGGTCTCCCTCGCCCTGTCGGCACGGGAGGAACTGGCCGCCGAGGGCATCACGGCCCGCGTGGTCAGCATGCCCTGCTGGGAACTGTTCGACCGGCAGCCGCGCGAGTACCGCGACGCGGTGCTGCCACCCGATGTCACCGCGCGTGTGGGAGTGGAGCAGGCGTCGACCTTCGGCTGGGACCGCTACGTGGGCGACCGGGGAACGGTCGTCGGCATGCACACCTACGGAGCGTCGGCCCCGCTGAAGAACCTGCTCACGAAGTTCGGATTCACCCCCCAGAGGGTCGCTCAGACCGCGCGTGAGGTGCTGGCGGCCCAGCAGGAGCCGGGACCCCTCACCTGATCGCACCCACCCGGGGTGCGGTGCAGAGCGTACGGAGCGCAACGGGAAGGCAGACCATGACCACCAACACCCCCATGCAACTCGGCATGGTCGGACTCGGACGCATGGGCGCCAACCTGGTGCGCCGGCTCATGCGCGACGGACACACCTGCGTGGTGTACGACCTCGACGCCGCCGCCGTGAAAGAGCTGGAGCAGGAGGGCGCCACCGCGGCATCCTCCCTTCAGGACCTCGTCGGCAAGCTCAGCCGGCCGCGGAACATCTGGCTGATGCTGCCCGCGGGCGTGGTGCAGCGCACGGTCGACGAACTGGCCGACCTACTCGTCCCCGACGACATCGTGATCGACGGCGGCAACTCCTACTACCGGGACGACATCACCCGCTCCCGGCAACTCGCGCCGCTCGGTGTGTACTACGTGGACTGCGGCACCTCCGGGGGCATCTGGGGCCTGGAGCGCGGATACTGCCTGATGGTCGGCGGAGAGAGGGACGCCGTCCAGCGCCTCGACCCCCTGCTGCGCACGATCGCCCCGGGCGCCGGCAGTGCCGAGCCCACCCCCGGCCGGACCGCCACGACCGGCACCGCCCCCGACGGCTATCTGCACTGCGGGCCCAGTGGCGCCGGCCACTTCGTGAAGATGGTCCACAACGGCGTGGAGTACGGGATGATGGCCGCCATCGCCGAAGGCCTGAGCATCATCAAGCACGCCGACGCGGGACTACACAACCGCGCGGTCGACGCCGAGACCGCCCCGCTGCGCGACCCCGAGGCCTACTCCTACGAGATCGACGCCGCAGAGGTCGCCGAGGTGTGGCGGCGCGGCTCGGTGGTCGGCTCCTGGCTGGTCGACCTGGTCGCCGACGCGCTGGCCCGGTCGCCGGAGCTCGACGGATTCGCCGGCCGGGTCTCCGATTCCGGGGAGGGCCGCTGGACGGTGCTGGCGGCGGTCGACGAGAGCGTGCCCGCACCGGTGATCACCACCGCCCTCTACCAGCGCTATGCCTCGCGAGGACTTGGCGAGTTCACCGACAAACTGCTCTCGGCCATGCGCGGCGAGTTCGGCGGGCACGCCGAGAAGGCGGGCTGAATCGTGGCGCAGCAGACTCCGACCTCGACCTCGACCTCGGCCTCGACGCCGTCCGCGTCTTCGGCCCCACGCCCGGACGACCATGTGATCGTGCTCTTCGGCGCGACCGGTGACCTGGTCCGCCGCAAACTGCTGCCAGGACTGTTCCACCTGGCCAACGCCGGTCTGATGCCGGAGAACTACCGTGTGGTGGGATCGTCACCCGCCGCCGGCGCCCTCAGCGACGAGGAGTTCCGTACTCACGCTCGCGAGGCGGTCACCGAGTTCGGCCGGTCGAAACCGGAGGGCAAGGCGTGGCAGGCGTTCGAAGAATCACTCAGTTTCGGCGCCGCGGACCCGGAGGATCCGCAGCCGCTGCTGGCCGCCGTACGGGAGGCGCAGCGGGGGCTCGGAGGCCGGGCGCGCCTGCTCGCCCACCTGGCGGTGCCCCCGGTCGCCTTCCCCTCCGTCGTCCAACTGCTCGGCGACACGGGGCTCGCGGAGGACGCCCGGGTCATCGTGGAGAAGCCGTTCGGCACCGACCTGCCGTCGGCCCAGGCCCTGAACGCCACGATCCACTCCGTGTTCGACGAGTCCCGGATCTTCCGCATCGACCATTTCCTGGGCAAGGAGTCTGTGGACAACATCCTGGCCCTGAGGTTCGGCAATGGTCTTTTCGAGCCCATCTGGAACCGGGACCACATCACCCATGTGCAGATCGACGTACCGGAGGAGATCAGTATCGAGGGCCGGGCCCGCTTCTTCGAAGGGACCGGCACCTTCCGGGACATGATCGTCACTCATCTCTTCCAGCTGATGGGGTTCGTGGCGATGGAACCCCCGACCTCGCTGGAGGCCCACGCGCTGCGGGCCGAGAAGGAGAAGGTCTTCCAGTCCCTGCGGCCGGTGGACCCGGCCCACGTCGTGCGCGGCCAGTACACGGGCTACCGCGAGGAGCCGGGAGTGGATCCGCAGTCGGACACCGAGACCTTCGTGGCCCTGCGCGTGGAGCTGGACAACTGGCGATGGGCCGGCGTGCCCTTCTTCCTGCGGTCCGGCAAGTCCCTCGGCCAGGGCCGGCATGTGGTCACCCTGGGCTTCCGTGAGCCGGCGCTTCGGATGTTCCCCATGGACGTCAGCCACGGATCCTGCCTGCGCAGCAACGAAATGGTGATCGACTTCGACGATCCGGGAAGCATCACGGCCCGGTTCCTCACCAAGGAACCCGGACCCGCGATGCGGCTGGAGAACGCCGAGATGGTCTTCCAGTACGCCGGCTCCTACAACGAGGTGCACGCTCTGGAGGGCTACGAACGGCTGATCCTGGACGCCATGCTGGGGGACCAGTCCCTGTTCACGCGCTCGGACGGCATCGAACGGCTGTGGGAGGCGGCCACCCCCTTGCTGGAGAAGCCGCCGCCCGTCGAGCCGTACGCGCCCGGCTCCTGGGGGCCAGACCGGATCCACCAGCTCATCGAGCCGTACCGGTGGAGCCTGCCGGCCGACCAGTGAGCACAGGGGCCCGGATCCACTCACGCGGCCGCGTTGGTCCGGTCGCCGTCTGTGCGTCCACCGAGCGGGTTCCTTCCGGCGCGGCGGACGGTGTCTGCGTACCGCGGCCCGGAAGACACTCCTAGCCTCGACGGCATGCTCGGGCTTCCTGATCACGTACGTGCCTGCCTGTTCGACCTCGACGGGGTACTCACCCAGACCGCCAAGGTGCACGCGGCGGCCTGGAAGGAGATGTTCGACGGCTATCTCCGCGAGCGCGCGGCACGCGAGGGAACTCCGTTCGTTCCCTTCGACGCTGTCGTCGACTACGACGAATACGTGGACGGGCGGCCCCGCGAGGACGGGGTCCGCACCTTTCTCGCCGCACGCGGGGTGCGTCTGCCCGAGGGATCGCCGGACGACCCGCCGCAGGCGGAGACCGTGAACGGGCTGGGCACACGCAAGAACGACCTGGTGCTGCGCCGGATCCGTGAGGAGGGGGTGGAGCCGTACGAGGGCTCGGTCAGGTTCGTCACCGCGGCGCGGGAAGCCGGTCTGCGGCGCGCGGTGGTGTCGTCCAGCGCGAACTGCCGGGACGTACTCGTGGCAGCCGGCATCGAGGACATGTTCGAGGAACGGATCGACGGAGTGGTCGCGCACGAACGCGACCTGCGCGGGAAACCCGCCCCGGACACCTACCTGGAAGCGGCCCGGGTCCTGGGCGTGGAGCCGGGCGCGGCCGCCGTGTTCGAGGACGCCCTGGCCGGTGTGGAGGCGGGGCGGGCCGGAGCCTTCGGTGTGGTGGTGGGGGTGGACCGGGTGGGCCAGGCGGAGCAGCTGAGGGCGCACGGGGCGGACGTGGTCGTGCGGGACCTGGCCGAACTTCTGGAGTCGTCGTGATCACCCATCCCAGTTTCACGGTCGAGCCGTGGTGCCTGCGAGAGACCGAGCTGAACCTGGAGGTGCTCGCGCAGAGCGAGTCGGTGTTCGCCCTGTCCAACGGGCACATCGGGTGGCGCGGGAACCTCGACGAGGGCGAGCCCCACGGACTGCCCGGCGCCTACCTCAACGGCGTCTACGAGCGGAACCCACTGCCGTACGCGGAAGCGGGCTACGGCTATCCCGAGACCGGCGAGACGATGATCAACGTCACCGACGGCAAGATCATCCGGCTGCAGGTGGACGATCACCCGTGCGATCTGCGCTACGGCCGACTGCTGGAGCACGGGCGGGTCCTGGACTTCCGCTCCGGTGTGCTCAGCCGAACCGCGCGGTGGACCACGCCCGGTGGCCGCACGGTCCGCATCACCTCGCAGCGTCTGGTGTCCTTCACCCAACGGGCGGTGGCCGCGGTCATGTACGAGGTCGAGCCGACCGACGGCCCGGTGACCGTGGCCGTGCAGTCCGAACTCGTCGCCAACGAACAACTGCCGCACACCGAGGGAGACCCGCGGGTCGCCGCGGTGACCCGGTCACCGCTGACGGCTGAGGAACACTTCGCCCAGGACACCCGGCTGCGGCTCGTGCATTGCACCGAGCGCAGCGTACTGCGGGTGGGAGCGGCGGCCGACCATCTCATCGAAGGGCCCAAGGGCACACGGTGGACGGCGCAGAGCGAGCCGGACGTCAGCCGCCTGACGGTGACCGCGGATCTGGCCCCCGGACAGCGGCTGCGGCTGGTCAAGTTCGTCGCTTACGGGTGGTCCGGGCAGCGCTCGCTGCCTGCGGTGCACGACCAGGTCGACGGGGCGGTGGCGGCCGCCGTCAGCGCCGGCTGGGACGGACTGGTCGCCCAACAGCGGTCCTACCTGGACGAGTTCTGGGCCGGCGCGGACGTCGAGGTGGAGGGGGACGCGCAGATCCAGCAGGCGGTGCGGTTCGCCCTGTTCCACGTGCTCCAGGCGGCCGCCCGCGGGGAGGAGCGGGCGATCCCGGCGAAGGGACTGACCGGAACCGGGTACGACGGGCATTCCTTCTGGGACACCGAGTCCTACGTGCTGCCGGTGCTCACGTACACCGCCCCTCAGACCGTCGCCCCGGCACTGAGGTGGCGGCACCGGACTTTGCCGGCGGCTCGGGACCGGGCGCGTCAGCTGGGGCTTGCGGGCGCGACCTTTCCTTGGCGGACCATCAACGGAGCCGAATGTTCGGCCTACTGGCCGGCCGGAACGGCGGCCTTCCACGTGAACGCCGACATCGCCATCGCCGCGGACCGGTACGTCACGGCGACCGGCGACGAGGAATTCGAGCGCGCCGAGGGGCTGGAGCTCCTGGTGGAGACCGCCCGCCTGTGGCGCTCCCTCGGTCACCACGACGCGGAAGGCGTCTTCCACATCGATGGGGTCACCGGACCGGACGAGTACAGCGCCATCGCCCGGGACAACCTCTACACCAACCTGATGGCCCGGCAGAACCTGCTGGCCGCGGCGGACGCGGCCACGCGCCACCCCGACCGGGCCGAGGAACTCGGCGTCGACGACGAGGAGACGGCTGCCTGGCGGGACGCCGCGAGCCGTATGGCGATGCCGTACGACGAAGCCCTGGGCGTCCACGAACAGTCGGCCGGATTCACCCGCTTCCAGCACTGGGACTTCGACGCGACCCCGCCCGAGAACTACCCGCTGCTCCTGCACTATCCCTACTTCGACCTGTACCGCAAACAGGTGGTGAAGCAGGCCGACGTGGTGCTCGCGATGATGGTGTGCCCGAACGAGTTCACCGACCAGCAGAAGGCACGCAACTTCGCCTACTACGAGGCGTTCACCGTCCGCGACTCCTCCCTGTCGGCGTGCTGCCAGGCGGCCCTGGCCGCCGAGACCGGGCATCTGCGGCTGGCCTACGCGTACCTCGGCGAGGCTGCGCTGATGGACCTGGAGGACCTGGAGCACAACACCCGCGACGGACTGCACATCGCTTCGCTCGCCGGCACTTGGATCGCGCTGGTCGGCGGCTTCGGCGGCATGCGCCGGCACGTCGGGGAGAACGGGGAACTGGACCGCTTGGGCTTCGCGCCACGCCTGCCCGAAGCGCTGTCCCGGGTGGCGTTCACGGTGACGGTGCGCGGACGCCGCCTGAGAGTGGACATCGGCCCGTCCCACGCGCGCTATGTCCTGGTGGAAGGCGAGCCGTTGGAACTGGTGCACCACGGTGAGCCCCTGACTGTATCCACCGACGCCCCGGTGGACCGCCCGGTCCCACCCGTACCCGCCCGTCCCGAGCCGCAACAGCCCCGGGGGCGGCGTCCGGTGGGGCTGCCCGGCGGGGAGGAATCTGGGGGAGAGGCGCAGGGGTGACTTTGGAGCGTGCCCATCTGGCGCCACAGAGCGGCCTGCGCCCCGGATCCTGTCCCGCCTTTCCTCGGACATGACTCCCGGTCTCTGACTGGCGTCCACCTCGGCGTTGTCGCTCAGGCAGCGGGCCGTCGTGATGACGGGTGAATTGGTCGGTGGGGTCGCGGAGGAGCATGCGTGAAACGGGCGGTCGGAGCCGTCCGTGGCAGTGCGGTGGCCATCCCGCGTCCGCTGACGGCCAGTCAAAATCGGTCGTGCACGCGACGCAAACACAAGATCAAGTAGAGGTCCAGGGCGTTGCAGGCTATGTCCTTGCGGGAGTCGCAGTTCAGGTCGAGGTGAACATCCGACCGGACGCAGCGGCTCATGGGAGGTCACCGTCGATGACAGCGTCGAGGAGGCCTCCGGTCTCGCGGTAGCGCTCCGGGCGCGCTACGCGGCTGGATCGAGTGGGGTCGCGTAGTCGCTGCGACAAATGTGGAGTCCCGCCAGGTGCGCCCTGGCGGGCTTCGGCGTGGTGTGACGCCAGTAGCCGACAGTCGGTGGCGGGCCCCGTGTGGGTTCGTCGCCGCTGCCGTCTGCGGGGCAAGGGCGGCGCTGAGGAGCAGTTCGGCAACCTGGTGAGGTTGGTGCGCGAGTCGGCCCCGTACTCGGCTCAGTGTGCGAGAAGTGCCGACAGCTGCGGTGAGTACGCGGCGTGCAGGACGAGTGCGGCGCTGCCGACGACGGCGCCGTCGGTTCCGAGTGGGGACGCCTCGACCTGGACGACCCGGATGCTCCGGGCCAGCGGTCGGGTGGCCAGTGCGGCGGCGACGATGTCGACGTACCGGGATTCCACGTGCTGTATGCCGTGGCCGCCGAGCACGATCAGGTCGACGTCGATGAAGTTGGCGATGCTGACCGCGACCGAGGCGACGTGTTCCGCGGCTTCGTCGATGACCGCGGTTGCCACGGGATCTCCGGCCGCCGCGGCCAGCCGGATCGCGGCGTGGTCGACCGAGGCGGGATCCTTGGCGAAGGATTGCGACAGCACACTGCTGTCGCCCGAGTCGGCGGCGAGCCGACGGTGTACTTCGGCGACGATCGCCGAGGGGTTGACGAGCCGTTCCAAGCAGCCCCTGTTGCCGCAGTAGCACTCCGGTCCGTCGGGCAGCACGCTGGAGTGGCCGAACTCTCCGGCATTGAGCGAACCTCCCCTGTAGACCTGGTGGTTGAGGATGAGGCCGCCGCCGATGCCGGTACCGAAGAAGAAGTAGGCGAAGTTCGCCACGCCTTTGCCCGCACCGGACCAGCGCTCGCCGATCGCGGCCGCGGTGGCGTCGTTGTCGAGTGTGACCGGCAGACCGGTGGCTTCACTGAGCATGCTTTGCAGAGGCACACGAGTCCAGTGTGCGAGCTGGGGCGGAGTGACGATCATGCCCAGCTCCTGGTCGATCGGCCCTGGGGCGGCCAGTCCCAGTCCGAGGATCCTGCTGTGCGGCACATCCGCTTCGGCCAGCACGTCGGCGACGAGCTCGGCCATGGCCGTCACGACGTGGGAGGGGTCGGTGGCGGCAGGTGTGGGGCGCTTCTTGACGACCAGGGGCCGTCCCGTGAGGTCGACGACGGCGCAGGTGAGTTCGACAGGGTCGAAGTGGAGTCCGACGGCGCTGCCCGCGTCGGCGTTGAGCCGCAGTGTGGTGCGGGGCTTCCCGCCACTGGCGACCCGGCTGGCGCCGTCCTCCCGCACGATGCCCTCGTCGAGCAGGCGCCGCACGATGCCCGAAACCGTCTGCGGGGTGAGGCCGGTCAGCTGGGCGATCTCGATCCTGCTGATGCCGTCGGCGAGCTGGATCTGGTCCAGGACGACCGCCCGGTTGTAGCGCCCGACCTTGGGGAGGTTGGTTCCTGCCTGCCGCACCTGCGGTCCTCTCTGTCGCTACGGATAACCATATCGTCACGAGCCATTGACCTAGTAAAACAAATGGATTTAATGTCCGGGCACGCAGACGTAACAGGACGGACATGGAGGCACTGCGCTGCGTGCAGTGCCATCGGAGGCAGGCTGATGTCCACGAAATGCCACATCCCCGAGGCCTCGGGGCCCGGCCGTCGCGACGGTCTCAGCAGTACGGAGACCCGCTCATGACGCAGGCCCCGACCCTGCTGGAGATGCGGTCGATCACGAAGACCTTTCCCGGGGTCAAGGCGCTCGCCGACGTCAACCTGGTCGTGCGGGAGGGCGAGATCCACGCGATCTGCGGGGAGAACGGCGCCGGCAAGTCCACCTTGATGAAGGTGCTCAGCGGTGTGCACCCGCACGGGAGTTACGCGGGTGACATCCTCTACCGGGGCGACGAGGTCCGGTTCCAGGACATCCGGGCCAGTGAGCAGGCCGGGATCGTCATCATCCATCAGGAACTGGCCCTGGTGCCGGGCATGTCGATCACCGAGAACATCTTCCTCGGGAACGAGCCGCGCAGGCGGGGCGCGATCGACTGGAAGGCCGCCCAGCTGCGGGCACTGGAACTGCTGGAGCAGGTCGGGCTCCGGGAGGACCCCGACACCCTGATCAAGGACATCGGCGTCGGCAAGCAGCAGCTCGTGGAGATCGCCAAGGCGTTCTCCAAGGACGTGAAGCTGCTCATCCTCGACGAGCCGACCGCGGCTCTGAACGAGGACGACTCCCGCCACCTGCTCGATCTGTTGCGCGGCTTCCGGGAGCGCGGCATCACCTCGATCATCATCTCGCACAAGCTGAACGAGATCGAAGCGGTCGCCGACACCATCACGATCCTGCGCGACGGACGCACCATCGAGAGCCTCGACGTCAAGGCCGACGGCGTCAACGAGGACCGAATCGTGCGCGGCATGGTCGGCCGTGAGCTCAGCAGCCGGTTCCCCGACCACACGCCCGACATCGGCGAGGTCTTCTTCGAGGTCCACGACTGGACGGTGCGCCACCCGAACTCCGACGAGCGGCTGGTGTGCAAAGGCTCGTCCTTCAACGTGCGGCGCGGCGAGATCGTCGGGTTCGCCGGACTCATGGGCGCGGGTCGCACGGAACTGGCGATGAGCCTGTTCGGGCGCTCCTACGGCACCTACCTCTCCGGACGGGTCTACAAGGACGGCGAGGAGATCCAGCTGAAGTCGGTGTCGGCCGCCATCCGGCACGGCCTCGCCTACGTCAGTGAGGACCGCAAGTCGATCGGGCTGAACCTGCTGGACGACATCAAGACCTCGATGGTCGCCGCGAAACTGCCGAAGATCGCCAAGCGCGGGGTCATCGATCCGGTGAGCGAGCACCGCATCGCCGAGGAGTACCGCGACAGCCTCAGGATCAAGACCCCCAGCGTCGACGAGGGCGTCGTGAAGCTCTCCGGCGGCAACCAGCAGAAGGTCGTTCTGGCGAAGTGGATGTTCACCGACCCGGACCTGCTGATCCTGGACGAGCCGACCCGCGGCATCGACGTGGGCGCCAAGTACGAGATCTACGGGATCATCCAGCGGCTCGTCGGCCAGGGGAAGGGCGTCATCGTCATCTCCTCGGAGCTGCCGGAGCTCATCGGCCTGTGCGACCGCATCTACACGGTGTTCGAGGGCACCATCACCGGCGAGGTCGCCCGGCGCGACGCCGACCCGGAACTCCTCATGAAGCAGATGACCGCTACGAAGAAGAGCCCGACCTCATGAGCCGAATAAAAGACCTGCAGAAGAACCTCTTCGGGGGCACGACCTCCAACGCCCGCCAGTTCGGCATGATCTTCACCCTGGTGGCGATCGTCCTGCTGTTCCAGATCTGGACCGGAGGCCTGACGCTGACCTCCGGCAACCTCATCGCGGTCGTCAGTCAGTACTCCTACATCCTGATCCTGGCCGTCGGCATGCTGATGGTGATCGTCGCCGGACACATCGACCTCTCGGTCGGCTCCGTCGCGGCGTTCACCGGCATCGTGGTGGCCAAGGCGATGCAGGAACACTCACTCCCATGGCCGGTGGGCATCCTGCTGGGCCTGGTCGTCGGCGCGGCGATCGGCGCCTGGCAGGGATTCTGGGTCGCCTACGTGGGGGTCCCGGCGTTCATCGTGACCCTGGCCGGCATGATGCTGTTCCGCGGCGGCAACCAGTACATCGGCAACGCCGACACCGTGCCGGTCCCCGCGGGCTTCCGCAAGATCGGTGCCGGCTTCCTGCCCGAGGTGGGACCCGACACCGGATACAACAACCTGACCCTGCTGCTCGGCCTGGCGGCCTGCGCCGGCATGGTGTGGCGCGAGTGGAAGGCGCGGCAGACCCGGCGCGAGATGAACGCCGACGTCGCCCCCGTGTGGATCACTGTGCTCCGACTGGCCGTGATGCTGGGCGTCATCGTCTTCGCGACGCTGCGCTTCGCCGGCGGCCGCATCGGCACCAGCCTGCCGATCTCGGGCATCATCCTGATCGTCCTGGTGCTCGCGTACTCGTACTACACCCGCAACACCATCGGCGGCCGGCACATCTACGCCGTCGGCGGCAACGCCCGCGCGGCCGAGCTGTCGGGCGTGAAGCTGAAGCGGGTCAACTTCATGGTCATGATGAACATGTCGGTCCTGGCCGCACTGGCCGGCATGATCTTCGTCGCGCGCTCCGCGGCTTCCGGACCGCAGGACGGTCTGAGCTGGGAACTCGACGCCATCGCAGCTGTCTTCATCGGCGGCGCGGCGGTCTCCGGCGGCCTCGGCACCATCAGCGGCTCGATCGTCGGCGGCCTCGTCATGGCCCTGCTCAACAACGGTCTGCAGCTCGAAGGCGTCGGCTCCGACATGGTTCAGATCATCAAGGGCCTGGTCCTCCTCCTCGCCGTCGCGTTCGACGTCTACAGCAAGCGGCAGGGTCGCTTCTCGATCATCGGAACGCTGATGCGTCCCTTCCGGCAGGAACAGTCGGCCAACGCGGCCGACCAACCGGCTCCCGCCTCCGACCCCGACAAGGCCCCGGTCGCCGGCTGACCGAAAACTCCCCTCGCGGGACGGCCGTCAACTCATCACCCACAGCACCGCACTCCACGGCGCTCGACACTCCAGCACCACGGCAAGAAAGGCCCATCTCACCATGCGCAGAATCATCACCAGAGGCATCGCCGCAGTCGGCGCCGTCGCACTGCTCGCCCTGGGCACCGCATGCTCCAACGACCGCGAGGGGTCGACCAGCAGCGGCGGCGACGCCAAGGGCTTCGACAAGGACGCCCTCATCGGTGTCGCGCTGCCGGCGAAGACCTCGGAGAACTGGGTGCTCGCCGGAGACCTGTTCACCAACGGCCTCAAGCAGGCGGGCTTCAAGGCCGACGTTCAGTACGCGGGCGCCTCGACCGCCGTCGCCGACCAGCAGGCCCAGATCTCCTCCATGGTCACCAAGGGCGCGAAGGTCATCGTCATCGGCGCGACCGACGCCTCGCAGCTCTCCACCCAGGTGGCCCAGGCCAGGCAGGCCGGCGCGACCGTCATCGCGTACGACCGGCTCATCACCAACACGCCCGACGTCGACTACTACGTCGCGTTCGACAACTTCAAGGTCGGCCAGTTGCAGGGACAGGCCCTCCTGGACGGCATGAAGGCGAAGAAGCCGAAGGGTCCTTGGACGGTCGAGCTGTTCTCCGGCTCGCCGGACGACAACAACTCCAAGGTCTTCTTCGACGGCGCGATGAGCGTGCTCAAGCCCTTGATCGACAAGGGTGACATCGTTGTCGGATCGGGCCAGAAGGACATCAAGCAGACCGCGATCCAGGGCTGGAAGGCCGAGAACGCGCAGCAGCGCATGGACTCGCTGCTGACCTCGACCTACCACGGCGCCAAGAAGCTCGACGGCGTCCTGTCGCCGAACGACACCCTCGCCCGCGCGATCATCACGTCGGTGAAGGGTGCCGGCAAGCCCGTCCCGGTCGTCACCGGCCAGGACTCCGAGGTCGAGTCGGTCAAGTCGATCATGGCCGGTGAGCAGTACTCGACCATCAACAAGGACACCCGCAAGCTCGTCGCCGAGACCGTGAACATGGTCAAGTCTCTGCAGAAGGGCGCCAAGCCGCAGATCAACGACACCAAGTCGTACAACAACGGCACCAAGGTCGTCCCCGCCTACCTCCTCCCGCCGGTCATCGTGACCAAGCAGAACGCGGCGGAGGCCTACGCGAGCGACCCCAAGCTGTCCGCCCTCACCAAGTAACACCGGCTGCCTCTGCGCGCCCCTATCGGTTGCGTGGATGCCGTGTGTCCGCTTCTGGCGCACCCGCTTCACGTCGTAACAGCAGGTGTGCCAGGAGCCGTGAGCCGACAGGTGGCCCTCCGTCGGCCCGGACCGCGCCCCGGAACCTGACGCCGGGGAGCGCCCGGGCCGGATGGCCGCTCCATGCCTGAGGGACCGGCCTACGGCCGCCTGTCCTCCCCGAGAAGCCATGGCGCTTCTCGGGGAGTCCCCTTTTGGGCCGCGGGGAACGAGCCCACAGCCGACCGGCAAGCGGCACGGGCGGCGGGGCGGCCTCGCGGCCGTCGCTCGTGCCGACGATCGGTCTGGGTGAGTCGGAGTCCCGGCTGCACCCATCTTCTTTGCGGCACAGCCTGACGGAAGCACGGTCACTCGCGAGCTTGCCCCAACAAGCAGACCGGCCTTGCCAGTTCTGGCGGAGTAGCTCACCCGCATGAAGAATTTCGCTGCGCCGACCCCTTCACCAAACGTTCACGCGCACGGAATAATGACGCCCGTTCCAGGGAGTGACAACGTTGTCAGGGCTTGTCGCACTCCACCCCCTTCTTCTCCCTACGCGGAGGCATGATGCGTACCCGAGTTGGCCTCGCCTCGTCGAGACGAGCAGCCCCTGCCTGGCATGAAACGCGGCCCTGGCGGGCGCCGTTGTGGTGGGCAGCCCTGATTCTCCTCGTGCTGCTCGCATCGTTCATTCCCCCAATCGGTGGGCCGGGCCCGGCGGTTGCGGAGCCTCAGAGCGTCTCGACGAGTGCGTCCAACGTGGACAAGGTCGACCCGTTCATCGGGACGACGGGCGACAGTGACACCGAGTACGGGGGCATGATTCCCAGCACGGCGCCCCCTTTCGCGATGACGCGATGGTCGCCCATGACCCGCGAGAACTACGTCAGCGGATTGCCCTATCGCCTCAACGACCCGAAGATCACCGGCTTCATCGGTACGCACCAGCCCGCGATCTGGATGGGGGACTCCGGGTACACGGTCGGCATGCCGGGCGTCGGTGCCGTCAAGACGGCTGCGGCCGACCGCGGCCTGCCCTACAGCCACAGCGATGAGACGGCCTCGCCCGAGAAGTACACCGTGAACATGCACCCGGCGCCCGGCCAGACGTTGCGCGCCGAGCTCACCGCGACCTCCCGGGTCGGCTTCCTGCGGCTGACCTACCCCCGTGGTGCGGCGACCAACTTCGTGATGCAGGCGATCCGTTCCGGAACCACTGGAAAGGTGCATGTGAACCCCGCCAGGCGGGAGATCACCGGCTACAACCCGGACCGTCAGGACAACAAGCTCGGCCCGTTCAAGGCGCCAGGTTTCAAGGGTTACTTCGTGGCGCGCTTCGACACCGCCTTCGCCGACTACGGCACGGCGACCGGCGCGACGCAGTACGAAGGCGACGCCGACCGCACTGACCAGAACGTCTCGGGGTATGTACGGTTCCCCGCCGGCACCGTGACCGTCCACGTGCGGATCGCCACCTCGTTCATCTCGGTCGAGCAGGCGCGGGCCAACCTCGACCAGGAGATCCCCAACCGCCAGAGCTTCGGAGCGACGGTCGCCAAGACCAGGGCGGCGTGGGCCGAGAAGCTCGACCGGGTAGGCATCAACGGCGGCACGCACGACCAGCTCGCGACGTTCTACACCGGCATGTACCACGCACTGCAGTACCCGTCGGAGATGTCCGAGCACGGTCGCTACTACAGCGCCTACGACGACAAGGTCCACAAGGGAGTGAGCTACACCGGGTATTCGCTGTGGGACACGTTCCGGGCGCAGAACGCGTTCCTCACCATGTTCGCGCCCGAGCGCGTCAACGACCTGGTCACCTCGATGCTGCAGGACTACAAACAGGGCGGCTGGCTCCCGCTGTGGAAGAACATCACCGAGACCAACATCATGGAGGGCACGAGCGCCGACTCGGTGATCGCGGAGGACATCGTCAAGGGATTCCACGGCTTCGACCGCGACCTCGCCTACCAGGCGGTCCGCAAGGACGCGATGACGCCGCCGGACGACGACACCACACTCTGGTACGGAGACCGTCAGGAGGGCACTCCCGTCGAGGCCAGGGCCGGCCTGACCTGGTACAAGAAGAACGGCTGGGTCGCGGCCGACCGCACGGCGGAAGCGGGCACCCGGACCCTGGACTTCGCCTACGAGGACTACGCCGTCGCGCAGGTCGCCAAGGCGGTGGGCAAGACCGCCGACGCCGAGTACTTCCTGAAGCGCAGCAAGAACTACAAGAATCTGTACAACACCGCGACCGGCCTCATGCAGGCGCGCAAGCTCGACGGGTCCTGGGCCGACGGTGCCTGGACCGAGGGCGATGAGTGGGTGTACACCAACGACGTCCTCCATGATGTGCCCGGCCTGATGGCACTCAAGGGAGGCAAGGCCGAGTTCGCCTCCTGGCTCGACCGCTACTTCGCCGGCGGCCACAACAACCACACCAACGAGCCCAGCCACCACATCCCGTACCTGTACGACTACGCGGGCCGGCCCTGGCGTACCCAGGAGCTGGTGCGGCAGATCGCCAACTCGAACTACCGGAACGCGCCTGACGGTCTGTCCGGCAACGAGGACTGCGGCCAGATGTCGGCCTGGTACCTGTTCTCCGCGATGGGCTTCTACCCGGTCAACCCGGCCTCCGGCCAGTACGCGGTGGGCAGCCCCTTCTTCGACAAGGTCACGCTGAATCTCCCCGGCGCACACCGCCCGCTGGTCATCACGTCTCCCCACGCGGCATCCCGCCCCTACGTGCAGGCGCTGAAGCTGAACGGCAAGAGCATCGCCAAGCCGTTCCTGAGCCACAAGGCCCTGATGGGCGGCGGACGGCTCGACTTCACCATGAACGAGGCGCCGCAGGCCTGGGGGGCTTCGACGCCGCCGCCGGCCCCGGACCTCGCCCACTTCAAGCCGGTCAAGATGATCAACGGAACGCCCGCACGTGAGTGGGGCAAGCCCTCGGAGAACGCCGTCGACGGCAGCCTCTCGTCGATGGCGCAGTCGACCACCGGCGCGCCGTGGAGCCTCCAGGTCGACCTGGGCCGCGTCACCACTGTCGGACGGACGACCGTCACCCCGGACTGGGAGAACTACCCGGTCAGCTACGACATCAAGACCTCGAAGGACGGCACCAACTGGACCACCGTCGCCCGTGAATCGGACTCCGGCGGCACGACCGGCTGCGCCGATCACGGCGTGACGCGCTGCGGGCAGCCGCATACCTACACGGTCGAACCCACACAAGCCCGTTACGTGCAACTCGCCGTCAGCAAATGGGTGTCCGCCAAGACGGGCCGGCCGGCGCCCGATTACGGCTGGGCTCTCGGCGAGTTCGAGGTCTACGCCAAGTGACAACCGACGCACACAGGCCCATTCCGTGGCGCGAGGAGCAGGTCCTGTTCTGACCGCGGACGGCCCGGACGACGACCTCACGTCGAGCGAGCGTCGCGTCCGGGCCGCGCGGGCCGGTGCCCGGCAGCCATGAAGGTGGCGGGCACGGTGGCCGGGCGGGGCCGTCGACTGAGCCCCGCCCGGTTGATCATCCCTTCGTTGATGTCACCGCAGTCCGAAGGCCCGGGTGATCGTCTGGGAGACGGTGTTCCCGGCGTCGTCCCGGGCGGTGGCCCGGAGGGTGGCGAAGTCCGCCGATTCCGGTGCGTTCAGGGCGGTCCGCCATCCGTCACCGGTGCGGGTCAGGTCGCTCGTGTGCCAGGTGTTGCCGTCGTCGTAGGAGACCTCCAGGGACGGTGTCCCGATGGCGGCGGTCGTGCCGGGCAGGTGCGAGGCCGTCACCGTCAGCTCGGCACGCCGATCGGCTCGGCCAGCCGTGTCGGTGTCCACACCGTAGTCGAGCTGGATCAGGGGAAGGGACTCGACCGACTCGGTCCCGGTGGCCGCCGAGGTGAAGTTCCACTCGGTCAGGGTGTGCGTCGAGTAGGGGTTGGCCCAGGTTCCCCGGTCGTTGTCGACCGTCAGCCGGTAGGGCAGCCGTCCCGGGGCGAGTGCGGGGACCTGCAGCCACTCGGCGTTGCCCCAGTCGAGCTGCTGGTCGCCCTGGTAGAGCGCCATCCAGTCCTTGACGTCGAAGTTGGCGTTGGCTTCGCCCACGTGTCCTGCCCCGGAGTCGCCCCAGCCGGGGGCTGTGATGTACATGGTGTCGAGGTAGCGCACCGGCTGGTAGCCCATGGGGCCCATCCGGGGTCGTTGGATCGGTCCGAACCAGCTGGCCTTGCCGGTCTTGCGCGCCGGGTAGTGGAGGGCGTCGATGGAGTGCTGTCCGGTCTCGCCCTGGATGAAGGCGTCGTCCAGCCAGGCGGCGCCGGAGGTGACCCAGTCGGTCCGCTCGCCCTGGGCGGGAGCGGTGACCTGGTTGCCGACGGCCCAGCCCCGCCAGACGTCGGCGCGGAACTCCAACGCCTTGCCCGGTCGGTAGTTGCGGAACGAGACGTCCACCTTGCCGAGTTCCTTGTGCTCCTCCCGCCAGGTCGGGTCCGCCGGGACCGCGCCGGACCAGTGGTGCACCACGTCGTAGAGGTAGTCGGTGGTGGGGTGCGAGGTGACGTTCAGCCTGACGGATCCGTGCCGGAGCGCGCCGATGAGGTCGGCGCCCTGGTCGGCATTGAGGGTCGCCACGGTCAGCGGGGCCGGGCTCTGGGGACTCCAGGGAGTCTCGTCCCAGGGCTGCAGCCGGCCGGTGCCGGTGTTGACGACCAGGAGCAGCCGGGCGCCCGAGGCCGCGGCGGCCTCCGCCTGTGCCTTGATACCGGCCGTCCTGCTGCCCTCGACGACCACGGCCTTGCCGCGCACGTCCTGGCCGGCGAGCTCCTGTGCGGTGCCGTCGCCGGCGTAGACCGCGGTGAGCGTCCGGGTGCCGGCCGGCAGCGGCTTGGCCGCGCGCTTGACCAGCGGGTCGGCGTAACTCTTCGACGCCGTGTCCACGGTCAGCGCCGGCTGTTCGAGGCGGAGGCGGGCACCGAACTCGAACTCGCCGGCGGTGACCTTCTCGCCGGTCGGCAGCGCCCAGATGCTGTCGTAGGAATCGTTGGGCAGCATGGAGGTCTCGACCAGGCTGTCGGTGAACGACCGGTGCACGTCCAGGCGCGGTGCGACCGCGGTGGTCTGCTTCGGTACGTGTGCCAGGATCTGCCGGGTCTTGCGGCCGTCCAGGGTGACGGTGCGGTCCTGGTCCAACTGCACGTCGTTGAAGGCGAGCAGGGCCATGCCGCGTGAGTGCGGCCCGTTGGCCCCCTCCACGTCGGAGATGAGCCATCCGCTGTAGTCGCCTACCGGCAGCCGCGTCGTGCCGGTGCCGGACTCGTCGAGGTCCATGACCGTGAAGAGGTGCTCGGCGGTGAGGACGACCCTGCCGGACAGCGGCCGGCCGGACCGGTTCTTCGCGACGACGGTCAGGTTCTGCCGCTGCCCCTCCCTCGCGCCGCCGATCAGGGTCCGGGCTCGCACCTTTCCGTCGCTGTCCGTGCCGGTGACCATGGCGCTGACCGGCTGATCGGCCGGCAGAAGGTCCAGGTGCGCGGTCAGGTCGAGCGAGGTGGTGCCGCGCGCGGGAACGGTGATCCGGTCGTCGGAGAGGGTGAACAGCCCCGCCGGTACGGTGCCGTCGACCGCCAGGCGGAGGCTGACCGGGTCGTCACCGACGTTGGTGTACGTCACCTTCTGGACGTCGGTCTCTCCCGCCTTCGGGGGCCAGGTGTGGAAGCCGGAGTAGGCGCTCGCGGTGGCGAAGACCGTGGCGTGCACCGCCGCTGACGCGTCCAGCCGGCCGGCGCCCGCCTGGTACGGCGTGTACGACGGGGTCGCCTTGACGCTGCTGACCAGTGCTTCCTTCAGCTGCGAGCCGGTCCAGTCGGGGTGCTCGCAGGCCAGCAGCGCGGCGGCGCCCGCGACGTGCGGCGTGGCCATCGATGTGCCGCTCATCGTCGTGTAGTAGCCGGCACCCCGTCTGTAGTGCGAGCGTGCCGCGACGATGTCGACGCCGGGTGCGGTGAGTTCGGGCTTCAGCCCGGAGTCGCCGTCACGCGGGCCCTGGCTGGAGAAGTCGGCCAGCTGGTCCTGGCCGTCGACGGCCCCGACGGTCAGCGCGGCGTCCGCGGCGCCCGGGCTGCTGATGGCGTGCCGGCCGCCGTTGCCCGCCGCGACGACGAACAGCGCACCGGTGTCGTGGCTGAGGCGGTCGACGGTCTGGCTCATGGGGTCGGTGGCGTCGCCGCCACCACCCAGGCTCATGCTGATGATCTTGGCGTGCTGGTCCCGGGCCGCCCACTCCATGCCCGCGATGATCCAGGACTCCTGGCCCCTGCCTTCGGAGTCCAGCACCTTGCCGACGGCCAGCTGGGCACCGGAGGCGACGCCTCGCTCCTTGCCGTCGGAGGCGCTGCCGGTCCCCGCGATGGTCGAGGCCACGTGGGTGCCGTGACCGTTGTAGTCGGCGACGTCCTCCTCGTAGGGGACGAAGCTGCTGCTGGTGTCGATCTGCCCGGCCAGGTCCGGGTGTTCGGCGTCCACGCCGGTGTCGAGTACCGCGACCTTGACGCCCTTGCCGGTGTTCCCCTCCGCCCAGACCTGCGGCGCGCCGATCTGGGCGGTCGAGTCGGCCAGATCGGCCTTCACCTTGGCATCGAGCCAGACCTTGGCGATACCGCCCGCGAATGCCGGCGTCGCGGCCGAGCGGGCTGTCGCGCCGGGGCCGCGGGTCAGCGCGGACCAGAACGCCGGGGCCTGCTTGCGGCTCTGCGTGAGAGCGGCACCCTGGATGCTGTCCAGGCGGCGGACGACGCTCGAACCTGCCACCTTCGGGCGGGTCCGGAACTTGGCGGCGGCGTCGGTGTAGTTCACGATGAGCGGCAGCCGTGAGGCATGAGCGTCGTCGTAGCCCCCGGCGATCAGCCCGGTGACGTTGAACAGCTGTTTGTCCAGCTTTCCGGCGCTGACATAGGGCAGGACGGCGTCCGGATACACGTACGTCGCACCGTCGATGACGGCGCGGTGAAAGCCTGAAGTCGCGCCGTTCGCGGCTTCGAAGGACCGGACCACGGTGCCGTCGGCGGTGGTACCCATCGTCACTTTGTCGCCGGTGATCAGCGTGACGGTGTGGAGGCCGCCACCGGGTGACAGGTGTGCGGTTCCGGCGGCCACGGACGTGACGGGGTCTGCGGGCGCGGCGGCTGTGGCCGATACGGTCCCGAGGCACAGGGCGGCGACCACGGTGGCGGCCGACAACCCTCGTCTGTAGGCGGGCTTTTTGGGCAAGGAGAGCCCCCAAAAGGATGGAAGAACGGGAGGTGGTTTGGATCATGGAGGCACCCTCCCTCTCCAGCAATGGGCTGTGGATGGCGCACCTGCGCCATGGCGCACCTGTGCCAGGAAGACACCGCGCTGCCGCCGACCGGGGGGCGCGGCAGGAATCCGGGTCAGCGGTGTGCCCGGCCAACGGAGCACTCACTTCACATGGGTAGGCGGCGCTTACTTGAAGCCGGAGAGCCGCGCGGCCGGCAAGGCGTACAGCAACGGTCACGTTCGCGAGTACCTGCGACGGCGGGGCATCCGCCATTCGATCCCGGAGAAGACCATCGCCACTCGCTACGACAAGCGCGGCTACGCTTTCCTCGGCATCGCCACCGCGGCCTCTGTCGCGATCTGGCTCTGAACGTGAAGCCCTACGCGACCCAGCAGTAAACGCCCTGGCCCTGGCGTCGGGCGCTGCCGACGAGAGCGGCCAGATCACTCAGGATCGCTTCGGCGATCTCCGTGTCGATGACCTCGCCGTCCTCCGCGCGCTGCGCCGCCCACGAGACAGCCGCATCCTTCAATTCGGACCGCTCGGCGTCGGCGAGTGCGGCAGACAGCCGAGGCGAGATCGCGAAGACGACGCACCCATCATCGTCCTGGCCGGCAACAAAACGAGGCTCGTCGGCTTCGAAGAGTTCCTCGAAGCTGCCGCCGGCAAGAAGGCACTCCCACTCGACCACAGCGTCTTCGGCATCGAAGTTGCCGAAGGAGAGCGACTCGAATACGCGTCGCGGGCCGGTCTGAAGAGCCAATGCTGCTGACGCGTCATCAGGAGCCACGAAGAACTCGACGATGATGCTCACCCAGGCATCATGCCTCACCGCCCCGACCGTGATCGGCCGGACAGGTCTTGGGCGGCGGATCGGCTCAGAGCCATCCGCGGCGTGCGGCCTGCCAGGCGAGTTGCATGCGGGTCGCCGCGCCGGCGTGCTCCATCATGCCCTGGATGCGGCGCTGGACGGTTCGCCGGCTCAGCTGCATCTGTGAGGCGATCGCCTTGTCGGCGACTCCGGCCACCAGCAGGGACAGCAGCTTGCGGTCGGTGGGGGAGAGCGCATCGGACGGCCCCGCTCCGTCCGTCCCCGAGATGGTGCCGGCGCCGTCCACGTCCAGGGGGACGGCGTCCTCCCAGTAGCACTCGAACAGGGCGATCAGGGCCGCGAGCAGATTGCTGTCCCTGACGAGTGCGGTGGTCGGCTCCTCCGGGCTGCCGTGCGGCCCACCGGCCACGAGGGGGAAGACGGCCACGGAACGGTCGGCGATCGCGAGGCGCAGCGGCAGGTGTGGCACGGCCCGGGCGACTTCCCCGGCGTGCACGCCCGCCACCACGTTGTCCACGGCGCCTTCGTCGTCGAAGAACGCCTTCTCGTACAGCACCCGATAGCGAACGCCTCGGGCCAGCGCCTGGAACTCCTCGGCGTTGCTGCCCGACGGCATGGCCACGTACTGGGCCTTGCAGAACCAGAGCATCTCGTCCTGCGCGTCGGCCTGGATCTGCCTCAGGTGCTGACGCAGGGCCTCCGCCCCGGTGATGACCTCAAGCAATTGGCCGGCGTCGTGCCTGCGCATCGTGTCCCGGTAGGACTCGATCAGACGGCCGGCCTCGAACCGGGCCAGCTCCAGCGCGTCGGCGCTCCGCTTGAGCCGGGGCAGCAGTGTCACGTCCGGGGGAGCGGCCCGGAACACCCGGGGTGTGCCGTCGGTGTGGCTTGCCAGGCCCTTGGAGGTCAGTGCGTCGAGAATCCGCGCGGCGTCCGCGCGGGGCAGGTCGGCACGCTGGGCCAGGTCCTCCGCGGTGGCCTGGCCGGACGTGACGAGCAGCCGGTAGACGGTCTCCTCCTCGTGCGAGACCCCGGCGACCTCCAGCACCACGGACGCCCTCCCCGGATCCTCGGCTTCGACGGTTGAATACCGTACTACATTAGAGGGGAGGAGCAAGGGGTGCACACGGCAGGCCGCGCCGCCCCCAGGCGGTTGCGCCCATCGCCGCGGGGCGTAGGCGCGCCGCACCGTCTGCGTGCCGTGTTCCCGGCGGCGTCGCGAGCCGTGACGCGCAGGGTAGCCGAGGCGTCGGCGGCTGGCTGCGACGGCCCGGCCATCCTGGCCTGGAAGCCGTTGCGGCCGCGGTCGGCCACCTCGGCTGTGCGCCAGGCGCTCGTCGTCGCAGGAGGCCTCGACACGTCGACCGGCACCTGGTAGTCCAGCTGGAGCAGCGACAACGGCGTGGCCGGGTCCGTCCGGGCCGACGCGAAGGGCCAGGTGGTGGCGGTGGCGACTTCCGCCGCCGTCGCCCTGCACGGCCCGCGACCAGTGTCCGGACTGCGAGTCCGTGAACTCGGGAATCCGTAGCCGCAGCACGTCGCCCACGCGCACCGTCGGGGCGGTGGGGCGGAACGGGTCGAGGGTGAGGGTGCCGGTGACCGGGCCCAGAGCCGTGGCACGCACGTCGATCCGGCCGCCGCCCTGTTCCGTGACGTGCTGGCCGGACACGGTGCGGGCCGTACTGATCGGTGCATCCTTCAGCTGCGTGCCGGTCCAGTCCGGGTGGCGCCGGGCCAGCAGGGCGGCGGCCGCGCCGGGGGCCGACGGTGCTCGGCCCCTGTTCCCCGCGGCCACGGCGAACAGGGTGCCGGTGCTCCGGCTGAGCCGACGATGGAGGCGACATGGGTGCCGTGCCCGGAGGCGTCCCCGGTTCCGGCAGTGCCGGAGAAGTCCTTGGCCTTGGCGATCCGCCCGGCCAGGTCGGACCACGGTCGCCGCACCGCCGGCCATCGCGTGACCGGCGTGGCGTACGTGGCGTCCTCGGGCATGCGAGGAACTTGGTTCAGACCAAGCGTCATTGTCATGAACACCGTCTAGACTCATGAATGCGGCGCACGCAAAGGCACGTCCTCCCCACGGTCGCGCACGAGGAAGGCCCTCGCATGGTCAGTTCCCGTACGGAAGTTTCCCGGCTCCGTTCGCTGCTGAGACTGCTCGCACTGTTCGCCGTGGTGCTCGGCGTCCAGGCAGGACCCGTACAAAGCGCCCACGCTGCAACCCCCTTCAAGGTGCTCGCGTTCTACAACGGCAACTTCGACGCAGCGCACATCAGCTTCGACCATGAGGCCAACACGTGGTTCCCCCAGGCCGGCGCCCAGAACGGGTTCACCTACACCTCGACCACGGACTGGAACCAGCTCACCCCCGCAAACCTGGCCAACTACCAGGTCGTGATGTTCCTCGACGACTACCCGCACACCCGCGCGCAGCAGTCCGCCTTCCAGACGTACGTGACGAACGGCGGTGGCTTCATCGGCTTCCACGTCTCGGCGTACAACGACGACACGAGCGACTGGCCCTGGTACCACAACACTTTCCTGGGCACTGGAACGTTCCGCAGCAACTCCTGGGGACCGACCGCGGAAACGCTGAAAATAGAAGACCCCGCCCATGCGGCGACCGCGGGCCTGCCGGCCACCATCACCTCATCCGTCAGTGAGTGGTACAGCTGGCAGAACGACCTGCGGCAGAACCCTGACATCGACATCCTGGCGTCGATGGCTCCGTCCACGTTCCCGATCGGCACCGACCCCAACCAGACGTGGTACAGCGGCTATTACCCCATCGTGTGGACCAACCACAGCTACAGGATGGTCTACAACAACTTCGGCCACAACGCGATGGACTACTCGACCAACACGACACTGTCGTCGACGTTCGCAAGCGCCCAGCAGAACCAACTCCTGATGCAGGAGATCAAGTGGGCAGCCAATCAGTCCGGCCCGGTCACCCCGCCCGACACCCCCACCGGCCCGATCCACGGATATGGCGGCAAGTGCGTGGACGTCGCCGGCGCCAACGCGGCCAACGGAACGGCGGTCCAACTCTACGACTGCAACGGCACCAACGCGCAGAGCTGGACGGTCGGCACCAGTACGCTCACCGCCCTCGGCAAGTGCATGGACGTGACCGGCGGCGGCACCGCCAACGGCACCAAGGTGCAGCTGTACGACTGCAACGGGACTGGCTCGCAGGTCTGGCGGCCGGGGGCGAACGGATCCCTGCTCAACCCGCAGTCGGGCAAGTGTCTTGACGCCACCGGGCCCAGTTCGGCCAACGGCACCCGGCTGCAAATCTGGTCGTGCACCGGAGCGGCCAACCAGAACTGGACCCTGCCTTCCTGATCGCCGGTACCAGAGCGGAGGCCCGCGCCGGCCATGAACGCGACGACCGGCAGGCGCGGGTGACTCGCGCGCTGCATGACTCTCGGGGACTACTTCGTGCGCAGCATGAGGGCGTAGCGGGTGTTGTCCCCGTAGACGCCGGTCTCGTCCCCGCGTACGCCGTACTGTTCCTGGAACCGGGCCACGGCCTGTCGGACCTGTGTGTCGAAGTGTCCGCTGATGGCACCGCCGTCGTAGATGTGCGGGATCTGGAGCAGGCGTACCTGCAACTCGTACACCCCATGGCCGCTGTCGCCCTGGCGCAGCAGCCCGGTGCCCGGGATCTCGGGGAGAGGGGTGTCGCCGGGAGTCGGCTGGTCCGGTTGCCCCAAGGACGCGGGCGGCATCGTCGGTGTGGGGTGCCCATTGCTGAGCAGCGATGAGGCGAGGAACAATCCGCTCACCGCGCCCAGTCCGAAGACTCCGGCGGCACGGGTGTGGCGCCGGTGGGTGAAACGCCGATGTTGTCGGATCCCTGTCTGCGCGGGCGCGGGCGCGGGCGCGGGC
>NZ_JADDRL010000053.1 GCF_021538895.1 Streptomyces olivochromogenes | reverse complement strand
GGCCCACGCCGAAGGCACCACCTCCGCCCGCGCCCCGGCCGGTCCCGCCGCCGCCCGCACCGGCACCGCGGCCGACTCCGAAGCCGACCCCACCGCCCAAGCCCAGCCCGCGTCCCTCGCTCACCCCGGTGAGCTATCCGCGGTACCAGCCCCGGCCGACCGGACGGCCCTCGCCCGGCCGTACGTCCCCGGTCACCTACGTCCTGCTCATCACCGTTCCCGCGGTGGTCGCCGTCGCCGCGCTGCGTCCGCGCTGACGCACCGTTCTCTGGAGGAACCCGTTGTCGGATTGGCTTGTTCTCGCCCTCGCCATGCTGGGCGCGTGTGCCGTGGTGGTCGTCATCACCCTCGTTCGGCACCGCACGGCGTCCGAGGACGACGATCCCACCGAGACCCCCGACGTCATCGAGTACATGACCATGTGGATCGGCGTCGTCTACGCCATCGTGCTGGGTCTGGCCGTGGCGGGCGTGTGGGAGGCACGCAGCGTCGCCCAGGACCACGTCCAGGCGGAGGCCCAGGCGCTGCACGAGATCTCGGAGCGGGTCCGGGTCTACCCGCCGGACGTCCGTAACCGCATTCGGGAGGATGTCAACGCTTATGTCGGACACGTCGTGACCACCGAGTGGAAGACGATGGTCGACCACGGCAGCCTCACCAACCGCGGCACCGAACTGCTCGGCCGGGTCCGCGAGGACGTCACGGACTACGCACCGAAGTCGGACTTCGAGGCGCAGGCCTACCAGCCGCTCCTCGACCAGGTCGCCGCGGCCGACCAGGCGCGCAACGCCCGGGCCGACTCGACCGGGGCGACCATGCCGGGCGTGGTGTGGTTCGGACTGCTCACCGGAGGCGCGGTCACCGTCGCCATGGTGTTCGCCCTGCAGATCCGCCGCACCCGGCGCGAGCTCATCCTGGCCGGGCTGTTCTCCGCGACGATCGCCTTCATGCTCTTCCTGATCTGGGACTTCGACGCGCCCTACAGCCGGGGCATCACGGCGACGGCCCAGCCGTTCCTGAGTCTCTTCCCGCATATCAAGGCGTGAGGTCCCGCGCCGTGTCCCCACAGGCCTTCGCCCCGGGGTCCCTGACGGGACCGGGGCGAAGGCCTGTCGGTGTGCGAGGTGTTCTTCGAAGGGATGCCACCCGGCAGCGGGGCCGCCGGGTCAGATGCGCCGCTCCTGCCTGCGACGCAGCAGGAACACCCCGCCGCCGATCACGGACGAGGCCACCAGACCGCCGCCGATGGCCATGTCGGTCTTCGTCGCCCCGGTGGAGGAACTGCCGCCGAGGCCGCCCAGGACGCCACCCATGACGGTGAAGGCCCCCGGACTGGTGAGGGTCCGTCCGTTGCAGTTGACCGTGATGTCGTACCGGCCGGGACGGGCGTCCCGGTTGACGGTGGCGAAGCCGCTCGACTGGTCGTTCCCGCCGTTGACCCCCGACAGCGAGGGAGAGCGGAAGGCCTGCGAGGACGCGGTGCCGCCGCCCTGGCAGCCCTGGACCATGATGCCGAGCCGGCCCCCGGGGGCGATCACGTTCGGCGAGGCGATGATGTTCCTCGCGAAGCCGCCGAAGTCGTCGATGCCCGGTCGGAACCCGGTGGTGTTGCCGACGGAGCCGTTGAGGCCCACCCCGTCGTTCCAGACCCCGTTGTTGTTCCCGACGCCGTTGTTGTTCCCGACACCGTTGCCCGGGCGGAACCCTTCGTTGTTGCCGATCCCGTTGGGGTACCCGTTGGGGAACCCGTTGCCGAAACCGTTGTTCGGGCGGAACCCGTTGTTGTTGCCCAGGCCGTTGTTCCCGAAGCCGTTGTTGTTGAAGAAGTTGTTGTTGAAGACGTTGTTGCCGTCGCGGTCGTTGAACCCCGGCCGGAACCCGTTGTTGGGCAGGTTGTTGAAGCCGAACCCGCCGATGCCGACGCCGACCCCGCCCACGCCGAAGCCGTTGACGCCGCCGACCCCGTTGCCCAGAACGGACGTGTTGTTGTTGCTGCTCGGACCGCCCGGGTTGCCCGGAACGGCCGACTCGTTGCTGCTGGGGCCGCCCCCGTTGCCCACCGTGCCGTCCGCGACGGCCACCGGCGCGGTGACCCCGAGGGTGGCGACCACGGCGGCCGCTGCCGCCAGGGCGCGTGAGTTTCCCATGTGATCCTCCGCGGGAGGCACCCCGGGACCCGTCCCCGGTCGATCGGCGAGAAAGCACCTCCCGTACAGACCCTCAGATGTGCGGAACACGCCCGCATTTCGAGAATGGTCCGTCCTGGTGAGGGAACATGCCCGATAAAAGCCACATGATCGGATATTGTCGCAGGTCACGGACCGTCAGAAAATTTCCGGTCGACGGCTACTCGGATGGCGCAGCAAAGGCCTTTCGGGCCACCCGTTCGTACCTGTCCTCGTCGCCGCTCGCGTCGAGGGGTCTTAGCGTTTTCGTATGCGCGAATGACGTGGCGAAGGCCGCGCCGAGAGGGGAAGCGAATGTACGGGTCCGAGCTCTCCGAGCTGTTCGCGGAGGAGGAGCGGCAAAGGAAGCGTGCCCCATGGGGCGTCATAGCGCTCGTTCTGCTGACCGGTCTCGCACTCATTCGGAACGGTTCCGGGGAGTTCGACGTGGGACCGCCGCAGCCCGCACAGGCGGCGGCCATGGACAGCCGTGTGCCGGGCGCCGTCGTCGCGAAGGCCCCGGACGCGCTGCCGTTCGCCGCCGCCGACCGGGTGAGGATCACCGCGATCCAGGTCGACGCGCCCGTGCAGCCCGTCGGCCTCGACGCGAACGGCTGGGTCGACGCGCCTCCCCCGGAGAACCCGAACCTGGCCGGCTGGTTCACCGGCGCCGTCTCGCCCGGCGAGAAGGGCACCGCCGTGATCGTCGGCCATGTCGACAACAAGCAGGGCCCCGCCGTGTTCTACGGGCTGGGCTCCCTGAAGAAGGGGAACCAGATCGAGGTCGGCCGCAAGGACGGCAGGACCGCCGTGTTCGAGATCTACGGCGTGGAGGTGTTCGCGAAGAGCAACTTCCCCGGCGACCGCGTCTACGGCTCCAAGGGCACGCCAGAGCTGCGGGTCATCACCTGCGGGGGCGGTTTCTCCAAGCAGCACGGCTACGACGGGAACGTCGTCGTCTTCGCCCGCCTGGTCGGGGTCCGCTGAGCGACCCCCGGCCGGGCGGGCGGCGGGCGGTCAGCCGAGCGCCCGCCTCGGTACGGTCGGGTGGTAGCCCTGGTCCAGGAGGAACGGCAGATAGGTGCGCAGGGCGCGGACGCTCTGCGAGCGGTCGCCGCCGGCGTCGTGGGAGAGCACGACGACACCGGCACCGGCACCCTCCTCGATCCGCTCGATGATGGTGCCGGTGCCGGGGGTGGTCCAGTCGAGGCTGTCGACCGTCCAGGCCAGCGGCTCCATGCCCAGCTCGGCGCCGAGCTGGAAGGCGGCCCGGTTCCAGGCGCCGTAGGGGGCGCGGAACCACAGCGGGCGTTCCCCGTAGGCCTCCTCGATGACGTCGCTGGTGCTCTCCATCTCGGTGCGGATGCGGGAGCGGCCGAGCTCGGTCAGGAGCGGGTGGGACCAGGTGTGGTTGCCGACGACATGGCCCTCGTCGGCCATGCGGGCCAGCAGATCCCGGTTCCAGTCGGCCATCTCGCCGCAGACGAAGAACGTGGCCCGGACGTCGTACTGGGCCAGGGTGTCCAGGATGTGCGGGGTGAAGTCGGGGTCGGGGCCGTCGTCGAAGGTCAGGAACATGTGGTGGCCGCGCCCGGACATGCGCAGGATCGGTTCGCGCCGTACCGGGGTGCGGCCGGGTACGGCGCGGGTGGGCCCGTTCTCCGTCAGGGGCCTCAGCCGGTAGACGGAGGGTTGGTGCGGACGGCTCGCCGGGGCGCCGGCGGCGGGCGCGGCCGGCCGGGCGGGGGCGGTGTCCGAAGGGCCGGAGAAGAGCAGACCGGCCGTGCCGGCCGCCCCCAGGGCACCGGCGCCGGCGAGCAGCAGCCGGCGCCGTGTGAGCAACTGATCCTTCTGCATGCCCCATCAGTCGCCCCGCGGGCGACGGGCGCACCGCAGCGACACCGCTGTGGCGTCGGGAAACACCCGCTCGGCCCACTAGGGCCTGTCGTCAAATTCCCGTCGTCGCCCGAAGGGCGGCCCTGCCCGCCGCAGGTCAGCGGCGGCGGACCAGCGGGAAGGGCAGGGTCTCCCGGATCGTCAGGCCGGTGAGGAACATGACGAGCCGGTCGACGCCGATGCCGAGTCCGCCGGTGGGCGGCATGGCGTACTCCAGGGCGTCGAGGAAGTCCTCGTCCAGTTCCATCGCCTCGGGGTCTCCCCCGGCGGCGAGCAGCGACTGGGCGGTGAGCCGGCGGCGCTGTTCGACGGGGTCGGTCAGTTCGGAGTAGGCGGTGCCGAGTTCGGTGCCGAAGGCGACGAGGTCCCAGCGTTCGGCGAGCCGCGGGTCGGTGCGGTGCTGCCGGGTGAGCGGGGAGACGTCGGTCGGGAAGTCCTTGTAGAAGGTGGGCAGCCGGGTCGTTCCCTCCACCAGGCGCTCGTACATCTCCAGGACGATGTCGCCGTGGCGGTCGTCCGCGGTGTAGGGGACGTGCGCGCGTGCGCACAGCCGGCGCAGGCTCGGTACGTCCGTGCCGGGGTCGATCTCCTCGCCGAGCGCCTCGGAGACGGCCGCGTACACCGTGGTGACGGGCCAGCGCCCGGAGATGTCGTACTCCTCGCCGTCCTTGCGGACGACGGGCGCGCCGAGGGCGGCGGTGGCGGCGCCCTGGATCAGTTCACGGGTGAGGTCGAGCATCACGTCGTAGTCGGCGTGCGCCTGGTAGGCCTCCAGCATCGTGAACTCGGGGTTGTGCTTGTGGTCGACGCCCTCGTTGCGGAAGGTGCGGCCGAGTTCGAAGACCCTCTCCAGACCGCCGACGCACAGCCGCTTCAGATACAGCTCGGGCGCGATGCGCAGATAGAGGTCGAGGTCGTAGGCGTTGATGTGGGTGGTGAAGGGGCGGGCGTTGGCGCCGCCGTGGATCTGCTGGAGCATCGGGGTCTCGACCTCCAGGAAGCCGCGCTCCAGCAGCCCCTGACGCAGGGCCTGTACGGCGGTGGAGCGGGCGCGGACCACGGCGCGGGCGTCGGGGCTGGTGACCAGGTCGAGGTAGCGCATGCGGACCTTGGTCTCGGGGTCGGCGAGGCCGCGGCGCTTGTCGGGCAGCGGGCGCAGGCATTTGCCGGTCAGCCGCCAGGAGGCGACGAAGACGGTCGGCTCGCCCTTGTCGCTGCGGCCCGCGCGACCGGTCGCGGTGAGGTGGTCGCCGATGTCGGTGTCGGCGGTGAACCGGCGGAGGTCGGGTCCGAGCGCGGCGCGGGTGAGGGCGAGTTGACGGTCGTCGGACCAGTCGCGCAGCACCACGAAGACGATGCCGCCGAAGTCACGGACCAGCATGACGCGGCCGGCGACGGTGACCTCCGCTCCCTCGGCGGCCTCGACGATCTGGGCGACCTCGGCGAGGCTGTGGGTGGGCGGGGGGACACCCACGGGGTAGGGGTCGATGCCGTCCGCGCGGAGCCGGTCGAGGGTGTGGTGCCGGACGCGGACCTGCTCGGGCAGGCCCGTGTCCGGGGCGGCGGGCCCGGTCTCGCCCCCTCCGTCGAGGCCGAGCTCCGCCAGGGGCGGCAGGCCTTCGGTGGTCGCGGGCCGCTGCCCGGCCTTCGGGTGCCCCTTTTCCCGGAGTTTGCGCAGTGACGGTACGGAGACGAAGCCTTCGGCGATGGCGGAGGCGAGGCCGATGCGGGCGAGGGAGGCGGTCTCGCCGTAGCAGATGAAGCGCGGGTACCAGTCGGGGTGGTACTTGGCGTTGGAGCGGTACAGGGCCTCCAGTTGCCACCACCGGGAGAAGAACAGCAGCAGGCGGCGCCACAGTCTGAGGACGGGTCCGGCGCCGATGCGGGCGCCCTCCTCGAACACCGAGCGGAACACCGCGAAGTTGAGTGAGATGCGGTGCACGCCCACTTTCGGGGCGGCCGCGCACAGGTCGGCGACCATGAACTCCATGACGCCGTTGGGGGCGGTGCGGTCACGGCGCATCAGGTCGAGGGAGATGCCGTCGCGGCCCCAGGGCACGAAGGAGAGCAGGGCCAGGAGCCGGCCGTCCGCGCCCAGCGCCTCCACCAGGAGGCAGTCGCCGTCGGCCGGGTCGCCGAGCCGGTCGAGCGCCATGGAGAAGCCGCGTTCGGTCTCGGTGTCGCGCCAGGCGTCGGCCTTGTCGACGACCTGCTCCGTCTCGGCGTCGGTGAGGTCGCGGTGGCGGCGGACGCGGCAGGTGGCGCCGGTGCGCCGCACGCGGTGCACGGCCTGCCGGGTGACGCGCATGTCCCGGCCCTCCAGGTCGAAGCCGGGCACGTGCAGGATCGCCTCGTCGCCGAGTTGGAGGGCGCCGAGCCCGGCGCGGGCGTAGGCGGTGGCGCCGTCCTCGGAGGCGCCCATCACGGCGGGCGCCCAGGCGTGCCGGCGGGCGATGCCCAGCCATGCGGCGATGGCGTGCGGCCAGGCCTCGCGGTCGCCGACGGGGTCGCCGCTGGCCAGGCAGACACCGGCCTCGACGCGGTAGGTGACCGCGGCCTTGCCGCTGGGCGAGAAGACGACGGCCTTGTCGCGCCGGGTGGCGAAGTAGCCGAGGGAGTCGTCCTCGCCGTACGTCCGAAGGAGGGCGCGGATACGGGCCTCCTCGTCGTCGTGCAGGGCGGCCTCCAGGCGCTGCGAACGGAACAGCGTGGCCGCCGCGTTCAGCAGGGCGAGGGCGCCGAACAGGCCGAGCAGGAAGGTGACGAAGCGGGGCGGGCGGCCGCCGAAGGAGCGGGCCGAGACCAGTCCGCCGCACACCCGGTCGGCGGCCCAGCCCAGATGCTGGGTCGGTGGCAGCGTGCCGGGGAACAGCGCGACCAGGCCCCAGCCGATCAGGATGGCCACGGCGAGCCCGGCCAGCAGCACGGCGAGGGCTCGCCACACGGCGCCGCGGCGGGAGGCGGCGTAGAACTCCCCGCGGGCCACGACCAGCAGGAGGAGCGCGAGCCCGCACACCACCAGGGACGGGAGCGACTGGGCGTACAGGCCGAGGGCGAGGCCGAGGACGTCGGAGAGGACCAGCAGGCCCAGGTAGACGACGACCAGCCACCAGGCGACCTTCTTGCGCGCGCCGGTCGCGGCGGCCAGCAGGAACAGGAAGACGGCGTAGGCGAGGTTGGCGCTGACGGGGACGATGAGCAGGTCGAGGGTGCGCACGACCGGGCGCAGCAGGACGCGCAGCGGGGCGATGAACGCGAGCAGGCCGCACAGCAGTCCGAGGGCGCCGAAGAAGGTGGCGAAGCCTTCCGGCACCCGGCTGAGGAAGCCGCTCGCGGGCCGGCGGCCCGCGGTGTCCTTGCGGGGGGCGGCCGCCACGGTGGCACTCATGTTCCGACTGTAGGAAGGCCGCGGGCAGCGCGCCCGTCGAGCGGCCCGCGGCGGTCCGCGGACCAGGGGATTCCGATAGCCTCACAGCCGTGAGGGAACAGCACGGGCACGAGCAGCACGCGCAAGGGTTCGAGCGGGGCACCGACGGTCCCAAGGTCATCGTGGTCGGCGTCGACGGCTCCGATTCCTCGCTGCGGGCCGCGGCCTACGCGGGCGGCCTGGCGCGCCGGCAGCGCGCGCTGCTCGCCGTCGTGTACGTGCAGCCGGTGCTCACGGCCGGCGCGGCGCTCGGGGCGCCGGTCGCGGAGACGACCGACGAGATCGCCGAGGACCTGATCGCGCAGATCCGGGCGGCGGCCGAGCGGGTCAAGGGGATCTTCGACATGCGCTGGGAGTTCCACACGTTCCGCGGCGACCCCTACAACGGTCTGGTCAAGGCCGCGGACGAGCTCAAGGCGGACGCGGTGGTGGTGGGCGCCTCGGAGCAGGCGGGCCACCGGATCATCGGCTCGGTGGCGATCCGGCTGGTGAAGGCGGGGCGGTGGCCGGTGACGGTGGTGCCGTAGCGGGCGCCTCCCGTTCGGGCCTGCCCAGCAGGAGCGGGGTCGCGAGGAGCAGCACCCCGGCCACGGCGATCGCGGTGCGCGGGCCGGTCAGCGCGGCGAGCGGGCCCCACAGGGCGGTCAGGGCGGCGATGGTGGCCTTGCTGGTGACGGACCAGGCGGAGAGGGTGCGGGTGATCCGGTCGGCCGGGGTCCGGTCCAGGCGGTGGGTGGCCAGCACCGGGTTGAACACCGCGCAGCAGGTGATCAGGCCGAATTCGACGGCCATGACGAGGAGCAGGCCGGGGATTCCCGGGCGGACGAAGGCCAGTCCGACCGGCCAGCAGGCGCGCAGGGTCCCGGCGGTGCGCAGGACCCGGCGCCGCCCGTAGCGGGTGACGAGCGGGCGGGCCAGCCGGGAGCCGAGCAGGCCGCCCAGGCAGGGCACGGCGAAGGCCAGGCCGTACTGCCAGGGCGGGAAGCCGAGCGGGCCGAGCATGAGGACGGCGAGCAGCGGCGCGGAGACCATGATCAGGCCGTTGACCAGGACCGTGTTGAGGAAGAGCGGGCGCAGGGCGGGGCTGGTCAGGATGTACCGCCAGCCCGCGAGGAGGTCCGCCGCGGTGGTGCGTGGGGTGTCCGGGCGGGCCGGACGTGGCTCGGGTCCGCCGACGGCGCGGAGGCCGGCGGCCGACAGGAGGTAGCTGAGCGCGTCGGCGGCCACGGTCGTCACCGGTCCGAAGAGCCCGATCGCGGCGCCGCCGAGCGGTGGGCCGAGCACGGTGGCGGTCCAGGTCGTGGACTCGAACCGGGCGTTGGCGGCGAGCAGGTCCTCCGGCGGTACGAGGCCCTTCAGGAACGCTCCGGAGGCCGCGTTGAAGGTGAGGTCGGCCGCCGAGACGACGACGGAGACGACCAGGAGCTGGGTGAGGCCGAGCCCGCCGAGCGCGAAGGCGGCGGGCACGCTCAGCAGCGCGGCGCACCGCACCAGGTCCATCGCGATCATCACCGGCCGTTTGCGGCGGAACTCCACCCAGGGCCCGAGCGGCACCGCCACCGCCGCCCCCGCCGCGAGGCCGGTGGCGGCGAGCGCCGACACCTCGGCCGCCCCGGCGTGCAGGACGAGGACCGCGATCATCGGGAAGGCGTCGAAGGCCAGCCAGGTGCCGAGGGAGCTGACTCCGTACGCGGCCCACAGCCACCCGAACCGCCGCCCCATGCACAACCTCCCGTTGACCCCGGCCATCAAAGCGGGCGGGCGGCGTGCGCATCAAACAACCGGCACGGCCAGGGCCACAACCATCCGTTGTACGACCGGCACGGCGGCGTGGCCCGCGACCGTCGCACGGCCCTGGACACCCCCGTGGGCCGAGACCGTGCGTGGCGCCTTTCGTGGGGCGCGGCCCTGAGCCATCATGATCGGCCGTCAGCCGTTTCCCGCCGGCGAAGAGGTGAGGCACATGCCCAGGCTCCACATGGGCGAAGGCATTCTCCGTCGCAAACCCATCGAACACATCGAGGACACGGAGATCACCGAGGGCGCCCGGCTCGAACGGACGCTCGGCCTCTGGCAGCTGACCGCGATCGGCGTCGGCGGCATCATCGGCGCGGGCATCTTCACCCTCGCGGGCACGGTGGCCAACCAGGTGGCGGGGCCCGCGGTGGTCGTCTCCTTCCTGATCGCCGGTCTCGCGAGCGCGGCGGCGGCGCTGTCGTACGCCGAGTTCGCGGGGCTCATCCCGAAGGCGGGCTCGGCCTACACCTACGGGTACGCGGTGCTCGGCGAGTTCGCGGGCTGGTTCATCGGCTGGGACCTGCTGCTGGAGTACACGGCGATCGTGGCGGTGGTCGCGATCGGCATCTCCGGGTACTTCGGCTTCCTCGTCGAGCAGCTGGGCGCGAACCTGCCGGCCTGGATGCTGGGCGCGCCGGGCACCGGGCACGGGCACCGGATCGACCTGTTCGCCGCGGTCCTGTGCCTGCTCATCGCCTGGCTGCTGAACCAGGGCATCCGCAGCGCGGCCCGCTTCGAGACGACGATCGTCGTGATCAAGGTGCTGGTGGTGCTGCTGGTGATCGGCGTCGGCGTCTTCCACATCGACGCCGCGAACTACCACCCGTTCTTCCCCTATCACGTCAGCGGGGCGTTCACCGGTGCGGCGACCGTGTTCTTCGCGGTCTTCGGGTACGACGCCATGTCGACGGCGGCCGAGGAGTCCAAGGACGCGCAGCGCCACATGCCGAGGGCGATCATCTACTCGCTCGCGATCTCGATGGTGCTGTATGTGGCGGCGTGCCTGGTGCTGACGGGCATGCAGCACTACACGGAGATCGACCCGGAGAGCGGCTTCTCGACGGCGTTCGAGTCGGTGGGGCTGAGCGGGCTCGCGAACGTGATCGCGGTGGGCGCGATCATCGGCATCCTCACCGTGATGTTCACGTTCATGCTGGGCGTGACCCGGGTGTGGTTCAGCATGAGCCGCGACGGACTGCTGCCCGCGTGGTTCGCGAAGACGCACCCGACGCGGCACGTACCGACGCGCGTCACCTGGATCGTCGGGGTCGCGTCGGCCGCCCTCGCCGGGTTCGTCCCGATCGGCGAGGCGGCCGAACTCACCAACATCGGCATCCTGCTGGCGTTCGTGGTGGTGTGCACGGCGGTGATCGTGCTGCGCTACCGGCAGCCCGATCTGCCGCGCACCTTCCGCACCCCGTGGATGCCGTTCGTGCCCGCCCTCGGCGTCGTCTTCTCGCTCTGGCTGATCACGTTCCTGCAGTGGCAGACGTGGGTGCGGTTCGCCGTGTGGTTCGTGGTCGGTGTGGTGATCTACTTCGGCTACTCGTACCGGAACTCCAAGCTGGCGGCTGCCCCGCGGGCCTGAACGCCCCGCGGACAGGGCGTCAGCCGCCCATGACCAGACCGTCCTTGGCGGCGCCCCGGCCGAGGACCACGTCCCGGATCCGGTCGCGCACGAACGTGAAGTCGGCGCCCTGGGCGATGGCCGCGTTCAGGTCCACCACGCGGCCGGCGTCGAGGTCGAACATCTGCGGGACGAACTCGGCCCTGGTCACCTCCCAGCGGCCGCCGGGCTTGGCGGGCGGGGCGAAGGTGAAGCGGCCGAGGGTGGACTCGTTGGCGCGCGGGTCCCGGTTGCCCTGCTGGTCGGTCATCTCGCCGGCGATCTGGTCGCCCAGGCCGTAGACCACCCAGGTGCCGTTGATCTTCTCGTACGCCTGTGGGACGTGCGTGTGCGTGCCGAGGATGAGGTCGATGTCGGGGCGGCCGCCCGAGCGCGAGGCGGTGAGCCGCTTGGCGAGGGCGAGTTGCTGCTCGTCGGGGTCGTCCCGCCACTCGGTGCCCCAGTGCAGGGAGAGGACCACCACGTCGGCACCGGCGGCCCGGGCCGCGCGGGCGTCGGCGACGATGCGCTGCTCGTCGATCAGGTTGACGGCCCAGGGCTGGCCCTGCGGCAGCGCGAGACCGTTCGTGCCGTACGTGTACGACAGGTGCGCCACCTTCGCGGGCCCCGCCGGCAGGAGCGTGGCGGTGCGGGCCTCGCCCTCGCTGCGCGCGGTCCCGGCGTGCCTGAGGCCCGCCCGGTCCATGGCGTCCAGGGTGCGCCCGATGCCGGCGGCGCCGTCGTCCAGGGAGTGGCTGGAGGCGGTGGAGCAGCCGTCGTAGCCGGTGGCGACGAGGCCGAGGGCCACCTCCGGCGGGGACTTCAGCAACGGGTAGCCGGAGTAGTCGCCGTTCGCGCCGTAGACGCTCTCCATGTGACACAGCGCCAGATCGGCGCCGGCCACGACCGGTTGCACACCCGACAGCATCGGGCGGAAGTCGAAACCCTGGCCACCCGCGTCGAACTGGGCCCGCTCCATGACGGAGGCCTGCGGCAGAACGTCGCCGGAGGCGACGAGCGTGAAACCGCGGGCGACGGGCGGGGCCGCCCGGCCGGGCTGGGCGGGCTGGGTGGGGTCCTGCCGCTCGTGGGCCTGGCAGGCGGCGCCCGCCGCGAGGAGGGCGGTCAGGGCCAGCGCCGCGGTTCGTCTGCGCGTGATCATCGGTTCACCCCAGAGATGCCGAATGCCGGATAACCGTATTTACTGCTCTATGGGTACGAATCTGGCCGCCCCGGCAAACGGCCCGGGCACCCTCATTAACCCGTCCGGTGTCCGCCAAAGGGGTCTGACGGACCGTTCGTCGCACCGTTCGTCGACGCGATCGACCGTCCGCCGCAGACCCGTGTGCGCACCCTGTCCACGCGACAGCCCCTGCGGTGGCATACGGCCATGACGGCCGGAACCACCCTTCCCGACGGGACGACGACCGCCGAGCACGAGCTCGCCGCGCTCCAGCGCGAGCACGGCCGACCCCTCTTCGCGCTGCTGCTGCGGCTGTGCGACGGGGACCGGCAACGGGCCGAGGACCTCGTCCAGGAGACCTTCGTACGCGCCTGGCAGCACCCCGAGGCGCTGCGCGCCGACGCCTTCGAATCCGTACGGCCCTGGCTGCTGACCGTGGGTCGGCGGCTCGCCATCGACGCGCGCCGGGCCCGGCAGGCGCGCCCGCCGGAGGTCGGCGACGCGATCCTGGAGAACGCCCGGGTGATCGCCGACCACGCCGAACGCTCGGCCGCCGCGCTGGATGTCCGCGAGGCTGTGAAGACTCTCACTCCGGAGCACCGTGAAGTCCTGGTGCTCGTGTATTTCCGAGGGGCGAGTGTTGCGGAGGCCGCGCAGTCCCTGGGAATCCCGCCCGGTACGGTGAAGTCGCGCGCTTACTACGCGCTGCGCGCCCTGCGCAGGGTGCTTCCGGGATACGCGGCCGACCTGCGATGAAACCCACGTCCATGCAAAGCCTTCGCAAAGTGCCTTGCTGAGGACCACGTTTGAGCAATCAGCTGTCTTCATCCGTGTTCCGGAAGGAGCCCGGCGACCGGAGCCCCGGCCCGGGTTCGGGCGACGCGTACGCACCGGAGGAAGGCAGGAAGGGATGCTGCACAGAGGTCAAGAGAGCACGGACGGCACCGGCGGCGGTGAACTGGTCGTCCCCATGGCGTGGTTGTACGCGGAGTACATCGCCGACGAACTGCTGCGCACCGGCGACCTGATGCCGCCCACGTCCTTCGAGTTCCGCGCCGGCCGCGACGCGCTGGCCCTGACCATCTTCCTCTCCGACACCGACGGCGAACTCTCCGGGATCCGGGTCGTCACCCAGCTGGAGACCTGGCTGTCGCTGACGGCGTACGACCAGCCGTGGCAGGACTGGGTGCGCGAGCGCATGGCACAGCTCGGCGCCGAGGCGGCCGCGACGGGATCCCCCTCACCGGACCTGGAGCTGGCGGCGGAGGCCTGGCGCTGGCTCCAGGAGACCGAGCTGCTCGCCCCGGACCTGGACGCGGTGCCGGGGGGTGGATCCGTGGTCGGGGAAGAGGACGGGCCGAAGGTCTGGACCCCCGCCTGGCAGCTCGGGCTGCCCCTCGGACACCTGGCCATCCATCTTTTTTGAGGTTCTTCGAAGAGGGACCAATCCGCTGCCCCGGCCGCTCCGAATCCCTTGATTACGATTCTGTACGTGGCTTGAGTGATTCGGCTGTCTGGTGCGTACGGGTGGGAGCAAGGAGTAACAACACCCACACCCTTCGGCACGAGGATTCGGCATGAGGTCCCTGGAAAGGCATGGCGACGTCGGCGCATATGCGCTCGGCGTGCTGGACGAAGCGGAGGCGTTCCGTTTCGAGGACCACCTCATGGAGTGCCCTCGCTGCGCGGCGCACGTGACCGAATTCGGCCCCACGACACGGCAGTTGATGCTGTACCGGCGGGCCACGCCGCGCTTCGTGCACCCCATGACCCAGCCCGGTCCCCGGCTGCTGGACAGTCTGATGGGCGAGGTGGCGACGCGGCACCGGGCCCGCGGCCGACGCTTCCTGTACGGCCTGGCGGCCTGCGTGGTGCTCGCCGTGGCCGGTGCCGGGATCGCCGTGCAGACCGCCGGCACGAGCGGCGCGCCCGGCTCCGTCACGGCGGCGACCGACCCGAAGTCGGGCGTATGGGCGCAGGTCAGAACGCTGGACGCGGACTGGGGCAGCCAGCTGGAGCTGCGGGTGAAGGACGCGAAGGGCCCGCACTCCTGCAACCTCGTCGCCGTCGGCGACGACGGCTCGGAGCAGATCGTGGCCAGCTGGGCCGAGACCGGACACGGTTCCGGGGCGATCACCGTGCGGGGCGGCTCCGCGATGCACTCCGACGAGATCGACCGGTTCGAGGTGCGCACCACGGACGGGGATCACCTGGTGACGCTGGACACCGACTGACGACACCGGCCGACGGGAGCCGGCGGTTGAAGCGTGGATCACGCCGTTGAAACGTCAATCACGTTGCCCGGCAACGGACTTGCCAGATTTGCCACCCCACGGCCCCGGGCGAGTTCGCGCAGTCCGTCAAAGGCCACGGAGTGCTCCCACTCCTCATCACCGCCCTGGTCACCGCGGCGGCGGCCCTCCCCCTCGGGGCTCTCGCCCGGCGCGGCTGAGCGCGCAGCGCACGCGCTCCACCCAGTGGGCGAAGACCACCACGCGTTCCATGACCTCGGTGGCGAGGCGCTGCGCGGTCCCGGTCCTCGTCCTGGCCGTGCTCTGGAGCATCGCCTACAACATCGTGAGCAGGCAGTGGTGAGCACTCGGGCTACTTCAGCAGCCGCGACATCCTGCGGTCCGCCAGCGGTTTGCCGCCCGTCTGACAGGTCGGGCAGTACTGCAGCGAGGAGTCGCTGAAGGACACCTCGCGGACGGTGTCGCCGCAGACCGGGCAGGGCTCGCCGGTGCGGCCGTGGACGCGCAGGCCGCTCTTCTTCTCCGCCTTGAGGCGTCCGGCGGCGAGACCGCGGGAGCGCTCGACCGCCTCGGTGAGAGTGGTGCGCAGCGCCGCGTAGAGGCTCCGTACCTCTTCCGGGGTGAGGGAGGCGGCGAGCTTGAAGGGGGACATCCGCGCCGCGTGCAGGATCTCGTCGCTGTAGGCGTTGCCCACCCCGGCGATCAGGCTCTGGTCGCGCATGGCTCCCTTGAGCTGACGCCGTTCGTCCTTCAGCAGCGCCGCGAACCGCTCCTCGTCGAAGTCGTCGGCGAGCGGATCCGGACCCAGCCGGGCCACGCCCGGCACCTCCTGGGGATCCCGTACGAGGTACACCGCGAGCCGCTTCTGCGTGCCGGCCTCCGTCAGGTCGAAGCCCGCGCCGGTCTCCAGGGCGACCCTGAGCGCGAGCGGGCCCTTGCCGGGGCGCGGCGGGCCGTCGGGCAGCCGGTCCTTCCACTGCAGCCAGCCCGCGCGGGCCAGATGGGTGACGAAGTGCAGACCGGAGTCGCCCTCGATGTCGAGGAACTTCCCGTGCCGGCGCACACCGGTGACCGCGCTGCCCTCGAAGGCGCCGACCGGGGGGTCGTACGTCTTCAGGACGCTGATCGCCACGGGCAGCACCCGAACGACCTCGTGGCCGACGAGGTTCTCGGTGAGGAAGTCCTTGAGCGCTTCGACCTCGGGCAGTTCCGGCATGGGTCCAGAGTGCCATCCGGGGCCCCTGGGGTCAGCGGCGCTCGGTCATCAGGAACTCGCACCACACGCACTTGCCGCCGCCCCGCGCCTCGACCCCCCACACGTCGGTGAGCCGGTCGACGAGCAGCAGGCCCCGCCCGGAGACGCCGGACTCCCCCGCCTCCCGGCGGCGCGGCAGGGCGCTGGAGGAGTCCTCGACCTCCACGCGTATCCGGTGCTCGGTGCCGGTGAGCACCCTGAGGGTGACGATCGCGGAGCCCTCGGTGTGCATCAGGGCGTTGGTGATCAGCTCGTCGGCGACCAGCTCGATCTCGTCGGCACGGTCCCGGGCGCCCCAGGCGCGGACCGCGGCGCGGATCATGTGCCGGGCCAGCGTCAGGGCCTCCGGGTCGCCGGGGGTCACGTGCTGCTGGAGCCGGCCGCCGGTCCGTACGGTGTCCAGGACCCGGCGGCGCAGCAGGAGCAGCGCGACGTCGTCGTCGCCGCCGCGTGCCTCGGCCACCTCGATGAGGCGGTTGGCGAGTCCGCGCACGTCGTCCGGGCCCTCGGCGATCACGTGCGTGAGGGCCAGCACGCCGTCGTCGAGGTCGACGCCGGGCTGTTCGACGAGGCCGTCGGTGCACAGCAGCAGGGTCTGGCCGGGGTCCAGTTCGAGGGTGGCGACCGGGTACTCCAGCCGACCGAACTCCGCGGACAGGCCGAGCGGCAGTCCGCCGTCCACGGGGACGCGGCGGCAGCTCCCGTCGGTCGCCCGGATCAGCGGGTCGATGTGACCGGCGCGCACGACCTGGACCACGCCGGTGGACAGGTCGGCCTCGGCGTACAGGCAGGTGGCGAACCGGTCGGTGTCGAGTTCGTGCAGGAAGACGGAGGCGCGGGCCATCACGGTGGCCGGGGTGTGTCCCTCGGCGGCGTAGGCGCGCAGCACGATGCGCAGCTGGCCCATGACGGCCGCCGCGTGCGTGTCGTGGCCCTGGACGTCGCCGATCACGGCGCCCACCCGGCCGCCCGGCAGGGGGATCAGGTCGTACCAGTCGCCCCCGATGTCCCGGCCGGGCGAGCCGCCCCCGGCGGAGGCGGAGCGGTAGCGGACGGCGACGTCGGCGCCGGGGACGCTGGGGATGGTGCGCGGCAGCATCGCCTGCTGGAGGCCCTGGGCGAGGTCCTTCTCCTGCTCGTAGAGCATGGCCCGCTGCAGGCTCTGCGCGATGCTGCTGCCGAGCGCGACCAGGACGGTGCGCTCCTCGTCCGAGAAGCCGCGCCGGTCGCCGTAGAGCAGGCCCATCGCGCCGATCGGACGGGCCTGCGCGATGAGGGGCAGGTAGGCGGCGGAGGTGATGTTGAGGTCGGTGATGTGCGGCCAGAGGATCGGATAGCCCTCCGCGAACTCCTCCGGGGACTGGATGAAGCGCGGGGTGAGCGTGCGGACGACCTCGCCCATCGGGTAGGGCTCTTCGATCCGGGTGACCCGGGTGCCGGGGACGAAGCTGCCCTCGGGTCCCTCGGCGACCAGCCGGATCCGGCCGGCCTCCACCAGGCCCATGACCAGGCTGGTCGCGCCGAGGTGCCGTACGCCGTGGGTGTCCTTGAGGACGTCGATGACGTCCTGCACGCTGCGGGCGTGGGAGAGGGCGGCGGTGATGACCTGCACGACGTTCGTCTGCCGGCGGACGCCCGCCTCCTGGGCGGCCCTGAGGCTGCTCGCCTCGATGTCCTTCAGCTCCTGGGTGGCGTCCCGGACGATGCCGATGACCCGGCGGGGCCGGCCCGTCTCGTCGCGCCGGATGTAGCCCTGGGTGTGCGTCCAGCGCATGGTGCCGTCGCGGCAGCGGATGCGGAAGTACGCGCCGTAGTTCTCGCTGCCGTCCTTGATGGCCTGGGAGACCACGGCGTCGAGCCTGCTGCTCTCCGGCTGGGGCACCCGCAGAGACAGGCTCTCGGGGCGTCCGTCGTACTCCTCGGGGAGGATGTCGAACACCTCGTGCGCCTGGGCGTCCATGTGGAAGAGACCGGAGTCCAGATCCCAGTCGAAGGTGCCCATGCGATTGAGCGCCAGGATCGGATCCGGGTGCGCCGGCCAGTCCTCCTGGACTGACAGGGCGGTCACTCCCCGATCAGTCATGGGGCCACCTTGCCAGGATTCGCCCGATTCTTCGACCGGTGTTGACGGCACGTTCGCACTCAACCGCCGATGTCGCCGCTGGGGCCGCCCAGGCGGCGCGCCGCGTCGCCCTCCGGGACGAGGCCGCCGCCGTCGCCGGTGGCGTCGGGAGCGTTGGGGACGGTGGGGGCGTCGGGGACGATGCCGGGGTCGACGGGCAGCGCCGGGAACGTTCCCTCGGCCGGGCCGGTGCCCACGACGGCATCGGGCAGACCGGTGTACGGCTCGGGGGCGCCGGCGATCCGGCCCGGGACACCGCCGAACTGGTCCAGGACTTCGCCGTTCCGGCCGGGGACACCGTCCAGCTGGCCAGGGACTTCGCTGTTCGGGTCGGGGACGCCGCGGAACTGGTCCAAAGCTCCGCTGGTCCGGCCCGGGACACCGCCGAACTGGTCCAGGACTTCGCCGTTCCGGCCGGAGAGACCACCGAACTGGTCCGGGACTCCGCCGATCCGGTAGGGGACACCGCTGAACTGGCCAAAGACTCCGCCGAACTGGTCGGGCAGGACGCTGCCCTGGCCGGGAAAGCCGTTGCCCGGGTCGAGTGCACCGAATCCCGGGTCGAGCGCGCCGCTCCCCTGGTAGGTCAGGCCACTGCTGCCCTGGCCGGTAAGGCTGTTCCCTTGGCCGGTCAACCCGTTCCCCTGGCCGGTGAGACCGCTGCCCTGCCCGGTCAAGCCGTTCCCCTGGCCGGTCAAGCCGCTGCCCTGTCCCGTCAGCCCGCTCCCCTGCCCGGTCAAGCCGTTGCCCTGCCCGGTCAAGCCGCTGCCCTGCCCGGTCAGCCCGCTCCCCGGAGGGACCACGCCGCCCGAGTCGGCCCCGCCGGTCTTCCCGGCCCCGGTGCCGGAGCCGGCTCCCGTGCCGGTGCCCGTGTTGGTCCCAGGGGCGATGGCCGCGGCCGTAGGGGTCGGATGGTTGCCGGGGCGGGCCGTGGGGGCCGCGGAGGGAGCGCAGTCCGTGGTGCCCGCCGGGAGCGCGGGGGCCGCGACGCCGCCGATCTCCGGCTTGGTGGTCCTCGGGGCGGTGCAGCCCGCCGGGGCGGCCGAGGGGCCGACGTCCGGGGTCGCGTCGGAGCCGGTCTCGTAGGGGTCCGGTTCCTCGGTGGACTGTGTGTCCGGCGGCGGTACGACCTGGTCGCGGGCGACGTCGTGGCCCGTCCGGCGTTCGATCCAGGTGCGGCTGCCGAGGTCGATGAGCGTGAGGCTGGTCATGACCTGCGGCGCCGGTGTCACCTCGACCACGTCGGCGGGCCGGTAGCCGGCCCAGGAGCTCCCGCCGGTGCGGGCGCCGCCCCCGGTCGCCTCCGGCGCCTTCAGCGGGTTGCCGCAGGTGCAGCGGACACGGGGCATGCCCCGGTCGTCGACGAGGACGGCGGTGCCGGCCTGCAGCACCGACTGGAACGAGGCCGCCCGCCCGTCCCGGTAGCCGTGGCTGGTGACGCGGGTGTCGGCCCGCAGCACGACCGGGGTCAGCCCCCGCAGGTAGGCGGGGATGGTCTCCTCCGAGATGCCCTCGGCCTCGGCGAAGGCGCGGCGCTTGGACCGGTCGGCGGTCAGATAGCCGATCTGCCGTTGCACGTCGCAGCTGCCGACCCGTGCGATGCCGCTGTACAGGCCGGGGGTGCCGCCGGACAGGGTCCGCATCCCGGTCACCGGCACGGAGGTGTCCCCCGTGGCGTCCTCGGACCGCGGCGTCCGGTTGTCCGCGGTGGTGGCCGTGGAGCCGGTGAATGGGTCGGGGCCTTGGGCTCCGACCGGCTGCAGGAGGAGTTCCTCGCTGGTCTCGCTGTCCTGGTCGCCGCCGGCGGCGCATCCGGCGACGAGGAGCGCCGCCGAGAGCGCGCCGGCCGCGACGATGGTTCCGGTGGGTCTCCGCACCGCGTTCTCCGACATCGTCTCGACCGATCCATCTCGGGCACGTTCGTCACTATTGTCTGCTTGGCTTTCTCGGGTCACGCAAGCGGAAGGGAGGGGTACACAGAGTGACGGGCCCCTTCGGCGTCCCTTCGGCGGCCCGCGCCACCGGCGCCACAATGGAGAAAGGAGCGCACGACCGTGGACTGGTTCACCGCACCCGACTACTGGTGGAGCCGGCTGATCTTCCAGCGGGCCCTGGCCGGCGTGTATCTCGTCGCGTTCCTGGCGGCGGCCCTCCAGTTCCGTGCCCTGCTCGGTGAGCGCGGCATGCTGCCGATCCCCCGCTTCCTGGCGCGGGTGTCGTTCCGGAGTGCGCCGAGCCTGTTCCACCTGCACTACTCGGACCGCTTCTTCGCGGCCTGCTCCTGGGCGGGTTGTGCCGTGTCGGCGGCCCTGCTGGCGGGTCTGGACGGCCAACTCCCGCTGTGGGGCGGGATCCTGCTGTGGCTGGTCCCCTGGGCGCTGTACCTGTCGGTCGTCAACGTCGGCCAGACCTGGTACTCGTTCGGCTGGGAGTCGCTGCTGCTGGAGGTCGGCTTCCTCGGCGCCTTCCTGGGCAACGACGCGGTCGCGCCCCCGGTGCTGGTGCTCTTCCTGCTGCGCTGGATCCTGTTCCGGGTCGAGTTCGGGGCCGGTCTGATCAAGATGCGGGGCGACGCCTGCTGGCGGAAGCTGACCTGCCTGTACTACCACCACGAGACCCAGCCGATGCCGGGCCCGCTGAGCTGGTTCTTCCACCATCTGCCGCAGCCGCTGCACCGGGTGGAGGTGGCGGCGAACCACTTCACCCAACTCGTGGTGCCCGTCCTGCTGTTCACTCCGCAGCCGATCGCCACGGCCGCCGCCGCCCTGATGATCGTCACCCAGCTGTGGCTGGTGCTGTCCGGCAACTTCTCCTGGCTGAACTGGATCGCCATCGTGCTGGCCCTGTCGGCGCTGCGGATCCCGGCCGCCGCGCCGTCCGCGCCCGCGGCGCCGCTCTGGTACGAGATCGTGGTGTGCGCCGTCGCCGCGCTGCTGCTCTTCCTGAGCTACCACCCGGTGCGGAACATGATCTCCCACCGCCAGGTGATGAACCGCTCCTTCGACCCCCTGCACCTGGTGAACACCTACGGCGCGTTCGGCAGTGTCAGCCGCGTCCGGTACGAGGTGGTGGTCGAGGGCACGCTCGACGACGTACCGCGCGAGGACGCGGACTGGCGGGAGTACGAGTTCAAGGGCAAGCCCGGCGATCCCCGGTACTGGCCGCGCCAGTTCGCCCCCTACCATCTGCGCCTGGACTGGCTGATGTGGTTCGCCGCGCTGTCGCCCATGTACGCCGAGTCCTGGTTCGGCGGCCTGGTGGAGCGCCTGCTGGAGAACGACCGCGACACGCTGCGGCTGCTGCGCCGCTCCCCGTTCCCGGCCGAGGAGCCGCCGCGGTTCGTCCGTGCCCGTCTCTTCCGCTACCGCTACACGACCTGGCGGGAGCTGCGGGAGACGGGCGCGTGCTGGCAGCGGACGTTCGTACGGGAGTACCTGCCGCCGACCCGGCTGGCGACGCGGGTGCGGCGGCTGTGAGCCCCGCCCGGGTTCCGGGCAGTGGTCCGGTCAGAGGTAGACGCGGGTGGCGGTGCCCTCGAAGACCTGGGTGCGTTCGGCCTCACCGAGACCGGCCGTCAGCTCGTGCGCGGCGGCCAGCACGTCCGCGTAGGTCGCCGCGAGCGTGCACACCGGCCAGTCCGAGCCGAACATCAGCCGCGCGGGGCCGAACGCGTCCAGCACCACCTCGGCGTACGGGCGCAGGTCTGCCACCGTCCAGGAGGCGAGGTCCGCCTCGGTCACCAGGCCGGAGAGCTTGCAGACGGTGTTGGGGAGCGCGGCCAGGGTGCGGACGGCACGCGCCCAGGGTTCCCGCGCGCCCGAGGCGACGGGCGGCTTGCCCAGGTGGTCGAGGACGAACGTGAGCCCGGGCAGGGACGCGGCCGCCGCGGCGCAGGCCGGCAGCTGGTGGGGCAGGACGACGAGGTCGTACACCAGCCCCGCGTCGGCCACGGCGGCCAGTCCCCGGCGTACGTCCGGGCGCAGCAGCCACCGAGGATCGGGCTCGCCCTGGACCTGGTGGCGGATGCCCTTCAGGTAGCGGCCGCCGGGGAGTTCGCGCAGCCGGGCCAGCTCGTCGGACACGTCGGGGCGGGTGAGGTCGGTCCAGCCCACGACCCCGCCGATCAGCTCGTGCTTCTCCGCCAGGGCCAGGAACTCCGGGGTCTCCTCCGCCACGGTGACCGTCTGTACGAGGACCGTGCGCCGGACTCCGGCCGGGCGGGCCTCGGCCTCCAGGTCGGCGACGGTGAAGTTCCGCCGGAGCGGCCGGAGTTCGGGGCCGGTGATCCAGTCCTGGTCGCGGACGGAGAGGTCCCAGACGTGGTGGTGGGCGTCGACGGTCACGGCAGCTCCCACACGACGGGCAGCACGACGCCCGCGCCCTCGCCGGAGTAGTCGTGCACCACGTCGAGGAGTTCCGCCATCCGGGCCTGCCAGGCGATGTTGACCGGCAGTCCCTCCAACTCGGCCAGGAGGCGGGCGTAGTCGGCGCACTCCAGGAGGTGGAAGAGGTCGGTGCCGCTGCGCCAGATCGTCCAGGAGGTGGCGCCTGCGGCGCGGATCGCGTCGGTGAGTTCCTTCGGGACCTCGCGGTGGGCGGCCTCGTACGCGGCGACGCGGTCCGCGCGGACCTTGGTGTGCAGGGCCACTCTCATGACGGCTCCTCGGGGGGCAGCAGGCCGGTGTCCCGCAGTTCCTGCCAGAGCGCCGCGGGGATCGGTGTGGTGAACTGCTCGGCGCAGTCGCGGACTTCGGCGGCCGAGCGGGCCCCCACCAGCACGCTCGCGACGGCCGGGGGCGCGGCGCAGAAGGCCAGGGCGGCGGCGCGCAGGGTGATGCCGTGCCGGTCGGCGACCTCCTTCATGCGCAGGGCCCGCTCCAGCAGGTCGGCGGGCGCTTGTGTGTAGTCGTACGTCGCGCCGGGTCTCGGGTCCGCGAGCAGCCCGGAGTTGAAGGCACCGCCGACGACGACGGACACGCCCCGTTCTTCGGCCGCGGGCAGCAGTTCGGTCCGGGCGCGCTGGTCCAGCAGGGTGTAGCGGCCCGCGCAGAGCACTACGTCGACATCGGTGTCGCGGACGAACCGGGTGAGCATCCCGGCCTGGTTCATGCCCGCGCCGATCGCGCCCACGACCCCCTCCGAGCGCAGCCGCTCCAGGGCGGGGTAGCCCTCGCGGAAGGCCTGCTCGGCGTGGTCGTCCGGGTCGTGGAGGTGCACGACGTCGACGTGGTCGAGGCCGAGCCGGTCCAGACTGGCCTCCAGGGTGCGGCGGATGCCGTCGGCGCTGAAGTCCCACACCCGGCGCTGTGCGGCGGGCACGGCGAAGCCGTTGGCCAGGTCGTCGCCGCCCTCGGACGACGGCTCCAGGCGGCGGCCCACCTTCGTGGCGACGGCGTACTCGGAGCGGGGGAAGGCCCGCAGGGCGGCGCCCAGGCGCCGTTCGGACAGCCCGAGGCCGTAGTGCGGGGCGGTGTCGAAGAAGCGGATGCCGCTGCGCCAGGCGGCCGTGACCGCCTCGTACGCCTGTTCCTCGCCGACCTCGGTGTACAGGTTGCCGATCCCGGCCGCGCCGAAGGCCAGCGGGCTCACCCGGACGCCGCTGCGGCCCAGGGTGTTCACCGGCCCGCCGGGCGGAGCCTGAGGCCCTGCATGCCGCCGTCGACAGCGAGGGCGGTGCCGGTGGTGGCGCCGGAGAGGGGGCTCGCCAGGTAGGCGATGGCGCCCGCGACCTCGGCCGCGGACACGAGCCGTCCGGTGGGCTGCCGGGCCTTGAGGGCGGCCCGTTCGGCGGCCGGGTCGGGGGCGGCGTCCAGCAGACGGCCGATCCACGGGGTGTCCGCCGTACCGGGGTTGACGCAGTTGACGCGGATGCCCTCGCGGACGTGGTCGGCGGCCATGGCCAGGGTCAGGGAGTACACGGCGCCCTTGGTGGCGCTGTAGAGGGCGCGCTGCGGAAGTCCCGCGGTGGCGGCGATCGAGCAAGTGTTGACGATCGCCGCGTGCCGGGAGCGGCGCAGGTGGGGCAGGGCGGCGCGGGCGGCGCGGACCATGCCGAGGACGTTGACGTCGAAGACCCGGCGCCATTCCGCGTCGTCGTTGTCCTCGACGGTGCCCTGGGCGCCGATGCCCGCGTTGTTGACCAGGACGTCGAGGCCGCCGAGGTCCTCGGCCGCCCGCGCGACGGCGGCGCGCACCGACGCGTCGTCGCCGACGTCGGCGCGCAGGCCCAAAAGGGGCTTGTCCACCGTCGACGGGTCCAGGTCGAGGACGGCGACCCGGGCGCCGCGCTCGGCGAGGAGTTCCGCGGTGGCCCGGCCGATCCCGCCGGCGCCGCCGGTCACCAGGGCCGTCAGGCCCTCGAAGTCGCTCATGCCGCCTGTCCCTTCCGCGTCTCGGGGTCGGCGGCCCAGAAGGTGCCGCCGGGGAACGTGTAGCGCGCGATGGACTCGGGCCGCATGGCGGCCGAGAAGCCCGGCGCGGTGGGTGCCGTGTAGTGACCCTGGCGGATCACCACCGGGTCGAGGAAGTGGTCGTGCAGGTGGTCGACGTATTCGATGACCCGGTCGTCGGTGGTGCCGGAGACCGCCAGGTAGTCGAACATCGAGAGGTGCTGGACGAGTTCGCACAGGCCGACGCCGCCCGCGTGCGGGCAGACGGGGACGCCGAACTTGGCCGCGAGCAGCAGGATGGCGAGGTTCTCGTTGACGCCGCCGACCCGGGCCGCGTCGATCTGCACCACGTCGAGGGCACCGGCCTGGAGCATCTGCTTGAAGACGATGCGGTTGTGCACGTGCTCGCCGGTGGCCACCTTGACGGGCGCGACCGCCTTGCGGATCACCGCGTGGCCGAGGACGTCGTCGGGGCTGGTGGGCTCCTCGATCCAGTACGGGTCGAACTCGGCGAGGGCCCTGGTCCAGCGGATCGCCTCCTCGACGTCCCAGCGCTGGTTGGCGTCGATGGCCATGCGGATGCCGGGGCCGACCACGGAGCGGGCGACGCGGCAGCGGCGCACGTCGTCGTCGAGGTCGGCGCCCACCTTGAGCTTGATCTGCCCGAAGCCGTCGGCGACGGCCTGGGCGGCCAGCCGGGTCAGCTTCTCGTCGTCGTAGCCGAGCCAGCCGGCGGACGTGGTGTAGGCGGGGTAGCCGCGTTCCAGCAGCCGGGCCCGCCGCTCGGGCGCGCCCGGCCGGCCGTGGCGCAGGAGCTCCAGGGCCTCCTCGGGGGTGAGCGCGTCCGTGATGTACCGGAAGTCGATCTGCCGGACGAGCCACTCCGGTTCGGCGTCGGCGAGCAGCCGCCACAGCGGCTTGGCGGCCCGTTTGGCGGCGAGGTCCCAGACCGCGTTGACCAGGGCGCCGATGGCCATGTGCATCACGCCCTTCTCCGGGCCGAGCCAGCGCAGCTGGCTGTCGCCGATCAGGTCCCGGAACAGCGTCCCGGGGTCGTCGCACAGCTCCTCGACCGTACGGCCGAGGACGTGGTCCCGCAGCGCGTGGATCGCCGCGACCTGGACATCGTTGCCCCGCCCGATGGTGAACGTGAACCCGTGCCCCTCGTGCCCGTCGGCCGCGTCGGTGCGCAGCACCACATAGGCCGCCGAGTAGTCCGGGTCCGGGTTCATCGCGTCGGAGCCGTCCAGCTCGCGCGAGGTCGGGAAGCGGATGTCGTAGGTGTCGACCGCGGTCACGCGGGCGGGGGTCGGGGACACGGAAGGCCTTTCGGTCGGTGAGGAGGTGGCGGAGCGGGTCAGTCCTGTGCCCGGCCCGTCGTCACGCGGGCGATCATGAGGGCGACCAGGATGATTCCGCCGTAGATGGCCTGGATCCAGAACGAGGGCACCTGGGCGAGGGTGAGCAGGTTCTGTACGACTCCGAGCAGGAGTACGCCGGTCAGGGCGCCGAACATGGTGCCCTTGCCGCCGTCCAGGCTGATGCCGCCGATCACCGCGGCCGCGAACACGGTGAAGATCATGTTGTTGCCCTGGTTGGCGCTGATCGCGCCGACGTAGCCGGTCTGCATGATGCCGCCGACCGAGGCGAGCACGCCCGCGACGACGAACACCCCGAGCATCACGCGTTCGACCCGGATGCCGGCCGCGCGGGCCGCGTCCGCGTTGCCGCCGATGGCGTACAGGGCACGGCCGACGCGGTGGTAGCGCAGGACGAGCCCGGCGACCGCGAAGGCGATCGCGGCCAGCCACACCGACAGCGGGACGGACAGGAAGGTGGTGGTGGCCAGGGAGTAGAAGCTGTCGGGCATGCCGAAGAGGGTCTTGCCCTTGGTCGCGCCGACCAGCAGTCCGCGCAGCACGATCAGCATGGCCAGCGTCACGATGAACGCGTTGAGCCGGAAGGTGACGACGAGGACGCCGTTGAACGCGCCGACGGCCGCCCCGACGAGGAGGACCGCGAACAGCGCGAGCGGCGCCGGGAGTTCGGTGCCCCAGCCGGACTGGGCGGACGGCAGGACGAGGAGCGCGCCCACGGCGGGCGCGATACCGACGACCGACTCCAGGGACAGGTCGAACCTGCCGGTGATGAGCACCAGGGACTCGGCGAGCACGACCATCGCGAGCGCGGCACAGGCGCCGAGGATCGAGATCAGGTTGCGCTCGGTCAGGAAGGAGTCGTTGACCACCGCGCCGAGCACCATGAGCAGCAACAGGGCCGGGACCAGGGCGAGTTCGCGAGCGCGGCGGAGCAGCACCGTCCGGGCCGCACGGGGGTCGCGGGCGAGCGGCGGGGTGAGCGGCGGGGCCTTGGTGTCAGCCATGGTCCACTCCTTCGATGGAGGCGATCAGCTCGTGGTCGCGCCAGCCCGCCGGGTGCTCGGCGACGATGCGGCCGTGGAAGAGGACGAGGACGCGGTCGCAGCGGCGCAGGTCGTCGAGTTCGTCGGAGACGACGAGGACGGCGGTGCCGTCCTCGCGGGCGTTGTCCACCCGGGCCAGCAGGGACTCCTTGGACTTCACGTCGACGCCCGCGGTGGGGTTGATCAGGACGAGCAGCCGCGGGTCACAGGCGAGGGCGCGGGCCATGACGACCTTCTGCGCGTTGCCGCCGGAAAGGTCGGAGACGGGCTGTTCGGGGCCCTCGGTGTGGATGTCGAGGCGTTCGATCAGCCCGGTGGCGACGCCGCGTCTGCGGTCGGTACCGACGAAACCGAAGCGGCCGAGCCGGTCCAGGACGGTCATCGTGGTGTTGTCCCCGACGGTCATGCCCGGGACGAGGCCCTGCTCGTGCCGGTCACGGGGCACACAGCCGACACCCGCCGCCAGCGCGGCCCGTACGTCGCCGAACGGGAGCCTCGCGCCGTCGAGTTCGGCACTGCCCCCGCTCGGGGTGTGCAGTCCGGCGAGGGACTCGGCCAGCTCGGTCTTGCCGCTGCCGCTGATGCCGGCGAGTCCGACGACCTCACCACGGCGGACGGTGAGGTCGACGTCCCGGTACGCGGCGGAGGTCAGACCGCGCACGTCGAGCACGACCGGGGCATCGGCGGCCACCGCGTCCCGGGTGTACGCCCGGTCCTCGACGGACTCGCCCGCCATCGCCTCCACCAGGGCCGACCTGGGCAGGTCGGCGACCGGAGCGGTGGTGATCCAGCGGGCGTCGCGCAGCACGGTGACGGTCTGGCAGACCTCGTACACCTCCTGGAGGTGGTGCGAGATGAACAGGAAGGTGACGCCGGAGTCCTGCAGGGTCCGCATGCGGGTGAACAGCCGCTCGATCTCGCGGTTGTCGAGCTGGGCGGTCGGCTCGTCGAGGACGATGAACCGGGCGCCGAAGCTCAACGCCCGGGCGATCTCGACCATTTGGCGGTCCTCGACCTTGAGGTCGGCGGTGCGCGCCTCGGGGTCGACACGGACGTCCCAGGTGTCGAGGAGCGCGGCCGCCTCGCTCCTCAGCCGGCGCCAGCTGATGAACCCCCGGTGCAGGGGCTGCCGGTTGATGAAGAGGTTCTCGGCGACCGTCAACTCCGGGACGACGGTGGGCTTCTGGTAGACGCAGGCGACCTTGCGGCGCCAGGCGTCGCGGTCGGCGAGCGCGGGCGCGGGCTCGCCGTCGAAGCGGACCGTGCCCTCGTCCGGTGCCTGGAGGCCGGTGAGGACGTTGACGAGGGTGGACTTGCCGGCGCCGTTGCGGCCGACGAGCGCGTGCGACTCGCCGGGCAGCACGGTGAGCCGGCCGTCGGCGAGGGCGACCGTGGGGCCGTACCGCTTGACGATGCCCCGCGCTTCCACCAGAGGCGTGATCCGGGGTGCGCTCATTGGACCGTGTTGCCCCACAGCTTCGGGTCGTCGACGTTCTCCTTGGTGACCAGCGGCGCCGGCAGCTGGTCCTCCAGGATGCCGCTGGGCAGCTTGACGATCGTCGAGCCGTGGTCGGTGGGACCGGGCTCGAACGTCTTCCCGGCCATGGCCGCCTTGATGTAGTACATGCCGTACCGGGCGTAGGCGTCGGCGGGCTGGGAGACGGTGGCGTCGATCTCGCCCTTGCGGATGGCGTCGAACTCCTGCGGGATGCCGTCGTTGGAGACGATGGCGATGTGGCCCTTCTGCCCGGCCGCCTTGAGCATGTTCTTCGACTTGAGGGTCTGCAGGGTGGGCGCCAGGTACACGCCGCCGGCCTGCATATAGATGCCCTTGATGTCGGGGTTGGCGTTGAGCAGCGTGTCGAGCTTGGAGGCGGCGGTGTCGGACTCCCACTTGGCGGGGATCTCCAGCACCTTGAGCTGCGGGTAGTTCTTCTTCACGCAGGCCCGGAAGGCCTCGGAGCGGTCCCGGCCGTTGACCGAGGCGAGGTCGCCCATGATCTGCACGACCTTGCCGCTGGTGATGTGCTTGCCGAGGTAGTCGCAGGCCTTCTCGCCGTAGGCGACGTTGTCGGCGCGGACGACCATGGCGACCTTGCCCTTGTCGGGGGCGACGTCGACGGCGACGACCGGCACGCCCTTGCGCTCGGCCTGGTCGAGGCCGGCCTCGATGGCGGCGCTGTCCAGCGGGGCGACGACCAGGCCCTTGACGCCCTGGTTGAGCTCGTTGTTGATGTCGGTGATCTGCTGCGAGGGGTCGCTGTTGGAGTTGACCGTCTTCAGCGCGTCGACGCCCTCGGACTTGGCCATCTTGGGTACGTAGTCGTTGTACGACTGCCAGAACGGCGAGGTCAGCAGGGGCAGGACCACCCCGACCTTCCCGGTGCCGCCGCTTCCCGCGCTCGCGCTGTCCTTGGTGCTGCCGCAGGCGGCGAGCACGAGCGAGGTGCCGACGGCCAGGGCCGCCATGGCGATCGTCCTGGACCGGTTCTGCTTCCACGGGTGCCTCGGGTTGCTGGGATTACTCGGATTACTCGGGTTACTCGGGTTACTCGGTTTCCGCACTGTTCTGCCGGGCATCTGGCAGCTCCTCATCGAGCGTGGTCGAGCAGTTGCCCGCATACTTATCAGACCACTCTCTCGAAACAACAGCCTCCGAACCGGAATTTCCCCGCTTCTCGCACGTAGTGGTCCGACCACCTTCATGACTAGACTGCGACGCACCCGCTGACTGGAGGAGTGGCGTGGACGAAGCAGCCCCGCAGAAGGGCACGGTGACGCAGCGCGCCATCGAGCGGATCAAGGCGATGATCGCCGAGGGCCGGCTGGAGCCCGGCGAGCGGCTGCCCACCGAGCGCGATCTGGCCGCCCAGCTGGGCATCTCCCGCAGCTCGATGCGCGAGGCGATCCGCGCGCTGACGGTCCTGGGCGTGCTGGAGGCCCGGCACGGGTCCGGGATCTACGTCACGGCGCTCGAAGCGGGTGATCTGCTGGAGACCTTCGGCGTCGTCGCCGATCTGTCCCGGGGCCCCCGTCTGGTGGAGCTGCTGGAGGTGCGCCGGGTCCTGGAGTCCACGGCGACCGCGCTGGCCGCCGCGCGCATCACCCCGGAACAACTGGCCGAAGTGGAGAAGCATCTGACGGCCATGAACGCCACCGACGACCCCGAGGAGATCCTCGCCCACGATCTGGCCTTCCACCGCGAGATCGCGAACGCCGCGGGCAATGAGACCATGGCGGCCATCCTGGACGGACTGTCCTCCCGCACCTTCCGCGCCCGAGTGTGGCGCGGCTACCAGGAGGAGGGCGCCTTCGCCCGTACCCGTCGCGAACACGCCGCCATCCACCGGGCGTTGGCGGCCCGCGACCCGGAGGCGGCACGGGCGGCGGCGGCCGCGCACGTGGGCGAGGTGGAGGAGTGGCTCAGGGCGCAGCTGGGTTCCTGAGCCGGCCGGTCAGCCTCCCGCCGCGGGCACGGGCGGTTCCGGGCGCTGCGCCTGCGACTCGGACCAGGCCCGCAGCTCGTTGGTGTGCACCTCCTCGATCACCGTCTGGAGCGCCTGCCGCGCTGCCGCGTCCCGTCCCTCCTCGGGCAGCAGGAGGTAGCGGTCGACCGCCTGGCGCAGCGTCTCGCGCGCCTGCGCGGCCAGCACCCAGCGTGAGCCGGCCCCGAACAGCTGCCGCATGCCCGTGAAGAAGACGGCGCCGCCCGCGATCAGGGCGGTCAGCCAGGCGGGAGCCCGCAGACCGGCGGCCACGACCGTCACCGAGGTGGTGGCGAGCGCGCCGATCTCGGTGACGTAGTGCAGCCGCCTGGCCCGCTCGCAGGCCATCGCGTAGAACCTCAACTCCCGCCGCGCGAGCGCCAGCAGAGGATCAGGCTCCGCGGCCCAGGACTGGTCGGGGACCCTTCTTCGTCTCATCGCCACATCATGGTGCCCACACCGACACCGGGCAAAGCGCGGGCGCGGGAGCGGGGCGGGGTCAACTCCGGCACGGGTGCGGGGCCAGCTCAACTCCGGCACGGGCGCGGGACGGACTCAACCCCGACGCGGGCGGGAGGCGGGCCCAACCCTGGCCGCAGGCGCGGGACGGGCCCACCCCCGGCACGGGCGCGAGACGGGCCCACCCCCGACGCGGACGCGAGGCGGGTCCAACCCCGACGCGGACGCGAGGCGGGTCCAACCCCGACGCGGACGCGGGACGGACCCACCCCCGACGCAGACGCGGGACAGGCTCACCCCCGCTGCAGGCGCAGGGTCATGAGCTCGAACGGGCGTAGGCTTACGGGGATGTGGTCCCCGGCCCACGCCGGCGTAGCCGCCCGTTCTTCCGGTCGCTCCAGCAGGTCCGTAGTCGTGACGTCCGCGATCGGGAAGCCCGCCGTGAGCGTGGCAACGGCCCGTCCGCCGTGGGCCTCGTGGAAGCGGACCACCACGTCGCCGCTGCCGTCGTCGGCCAGTTTCACCGCCGTGATCACGACCGCCTCGTTGTCCACGGTGACCAGCGGGGCGACCTCGCGGGCCCCGGTCAGCCGGCGTTCCGGCAGGTTGATCCGCCAGCCCTCGCGGACCGCGTCCCCGATACCCGCCCCGGGGACCAGGGCGTGCCGGAAACGATGGACGCCCTGGTCGGTCTCGGGGTCGGGGAAGCGCGGGGCACGCAGCAGGGAGACGCGGACCGTGGTGGTCGTACCACGGTCACCGTCGGTGCGGACGGTGCGGGTGACGTCGTGGCCGTAGGTGGAGTCGTTGACGATCGACACGCCCCAGCCGGGTTCCTCCAGATGGACGAAGCGGTGGTTGCAGGCCTCGAACTTGGCCGCCTCCCACGAGGTGTTGGTGTGGGTGGGGCGGTGGAAGTGCCCGAACTGGGTCTCGGACGCGTACCGTTCGGCGTGCAGGTCGAGCGGGAAGGCCAGCTTGAGGAACTTCTCGGTCTCGTGCCAGTCGACCTCCGTGTCGAGCACCAGCCGCCGCTCGCCCGGCGGCAGCGACAGCACCTGGGTGACGCGCGAGGAGCCGAAGGAGCGGACGATCCGGACCGAGCCGCCGTCCTCGCCGACGCCCAGCTCGTCGAGGTCCGTGAGGTCCGTGACGCTGTTGCGGTAGAAGGCGTCGACGTCCCAGGCGTCCCACATGTTCGGGAAGTCGGGGTGGAGTTGGAGGAGGTTCGCGGCCCGGCCCGGGGCGACGGTCTCGCGGCCGGCCTCGATGTCGTACGCCGAGACGACCAGGCCCCGGGCGTCGACGGCGATCCGCAGCAGGCCGTTGTCGAGGACGTGTCCGCCGTCCGGGCGGGGCGACACGGTCGTCGCGCCCTGTGCCACGGGTGCGGCCGCGCCGCCCGCCGGTACACCCGCGCGCGGGTGCGGGGCCGCGTTGAAGACGAGAGCGGTCTCGCCCTCACCGGCCAGGGCACGCTGGGCGGCGTCGATGATCGTGCCCAGTTCGGCGGCGAGGCGGTCGTAGGTGGCGCGGGCCTCGCGGTGCACCCAGGCGATGGACGAGCCGGGCAGGATGTCGTGGAACTGGTGCAGCAGGACCGTCTTCCAGATGCGGTCCAACTCCTCGTAGGGATAAGGGAATCCGCTGCGTACGGCGGCGGTGGCCGCCCACAGTTCGGCCTCGCGCAGGAGGTGTTCGCTGCGGCGGTTGCCCTGCTTGGTCCTCGCCTGGCTGGTGAGGGTGGCGCGGTGGAGTTCGAGGTAGAGCTCGCCGACCCAGACCGGCGGGTGGGGGTATTCGGCCTCGGCCTTCTCGAAGAACGCCTCGGGGGTCTCCCAGCGGACGGTGGCCGAGCCCTCCAGGTCCCGCAGCCGGGCCGCCTTGGCGATCATCTCGCGGGTCGTGCCGCCGCCCCCGTCGCCCCAGCCGGTCGGCGCGAGGGAGTGGCGGGCGGACCCCTTGTCCTTGAAGTTGCGGGCCGCGTGGGCGATTTCCGAGCCGCGCATGGAGCAGTTGTAGGTGTCGACCGGCGGGAAGTGGGTGAAGATCCGCGTGCCGTCGATGCCCTCCCACTGGAAGGTGTGGTGCGGGAACTTGTTGGTCTGGGACCAGGAGATCTTCTGCGTGAGCAGCCACTTGGCGCCCGCGGCCCGGATGATCTGCGGCAGGCCCGCGGCGAAGCCGAAGGTGTCGGGCAGCCAGGCCTCCTGGTTGTCGACGCCGAACTCGTCGAGGAAGAACCGCTTGCCGTGCACGAACTGACGGGCCATCGCCTCCGAGCCCGGCATGTTGGTGTCCGACTCCACCCACATGCCGCCGGCCGGCACGAACCGACCGTCCGCCACCGCCTTCTTCACCCGCGCCCACACCTCGGGCCGGTGTTCCTTCACCCACGCCCACTGCTGGGCCTGGGACATGGCGAAGACGAACTCGGGCTCGTCCTCCAGGAGCGCGGTCATGTTGGCGGTCGTGCGGGCCACCTTGCGCACGGTCTCGCGCAGCGGCCACAGCCACGCCGAGTCGATGTGCGCGTGCCCGACGGCGCTGACGCGGTGGGCGGAGGGGACGGCGGGCGCGGACAGGACGTCGGTGAGGCAGGACCGGGCCCGCGCCGCCGTCCCGCCCACGTCCTGGAGGTCGATCGCGTCCAGCGCCCGCTCCAGCGCGCGCAGCAGGTCCCAGCGGCGGGCCGAGTCCACCGGCAGCTCGGCCATCAGCTCGCCGAGCACCTCCAGGTCGATCACCAGCTGCCACACGGTCTCGTCGAAGACCGCGAGGTCCATACGGGTGAGCGTGTACTGGGGCTCGGTGCCCGCGGTCTCCTTGTCGCCCAGCCGTGTGGGCCGGAAGGGGTGGTAGTCGAGGATGACCGGGTTGGAGGCGGCCTCGATGTGCAGCCGCACTCGCTCGCCGCCCTCGACGGGGGCGCCGACGCGGACCCACTGGTTGCGCGGGTTGAGGCCCTTCACCGGGGTGCCGTCGGGCCGGTAGACCAGGCCCTCGCACTGGAAGCCGGGCATGTTCTCGTCGAAGCCGAGGTCCAGGAGGGCCTCGACGGTCTTCCCGGCCCAGGCCTCGGGGACGGTCCCGGTCACCCGGAACCAGCTGGTGCCCCAGGGAGCACCCCACCGGGCGCCCACCTCGATCGGCTCGGGTTCGGCCGCGAGCCCCTCCTCGACCGGCACGGGTTCGCCGGGCGCGTGCCACACGGCCACGTCCAGCGGCACGGACTCGGGGTACACGGCGGGGCGGACGCGTTCGTCGAGGACACGGCGGAGGCGGGCTTCGACCAGGCTGCGGTCGTCATGCATGCGGGGTGCTCCGTTGCTGGGTCGAGGGTGGTTACCAGGTGTGCGTGACGGTCACGGGGGCCGACGCGGTGTAGAGCTCCCCCACCGCCCGCACTTCGAACCGTGCCGCCGACTCGCCCTGCTCGGGCCGGAGTCCGGCGACGAAGTACGCCCGCTGGCAGGTGCCGCCGAGGAAGCGCCGGGTGCCGTCGGGCAGGACGCGGTGCAACTCGTAATGGCGCACGTCACCGGGAGCGGCGCTCCAGGCGAAGCGCAGGTCGCCCCCGGAGGCGGCGGTGATCCTCGGGTCGGAGGGAGCGGCCGGGGCCGGGGCGGTGTCGCGGACGGCGAGCCCGCCCAGCCGCCAGCGCACGGGACCGTCGGTCGCGGTGAGCCGGACGCCGAGGGCGTGGACGGTGCCGGACAGCCCTGTGAGCCGTACGGTCGACGTCTGCCAGGTGTTGACCGAGCTCACAGGCAGATACATGTACGGCGGTGTCGCACCGGCGCCGCTCGGCTCGGCGGTGGCGACGGCGAGCTCGACGTTCACACCTCCAGCGTCGGTGCGATGCGTCAGCTCGACAACCGTGTCGGCGGTGATCGGCAGCCGTGTCGCATACACGTCCAGGACCGCTGGTTGATCCAGTTCACCCTCGACGAGCACGCTGCTGCCGCCCCGCCACGCGTCCGCGAAGTCGAACGTGACCGCCGGCCGCTCCCCCGCCGTCCGCACCGCCCATCGCCGCGACGGCAGCCGGTCCTGGAGTCCGAGGTGGTTCCACGGCAGGTCCGAGGTCACCGCCCCGTCCTCGTACCAGCGCAGCCCGTGACCGGTGTTGAAGACGCTCGCGAACGGCACGCGCGTCAGCGTCGACCGGTCCGCGACCGACACGGCCGGCGCCCGCCAGCCGTCCGTGCCGTCCGGCCGCGACGGGTCCAGCGACCGTCCCGTCCAGAACCGGTCGTCGGCGGCGTGGAAGTCGCCCGGCGTGCGCCCCGCCGGCAGATGGTTGCGTGTCCACTCGGGCCGGTAGAAGCCGATCGAGGTGACGTGCGCCTTTCCGGTCGGCACGATGGCGTCCCAGTTCACGTAGGTGTCCGAGCCGTTCGACTCGACGTCGACGCCCGCCCACAACTCGTACCGGCTGCGCCCCAGTTGGACGGCCTTCTGGCCCGAGGAGGCGAGGGTGCCCGCGCTCCACCGGAAGTCCACGAACATGTCGTCCGCGGTCTGGAAGAACGCCTGGTTCTGGGAGTTGAGCGCGCCCTGCCAGCTCACCGACCCGTTCACGGTCATCGCGTCGTACCAGGTCACCCGCTGCCCCTTGGCGGCCGCGAGAGATTTCAGCTCCTTGAGGAAGCCGCGCATGGCGGTGCCGAGCGCGGTGTTGCCGCCGCTCGTCTCGGCGTTCACGAACCACCCGTCGAAGCCGTAGGCGGCGGCGACGGCGACGAGCCGGTCGGCGAGCGGGTAGTGACCGGCGGAGTCCTTCTGGACGAGGTCGCGGGTCCACTGGAGCTGCCCGCCGTACGCGACGGGCGGCAGGAAGATGTTGCCGAGCACGGGTACGCCGTGCCGGTGGGCCGCGTCCACGATCGGCGCGTTGGGGGCGAGGATCAGCCCCTCGCCCGCCGAGCCGCCCCAGAAGACCAGTTCGTCGAGGTACGCCCAGTGGGTGAGCGCGTAGTAGTCGGCGGTGCCCGAACCCTGGGAGGGGTTGGCGGACGTGGGCCCGAAGGAGACCAGGGCCTGGATGCGGGCCTGCCCGGAGCGGGCCGTGGTGTTGGCCGGGGTCGGGGTGAAGCGGGCCGCGAGGGGCACGGTGGCGGCGTTGAGGGCGAGGTCGGCGTCGTCGGCCGCCCGCCAGGCCTTCAGACTGCGCCAGGTGATACCGGTGTCCGGGCTGCCCGCGGGGAACGAGTCCGGGTACCAGTAGGACGCATACGGCGGGTTCGCGGCGGCGGCCCGTGGGGCCGCGACGGCCGGCAGGGCCGGTGCCAGGGCGGCGGTGGTGCCGGCGATCAGGACGGTTCGTCTGCTGGGGTTCACGAGCGGGTGCCTCCTTGTGGGGTGGGGAGTACCTGGTCGGGAGTGACGACTTCGGTGATGCCGCGTGCGGCGAGGTGGTCCCGGTCGGCCGCGCGCGTGTCGAGGACGGTGGTGGGGCGGGCGCCGTCGGCGGTGAGCCGGAAGAAGGCGTCGAAGACGGGGCCGCCGGGGGCGCAGCGGGAGCGGTGGGCCGGATCGGCGGGGACGACGAGCGCGGTGGTGCGCGGCGCGGGGGCGTACACGCTCGTGCGGGCCGCGTCGGCGAGGACCCGGGCGAGGTCCTTGGGCCGCCGGTCGTTGGTCAGCAGGCCGAGCGTGTACTCCAGTTCGGGGAAGTCGGCGAGGGCGCGGGAGACGTCGTGGGAGCACCACCAGGTGATGCCCCACAGCCCGGGGCAGTCCAGGGCGTGGGCGACGGTCGCCTCGGTGAACGCGGCCGCGTGCTCGGCGGGGATCAGCGGGGCGGGGGCGCCGACCTCCTGCAGCCAGACCGGCCGGCGCGGGTCGTCGGCCCAGGCCTTGCTGAGTTCGACGAGGTACGCGGCGTGGTGTTCGGTGGGCACGGAGGTACGGCCGTAGCGCTGCGCGGTGCCGTTGAAGACCCAGGAGTGGACGGCCGTGACGGCGCCGTGCCGGGCGGCCTGGGCCGGGGTGAACGGCATGTCGTCCTGGTACCAGGTCGCGTCGTACTCGGCGTGCAGGTGCAGCTTGCCGGGGGCGCCCTTCTCGCAGGCCGCGAGCATCCGCCCCAGCCAGGCGTCGATCTGGTCGGCGGTGGCCCGGTCGGGGTCGGGGTGCGGGCCGGCCGAGAACTGGTTGACCTCGTTGCCGAGGGTCAGGCCGAGGAAGCCGGGCCGGTCCGCGAGGGCGCCGGCGAGGGCGTGCAGATAGGCGGCCTGGCCGTCGAGGACCTCCGGGTCGGTGAACAGGTTGCGCCTGTGCCAGGTGCGGGTCCAGGCCGGCAGGAAGTCGAAGCTCGACAGATGCCCCTGGAGCGCGTCCACGCCGACGTCGAGCCCGCGCTCGGCGGCGGCGTCGACGAGCCGGACGAGGTCCTCGACGGCGCGCGGGCGGATCAGGGCGCGGTTGGGCTGGAAGTACGGCCACAGCGGGAAGACCCGGATGTGGTCCAGGCCGAGTGCGGCGATGGAGTCGAGGTCGGCGCGTACGGCGTCGAGGTCGAAGTCGAGCCAGTGGTGGAACCACCCTTCGCTGGGGGTGTAGTTGACGCCGAAGCGGACGGCAGCAGGCATGCGGTGTCCTTGGTGACGCTGGGTGGGTTCAGCCCTTGACGGCGCCCTCGCCCACGCCGCGGAAGAAGTACCGCTGGAGGCAGGCGAAGAGGGCGATGAGCGGCGCGACGGCGATGACCGTGCCGGCGGCGACGAGCCGTTCGTCATTGGCGAAGGTGCCGTGCAGGTAGTTGAGGCCGATGGTGAGCGTGAACCGGGACGGGTCGCTGAGCACGATGAGCGGCCACAGGAAGTCGTCCCAGGCACCCATGAAGGCGAAGATGGCGACCACGGCGAGGGTCCCCTTCACCGAGGGCAGGGCGATCCGCAGGAAACGCTGCCAGGTGTTGGCGCCGTCGACGAAGGCCGCCTCCTCGATCTCGTAGGGGAGGTTGGCGAAGGCGTTGCGCATCAGCAGGACGTTCATGGCGCCGATCGAGCCGGGCAGGACGACGCCGATGAGCGTGTTGTTCAGGCCGAGTTCGCGCATCGTCGTGAACTGGGCGATGACGATGCCCTCGACGGGCACGAGCATCGCGAGGATGAAGGCGAGCGTGGCCGCGCGGCGGCCCCGGTAGCGCAGCCGGGCCAGGGCGTACCCGGCGAGCGCCGAACCCACGCAGTTCGTCACGACGTTGGCGGTGGCGACCTTGAGCGAGTTGAGGGCGTAGTCCCACACCGGGATGGTGTCCGCGACCCGTTCGTAGTTGTGCAGGGTGGGACGGCTCGGCAGGAACGAGGGCGGGGAGCTGAAGATGTCCTCGGTGGGGCCCTTGAGCGAGGTGGACAGCTGCCACAGGAACGGGCCGACGGTGAGGGCCAGTACGACGAGGAGCAGCGCGTAGCGCAGGACCAGCTCCCAGACGCGTATCCGGCGACCGTGCTCGTCGGTGACGCGCGCCTCGCCCGGGACGGAGGGTGCCGGGGCGGGTCGTACCTTCTCGACGACGCTCATGACTCCTCCCTCCGGTCGGTGCGCAGGACGAGCAGCATGAGCGCGACGGTCACGACGAAGACGACGACGGACAGGGCGGAGGCGTAGCCGACGCGGCCGGTCAGGCCGGTGCCGGTGCGCTGCACCAGCATGACGAGGGTGGTGTCCTCGCCGGCCGGGCCGCCGCTGGGGCCGGCCATCAGGTACACCTCGGAGAACACCTTGAAGGCGGCCACCGAGGAGAGCGCGGCGACCAGGACCATGGTGGAGCGCACGGCGGGCACGGTGACGGTGAGGAAGCGGCGCACCGGGCCCGCGCCGTCCACCGCGGCGGCCTCGTGCAGTTCGCGGGGCACGTTCGCCAGCGCGGCCAGGTAAATGATCATGTAGTAGCCGAGGCCCTTCCAGACCGTGACGGCCATGGCGCTCAGCAGGAGCAGCCACTGGTCGCTGAGGAAGCCGACCCGGCCGATCCCGACGGCCTCCAGCAGGGAGTTGACCAGGCCGCGTTCGTCTAGCAGCCACACCCAGATGAGGCCGACCACGACGATCGAGGCGACGACCGGGGTGTAGAAGGCGGACCGGAAGAAGGTGATGCCGGGGATGTTCTTCTGGACCAGGAGGGCGAGCAGCAGGGGCAGGATCACCAGCGCCGGGACGACGCCGACGACGTACAGCGAGCTGTTGCGCAGCCCGGTCCAGAACATGTCGTCGTGGAGCAGCTCACGGAAGTTGGCGAGGCCCACGAAGTGACCCGGGATCAGGGTGCGGCGGTCGGTGAGCGAGTTGACCAGTGTGGAGACGAACGGGTAGAGCACGAACACGCCGGTGATCAGCAGCCCCGGGGCGGCGAACAGCCAGGGGCTGGTGGGCAGGTGGCGCCGCACCCGGGTGACGCGGGACATCGCGGGATTCGCCATGCCGGTCTCAGCCCTGCTGCTGAAGGAGCCGGTCGCAGGCCTTGACAGCGTTGTCAAGAGCCGCCTCGGGACTCTCCTTGCCCTGCAACGCCCGGGCGACCTCGTTGCGCAGCGCGGTCTTCATCTGCTCGCTGAACAGCACGGGCGTGTAGTTGACCGCGTTCTTCAGGGACTTGGCGGCGGCGATGCGCACCCGTGTCTCGTCGGTGCCGTCCTCCTTGGTGAAGTACGGGTCGTCGAGGGAGCCGGCGGTGCTCGGGAAGATGGCGACCTTCTTGGCGAAGGACATCTGGTTCTCCGCGTCGGTGACGTAGTGCGCGAAGGCGACGGCGGCCGGGGTGTGCTCGGTGCGGGAGTTGACCATCACGCCCATCACGTACATGTTGACGTGGCCGGTGCTGGTGATCTGGTCGGTGATGCCGATGTTCTTGTACAGGTTCGGCGCGTTCTTCTTGAAGTTGCCGAGGTCGAGGGCGCTGCCGGGGTTCATGGCGACGGCCTCGGTGAGGAACTTCTTCCCGGAGGACTCCGGGGTCGCGGTCAGGGCCTGCGTGTCGAGCGCCTTGGCGTCGAACAACTCCTTGTACTTGGTGAGGAGTCGGACGCCCTTCGGGTCGTTGAAGGCGAAGCCGGTGCCCTGGTCGTTCATGAGCGGTACGCCGTAGCGCCCGAAGTCCTCGACGGTGGGCACGTTGGCGAGGGTGGCGACCTTGCCGCCGCTCTGCTTCGCCATCCGCAGGGCGTCGGCGAAGAGTTCGTCGTAGGTCTTCGGGGGCTGGTCGGGGTTGAGTCCCGCCTTCTCGAACAGGGACTTGTTGTAGAAGAGCGGCCCGGTGTTCAGGTACCAGGGGAAGGCGTACGTCCCGCTCATCCCCGGTACCTGGTGGCCGGTCCAAGCCCCTTGAAGATATTCGGACTTGTACTTTCCGGCCGCCTTGTCCAGGTCGAGGGCGAGACCGGCCTTGGCGAGCGGGGCGAGGAGGTCGGGCGAGACGTTGACGACGTCGGGCAGGGTGCCGCCGGCGGCGTCGGCGCTGAGCTTGTCGGCGTAGCCCTCGGCGGGCTGGTCGATCCACTTCACGTGGGTGCCCGGGTACTTCTTCTCGAAGCCGGCGATCACCCCCTCGAAGTAGTCCTTGAAGTTGGCGCGCAGGTTCCAGGTCTGGAAGGTGATGTCACCTTCGACCTTGCCCGAGGCGTCGGTCGATCCGCCGTCGTCGTCCCCGGAGCCGCACGCGCTCAGCGGCAGCAGGAGGGCGGCGGCCGCGACGGCGGCGAACGTTCTGCGAGTCAGGTGCACGGTGGACGGCTCCTTTGCGAGGAAGGTGGTCGAAGGTGCCGGGCCAGACCTTGCACGCCGTTTCCGGGGCCCGTCAATGGATTCGCCCCAGCTAAATGCATTAGTTGGCCACCTTTCCGTCAACTCCCCTGGTCACAGGTCTGCGTACGGACTATTGCCTCGATCGCTAATGCGCTTTAGGTTGGTTGAACTCAAGCGCATTAGTGGATCACGAAAGGGGACAGGGTGTCGGGCAGACGATCGCCCGCGCGCCGGCCGACGATGAAGGACATCGCGCGCCGCGCCGGGGTCTCCGAGAGCGCGGTCTCCTTCGCGCTCAACGATCGGCCCGGGGTCTCCGAGGCCACCCGGGACCGGGTGCGCCGGGTCGCCGAGCAGCTCGGCTGGCGCCCCAGTACGGCGGCCCGCGCCCTGTCCGGGGAGGGCGCGGCCACGGTCGGCTTCGTCCTGGCGCGCCCGGCGGGCACGCTGGGCGTGGACTCCTTCTTCCTCCAACTCGTCTCGGGCATACAGGAGGTGCTGGCAGAGCGCCATCTCGGTCTGCTGTTCCAGATCGCCCAGGACCTCGACGACGAGTGCGCGGTCTACCGGCGCTGGTGGGCCGAGCACCGGGTGGACGGCGTCCTGGTGGTGGACCCGCGCGCCGACGACCCGCGCCCCGACCTGCTCGACGAACTCGGCCTGCCCGCCGTGGTGATCGGCGGCGCGCCGGACGAGCGCCACCCGGGCCTGTCGACGGTGTGGGCGGACGACGCGGGCGCGATGGCCTCCGTGGTCGACGAGTTGACCGCTCTCGGGCATCGCCGGATCGTGCACATCGCGGGCCTGCCCCACCTCGCGCACACCCAGCGCCGCATCCGCACCCTGCGCGCGGAGGCCGAGCGGCGCGGCCTCACCGAGGTGACCTCCGTGACCACCGACTACTCCGACACGGAGGGCGCGGCCGTCACCCGCCGCGTCCTGCGCCGCTCCCCCGCCCCGACCGCCCTCATCTACGACAACGACGTGATGGCCGTCGCCGGCCTCGCCGCCGCGTCCGAACTCGGCTTCTCCGTACCGGCGGATGTCTCCGTGATCTCCTGGGAGGACTCGGCCCTGTGCCGCATGGTCCAGCCCTGGCTGTCGGCCCTGTCCCGGGACAGCGTGGAGTTCGGCCGCACGGCCGCGACCGAACTGACCGCACTCCTGGACGGCGGCCCGGCCCGAACGGTCCGGGTACCGGTACCGCGGCTGATCGGGCGGGGCAGCACGGGCGTTGCCTGAACCGTGCTGCCCACACACCGGGCTCCGCCTCGGCGGCGTACGCCGTCCGGCGTCAGTCGTGCCACTCCACCTTGAAGACCCACACGTACCGGCCCGCCTTCCGGGCCGCCTCGGGAACGTCGACGACCAGGGCGCCGTTGCGCAGGGTCCAGGTCAGGGGGCGGTCGTGGCCGAGCATGGTCACCCGGTCGGAAGGGCGTACGGGGACGGGGGCCTCGACGGTGAGTTTCGGGCCCGGCCGGGTCAGGGAGTGGATGTAGAAGGCCCGGTCGGGGCGGACGGTGAAGCGCAGGTCCGTGCCGAGCTGGGCCATGCGTGACCAGTACGTCGTGTCGTGGATCGCCTCGCCGTTGACGCGGAGCCAGCGGCCCGTCTCACGCAGCCGGGTCTGCATGATCTCGGGGATGGTGCCGTCGGCGCGCGGGCCGACGTCGAGGAGGAAGTTGCCGTTCTTGGAGACGATGTCGACGAGGCTGCGCACGACCTCCTCGGCGGTCATGTAGGCCGCGTCGGGAGTCGCCCGGTTGTAGCCGTAGCTGAACGGGTCGAGGCCGCGGCTGGACTCCCACTTGGCGACGACCGTGTTGTCGTACGTCGTGTACTCGGGGGTCGTGAAGTCGTGGAAGCCGATGCCGGAGCGGTTGTTGACGGTCACGTCGATGGGCCGCGCGCGGTTCTTGGCGTGGTTGAAGTACTCGGCGAGGACATGGAGGCTGTCGTTCGCGCCGCCGATGTCGCACCAGATGAGCTCCGGGTCGTAGCCGTGGATCAGCTCCAGCATCTGCGGGGCCTGGTAGTCCTTCACGAAGTCCTTGCCGGCCGTGTATCCGGTGTACGGGACCGGCTGGAGGGTGTACGGGTTGCGCGGGGCGTGGCCCATCCACGGGTTGTCGGGGTTGAACCACTCGGGCATCGAGAAGTAGAGGCCCCGGTGGAGCTCCGGGGTGTACCGCCGGGACGCCTCGAAGAGTTCCTTGACCAGGTCGCGTTTCGGGCCCATCCGCACCGCGTTGCGGTCGCTGACCTTGGTGTCCCACAGGGCGAATCCCTCGTGGTGCTTGGAGGTCAGGACGTGGTATTGGGCGCCTGCGTCCCGGAACAGCTCCACCCACGCGCGCGGGTCGAACCGCTCAGCCGTGAAGCGCGGGATGAAGTCGTCGTAGGCGAAGTCCGCGCCGTAGGTGTCCCGGTGGTAGGCGTACACGGCGTTGGCCGGGTCCTGCATGTGGTTCCAGTACCACTCGGCGTACTGCTTGCCGACCGGCGACCAGGCCGGCACGGAGTAGACGCCCCAGTGGATGAAGATGCCGAACTTGGCGCCCTGGAACCAGTACGGCGCCCGGTGGCCGGAGAGGGACGCTTCGGTGGGGTCGTAGTCGGCGACGCCGAGGGTCAGCCGGGCCGTCCCGGCCGCCGCGCGGGCGCCGCGTCCGGTGACCGTCACCGTGCCGTCCCGGTCGGTGCCCTGCGGGGTGCCCGGGCGGTTGCGGACACCGACGCGCACGCGGGCCTGCTCGCCGGGGTCGAGGCGGCGGACGCGGGCGGGGGCGACGGTACGGGCGCCGGGCGCGTCGACCCGTACGGACACCTCGTCGGCCGGGAGGACGGCGACCGTGCCCGCGTTGACGACGACCGCCTCCACGCTCTGGGCGCCGGCCGGCTCCAGCAGCGAGTTCGTCGAGCGAAGGCCGCGCAGGGCCAACGCGCGTCCCTGGGCGACCGGTTGCAGGGTGAGGGCGAAGACGTGCAGCGCGGTCTTGTTCGCCTCGGCGGGGTTGGTGACCGGGAGGGTGACCGCGACCGCCTCGCGCCGCGGGTCGATCCACACCTCGCCGACGCCCATGCCGACCGGGTGCTCGTCCTTGCCGCCGTCCGGCCGGTAGCGGTAGGGCGCCGCCAGGGGGCCGCCCGCCGCGTACCAGTCGGCGCCGCCCAGACCGGCCGTGGTGGTCGTGCCGTCCGCGTAGTGCACGGTGGCGCTGCCGGAGGCGTCGCCGTAGCTGCCGGCGGTGAGGAAGAAGGCGGAGAGGTAGTGGCCCGGGGGCAGGGCGAGGCGCTGGCCGAGCGCGACGACGTTGTTGCCGGCGTTGCCGGCGTGGCCGGCGCTCCCGGCGCCCACCGTCGAGGACGGGAACAGGAACGGCACGCCGTCGACCTCGACGCGGCCCGTGGGCAGTTCCTCGCCGGGGAAGGTGTAGCCCGAGCCGTCGAAGTCGCCGCCGCGCGCGGCGGCGGTGTCGATGCCGTCGTTGTCGAAGTAGGCGTCGAGCGGGACCGGCACCGGGTCGGGGACGGGGGCCCAGGGCCCGTCCCCCTCCCCGGCGCTGTCGGCGGCCCGCGCGCTCGTCGCCGCGGTGAGCGGAAGGGCGGCCGAGGCGGCGACACCCGCCGCGGCACCCAGGACCTGGCGTCTGGGGTACGTACTCATGAGCGGCTCCCATTCATCGGATGTCTGATGATTGGCGGGGCTCGGAGCACTGTCAATCGGGCGTCAAAAGAAGGCAGTTGAGAGATTGATCGGATGACCTGGTGGCCGATCGGCAGCCTCTCGACGCGGCGGGTGCGACCGTGCACAGTTCTCCCTACGTACCGACGAGTACGTGTACTGCCGAGTACCCCTAGGAGCGCCCGTGACCAGCTGGGTCGGCCGGACCGCCGCCGAGATCGCCGCCGCCGTACGCGAGAAGCGGGCCACGCCCCGCGAGGTGGTGGCCGACCATCTCACCCGGATCGAGCGGCTCGACGGGCGGATCGGCGCGTTTCGCGCGGTCCGGGCGAAGGCGGCACTGGCGGAGGCCGACGAACTGGCGGCCCGCTCCGACTTGGGCGAACTCCCCCTCGCCGGAGTGCCCGTGGCGGTCAAGGACAACCTGGCCGTACGCGGCGAGTCGACCCGAATCGGCTCCGCGGCGACCCCCGACACGCCCGTCGACGAGGACCATGTCACGGTGGCCCGGCTGCGGGCGGCGGGCGCGGTGGTCGTGGGGCTGACCAATGTGCCCGAGCTGTGCGTCTTCGGTACGACGGAGGGCGTGCACGGCACGTCACGCAACCCCTGGGACACCTCGCGCACGGCGGGCGGTTCGTCGGGCGGCAGCGCGGCCGCGGTGGCCGCCGGCCTGGTGCCGGTCGCGCTCGGCAACGACGGCATGGGCTCGCTGCGCATCCCGGCGGCCAACTGCGGCCTCGTCACCCTGAAGCCGGGGCACGGGGTGGTGCCGGCGGGGATCGGCAACGGCGACTGGTTCGGCATGTCCGAGAACGGGCCGCTGGCCACCACGGTCGAGGATCTGCGCCTGGTGCTCTCGGTGCTGGCGGACACGGAGTTCGTCCGTGCCGACGAGCCCGCCCCGCGCCGGATCGCGGTCTCACTGCGCAGCCCGCTGGTCGGCGTCACCGTCTCCGGACCGTATACGACCGCGGTCAAGGAGGCGGCCCGGCTGCTGGGCGGGGCCGGCCACGAGGTGCGGCGGGCGGATCCGCCGTTCCCGCTCTCCCTGGGGGTGACCTCGCTCCAGCACTGGACGGCGGGCACGGCGGTGGACGCGGCCGGTCTGGACCCGGCGCGGCTGGCCCGCCGGACCCGGATCCACGCGGCCGTGGGCCGTCGCTTCCTGCCCGGCGTCCGCACCGGCGACCGGCGCGAGCGCCTGCGCCGCCGGCTGACGCCCTTCTTCGCCGAGCACGACGTGCTGCTCACCCCGGCCCTGGCCCGCCGCTCGCCCAAGGCCGTCCCGTGGCACGAGCGGGGCTGGCTGCCCAACCTCCTCGTCAACACGAACTACTCGCCGATGACGCCCCCGTGGAACCTCACCGGCTGGCCCGCCATGGCGGTCCCCTTCGGCACCCTGCCCTCCGGCGCCCCCTGCGCCGTACAGCTGGTCGGCCGCCCGGGCACGGAGGAGGACCTGCTGACCCTGGCCGAGCAGCTGGAGCGGCTGCACCCGTGGCAGCGGACGGCGCCGCCGGCGGATCAGCGGTAGCGGAACTCACGCCCGTCGCGCAGGTCCCGGAGGGTGACGGAACCCGGGCCGGGCGGCGCCTCGCAGTACCGGCCGTGCAGGTCGAGGCCGGCGAGGTCGGTGGTGATCGCCGACCTCGGGGCGAAGTACCCGGGGTCGAGCGTGAGGGCGACGCGCGTGCCCGCCCCGGCGGGCGGGTCGAAGCTCCGGAGTTCCCCCGCCGGGCGGATCCCCGAGAGTTCCTGCCGGACGCCGTGGCCGTCCCGCCACACCTCGACGACGGTCCGCGCGCCGAGCGCGGCCGCCGCGCCGCTGGTCCAGCGGTCGGGACCGAGCAGCGTGCCGTAGTACCCGAACCGCGGTCGGCCCGGGCCGTCGTCCAGGGCGTCGGCCAGGTCGTCCGTGACGGCGAAGGCGAGGTCCCCGCGGATCTCCGCCAGGACCCGTGAGGTGTGGTCCGGGGCCAGTCGGGGCGCCGGGTGGAGAGCGTGCGTCAGGATCCGGCACAGCACCCGGGTGGCCAGGCCGGGGTGATCACGCGGGAGGTCGAAGTACATCGCCGGCCTCCGGCGCACGTGTGCGTCGAACTCGATGATCTCGATGTCGGCGGCGCTGTACTCTTCGGCCGTCACGCGTCTGCGCCCTCCGGCCGGTCGAGCGCCTTGTACATGATGTGCAGCCCCACCCTGCCGTGGCGGGGATGGTCGTACGCGTCGGGAACCGTGGCAAGGACGGTGAAACCCAGGGACTTCCACAGGACGACCGCGGGGTTCGTCTCCACCACGGCGTTGAAGACCATCGCGTGGTAGCCGTGGGTGCTCGCCTCGCTGAGGACGTGCTCGGCCAGGGCCCGGCCGATGCCCTGGCCGGTGCGGTCGGGGTCGACCATGAAGCCCGCGTTCGCCACGCCCGCGGCGGGTCCGCCGTAGTTCGGGGCGAGGTAGGCCGAGCCGACCACGGCGCCGGTGTCGTCCTCGGCGACGTAGACCCTCTTGGCCGGGCTCATCCACAGGGCGCGGGCGGCCTCCTCGGAGGTGTCGGGGTCCCAGGCGTACGTCTCGGCGGCGGCGACGATCCGGTGCCAGAACGGCCAGATCCGCGGCCAGTCCTCGGCAACGGCGTCTCTGATCGGCATGGGCGTGAGTCTCGCACGCCCATGCGACGGCGATCGCGACGGACCGACCCGGGGGTCAGTCCACGCTCGGCAGGATGTGGGGTTCGGCGAGGTCGTCCTCGTAGCCCGCGAGGCGGATCGGGGCGGACCGGGCCCACACGTCCAGGCTGCCGAGTTCTCCGGGCCGGCGGCCCGCGCGCTCCGTGCGTTCCTTGGGGCGCTGATCGCGATTCGTCTTCTCCGGTGTCACCGCGCACTCCTTATGTGTCGGGTAACCCTCGGGCATACCGGCCGGTCTGCGTTTCGGCGCCGCACGCCCGCTCGGGTCTGGATGGAAGGCCAGTTCGGACGCGGTGGCGCCGGTCACTCGTGAGAGCAGGCCGTGATGATCCGGCTTGTCCCGGGACGGACCGTGGGTGTGGGTGGAACCCCGTGCTGCTGTCCGTCGCCTCCCAGATTAACCAAATGAGCGGGGGTCCGCTCGATAGGGAATGCAAACAAGACGTAACTATCCGGCCCCGGGCCGTGCTCCATCAGCACCATTTTGCGACTGTTTGTTACATGATGGGTGGTTTGGAATCACCCAGTTGGCTTACAGTGACGGCCACGTTGCTCAGTTCAAGTGCCGTTGGCCGAGTCGAAAGCTCGCCATGATCTGCTGACTTTCGGCAACGTCCGTCTCGCGGGAGGACTGACGCATGGAGCTGCGCAGCGTCGATGAGCTGATGGATCTGTTGTACGCCTGCCCGCACCAACACGCACTCCGCACCGCCGCCCTGCTGCGCCGCAGCCGTCCCGCCGACAAGGAGCTCCAGGTGGCCGGGCTGGTGCACGACATCGGCCGGATGCTGCGCCCCGGGGACGAGACAGGCCAGGTGGTCCGCGCCGCCGAGGCGGTGCGCCCCCTGCTCGGCGAGCGGGTCTCCCGCCTCGTACGCCACCAGCGCGGGCCGGTCGGCCGCGCCGACGACGACCTGGTCCGGCTGCGCCAGGCGGACGAGGAGGGCCGGTCCGTCGGTTTCGACGCCGGGATCCTGGAGGACTGGCGCACAGTGCTGGAACTGGTGGCGGCCCGCAACTCGCCGCTGGGGGCTGTTGACTGACGGTCCGTCATGAGACGGTACGGCGATGACGTCGTCGTACGGGATCGAGGGCAGGGCGGCCGTCGTCACCGGGGGCACCCGCGGGATCGGGCGTGCCGTCGCCGGGGCGCTCGCGGCGGCCGGGGCACGGGTGTGCGTGACCGGACGCGACGCGGACGACGTGCGGCGCGCGGCCGCCGAGCTGGGTGGGATCGGCCTGGCCGGCAGCGTGGCCGAAGCCGATCATGCACGGCGGGTGACCGACCTGGTCCTGCACGAGTTCGGGCGCATCGACGTCGTGATCAACAACGCGGCGACGAACCAGCCGTACGGACCGCTGATGGACGTGGATCCGGCGGCCTGGCGCGCGGCGTTCGCCGTCAATGTGGAGGCGCCGCTCAACCTGGTGCGGTGCGCCTGGCGGGGGTGGATGCGCGAGCACGGCGGGGCCGTGGTCAACATCTGCACCGAGGGTGCCGAGCACGTCGGGCCGCGGGTCGGGGCCTATGGGACCAGCAAGGCCGCGCTGCTCCATCTCACCCGGCAGCTCGCGGGCGAGCTCGCGCCCCGGGTGCGGGTCAATTCCGTCTCCCCCGGGCTCGTCCGCACCGAGCTGGCGCGGTTCGTGTGGGAGCGTGGCGAGGACGAGGTGGCCGCCGGGCTGCCGCTGGGGCGGATCGGGGAGCCCGAGGACGTCGCGCGGGCCGTACTGTGGCTGGTTTCGGACGCGGCGGACTGGATCACGGGCGCCGATCTGCTGGTGGACGGCGGGACCCGCGTGCGGGCCGCGTCCGGCGCGGGACCGTACGCGGTGCACGAAAGACTTCGCGGGCTGCCCGATGATCCGGGCCCCCGCGCGGGCCGGTGAACGCTCCGCGCGGGGATCGCGGGTCACGCGTCGCGGGTCACCACCGGCCCGGCTCGTAGTCCTTCAGGAAGACGCCGTACACGTCCTCGCCCGCCTCGCCGCGCACCACGGGGTCGTAGACGCGGGCCGCGCCGTCCACGAGGTCGAGCGGGGCGTGGAAGCCGGCCTCGGCGAGGCGCAGCTTGTCGTAGTGGGGGCGCTCGTCGGTGATCCAGCCGGTGTCGACCGAGGTCATGAGGATGCCGTCGGTCTCGAACATCTCCTGGGCGCTGGTCCGCGTCACCATGTTCATCGCGGCCTTGGCGGCATTGGTGTTCGGGTGGCCGGCGCCCTTGTAGCCGCGTGCGAAGACGCCTTCCATCGCCGAGACGTTGACGACGTACGAGCGTCCGCGGGCCGCCTTCCTCGCGGCCTCGGCCATGGCCGGGCGCAGCTTGCTGATGAGGATGAACGGAGCCGTGTAGTTGCACAGCTGCGTTTCGAGGAGCTCCACCGGGGAGATCTGCTCGATGCTCTGCACCCAGGTGTTGGTGTCGACGACGTCGGGGACGAGGCCGCCCGCGTCGATGGCGGTGCCGTCGAGGTGCCGGGCGACGCTGGCGTTGCCCGCGACGAGGGCGAGGTCGGCCACCTTCTGCGCGTCCAGGCCGCTGGTGCCGAGGGGCAGCGCGGCGATGCCGTCCACGGCGCCGGAGCCGAAGGCGCCGATGACGTGGTGGGCGGGGAGCTCCCCGGCGGGCAGCGGGGCACTCTCGCCCTCGACCAGGGCCGCGTACGCGGAGGGCAGCCGGCGCACGGTCTGCGTCGCGTTGTTGATGAGGATGTCCAGCGGGCCCGCCTCGGCCACCTGCTCGGCCAGGGCCACGGCCTGCGCCGGGTCGCGCAGGTCGATACCGACGACCTCCAGCCGGTGCATCCAGTCCGCCGAGTCCTCCATCGCCTTGAACCGGCGGATGGCGTCCTTGGGGAAGCGGGTGGTGATGGTCGTGTGCGCGCCGTCGCGCAGCAGGCGCAGGGCGATGTACATGCCGATCTTGGCGCGGCCGCCGGTGAGCAGGGCGCGCTTGCCGCTCAGGTCGGCCCGGGCGTCGCGCTTGGCCCGGTTCATCCGGGCGCAGTCCGGACAGAGCTGGTGGTAGAAGTAGTCGACCTCGATGTAGCGGGCCTTGCAGGTGTAGCAGGAGCGAGGGCGCTGGAGTATCCCCGCGATCCGGCCCGCCTCGGTGATCGACGACGGCAGGATGCCCTCGGTCTCGTCGTCGATGCGCTGGGCGGAGCCGGTCGCCGTGGCCTCCGTGACCGCCTTGTCGTGGGCGGTCTTGGCGGCCCGGCGCTCCTGGCGGCGGCGCTGCTTGACCGTGCGGTAGATCCCGGCCGTGGCCCGGCGCACCGCGATGGCGTCGGGGTGGTCGACCTCCAGCTTCTCGAGCTCTTCGAGCACGCCGAGGCAGACGGCCAGGCGCTCCGGATCGATGCCGGGGCCGTAGACCGCCTCGTCCTCGGCCATCGGGCCGTCCTGTGTCACCGTCATCGCGCTGCCGTTTCCCTGGTCACCCGCGGCGCTCCGACTCGCGTCCGCTTTCGAACGGGGAATTTTACGGAGCGTCCGGCCGTGCCGCCAAACCCGCCCGCGCACTGGACGCCGGCGGGTGCGCTCCGGGGGCGGACGAGCCGGGGGACGGCGAGCCGGGGAACACGCGATCAGGACTCGCAGGCCGCGATCAGCGTCTCCAGCTCGGCGGTCACGGCCCGCGCCAGCACGTCGAGGTCCGGCACGGCCCGTGCGTCGGCGACGAGGCCGTAGTGCACCCGGCCGCGGTACGTCGAGATCGCCACCGCCAGGGACTGGCCGCGGGCGAGCGGCGCGAACGGATACACCTCGGTGAGCGGGTGGCCGCCCAGCTTCAGGCCGAGGCCGGGCAGGGGCACGCTGGTGACCAGGATGTCGAACCAGAGCCGGGCGGCCTGGCTCATCAGCGGTCCGCCGAGCCGGTGGCCGAGCGCGGGCACGTGGTCGGCGAGCAGGGCGACGGCACCGGCGCCCCGGTTGGGCCCGGCGTCCTTGTTGCGGTCCATCGCCGTGCGGACCGTACCGAGGCGCCCGAGCGGGTCGGGGTCGCCGACGGGAAGCCGTATCAGGTAGCCGGAGAGCCGGTTGCCCTGCGGGTGGGCGCTGCGCGGGCGGCGTTTGGAGACGGGGATCAGGGCGCGGGGCGTCACGCCCTCGCTGCCGTCGCCGCGCTCGTCGAGCCAGCGGCGCAGGGCACCGGCGACGACGGCGATCAGGACGTCGTTGACGGTGCCGCCCACGGCCTTGCGGACGCGGTGCACCTCGTCGAGGTCGAGGACGACCCCGGCGGTGCTCCGGGTGCCGGTGGGCTCGGAGGTCAGCGCCGCGGAGGACCGTACGCCCAGGGTGGACAGGGCGACGGAGGCGCCGATGTCCAGGGCCCGGCCCGCGTCGGACAGGGCGCCCCGCAGCAGGCCGGGCAGCTTGCGCACGTCGGGCAGCGGACCGCGCGGGGGCTCGACGGCGCGGGGGGCGCGCCGGGGCAGGTCGATCGGGTCCAGGACGCCGGCGGCGAGCTTGAGCGCGCGCAGGCCGTCGGCGAGCGCGTGGTGGAACTTGAAGAGCACGGCGAAGGACACGCCGTCCTCGCCGGGCAGCACGTGCGCCTCCCAGGGCGGCCGGCCGCGCCCGAGGGGGCGTTCCATGAGCCCGCCCGCGACGGCGTGGAAGTCGGCGGTCGGGGCGTGCAGCCGTACGTGGTTCATCGGGTCGAAGTCCGGATCGGCCTCGCGGGTCGCGCCGCCGAAGGCGAGCGGGAGCGCCAGCGGGGAGCCGATCGGCTGCCACACGTCGCGGATGCGCATCCGCAGGCCGGGCACGGCGGCTGCCCGGGCGGCGAGCAGGTCGGCGGCGTGGGCGCCGGCGGTGGGCGAGTGCGCGGAGAACACGCCGAGCGCGCCGAGGTGCATCGGGTGCCCCTCGGACTCGATGTTCCAGAACGCCAGGTCGAGGGGAGCGAGCAGGTCGGAAGTCAAGGGCTTGCCTCGCATCGACGGTGGGTGGGTCAGCAGTCAACCTCTGCGAAGCGATTACGGTCAAGTACGATCAAGCTACGCACAGTTAACAGCAGATTAAGTCCCCACCCTTCGGGAGAAGGGTGGGACGTATGAGGCACGTGGGGTCACTTCAGCACCGGTGGCGCCGCCTTCGGTGACGTACCCCACTCGGACGGGCGCGGCCCGACCGTGAAGGCGAGCGAGCGCAGGGTGCGGAGCGTACGCGTCGTCAGATAGGTCCGCCCGTACGGCGCTTGGTCCGTGCGGACCGACTGGACGTAGCGCTCGGCGTCCGAGGTGCCGGGCGCAGTCACCGTCAGGCCCCCGCTCGGCCAGTACCGGCGGTCCAGGGCGAGGTCGACGCGGTCGAAGACGGGCGTGGACAGGCCCCAGGTGCCGTAGCCGGGCTGGACGGGGAACAGACCGATCGACGACAGCACGTTCCAGGCGGACATGGTGCCGAGGTCATCGTTCCCGGTCATGCCCGTCGGGGTGTCCGTGAAGAGCGTCAGCGCGGCGTGCACCACGTCCGTGGTCTTCCAGGGCTGCCCGGTCGACAGGTAGGTGTACGGGGCGATGAGGTCGGGCTCGTTCTGCGGGTTGTACTTGTCCGCGTTGTAGTAGTCGTACGCGTTGCCGTGCACCCACACCTCGCGGGCGGTGCGCTCCGGGTCGGCGAGCAGCCGGTCGTAGGCGAAGAACGCGTCGAGGCGGTCGTTCGTCGCGCGTGCGCCGCCGATCAGGCCGATCAGGCCGGGCAGGTCCTGCGGCACCAGCCACTGGTACTGCCAGGCGGTGCCCTCGTGGAAGCCCACGCTGCGGGCCGGGTCGGCCGGTCCGGCGAAGGCGCCGGACGCGTCGCGGGCGCGGAAGAATCCGGTCGTCGGGTCGAAGACGTTGCGGTAGTTCCGTGCGCGGGCCGCGTACCGGGCGGCGTCGTCGAGGTGGCCGAGGCCGCGGGCCATCTGGGCCAGCATGGCGTCCGACAGCGCGTACTCCAGGGTGACCGAACCGCCCTGGTGGTAGTCCGAGTCGCCGAGCTTCGTCTGCGGGCGGCCCTTGACGTACGGGGCGAAACCGCCCGCGATGTACTCCGCGTTGGCCTCCCGGCCGGCCATCGCGAGGCCGGCCGGCGGCACGCCGTCGGCGTTCTGCCGCAGCACTCGGTAGGCCCGCTCCTCGAACCCGTGCAGCAGGCCCTGTTGGTACGCGGTGGTCAGGAACGGGGTCACCGGGTCGCCGGTCATGATGTTCGTCTCGGCCGTGGCGTAGCCCCACTTGGGCAGCCAGCCGCCCTCCTCGGCGATCCGCACCACGGACAGCGCCATGTCGCGGGCCTCGCGGGGAGCGAGCAGGGAGAGGAGCTGGGCCTGGGTGCGGTAGGTGTCCCACAGGGACCAGTTCTGGTAGTACGTGAAGCCCAGCGCGCGGTGGACCCGCAGGTCCCAGCCCCGGTAGCGCCCGTCCGCGTCGCTGCCCACGTTGGGGGCCAGGAACGAGCGGTACAGGGACGAGTAGAAGGTGCGCCGACGGGTCTCGTCGCCGCCCGCCACGCGGACGGTGCGCAGGCGTCGCTCCCAGGCCCGGCGGGCCGCCTCGCGGACGGCGTCGAACGAACGGCCGCCCTCCGCACGGAGGTTGACGGCCGCGCCCGGCCGGTCGACGTAGGACAGCGCGGTGGTCGCCGTGACGGTGCGGTCGCGGGTGGTGTCGAAGCGGACGTAGGCGCCGTCGCCGCCGGTCCGCGAGCCGGGGGTGAGGGTGGTGCCGTTCCAGGTGCCGTACGCGGTGAACGGCCGGTCGAAACGGGTGATCGTGTGCACGGTGTACGGCAGGGTGTTCCGGCAGAAGCCGCGGCCGGTGATGGTGGTGCGTACGGTGCGGTCGTCGAGGATCTCGACCTGGCTCGACACCTTCTTGTGCAGCGACTGGCCCGCGTTGAGCAGGACGTTGGCCTTCTCGGTGGCCGGGAAGGTGTAACGCTGCACGCCGGTGCGCGGCGTCGCGGTCAGTTCGGCGCGGATGCCGGAGGCGAGGCCCACGCGGTAGTAGCCGGGGCTCGCCTGCTCGTCGTCGTGGCTGAACTCGGCCGCGTAGGCGGCGTAGTCCGTCTGTGTGACGTCCCCGGTGGTGGGCAGGACCGGCAGGTCGCCGCCGATCCGGCAGCCGACGCCCGAGAGGTGGACCAGGGAAAAACCCCGGATGCGGTGCTGCGCGTGGTCGTAGCCGGTGCTGTGCCCGGTGTCCGGCGAGAGCTGCACCATGCCGAAGGGCACGGCCGCGCCGGGGAAGGTGTTGCCCTCGTTCTGGGTCCCGATGAACGGGTTGACCAGGTCGGTGAGGTGACCGTCGGTCGGCTCGGCCGCCCGTACGCCGGGGGCGGCGAGCAGCGCGGACGCTGTCATCACCCCGGCCAGGCACAGACTCGTACGCCGGGTCCGTCTCATGTCGGATGACCTCCGATGGTTCGACATCGCTGTCTGCATCGTGAGGGCCGAAGATCTAGAACCCGGGCATCCGGACCACATCACAGTAAACGCGTCGCACCCGAACTCACGGCCTCCGGACAGGCGTACGAGATTCACGGGGGCGCGTTGCGGGGAGCGGGGCCGCCGGGCAGGGGTGTCATGCGGGGTGCGCCAGCAGCGGAGGGGCGGAGGTCGGCGGGTGCGGTCAGGCCGGGGTCGCGTCGGCGAGGTGGAGTCGCATCGGCCTCAGCGGCGTTGGCGAAGCGGAGCACGGGGGCTGCGACATCGGTACCGAGCGAAGGCAGGCAGGCCGCAGCAACGGTCGCGATGCGAGGACACGTCGGCCGAAGCCGCCGTGACCAGGCGACGGCAAGCAGGACGCGCAGATCCCTTCGGGCAGACGGCAGCCCCGCCGCGTCAGCGCCATGGGCGACGACGCCATGCCCGACGCACCGACCGCACGCAGCGACGGCGTCGAGCCGACGGAACCCAAGCCGCGGCGGCGTTGAGCCGGAGGCGCGCGGGTCGGGCCGATGCAATCGGCGGAGGCAGCATGCCCGACCCGCCTGCCGCACCCCGCTCCTTGCAGCACTGGTGTCGTGCCGCGAGCACACGGGCCGCGGTGGCAATAGCGCGGCAGAGGCACACAGGCCCGGGGAGGCACATGGGCCGGGGCGGCGTCCTCGGCCAGACCGCATCGCCGCCTCGTCGGCCGCCCTCCCCGTCTGCACCCGGGAGATGCGCCGCCTCTCCCCCGTCAACGCCCGGGGAATGCGCCGCCTCTTCCCTTCGAGGCCCAGGAGGGCACCGCCCCTCCCTCCCCTCAGCGCCCAGGAGACACACCGCCCCCCTCCCCGCGCCACCTAAGAAACCCGCTGCCCCTTCCCGAGCGCGATCACGCCGCCCTTCGAGACCGTGTACAGCTCCGTGTCCCGCACCGGGTTGACGCCGATGGTCGCGCCGGGCGGTACGTCGACGTTCTTGTCGAGGACCGCGCCCCGGACGACCGCGCCGCGGCCGATGTGGACGTTGTCGTGGAGGACCGAGCCCTGGACGACGGCGCCCGGGTCGACGACCACGCCGGGGGACAGTACCGAGCGGGTGACCTGGCCGCGGATCAGGCAGCCCGCGCTGATGATGGACTCGCTCGCGATGCCGCCGGCGTTGAAGCGGGCCGGTGAGAGCTGGCCCTGGTGGGTGTAGATGGGCCAGCTGCGGTTGAAGAGGTTGAAGGCGGGGCGCTCGGCGATCAGGTCCATGTGGGCGTCGTAGTAGGCGTCGAGCGTGCCCACGTCCCGCCAGTAGCCCTGGTCGCGGGCGGTCTCACCGGGAACGTGGTTGTCGCCGAAGTCGTAGAGCTGCGCCTCCCCCCGGCCGGTGAGTTGGGGCAGGATCGAGCCGCCCATGTCGTGCACGGAGGACTCGTCCTCGGCGTCCCGGTGCAGCGCCTCGATCAGGGCCTTGGTGGTGAAGATGTAGTTGCCCATGGAGGCGAAGACGCAGTCGGGCGCGTCCGGCAGCCCGGGCGGGTCGGCGGGCTTCTCAAGGAAGCGCTCGACGGTCTGCCCGTCGGAGCCGGCGGTGATCACCCCGAAGGCCGAGGACTCCGAGCGCGGCACCCGGATGCCGGCCACCGTCACGCCCGCGCCGCCGTCGATGTGCTGCCTGAGCATCTGCCGGGGGTCCATGCGGTACACGTGGTCGGCGCCGAACACCGCGACGTAGTCGGGCTGTTCGTCGTGGACGAGATTGAGGGACTGCAGGATCGCGTCGGCGCTGCCCAGATACCAGCGCGGTCCGAGCCGCTGCTGCGCCGGTACCGGAGTGATGTAGTTGCCGAGCAGACTGGACATCCGCCACGTAGTGGTGATGTGCCGGTCCAGCGAGTGCGACTTGTACTGGGTCAGCACACAGATGCGCAGCACGTCGGCGTTGACGAGGTTGGACAGGACGAAGTCGACGAGACGATAGGTGCCGCCGAAGGTGACCGCCGGTTTGGCCCGGTCCGCGGTCAGCGGCATCAGCCGCTTGCCCTCCCCGCCCGCCAGCACGATTCCGAGAACTGAAGGTCCACCACGACGCATGGTCGCTCCCCTCACCCTGGTTGCCCCAACACTGCCCGGGACCGCCGCGGACTAAGCCTGCTTGAGGATCTCCTCGTACAGCCGCACCGTGCGCCGCGCCACCGTGTCCCAGCCGAACTCGCCCCTCGCGCGCTCCCGTCCGGCCTCGCCCATCCGCCGGGCCGTCTCCCGGTCCCCGAGGACGGTGTCCAAGGCCCGTGCTAGGTCCGCCTCGAAGACGTCGTCGTCCTCGTCCACCGTCACCAGGAGACCTGTCTTGCCGTCCTCGACGACCTCCGGGATCCCGCCGACCCGGGAGGCCACGACGGGCGTTCCGCAGGCCATCGCCTCCAGGTTCACGATGCCGAGCGGCTCGTACACCGAGGGGCAGACGAACACGGCCGCGTGCGTGAGGAGTTGGATGACGTCCGCGCGCGGGAGCATCTGCGGGATCCAGTGCACGCCCTCGCGGACCCGGCTCAGCTCCCGGAACAGATCGCGGAACTCCTGGTCGATCTCGGGGGTGTCGGGCGCGCCCGCGCACAGCACGACCTGCGCGGCCGGGTCGATGTCCCGTACCGCGCGCAGCAGATGGGGCACGCCCTTCTGCCGGGTGATACGGCCGACGAACAGGACGTAGGGACGGGACGGGTCGAGGCCGACACGGCCGAGGACGTCGGTTCTGCGGTCCGGCCGGTAGAGCGTGGTGTCGATGCCGTTGTGGACGACGTGCACGCGGGCCGGGTCCAGGGCCGGGTAGCAGCCGAGGATGTCCTCGCGCATGGCGCCCGAGACGGCGATCACCGCGTCGGCGGCCTCGATCGCGGTGCGCTCGGCCCAGCCGGACAGGGCGTATCCGCCGCCCAGTTGCTCGGCCTTCCAGGGGCGCAGCGGTTCCAGGGAGTGGGCGGTCATGACGTGCGGGACGCCGTACAGGAGCTTGGCGACATGACCGGCGAGGTTGGCGTACCAGGTGTGGGAGTGGACGAGTTCGCGGCCTTCGAGCGCGGCGGCGATGGCGAGGTCCACGGAGAAGGTGCGCAGCGCGTCGTTGGCGGTGTCGAGGGCGGACCAGGGACGGTGGCGTACGACGCCGACGCCGCGGCCCTCGCCCCAGCAGTGCACCTCCAGGTCGACCAGCGACACCAACTCCCGTGCCAGGAACTCGACATGGACGCCCGCGCCGCCGTACACGTCCGGGGGGTACTCCCGGCTCAGCAGTCCCACTCGCACCCGTAACCCCCTGGTCTCAGCGGCCGGTTCTCTCATGGTCACCCAGATGCGGCGCCCGGGGAAGAGCGCGGCGGCCGTGTGAAGCAACAGTCGCCGCACAGGCCGCCGCCGGGCACGCGGTAGTAGAGGCAGCAGCTGCGGCGCCGGAAGGGGGTGCCGGTGAGGGTGCCGGTCGCGCTCAGCAAGGGGTGTTCGAACAGCTCGGCGGTGAGGGTACGGGCGCGGTCGGCCACGTCGGTGCGGCCGGCGGCCCGTGCCCACCGGTCGAGTTCGCGAGCCGCTCCGGCCAGCGCCGAGCCCGCGTTGCCCCACAGCAGCCCCGTGGCGACGCCGTAGCGGCCCCGCAACGCCTCCCCCAGGGGCCGCAGGTGACCGTCGAGCACGGCGGCCGTGAGGCCGGCCGCGTCGCCGGGCAGCGGGCGCACCTCGGTCAGCCACAGGTCGTCGGGGGCGGCGGCTGCCGCGTCCCAGCGCAGCAGGGCCGGTTCGAGGTCGGGCAGCCGGCCGTGGAGGGCGGCGCAGCCGAGGGCCACCGACCACAGCCGGGCCGCGAGCCCTTGGTGGGCGATGGACGCGGCGACCCGTGGCTCCCGGGTGCGCAGACGCTGTCCGACCACCTCGACACGGAAAGTCAGCGGACTCCCGTAAACATCCGACTTGGCTTGTCCATAGCTTTCCGCCAGGGTCGGAATCCGGCCGCGGGCGCTGTCTTCTGCCGTCCGTAGGACGAAGAATCCGCCGAGAGCGCGGAGGGCGGCGAGATCGGGGTCGAGGTCCACGAGGTCGAGTAGTACCAGCTCCGCACAAGGCCCTCTTTAGTGGGTCTCAACCCGACGTCGCCCACCCTGGGGATGAGCGAGGCACGGGGATACTCCATCGGCAGTAGGACCCAATGCCTGCTCAGGTACGACGACGGGAAGAGCAGGACCGGGCAGAGTGTTCACCATGGAAGCCGACCGTTCGCCGCGCCGGGCCCAGGGCCCCGGCCTCACGCAGAGGAGCAGAGCATGAGTGCCCTCGCGTTGTCCGTGGTGCTGTCGTTCGTCTCCGCCGTCGCGTACGCGGGCGGAGCGATCGTGCAGGAGCAGGTCGCGGTGTCCTCCCCCGACGGGCAGTACGCGCCGCTGCGCAGGCCGAGCTGGTGGGCGGCGGTGGCGCTGAACGGGCTCGGCGGACTCCTGCACGTGGTGGCGCTGGCCTACGGCCCGCTCAGCCTGGTGCAGCCGCTGGGTGCCCTGACGATCGTGTTCGCGCTGCCCATGGCGGCCCTCTTCGTCGGCCGCAAGGCCGGGGCGACCGCCTGGCGGGGCGCGATCATGGCGACGGTCGGCCTGGCCGGCCTGCTGTCCTTGGTCGGCACCGCCGACGGGCACTCCCTCGATCCGGCGCAGCGCGTGGCCGTGGCACTGGTCACCGGCGGCGCGGTCGTGGCCCTGATGCTCGCAGGCCGGGCCGCGCACCGGCACCCGGCGGTGCGCAGCGTCCTGCTCGCCACCGCGTCCGGCATAGCCTTCGGCATGTCCTCGGTGTTCACCAAGACCGTCGCGGTCGACTGGACCGGCGGCGTCTCGCTCACCGAGGTGCCGTCCCTGGCCGTGATCGGCGTGTTCGCGGTCGCCGGCGTGCTGCTGTCGCAGGCCTCCTACCGGGGCGGCGGCCTGGCCGCGCCGCTCGCCACGCTGACGGTGGTGAACCCGGTGCTGGCCGCCGCGGTCGGCATCACCATGTTCGGCGAGACCTTCCGCTACGGCTCCACGGGCACCGCGCTCGCGCTGAGCTGCGGTGTGGTGGCGGCGGGCGGTCTGATCCTGCTGACCACGGAGCGGCTGCAGAGCGCCCCGGAGACGACCGGGACGCAGGCGCTGCCCGAGGCCGGGACCGGGATCGCCGGGACCACCATCCCGCAGGAGCTCGCCCTCGCCGAGCCCGCGACCACCGTCGCGGTCCCCGTACGGGCCGGGGAGCCGGTCGGGGAGGCGCTCGTCACCCTGCCCCACCAGCGGGTCGCCTCGGAGCCGGACACGGCCCGCGAGGAGGTTCCCGACCCGGCGTACGTCTACGGCCTCCAGGCCCCCTACAACGCCTTCTACACCGGGCTGTACGTGCCGCTCCCCGTCCTGGACCGGCGCCGTTCGCGGGTCAAATCCTGACGCCGCCGGCCCGGAGGTACGCCACCGGGTCGATGTCCGTGCCGAAACCGGGCCCCGTCCGCACCTCGAAGTGCAGATGCGGGCCCGTGGCGTTTCCGGTCGACCCCGAGCGGCCGAGGCGCTGCCCCGCCGTGACGCTCTGCCCGGCCCGCACGGAGATGGCCGACAGGTGGGCGTACTGGGTGTAGCGGCCGTCGGCGTGCCGGATGACCACCTGGTAGCCGAAGGAGCCGCCCCAGCCGGCGGCGACCACGTGGCCGGCCGCGACGGCCTTGACGGAGGTGCCGGTGGGCACCGGGAAGTCGACCCCGGTGTGGTAGCCCTTCGACCAGTGCGACCCCGCCACCCGGTACGGGGTGCCCAGGGCGGCGTGCACCGGAGCGACCATGGAGTGGCCGCTCGTCGACGGCGCGTGGGTGTGGTGCGTGGAGGTCGTGTGGGTCCCGGGCGAGGGCTTGTGGGTCTTCCTCGGCTTCGTCGTAGAGGACTTCGAGGACTTCGCGGACTTCGAGGGCGCGGCCGGGGCGTGCGTGTCGGCCGCCGGGGCGGCCCCGCCCCGCAGGTTCAGCCGCTGCCCCGGCAGGATCAGGTCGGGGTCCGGCCCGACCGTCGTGCGATTGCCGGCGTACAGCCGCTGCCAGCCGCCCTGGACGTGCTCGTCCCGGGCGATGCCGGAGAGCGTGTCGCCGTGCACGACCGTGTACATCTCCGCCCGGCCCGCCCGCGACTGCGGCGTGTTCTGCGGCTGTACGTCCCGTACGGAGCTCTTGGCCGGACGCGCGGCCGTGTGCGTGGCGGGGCGCGTGGCGGTGCTCTCCGTGTGCAGGCCGGGGGTGTCGCCGCCCGCGGTGAGCCCGGCGCGCACCGAACACACCGGCCAGGCACCGGGTCCCTGCCCGTCGAGCACCTTCTCGGCGACGGCGATCTGCTGGTCCCGGGTGGCCAGGTCCGCGCGCGGGGCGTACCTGGTGCCGCCGTAGGCCTCCCAGGTGGACTGGGTGAACTGGAGTCCGCCGTAATAGCCGTTGCCGGTGTTGATGCTCCAGTTGCCGCTCGACTCGCAGGCGGCGACCTTGTTCCAGGTGGCCGCGTCGGCCGCGTCGGCGGTCCCGGCGGCGACCAGCGGGATCGCGATGCCGGCGCCGCCCGCCGTGACGGTGAGCGAGGCGCGGTTGATCCTGTTCGGCTGGTACCGGCGGTGCCGGCCGCTTGCGGCCATGGAAAGCCCCCTCGACATGCGTCAGGAGGGGCAAAAGTAAGCGCTGCGAACAGGCCATGACAAGACGGCAATCGGTCGCCCGGATACCACAAGTGGCCAGGAATCGGCCCTCGTTGGCCGGATCACCCGAAGCAGCTGAGGCGTGGGGGGTCTTCCGTGCGTAATCAAGCCTGGCGGGTCGGATGTGCGCTCGCCGTACCGGCACGTCAGGATGGTCGCAGCGGCAGTACGGCAATACTCAGCACTACCGGCACCACCTTTTCGCAGCATCTACTGTGCAGGATCTACGGGATCCGCTGGGATCCCTGAGGAGCAGGCGGTATGAGCACTTCAGCGCAGATCGGCGTCACGGGTCTCGCGGTCATGGGCCGTAACCTCGCCCGGAATTTCGCCCGCAACGGCTACACGGTCGCGGTGCACAACCGGACGTCGTCGCGGACGCACGCGCTGGTGGAGGAGTTCGGGAACGAGGGCGACTTCATCGCGGCCGAGACCGCCAAGGAGTTCGTGGCGGCGCTGGAGCGGCCGCGCCGGCTCGTCATCATGGTCAAGGCGGGCGGTCCGACCGACGCCGTGATCGAGGAGTTCGCCCCGCTCCTGGAGCCCGGCGACATGATCATCGACGGTGGCAACGCGCACTTCGCGGACACCCGCCGCCGGGAGAAGGCGCTGCGCGAGCAGGGCATCCACTTCGTCGGCATGGGCGTCTCCGGCGGCGAGGAGGGCGCCCTGCACGGGCCGAGCATCATGCCCGGCGGCCCGAAGGAGTCCTACGACTCGCTCGGCCCGATGCTGGAGAAGATCTCCGCCAAGGCCGCGGACGGCGCCCCGTGTGTCACGCACGTCGGCCCGGACGGCGCCGGTCACTTCGTGAAGATGGTGCACAACGGCATCGAGTACGCCGACATGCAGCTGATCGGCGAGGCGTACCAGCTGCTGCGCGATGTGGCCGGGTACTCCCCCGCGCAGATCGCGGACATCTTCCGCACCTGGAACACGGGCCGGCTCGACTCCTACCTGATCGAGATCACCGCCGAGGTGCTGTCGCACGTGGACGCGGCCACGGGCAAGCCGTTCGTGGACGTGGTGGTGGACCAGGCCGAGCAGAAGGGCACCGGCCGCTGGACCGTCCAGATCGCCCTCGACCTCGGCGTCCCGGTGTCGGGCATCGCGGAGGCGGTGTTCGCCCGCTCCCTGTCCGGCCACGCGGCGCTGCGCGAGGCCTCGCGGGGCCTGGCCGGGCCGAAGCCCGCCCCGCTGAGCGAGTCGGAGGCGGCCGCCTTCGCCGACCGCGTGGAGCAGGCGCTGTACGCCTCGAAGATCGTGTCCTACACGCAGGGCTTCCACGAGATCGCCGCCGGCAGCGACGAGTACGACTGGAACATCGACCTCGGCGCGGTCTCCGCCATCTGGCGCGGCGGCTGCATCATCCGCGCGGCCTTCCTGGACCGCATCCGCGCCGCGTACGACGCCCGCGCGGACCTGCCGAGCCTGCTGTCCGACGAGACGTTCGCGCAGGAGATCGCGGCGGCGCAGGACGACTGGCGCGAGGTGCTGATCGCGGCGACCCGGCAGGGCGTGCCGACGCCCGGCTTCGCCGCGGCGCTCGCCTACTACGACGCCCTGCGTGCCGAGCGGCTGCCCGCGGCGCTCACCCAGGGCCAGCGGGACTTCTTCGGTGCGCACACCTACCGGCGTGTGGACCGGGACGGGTCCTTCCACACGCTGTGGGGCGGGGACCGCTCGGAGGTCACGGCCTAGTCGCCGCTGTTCGCCCGGGGGCGGTGGATGCCCTCGGGCGGCCCGGTGGCGGTGGATGCCCCCGGGCGGCCCGGTGGCGGTGGATGCCCCCGGGCGGCCCGGTGGCGCGGGTGTCGGGTGACCGCGCCCGGGCCTGCCGGGATTTGGCCGCACCCACGTTCACGTGAGCGGTGGCCCCGGTTCCGGGCTCGGTACCGGCTCCGGGCCGGGCGGGATCGGTGACGGCGAGGGCTCCGGGGGC
>NZ_JADDRL010000052.1 GCF_021538895.1 Streptomyces olivochromogenes | reverse complement strand
TGCCGCCCGGCTACGGCCAGCCGCAGGCGCCGCAGGCCCCGATGCCGCCCGGTTACGGACAGCAGCCGCCCGCGCCGCCCGGATACGGCCAGCCGACCCCGCCCCCGGGCTACGGCCAGCAGCCGCCGTTCGGACAGGTCCCCGGCCAGCAGGCCGCCTCCTACGGAGTGCCGCAGGGCGCTCCCCAGGGCGGTGCGGGTGTCACCGCGGCGCTCCAGCAGTTCAAGGAGACGCCCACGGGGCAGCGCTGGACGCAGCAGAACAAGAAGCTCGTCCGCGTCGACCTCGGCATCGGCGGCCAGCCCGTCCTGGCCCGCCAGGGCAGCATGGTGCTCTACCAGGGCAAGGTCGACTTCAGCTACAAGGGCGCCGGATTCTCCGGCCGGATCGTGGGCAACGCGACCGGCCAGGAGATGCAGCTGATGCGCTGCACCGGCCAGGGCCAGGTGTTCCTCGCCGAGGACGCCACGCACCTGCACCCCGTCGAGCTCCAGGGCGACGCGATCTGCGTGTCCGCCGAGAACGTCCTCGCCTTCGACGAGAGCCTCCAGTACGAGGTCCGTCGCATCGAGGGACACGGCATCCCCGGAGGCGCGCTGTTCACGATGCAGTTCCAGGGCACCGGCACGATCGTCGTGAAGACGCACGGCACGCCCGTCGTGCTGCCCGTCACGCCCACCACGTTCGCCGACTGCAACGCGGTGGTCGCCTGGTCGGCCGCCTCGCAGGTGATCGTCTCCAGCCAGGTCCGGATGCGCCGCAACGCCTACCCGGGCGACACGGGGGAGAGCATCAACCTGCAGTTCCGGGGCGCGCCCGGCAACTTCATCGTCGTCCAGCCGTACGAGGTCTGAGGGAGCCCGTCATGAACCAGCCACTCGCGGGCTTCGCTCCCGCCCCCGTCACCGCTCGCATGGAGAACCACGGCAACCACATGCTGAAGGTCGCCATGCAGAGCGGAAGCGACCTCCTCGCGCGCGTGGGCTCAATGGTCGCCTACGAAGGCTTCATCCAGTACGAGCCCAACCCGCCCGCCGTGCGGCAGATCGCCCGCGACTGGATCACCGGCGAGGGCGCGCCCCTGATGAAGTGCTCCGGCGACGGCCTGCTCTACCTCGCCGACTACGGCGCGAACGTCGTCGTGATCAACCTCAACGGCGACGGCATCTCCGTCAACGCCACCAACCTGCTCGCCTTCGACGCGCACCTCACCTGGGGCGTGGAGCGGGTCAAGGGGCTGGCGAAGTTCGCCGGACAGGGCCTGTGGAACACCAAGATCTCCGGGCAGGGCTGGGTGGCCCTGACCTCCCGGGGCAAGCCGATCGTCGTCGACTGCGGCGGCGGAGAGGACGAGACGTACGTCGACCCCGACGCGCTCGTCGCCTGGTCCCCGAACCTCAAGGTGAAGGGCAAGCGCAGCTTCAAGGCGCAGTCACTGATCGGCCGGGGCAGCGGAGAGGCCTACCAGATGGCCTTCTCCGGCCAGGGCATCGTCGTCGTCCAGCCCAGCGAGGACAGCACCGACCGCCTCCGGGTCCGGGGCTGAGGGGGAGCCAGAGTCACCATGCAGAGCCCGCTTTTCGCCTTCAACGACACGCAGAACCAGGACCGCTACAGCCTGCAGAACAAGCAGATGCTGCGCGTCGTCCTGGAGGGCCACGACGACATCCTCGCCCGCAAGGGGACGATGGTCGCCTACCAGGGCCTCGTCGAGTTCGACGCCGAGTACCGCAGCAACAACCAGGCACGCGCGCGTGCCTACACCGGCGAGGGCCTGGACCTGATGCGCTGCCACGGGCAGGGCACGGTCTACCTCGCCAACCTCGCCCAGCACATCCACGTGATGGATGTGGAGCAGGACGGGCTGACGGTCGACAGCAGCTACGTCCTCGCCATGGACTCCTCGCTGCACCACGAGGTCATCGCCGTCGACAGCCTCTACGGCATCTCCGGGTCCGGGAAGTACCAGCTCAACATCACCGGCCGCGGCAAGGTCGCCCTGATGACCTCGGGCGCGCCGCTGTTGATGCAGGTCACGCCGGACAAGTACGTCAACTGCGACGCCGACGCGATCGTCGCCTGGTCCACCGGGCTGCGGGTGCAGATGCAGGCCCAGACGCACTCCTCCGGGGTGTGGCGGCGCCGCGGCAACACCGGTGAGGGCTGGGAGCTCAGCTTCATGGGCAGCGGCTTCGCGCTCGTCCAGCCCAGTGAGCTGCTGCCGCCGCAGCACGCCCAGATCGGCCAGGGCCTCGCCGCCCAGTTCGGCATGGGCCAGCACGGGGCGCGAGCGCAGAACCAGGGCAACGTCTGGAGCTGAGCGTCCAGTAATCCGACGTAAGGGGCGGCCGCCCATGTGGCCGCCCCTTACACGTGGCTCAGGCTCCGAGCCTGGCGCGCGTCTGTTCCAGCAGCCGTACGACCGACTCGTCGGCGACCTGCGCCACCTCGTCGTAGCCGAACCAGCGCACGTCCAGCGACTCGTCGCTGATGGCGTGCTCGGCGTCGCGCGGCGCGAGGACCGCGTACTGGACGTCGAAGTGCCAGTGGCACGGCGCGGGGATCGGATGCCGGTCCAGACGGACCGGGCCGCCCGCAAGAAGCGTCAGACCCTGGATGCCGGACTCCTCGGTCGCCTCACGCAGCGCCGCCGCCTCCAGCGTGGCGTCGCCCGGCTCGCAGTGGCCGCCCATCTGCAGCCACATGCGCAGCTTCCGGTGCAGCGTGAGCAGCACACGGCCGCGCTCCGGGTCGATCACCAGGGCGCTCGACGTGATGTGGCCCGCGTGGCAGGCCTTCCACATGCCGTCCGGATGCGCCGCCAAGTGGTCCAGGTAGGACTGGCACAGCTCTTCCTGGCCCTCGAAGCCCTTCAGCACGAGGACCGCGTCGTCGTGCAGGCTCACTCGGTGTCGTCGCCCTTGTCGTCCTCGGTGTCCTTCTTCAGGTTCGGCTTCTCACCGGAGCCGCTCGCCGCCTCGCCGAGCATCTTGTCCAGCTCGGAGAAGTCCAGCTGCTCGCGGTGCACGAAACCGTCCGGGTCGTCCAGGTCGGTGGCCGTCGGCAGCATGTCCGGGTGGGCCCACAGGGCGTCCCGGCCGTCGACCCCGCGCGCGTCCGTGAGCGAGGCCCACAGGCGCGAGGCGTCACGCAGGCGGCGCGGCCGCAGCTCCAGGCCGATCAGCGTGGCGAACGTCTGCTCCGCGGGGCCACCCGTGGCACGGCGGCGGCGCAGCGTCTCGCGCAGGGCGTCGGCGGACGACAGACGCGGCTTCGCGGCCGCGTGGACCACCGCGTCCACCCAGCCCTCCACGAGCGCCAGAGCCGTCTCCAGACGGGCCAGGGCGGCCTTCTGCTCGGGCGTGTCCTCCGGCTGGAACATGCCCTGCTGCAGCGCGTCCTGAAGCTGTTCGGGGTTCTGCGGGTCGAACTGGCCGACCACGTCCTCCAGCTTGGCGGTGTCGACCTTGATCCCGCGCGCGTATCCGTCGACGGCGCCGAACAGGTGCGAGCGCAGCCACGGCACGTGCGCGAAGAGACGCTGGTGGGCCGCCTCGCGCAGGGCGAGATAGAGCCGCACCTCGTCCTTCGGCACGCCCAGGTCCTTGCCGAACGCCTCGACGTTCACCGGCAGGAGCGCGGCCTTGCCGGCCGGGCCCAGCGGCAGGCCGATGTCGGTCGAACCGACGACCTCGCCCGCGAGCACGCCCACGGCCTGGCCGATCTGCGTGCCGAACATGGCGCCGCCCATCGAGCGCATCATGCCGATCAGCGGGCCCGCCATGGCCTGCATCTCCTCCGGCAGGACGTCGCCCATGGCCGCGCCGACGCGCTCGGCGACCGGGTCGACCAGTTCCTGCCACGCGGGCAGGGTCGCCTCGACCCACTCCGCGCGGGACCACGCCACGGCGGTGCCGGAGCCGGACGGCAGGGACGTCGCGTCGTCCAGCCACAGGTCGGCCAGGCGGACGGCCTCCTGGACCGCGGTGCGCTCGGCGGGGCCGACGCTCGCGTCCTTGACGCCGTCGGACGTGCCCTGGGAGACCGTCTGGCGGGCGATCTGCTTGGCCATGTCCCAGTTCACCGGGCCGCCCTCGTACGAGAGCATCTGGCCCAGCTGCTGGAACGCAGCGCCCAGGTCGGTGGGGTTCAGTGAACCGAACATGGCAGCGAGCGGATTGTCCGCGCCGGGGCCACCGAAGCCCCCTGCTCCGGGCAGTCCGAAACCGAACGGGTTGGCCGGTCCCTGCTCACCACCGCTCTGCTGGTCCTTCTTCTTGCCCTCGTCGCCGTCTTCCGGCTCCTCCGGCGGAAGGCCGAATCCGAATGGGGTGTCACTCACGGGATTCCTCGGCTGGTAAGGCCACCGGTCTCTTCCGGCGGCGCGGCTGCCCGACAACACCACCCAGCGTAGACACCCGGACCCGATCGGGCCTCGGTGCTTCGCCGACTCTTGGCCTGCGGCAGGATGGATGCCACCTGGTACGTACGCGGCGCTCGCGCTCGTACTGAAGACAACCGCTGGAGACGCCCGGTGAGTTCCCCAGATCCGCAGGTTCGCGCAGCGCGAAACCATTCAACCCCGCCCGCTCTGCGCGGGCCCGTCGTCGCCGTGACCGGCGCCGCCAGCGGGGTCGGCGCGCTGCTCACCGAGCGGCTGGCCGCGTCCGAGGGGATCAAGCAGGTCGTCGCCATCGACGAGCGGCGCGGGGAGTGCGCACAGGCGCAGTGGCACATCCTCGATGTGCGGGATCCGGCGATCGCGGACAAGCTGCGGGGCGCGGACGTGGTGGTGCACCTGGCGCTCGACCTCGACCTGGGGAGTGACGCCGCCGCCCGTACGGCCTACAACGTGCGGGGGACGCAGACGGTGCTGACCGCCGCGGCGGCGGCCGGGGTGCACCGGGTGGTGCTGTGCACCTCGGCGATGGTCTACGGAGCGCTGCCCGAGAACGAGCTGCCGCTCTCGGAGGACGCGGAGCTGCGGGCGACGGCGGAGGCCACGGGGGTCGGGGACCTGCTGGAGATCGAGCGGCTCGCGCGGCGGGCTCCGCGGGCGCATCCGGGGCTCAATGTCACCGTGGTGCGGCCTGCTGTCCTGGTCGGAGGTACGGACACCGCGCTGACCAGGTACTTCGAGTCGCCTCGGCTGCTGGTGGTGGCCGGGTCCCGGCCCGCCTGGCAGTTCTGTCACGTCGAGGATCTGGTCGGTGCTCTGGAGTACGCCGTCCTGGAGAAGGTCGACGGTGAACTGGCCGTCGGGTGTGACGGGTGGCTGGAGCAGGAGGAGGTCGAGGAGCTCAGCGGGATCCGGCGGATGGAGCTGCCGTCGGCGGTCGCGCTGGGGGCGGCGGCACGGCTGCACCGGATCGGGCTCACTCCGTCGCCGGCCGGGGATCTCGCGTACACGATGTACCCCTGGGTGGTGAGCGGGAGCCGGCTGCACGACGCCGGGTGGCGGCCGCGGTGGACCAATGAGGAGGTGCTCGCGGAGCTGCTGGAGGAGGTGTCCGGGCGGCATACGGTCGCCGGGCGGCGGCTCGGGCGCAAGGACGCGACGGCGGCGGGGGCCGCGGGGGCGACGGTCGCTCTGCTGGGCGCGGCGGCGGTCGTACGGCGCGCTCGCAAGGCGCGGCGCCGCATCTGAGGCGAGGGGGCGCCGGCCCTCGGACCCCGCCGGGGGAGTCGCCCTGTAGGACACTCCAAACCACCACGCGCGCGTGCCTGGTGAAAGTCGCATTCCGGGTTGTCGGAGGCGTGCGGCACGATGGGGGTATGGCAGTTACGAACGATCACCCCGGTGAGCAGGCGGCGCAGGATCCCATCAAGCTGATCGCCATACGTGAGACCGCGCTCTCCCTGGACGAGGTCTTCCGGGCCGTCGGGGACGACGCGGCCGGGGGAACCGCGCTGTTCGTGGGGACCGTGCGGAACCACGACGGCGGGGCCGACGTCGACGCGCTCGGGTACTCGTGCCATCCCAGTGCCGAGGCCGAGATGCGCCGGATCGCCGAGAAGGTGGTCGCGGAGTACCCGGTGCGGGCGCTGGCCGCGGTGCACCGGGTGGGGGACCTGGGGGTCGGGGACCTGGCCGTGGTCGTGGCGGTTTCCTGCCCGCACCGGGGAGAGGCCTTCGAGGCCTGCCGCAAGCTCATCGACGACCTCAAGCACGAGGTGCCGATCTGGAAGCACCAGAGGTTCTCCGACGGCGCCGAGGAGTGGGTCGGGGCCTGCTGATCCCACCCGGGGTGTCCGGTTGCGTAACCGCCCCCCTGGCGTGAGCGTTGTCACTGCGAATGGTTAATCTGTTGATCAGTCAGTCGCGGATGCTCATGGGGTTGGGAGGTCGGCATGGCAGCACTCGCCTGGTTGCTCATTCCGCTCGTTGCTGCGATCGGCGCCGGTCTGTGGGGCAGTTGGGCCAATCGGACGCGCAAGGTGCGCGGCGACGGCCCGGAGCTCGACGGGTACGCCCGTTTCAGGGAGGCCATGGAGAGGTCCCACACCAGTACCTGAGGCGCCCGACCGGGTGCCCTGACGGTGTGCTGACAGACGCGTCCCGTACTGTCGTGACATGCCACGCCGCACCGCGACGATGCTCGCCTCCACCCTGATGCTGATCGCGCTCCTGTGCGCGGGGGTGCTGATCCCCGTGCCGTACGCGGTGATGTCCCCGGGGCCGACCGTGAACACGCTCGGGGAGCACGACGGCGAGCCGGTGCTGCAGATCGCCGGGCACAAGACGTACGGCACCTCCGGGCATCTGAACATGACCACTGTCCGGGTCACCAGCGCCGACTACCGGATGAACCTCGTCGAGGCCGTCTACGGCTGGCTCGCCCATGACAACAAGGTCGTGCCGCACGACACGCTGTACCCGGACGGCAAGACCGAGGAGCAGTCCACGCAGGAGAACGCCGAGGAGTTCAGCCAGTCCCAGGAGAGCGCCAAGGTCGCGGCGCTCAAGGAACTCGGCGTCCCGGTGAAGTCCTGGGTGATCGTCTCGACGGTCCTCAAGGACTCCCCGGCCGAGGGCAGGCTGCACGCCGGAGACGTGATCAAGGCCGTGGACGGCGCGGCCGTGAAGCAGCCGGCCGATGTCGCCAAGCTGGTCACCAAGCACAAGCCCGGTGAGAGCGTGACGTTCACGATCGTCCCGGCCAAGGAGCAGGCCGCCGCCGAGAAGGCGAACCGGACGCCGACCAAGACCCAGGACGTCACGATCACGACGAAGGCCTCCACCGACAGCGGTGCCAAGCGCGCCATCGTCGGGATCTCCGCCGGGACCGACCACACCTTCCCGTTCAGCATCGACATCAAGCTCGCCGACGTCGGCGGGCCGAGTGCCGGTCTGATGTTCGCGCTCGGCATCTACGACAAGCTCACCCCGGGCAGCCTCACCGGCGGCAAGTTCGTCGCCGGTACGGGCACGATCGACGACGCCGGCACCGTCGGGCCGATCGGCGGCATCGAGCTGAAGACCGTCGGCGCGCGCAGCAAGGGCGCCCAGTACTTCCTGACGCCCGCCGAGAACTGCGCGTCCGCGGCCAAGGAAACCCCGGGCGGACTCACCCTCGTCAAGGTGAAGACGATCAACGACGCGCTCGCCGCCCTCAAGGACATCCGCAGCGGCGACACCGCCGACCTGCCGAAGTGCACCGCCAAGGGCTGACCCGGAGCGTCCGATGGCGCGTAAACGGCTGGGGGCGCCCCCCGATGCAGGGGGGCGCCCCCAGTGCCGTACCGGAAAGGGTCAGTCCTCGAAGGTCGCCTTCAGCGCCTCCGCCAGGCCCGGCACCAGGTCGGGGCCCGTGAGGACCTCCGTCGGGGTGTCCTTCTCGCGCAGGCGCAGGGCCGAGTCCCGGGTGCCGTCGCGCAGGACCGCGACCGTCATACGGACCTCCTGGCGCTCGGGGTGGTTCGCCACCCACTTCGCCAGCTCCGCCTCGCCGAGACCCTGCGGGACCTGGGCCTCGGCGGACGGGGGAAGCATCAGGCGCTCCACGGTGAGCGCGCATCCGGCCACCGCGTCGGGCCAGGCGATGGTGCCGAGGAACTCGTCGAGCGGCCTGTCCGTTGGAACCTCGTCCTGCTCGATCGGGGTGAGACCGGTGGTCTCGGGCTCGTCCTGCAGGCCGAGCTGGGCCGCGAGGGCAGGTTCCTGGGCCCGCAGCCGCGCGGTGTCTACAAGGGCGAAGAGGCGAGCGGGCTGGTCCCAGCCGAGGCCGGAGGCGTACTCGTCGATTTCGAGTACGGCCCGGGTGAGCGGGTTCGCTGCCATGGGAGTGTTGGACATGGTCACAATCCTGCCTCGTTCCCCACCTGAATCGGGAACCGAGTAAACCGTGAGTAAGTTGCATAGGTGTGGGCCCACGATCACGGGGGGCCACGGACGGTCCACGAAAACGAGGGCCTGACGGAACAACAGCGAACTTCGAGGGGCGCACCTTGGCTTTCCAGATGCCGGACCGCGGCGGAGGCCCGACGGGGCCGCGTATCAGAGCGGGCCGCCCGTCCCGACGTGTCCGGACCCTGCTCATGACACTGGGCGTCCTTGCCGTCCTCGGCATGGTGTTCACCATGTTCGCGGGGTTCTGGACGGACTGGCTGTGGTACCGGTCGGTGCACTACTCGTCCGTGTTCACCACCACGCTGTGGACCAAGATCGGGCTGTTCTTCGTCTTCGGTCTGCTGATGGCGGCCGCGGTCGGCTTCAACATCTGGCTCGCCCATCGGATGCGGCCCCCGCTGAGCGCCATGTCCGTGGAGCAGCAGAGCCTCGACCGCTACCGCATGGGCATCGCGCCGTACAAGAAGTGGCTGCTGCTCGGTGTCACCGCCCTGGTGGGCCTGATCGCCGGCGCGTCCGCGGCGGGCCAGTGGCGGACCTGGCTGATGTGGGTCAACGGCGTGCCCTTCCACCAGAAGGACCCGCAGTTCCACCTCGACGTCTCCTTCTACGCCTTCGACCTGCCCTGGTACCGGTTCCTGCTCGGCTTCGGCTTCGCCACCGCGATCCTGTCCCTGATCGCCGCCGCGCTCACCCACTACCTGTACGGCGGGCTGCGCGTCACCAGCCCCGGCGCGCGCGCCACCGCCGCGGCCACCGGGCACCTGTCCGTGCTGCTCGGCGTCTTCGTCGCCCTGAAGGCGGTGGCCTACTGGCTCGACCGGTACGGACTCGCCGTCAAGTCCAGCGACTTCAAGGCGACGGGCAACTGGACCGGCCTCAGGTACGTCGACGCCAACGCCTATCTGCCGGCCAAGACGATCCTGTTCTGCATCGCCGTGATCTGCGCGCTGCTGTTCTTCGCCACCCTGTGGCGGCGCACCTGGCAGCTGCCCGTCATCGGCTTCGGCCTGATGGTCCTGTCCGCCATCCTGATCGGCGGTCTGTACCCGGCCATCGTGCAGAAGTTCCAGGTCCAGCCGAACGAGCAGGCCAAGGAAGCGCCGTACGTCGCGAAGAACATCAAGGCGACGCGTGAGGCCTACGGCATCGACGACGCCAACGTCAGCGAGTACGCGGGCAAGAGCAGCACCAAGGACAGGACCAAGCTCCGCGACACCGTCGACGACGCCGCGAGCATCCGCATCCTGGACCCGAACATCGTCTCGCCGACGTTCCAGCAGCTCCAGCAGATGCGCAACTACTACGCCTTCCCGAACAACCTTGACGTCGACCGGTACGGCAAGGGCGGCAAGGAGCAGGACACGGTCGTCGGCCTGCGCGAGCTGAACCTCAACGGCATCCCGAAGAACAACTGGATCAACGACCACTTCCGCTACACCCACGGTTACGGCGTGGTCGCCGCCAAGGGCACCGAGGCCGACGACGAGGGCCGCCCGGTCTTCTCCGAGTACGACCTGCCGTCCTCCGGTGACCTCGGGACGTACCAGCAGCGGATCTACTACGGCGAGAAGACGTCCACGTACTCGATCGTCGGCGGTCCCCAGAAGGAGATCGACTACTCCGACGACACGGGTGAGAAGACCACCAGCTACAAGGCGAAGAGCGGCGTCAACCTCTCCAACCCGATCAACCGGGCCGCGTACGCGGTGGCGTTCAACGAGCCGCAGATCCTGTACTCCGGCGCGATCGGCGAGGGCTCGCGGATCCTGTACAACCGCACGCCCAAGGAGCGCGTCGAGGCGGTCGCGCCCTGGCTGACCATCGACGGCGACGCCTACCCGGCGGTCGTGGACGGCCACATCCAGTGGATCATCGACGCCTACACGACGACGAACGGGTACCCGTACGCCTCCCGTACGACCCTCGGCGACACGACGGCCGACTCGCTGACCGCGGCGAACAACTCCCGCGCGGTGGTGGCCCAGCAGAACCAGGTCAACTACATCCGCAACTCGGTGAAGGCGACGGTCGACGCGTACACCGGTGAGGTCAAGCTGTACCAGTGGGACACGCAGGACCCGGTCCTGAAGACCTGGATGAAGGCGTTCCCGGGCACGGTGGAGCCGAGGGCGGACATCTCGCCCGCGCTGCTGGCCCATCTGCGGTATCCGCAGGACCTGTTCAAGGTTCAGCGCGAGCTGCTCACCCGCTACCACGTGACGGACGCGCAGACCTTCCTCAGCGGCAGCGAGGTGTGGCAGGTGCCGGACGACCCGACCAACAAGTCGGGCAACGCGGTGCCGCCGTACTACCTGAGCATGAAGATGCCCGACCAGCAGGGGCAGGCGTTCTCCCTCACCTCGACGTTCACGCCGAACGGCAGGGACAACCTCAGCGCCTTCATGGCGGTCGACTCCGAGGCCGGCACGAGCGACTACGGCAAGATCAGAGTCCTGAAACTGCCGACGAGCACGACGGTCGACGGGCCCAAGCAGGTGCAGAGCCAGTTCAACTCCAACTCCCAGCAGAACATCGCCGAGTTCGTCCGGCTCAACAGCGGTGGCGACTCGGAGATCGAGTACGGCAACCTGCTGACCGTGCCGCTCGACGGCGGACTGCTCTACGTGGAGCCGGTGTACGTGCGCGGTGGCGGGCTCAAGTACCCGCTGCTGCGGAAGGTGTTGGTGACCTACGGCGGCACCACCGCCTTCGAGAACACCCTCGGCCAGGCGCTCGACAAGATCTTCGGAACGTCGACCACCGCGCCACCGGACACCGGTACGAGCAACCCGCCGACGTCCGGCAACGCCACGGTCCGTGACGCGCTGAGCGACGCCCAGAAGGCCTTCGAGGACGGGCAGAAGGCCCTGAAGGAGAGCGACTGGGGGGCGTACGGCCAGGCGCAGAAGGACCTGCAGAGCGCGCTGAAGCGGGCCGAGGAGGCGCAGGCGAAGGCCGACAAGGCCGGCGGCAGCGGCCAGAACGCCGGCCGGAACACGGGCGGCGACTCGGCCACGGGCAGAGGCGGGAAGACGAGCAGCAGTCCCAGCCCGAGCGGCAGTCCGAGTGGCGGCCCGAGTCCGAGCGGAAGTCCCGGCAGTGGTTGATCGACAGCGCTGAGCAACAGGGGCTGATCAAGAGCCACTCCGTGCCGTGATACGGTTGCACAACAACGGCGCGGGGTGGAGCAGCTCGGTAGCTCGCTGGGCTCATAACCCAGAGGTCGCAGGTTCAAATCCTGTCCCCGCTACTGCAATCGAAGGCCCGGATCCTCAGGGATCCGGGCCTTCGTGGTGTGCGAACGCATGTGCCGGTGTGCGGTCCCGCCGTGCCGCCGTGGGGAGTTGGGGGATGTGTGTTTGACTTGTCTCTCTGTGGGCATGTCGACAAAACGCTGAAGTGACCTCCCGGGCTGCGGTATACCGGGTGTACCGAGGTTGCAGGTGGTGCGACGATGGACGTTATGGGGGACAAGGCAACTCTGTTGGAGACAGGGCGTTTTGCGCAGCATGCCGACTTTGTGCAGTCGGCCGAACTCGTGCAGGCCGCTGAGCTCGTGCAGTCCGCGGACCTTGTACAGACCGCCGGACTCGTGCGGTCCACAGACCTTGAGCAGACAGGGGACTTCGGGCCGGGCGTCGACCTCGCGCGGACCGGGGACTTCGAGCGGGGCACCGACCTCGCGCAGTCCGCGGACCTGGTGCCGGCCTCCGGCCGGGACGAGGCCGGCGAGGCGGCCGAGGAGGCGCGTCAGCGGCTCGCCGCGGAAACCGGCGACGTCGAGGCGATGAGCGTCCTCGGGGCCATGCTGCTGCGCCGCGGCGACCTCGACGGAGCCGAGCCCCCGCTGCGCGGAGCCACGGCCGCCGGTGACCGTGCGGCCGCCAACAACCTCGGCGTCCTCCTGCACCAGCGCGGCTACCCGGAGGAGGCCGCCGGATGGTGGCGGATCGCCGCGGTCGCCGGTTCCGCGGCCGCCGCGCACGCGCTGGGCCGCCACCACCGCGAGCGTGGGGACGAGCCCGCCGCCGAGTACTGGCTGCGCCAGTCCGCCGAACAGGGACACGTGCTGGGTGCCTACGCGCTCGCCGACCTGCTGGAGCACCGCGGGGAGGTCGGCGCCGGCCAGTGGATGCGGGCCGCCGCCGAGCGGGGGCACCGGGAGGCGGCGTACCGGCTGGCGCGCGCGCTCGACCGCAAGGCCGCGTGCGAGGACGAGGCCGGGTCTGACAACGCTGTCGAAGAGGCCGAGCAGTGGTACCGGCAGGCCGCCGCGCGCGGACACCGGCGGGCCGCGCTGCACCTCGGGGCGATCCTGGAGAAGCGCGGTGAGCTCAAGGAGGCCGGGCGCTGGTACCTGACCTCCGCCAAGGACGGGGAGGCCCGGGCCGCCTGCGCGCTCGGCTTCCTGCTGCGCGACGCCGGGGACACCGAGAGCGCCGCCGTGTGGTGGCTGCGGGCCGCCCAGGACGGCGACGGCAACGCGGCCAACGCGCTCGGCGCGCTGCACGCCGAGCGCGGGGAGACGCAGACCGCCGAGCGGTGGTACCGGGCGGCGATGGACGCCGGGGACGACAACGGCGCGTACAACCTCGGGCTGCTCTGCGCCGAGCAGGGGCGGACCGGGCCGGCCGAGCAGTGGTACCGGCGCGCGGCCTACGCCGGGCACCGCGAGGCCGCGAACGCGCTCGCGATCCTGCTGCTGCAGGGCGGCGACACGACCGGGGCCGAGCCGTGGTTCTCCAAGGCGGCGGAGGCGGGCAGCGTGGACGCGGCCTTCAACCTGGGGATCCTGTACGCCGGACGGGACACCGACGAGGACGCCACGGCCGCGCTGCGGTGGTACGAGCGGGCGGCCTCCGCCGGTCACACGGAGGCGGCGCTGCAGGTCGGCATCGCGCGGCTGCGCGAGGGCGACGAGCAGGAGGCCGAACGGCATCTGCGGTGTGCAGCGGGCGGCGGCAGCGCCGAGGCCGCGTACCGGCTGGCCGCCGTGCTGGACGCGCGGCGCCCCGCCGTCTCCGAGCACGAGCTGGGCGAGTCGGCGCACGAGAAGACCGAGTGCGAGGAGTGGTACGAGCGGGCCGCGTCCCAGGGGCATCGCCGGGCGCAGGTCCGGGTCGGGATGCTGGCCGCCGCGCGCGGCGACGTGGTGGAGGCGGCGCGGTGGTACCGGGCTGCCGCCGAGGCCGGGTCGCGCAACGGCGCGTTCAACCTCGGACTGCTGCTGGCCCGGGAGGGGAGCGAGCCGGAGGCGGCCGTGTGGTGGACGCGGGCGGCCGACGCGGGGCATGGACGGGCGGCGCTCCGGCTGGCTCTCGTCTACGCGCGTCGTGGCGAGCTGGCGGAGGGCAAGCGCTGGGCCGACCGCGCGGTGTCCCTGGGGCCGGCGGAGGTCTCGGAGCGGGCGGCGCGGCTGCGGGACGCGCTGCGGGAGGAGCTGTCCGCCTAGGCGGACCCCCGGCCGGGAGGCCTGCCGGGGGCGCTCCCACAAGCGATTTGCTTCCCCGCGCGTCCTTCACGTAATGTTGCGTTCACCGACGCGGGGTGGAGCAGCTCGGTAGCTCGCTGGGCTCATAACCCAGAGGTCGCAGGTTCAAATCCTGTCCCCGCTACTGAAGACCAGGGCCGGAATCCAGAAATGGGTTCCGGCCCTGGTCGTTGTGCGCCCCGTGCGTCGTGCGTTCTGCGCGGATGGCCGTACGCAGCACAAAGCCCCGGCGCCGTGTCCGGCGGCCGGGGCTGAGCAGGCTTTCCGCTACGCGCTCGCGCAGTCCGGGCAGAGCCCGCGGTACGTCATCTCCACGTCCGAGACCGTGAAGCCGAAGCGCTCCGAGTCGGGCAGGTCGGCGAGCGGGTTGCCGATCGGGCGGACGTCGCGGATCGCGCCGCACCGGGCGCACACCAGGTGGTGGTGCGGGCGGTGGGCGTTCGGGTCGTACCGCTTGGCGCGTTTGTCCGTGCTGACTTCGAGCACCTCGCCGAGGGAGACCAGCTCACCGAGCGTGTTGTAGACGGTCGCCCGGGAGATCTCGGGCAGCTTGGCGACGGCCCGCGCGTGGACCTCGTCGGCCGTCAGGTGGACGTGCTCGCCGTCGAGGACCTCGGCCACGACGCGCCGCTGCGCGGTCATCCGCCATCCACGTCCGCGCAGCCGTTCCAGAAGGTCACTCATGCGGTCAAGCCTAACAGCAAGGAGACCATTTTCCGAATGGGTGTGACTTTAGATCTCTGCTTGACTTGGACTAAGTCCAATATAGGATCGAGGCTGACTTTGGCGTAGCGACAGGAGTGCTCGGAAATGCCCCAGGAGGCGCACGTGACGCAGGGACCGCTCACCACGGAGGCCGGTGCTCCGGTGGCCGACAACCAGAACAGCGAGACCGCGGGCGTCGGCGGGCCGGTGCTCGTCCAGGACCAGCTGCTGCTGGAGAAGCTCGCCCACTTCAACCGCGAGCGCATCCCGGAGCGCGTGGTGCACGCGCGCGGCGCCGGCGCCTACGGCACCTTCACGGTCACCGCGGACGTCACTCCGTACACCCGCGCGGCGTTCCTCTCCGAGGTCGGCAAGCAGACGGAGACGTTTCTGCGCTTCTCGACCGTGGCCGGCAACCTGGGTGCCGCGGACGCCGTCCGCGACCCGCGCGGCTTCGCGCTGAAGTTCTACACCGAGGAGGGCAATTACGACCTCGTCGGCAACAACACCCCGGTGTTCTTCATCAAGGACGCCATCAAGTTCCCGGACTTCATCCACACCCAGAAGCGCGACCCGTACACGGGCTCGCAGGAGGCGGACAACGTCTGGGACTTCTGGGGGCTGTCGCCCGAGGCCACGCACCAGGTGACCTGGCTGTTCGGCGACCGCGGCATCCCGGCGTCGTACCGCCACATGAACGGCTACGGCTCGCACACCTACCAGTGGAGCAACGAGGTCGGCGAGCTCTTCTGGGTGAAGTACCACTTCAAGACCGACCAGAGCATCAAGAACCTCACCCAGGAGGAGGCCGGCAGGCTCGCCGGTGAGGACCCCGACTCGCACCAGCGTGACCTGCGCGAGGCGATCGAGCGCGGTGAGTTCCCGACCTGGACCGTGCAGGTGCAGATCATGCCGGCGGCGGACGCGGCGACGTACCGCTTCAACCCGTTCGACCTCACCAAGGTGTGGCCGCACGAGGACTACCCGCCGATCGAGATCGGCAGGCTGGAGCTCAACCGCAACCCGCGGAACATCTTCGCCGAGGTCGAGCAGTCGATCTTCTCCCCGGCGCACTTCGTGCCCGGCATCGGCCCCTCGCCCGACAAGATGCTCCAGGGCCGCTTGTTCGCCTACGGCGACGCCCACCGCTACCGGGTCGGCATCAACGCCGACCACCTGCCGGTGAACCGGCCGCACGCCACCGAGGCGCGCACCAACTCGCGGGACGGCTTCCTGTACGACGGCCGCCACGAGGGCGCGAAGAACTACGAACCGAACAGCTTCGGCGGCCCGTTCCAGACGGACCGTCCGCTGTGGCAGTCGACCGCGGTGACCGGTGACACGGGCAACCACCCGGCGCCGGTGCACGCCGAGGACGACGACTTCGTGCAGGCTGGCAACCTCTACCGGCTGATGTCCGAGGACGAGAAGGAGCGGCTGATCGCCAACCTGGCGGGCTTCATCGCCAAGGTCTCGCGCGACGACATCGCCGAGCGCGCGATCGCCAACTTCCGTCAGGCGGACGGTGACTTCGGCAAGCGGCTGGAGGCCTCGGTCCAGGCCCTGCGCGGCTGACAGGCTGGCAGTGGACCGCTTGCCGCGGTCGGGGGGCCGGTCCCTTCGGGGGCCGGCCCGTCGGCATGCTCAGGCGGGTACCTGCTGCCGGGCCGGTGCCCAGCAGCGGATGATGTCGCGCACCGAGACGATCCCTACGGGCTCGCCGCGGTCGAGAACGATCAGATGCCGGAAGCCGCCGTGCGCCATGGCGCGGGCCGCCTCCTCCAGGGTCCAGGTCGGGGCGGCGAACACGACGTCGTTGGTGGTGTGGGCGTGGGTGCGTTCCGTGTCCGGACTCTGGCCGAGCCCAACGGAGTTGAGGATGTCGCGTTCGGTGAGGATGCCGATGCCGCCGGCGTCCGGGTCGAGAACGACCGCGGCGCCGACACGGCGGGCGGACATCAGGGCGGCGGCTTGGCGGAGGGTGTGTGCGGGGCCGATGGTGAGGACCACCGTGCTCATGGCGTCGCGGACGAGCATGGGACGGGCCACCTCCTCTTGAATCCGTGGGGCTAGTTCACGGATTCACAAATTCACAAGTGGGGGTCCTTTTAGAGTGGCAGGTAAAGCACAGGTCAACAAGAGGGCGCGCGTGGCCGACTGAGGGCGTACGCGATCACCCCGTGCTGCTCAGTGGCGCTGGTATGGAACCGGCGCACCAGGGGGTGCGGTGTTGTTCCGCGTCCCACTGGGCTCGCCCGGCTTCCAGGAGCAGGTGGATGGACAGCATCTCCCTGCTCCGCCATGCTGCCTTGGCGGTGACGGGCCGGCGCCGGCCGCGTCGTGGGAGGGGCGGGGATCGATGGAGCAGTCGCGGGTCGAGGCCGGGCCGCCGGAGAGCGTCCGTTACCGGTTGACGCGCCGCCAAGGCCTGCTGTCCGTGTTGCCCGCCGCCGTCGTCATGCCCTTCCAGGTCTTGCTCTGGCTGGACGGCGGACCGATCGGTCCCCTGTGCGTCTCGCTGCTCACGTGGGGTGTGCTGGTGCCCATGGGGCTGATCGTCTCGCGGCCCTTCGGGGTCACTCTCACGCCGTCGGCGGCCGTCGTGCACAACCTCCGCCGCAGGACCATCCCGTGGTCGAACGTCCAGGGCATCCGGATCGAGTCTCTCTTCGGAAGCCGGACTGTCGCGATCTACGAGGCGGGCGGCCGCCGTACCCGCCTGCGGGCGCCGATCACCGGGTTCCTCACCTGGGACCGCGGCTTTGAGGAGAAGTTCCACACCATCGGCAGGTGGTGGCTGGATCACCGGGGCCCGGACTGGGCTCCTGTGCCGCCGCCGGGGGCGTGGTGGGGCGGCCCACTGGCGCCCGACGGGAACCCTTACGCCCCTCCCGCGTAGTCGGCAGCTGATCTACGCACCCACCGGGCGGCGGAGTTCCGATGACCGGGGCGGCCGCGGGGGTTCTGGACGCTGGGCGCGAAAGGGGCGGAAGCTCACGTTCTATGACGTCGGTCACAGCACTTCACCAAATAACCGGCGCACTTAGTAGACGCGGCATGGCAGACATCTAAGGATATGTCCGTCTTGGCCCGGATGTGGATCCCGGCGTGCGTCCCGGGATTCCGCCCGGCCGGCCCGCACGCCCTTTGCCCCGTGGGGCAAGGCTTCTGACGCCGCGACAGATTTCCCTCCTGTCGCCACGTGCGGACCGGAGACCCGTGTACCGCCCCGGCGAGGTCCCGGGACCTACGAGGCGACGTAGTGGCGGGACCCCTTTGCGCTCCCTGTCGAGCCGTTCTAAGAATGTCGACCCACAGGACGTCGCCGCAGTTCGGAACCGGTGTTCAAGCGGATTCGACCCCACACCGGGCCTGGCGTCACCGAGTGAGTAGGAGCCCCCCCACATGAAGTCGTCCCGAACGTCCGCGAGACTCCTCGCCCTCGCCCTCGGTCTGACCTCCGGCGCGCTGGGCGCGGCGGTGCCGGCGAGCGCCCAGCCGGCCGCCCAGGCGGCCGCCACCCCGTCCGCTGCCGCCGGTACCTCCGTGGCACGGTACGGCGGGTCGGCCGAGGAGGCCGCGAACAACAAGGCGTTCTTCGAGGCCGTGCTCAAGTCGGTCGCCGCGAAGCGCGCCGCCCAGCCGAACGCGCAGGCGGTGACCATCCACTACAACGCCTCCCGGGCGCCGAGCTTCCGTTCGCAGATAGCGAGCGCGGCCTCGATCTGGAACAGCTCCGAGACCAACGTCAAGCTCCAGGAGGCGTCGAGCGGTGCCGACTTCTCCTACGTCGAGGGCAATGACTCGCGCGGGTCCTACGCCTCCACCAACGGCCACGGAAGCGGCTACGTCTTCATCGACTACAGCCAGAGCCGGCAGTACGACTCGATCCGCGTCGTCACCCACGAGACCGGGCACGTGCTGGGCCTGTCGGACGACTACAGCGGGCCGTGCAGTGAGCTGATGTCGGGCGGCGGCGCCGGCCCGTCCTGCACCAACCGCTACCCGAACGCCGCCGAGCGCTCGCGTGTCGACCAGCTGTGGGCCGGCGGATCCGCGCAGGCCCCGGGCACGGCGAACCAGCCCGCCGGCCGGCCGAGCTCCACACCGTCGATACCGACCGGGGGTCCGGGCACGGTGAATCAGCCCGCCGGCGACCCGAACGCCGCACCGCGGGTACGGATCGTGGTGCCGGGCCAGGGTCCGTGGAATCCGCTCCACAGCACGCCCTGGAGCAGACTGCGTTCCCAGGCGGGAAGCGGCTTGCTGTCGGGGATGGCCTCAGCCACAGGCTGATGACGGTCGTCCGAGCACTCTCGCGGGCGGGCCGACCCGTGGGTCGGCCCGCCTGTTGCGTCAGTAGCGCTGGTTGAGATACCCCAGCAGCTCGTCGTGCAGCAGGCCGTTCGAGGCTGCCGCGTTGCCGCTGTGCGGGCCCGGGCGGCCGTCGAGGCCGGTGAAGGTGCCGCCGGCCTCCGTGACGATGATGGCGGTCGCGGCCATGTCCCACAGGGACAGCTCGGGTTCGGCGCAGAGATCCACCGAGCCCTCGGCGACCATCATGTACGGCCAGAAGTCGCCGTACGCGCGCGTGCGCCACACCTCGCGGGTCAGGTCGAGGAAGCCGTTCAGGCGGCCCTGCTCCTCCCAGCCGGACAGCGAGGAGTACGCGAACGAGGCGTCCGACAGCCGGGAGACGCGGGAGGCGTGGATACGGGTCGCGGAGGTCAGGCTGCGGCCCGTGAACGCGCCGTGTCCCTTCGCGGCCCACCAACGGCGGCTCAGCGCCGGGGCCGAGACCACGCCCACGACGGGCTGGTAGCCGCCCTCGCCCGCCTCCATCAGGGAGATGAGGGTCGCCCACACGGGGACGCCGCGTACGTAGTTCTTGGTGCCGTCGATCGGGTCGATCACCCAGCGGCGCGGGCCCGTGCCCTGGATGCCGAACTCCTCGCCCAGGACCGCGTCCCGGGGCCGGGCGCGCTGGAGCTGGCCGCGGATGAGTTCCTCGGCGGCCTTGTCCGCTTCGCTCACCGGGGTCATGTCCGGCTTCGTCTCGACCTTCAGGTCGAGCGCCTTGAAGCGGGCCGTCGTGGCGGCGTCGGCCGCGTCCGCGAGGACGTGGGCGAGGCGGAGGTCGTCGAGGTAGTCGGCCATGCAACGAACGGTATCCGGCGAGGTCGGTACGGGGCTACAGGGGGCCGAGGGGTGGAAACACCGGCGGCGCCCCGTGTCGTGGGGGCGTGGCCCCCCGGGGTCGTCGGCTCGTGGCGGCCGAAAGGCGCCCCCGCGTGCCTTCGCGAACCCTTGACAGTGCATTCATGCGCGTCAAATCTGGGCGCAGAGCCGCTCGCCCGAGGGAGGCGATGATGCCTGCAGCGCGGGAATCCCTATTGGACGCCGCCTTTACGGCGCTCGCGCGTCGGCCGTGGTCCACCGTGCGGATGGTGGACGTGGCCGCGGCGGCCGGGGTGTCCCGGCAGACGTTGTACAACGAGTTCGGCAGCAAGGAGGGCCTGGCCAGGGCGCTGGTCAGGAGGGAGGCCGACAGGTATCTCGCCGGCGTGGAGAGGGCGCTGACCGCCCATGCCGAGCCGCGCGACCGGCTCACGGCCACCGCCGAGTGGACCACTTCGGCCGCCCGCGAGAACGACCTGGTCCGCGCCATGCTCACCGGCTGCTGGAGCGAGCGCCTGCCCTCGCCGACGCTCGCCGCCGTGCCCTCCTCCTCCGCCGTACCGGCACAGCGCCGGGCGGACGGCCCGCTGCCGTCGCCCGGCGACTTCGTGCAGATCGTGCGGGACCGGGCGGTGATCGCCCTCGGCGGGCCCGGCGTCTCCCACGCCGACGGCACTGAGCTCGCCCGGTCCTGCGAACTCGCCGTACGGCTGGCCCTGTCCTGCGTGGCCGCCCCGCCGGCGGAGGGCGGGGTCGCCGAGCTGGTGCGCTGCGCCCTGTACCGGCAGCTGGTCTGAACGGGCTTCAGGTCGCGCGCGATGCTCGAAGTGGCCGATCCGGGCGCCGACTTCGGACGGCGGCGGGCGTCGACGGATGCCGGCGGCAAGGCGCGCTACTGCGACGACCCCGACAACTGCAGCCCGATGATCCCCACGATCACCAAGCTGATCGAGACGATCTTCAGCGTGGACACCACGTCGCCGAGGAAGGCCATGCCGTAGATCGCGGTGCCCGTCGCGCCGATGCCGGTCCACACCGCGTAGGCGGGGCCGACGTCGAGCTTGCGCAGGGAGAGGGTCAGCAGACCGAAGCTGCCCAGGGCGAACGCGCAGAAGGCGACGGTCGGCCAGAGCCGGGTGAAGCCGTGCGACAGTTTCAGGGAGACGGCGAAGCCGGTTTCGAGCAACCCGGCCACGATCACCAGCAGCCACGCCATGTGCTGTCCTCCCGTAAGTCTGGCTGGGTGCGATTATGCACTTACCGGACTCACGTGAACACAAACAACGCGGTGGTCACAGGCGTACGAACAGTGCGGTGCTCAGTCGCCGTCCTTGCGTTCCCGCGTCGCCAGCAGCCGGCGCAGCGAGTGCAGCCGCGCCGGGTCCGCGTGCCCCTCGGCCACCCATGCGTCCAGCGCGCAGTCCGGCTCGTCGTGGCTGCACGCGCGCGGGCAGCCCTCCGTGCCGGGCTCCAGGTCGGGGAAGGCGTGGATGACCCGGGACGGGTCGACGTGCGCGAGGCCGAAGGACCGTACACCCGGGGTGTCGACGACCCAGCCGTCCCCGTCCCCGTCGCCGAGCGGCAGCGCGAGCGCGGACGTGGTCGTGTGGCGGCCGCGGCCCGTCACCGCGTTGACGTGTCCCGTCGTACGCCGCCGGTCCTTCGGGACCAGCGCGTTGACCAGCGTCGTCTTGCCCACGCCCGAGTGGCCCACGAAGGCGGTGACCCGGCCGTCGAGGTGGTCGCGCACCCGGTCGGCCGCGCCGCCGTTCTCCAGCTCCTCACGGCTGGTGACGACGTACGGGATGTCGAGGTCGCCGTACAGCTCCAGCAGCTTGTCCGGCGGGGCCAGGTCCGACTTGGTCATGACCAGGAGCGGGTCCAGGCCGCCGTCGTACGCCGCGACCAGACAGCGGTCGATCAGCCGGGGGCGGGGCTCCGGGTCGGCCAGGGCGGTGACGATGGCCAGCTGGTCGGCGTTGGCGACGACCACGCGCTCGAACGGATCGTCGTCGTCGGCGGTCCGGCGCAGCACCGAGGTGCGCTGCTCGATGCGCACGATGCGGGCGAGGGTGTCCTTCTTGCCGGACAGATCGCCGACGAGGGCGACCCGGTCGCCGACCACCGCCGCCTTGCGGCCCAGCTCGCGGGCCTTCATCGCCAGGATCGTGCGGTCCTCGACGAGGCAGGTCAGACGGCCCCGGTCGACGGTGAGGACCATGCCCTCGGCGGCGTCCTCGTGCTTGGGCCGGATGTTCGTCCGCGGCCGGTTGCCCTTGCGGTTGGGACGGGTGCGGATGTCGTCCTCGTCGGTGTGCTTGCCGTAGCGGCGCATGGCGGAAGTCCCTACGCCCCGAGCATCCCGGTCCACAGCTCGGGGAAGTCCGGCAGGGTCTTCGCCGTCGTCGCCACGTTCTCGATCAGTACTCCCTCGACCGCCAGGCCGATGATCGCTCCGGCCGTCGCCATGCGGTGGTCCTCGTAGGTGTGGAAGGTCCCGCCGTGCAGCGGGCGCGGGCGGATGTGCAGGCCGTCGGCGGTCTCGGTGACGTCGCCGCCCAGCTCGTTGATCTCCTTGGTGAGCGCGGCCAGCCGGTCCGTCTCGTGCAGCCGCAGATGGGCCACGCCCCGCAGGGTCGAGGGGGAGTCCGCGAGGGCGGCGACCGCCGCGATGCCCGGGGTCAGCTCGCCGACGTCACCGAGGTCCACGTCGATGCCGTGCACGGCGCCGGAGCCGGTGAACACCAGGCCGTAATCGGTCAGTTCGCAGGAACCGCCCATCTCGGTGAAGATCTCGCGCAGCCGGTCACCCGGCTGGGTGGTCCTGGCCGGCCAGTCCGGGATCAGCACCTTGCCGCCGGTCACCAGGGCCGCCGCCAGGAACGGCTGGGCGTTCGACAGGTCCGGCTCGACGGTCAGGTCGCGGCCGAGCAGGGCGCCCGGCGTGACCCGCCAGACGTTCGGCTCGCCGCCCGACTCCGGGGTGTCGACCTGGGCGCCGACCGCGCGCAGCATGTCCACCGTCATCCGGATGTGCGGCATCGAGGGCAGCGAGGCGCCGATGTGACGGACCTCGACGCCCTGGTTGAAGCGCGGGCCGGACAGCAGCAGCGCCGACACGAACTGGGACGAGGACGAGGCGTCGATCGACACCGGGCCGCCGTCCAGCGCACCGCCGCCGTGCACGGTCAGCGGCAGCGCGCCCCGGCCGTCGTCGTCGATCCGGGCGCCGAGCACGCGCAGCGCGTCGATCACGCCGTTCAGGGGACGCTCGTACGACCTGGGGTCGCCGTCGAAGCGGACCGGGCCGTCGGCCAGCGCGGCGACCGGCGGCAGGAAGCGCATGACCGTGCCGGCGTTGCCGACGTCGACCGTGGCCGGGCCCTGCAGGCCCGCGGGGAGGATGCGCCAGGCCTCGCCCGAGCCGTTCGGGGCGCTCGCGGCGGAAGAGCTGGAGGACACGGTCTCCTCGATGCCGACACCCATGGCACGCAGGGCGCCCGCCATCAGCAGCGTGTCGCGGGAGCGCAGCGGGCGGCGCAGCCAGCCGGGCTCGGAGGCGAGGGCGGCGAGCACCAGCGCGCGGTTGGTGACCGACTTGGACCCGGGCACGTGGACCGTCGCGTCGACGGCTCCGCTCGCGTGCGGGGCGGGCCAAAGGGCGGTGTGTGCATCGTTCGGGGCCATGGCCCCACTTTAGTGGGCGGCCGTCCCCCGGGTGCTGCTGCGTCGTGGCTGGTCGCGCCCGCACGGCGGAGCCGCGGAGAGCGACTGCCGCGTCCTCACACGCCCAGCAGCCAGCTGCCCCCGCCCATCAGGGCGCACAGCGACACCGTGTGGAACAGGAACAGCCACAGGCCCGCCGGGACATGGGTGAGGCGGGACAGCTGGTCCGCGTCCGAGTCGCCGGCGCCGCCGCGGGCCCGCTTCGCCTGGAGTTCGAAGGCCGGGCGCACGCCGCCGAGCAGCAGGAACCACACCACCGCGTAGGCGAAGGCGGCCTGCACCTGGGATCCGGCCAGCCAGGACACCAGCAGGAAGGTGCCGCCGGAGACGATCACGGTCAGCGCCCCGTAGGCGTTGCGGATCATGACGAGCATCGCGACCAGCAGCGCCGTCGCCGCCCACAGGAGCAGGGTGATGTGCCCGGCGGCCAGCAGCGCGGCACCGCCCAGGCCCAGCAGCGGGGGAGCGGTGTAGCCGGCGGCCGCCGTGAGGATCATGCCCAGGCCGGTCGGCTTGCCCCGGCTGACCGTGAGGCCGCTGGTGTCGGAGTGCAGGCGTATGCCCGTCAGCTGCCGGCCGGTGAGCAGCGCCACCAGTCCGTGGCCGCCCTCGTGGGCGATGGTGATGGCGTTGCGGGAGACGCGCCACGCGCTGTAGGGGACGACCACGGCGAGCGCGGCGGCGAAGGTGGCGATCACGACCCACAGGTCGGGGTCGGACTGGGTGCCGACGAGCCGGTCCCAGAGGTCGGGCAGCGCGGTGGCGGCGGTGCTGTCCATGTGTGCTGTGGCTCCCTCTGGTGGGTTTGAACGGGGCCGGCGCGGAGGGCCGTCGTTGAGGGGTGGTGGTCGGGCGACGGGTGAGCCTGGCAGTGTGGCACGTATGTGCGGACGGTATGCATCGAGTCGTAGGCCCGAGGATCTCGCAGGAGTCTTCGAGATCGAGAAGTGGGAACCCGAAGAGACCTTGGAGCCCGACTACAACGTGGCTCCGACCAAGGAGGTCTACGCGGTCCTCGACCGTGCTGTGAAGGACGCCGACGATCCCCGGCCGGTTCGTCAGCTGCGCAGGCTCAAGTGGGGGCTGGTCCCCTCCTGGGCCAAGACCCCCGAGGGCGGCGCCCGGATGATCAACGCGCGCGCGGAGACCGTGCACGAGAAGCCGTCCTACCGCCGCGCCTTCGCCGCTCGGCGCTGCATCGTCCCCGCCGACGGCTACTACGAGTGGGTCACCGGCACCCAGGAGCGGGAGCTGGAGGTCGAGGGCAAGAAGAAGCGGCCGCGCAAGCAGCCGTACTTCGTGCTGCCGGCGGACGGCTCGGTCTTCGCGATGGCCGGTCTGTACGAGTTCTGGCGGGACCGGACCCTGCCCGACGAGCACCCGCAGGCCTGGTGGGTGACCTGCTCGGTGATCACCACGGAGGCGGAGCAGACCCCGCTGGCCGTGTCGCCCGCCGAGGGCCCGCACACCCTCGCCGAGATCCACCCCCGCATGCCCCTGATGCTCACCCCGGACCGCTGGGACGCCTGGCTGGACCCGGCCCGCACGGACGTCGAGGACCTGCGGTCGCTGCTGGCACCGCCGCCGCCCGGTCTCCTGCGCGCCTACCCGGTCTCCACGTCCGTCAGCAACGTCCGCAACAACGGCCCGGAGCTGCTGAAGGAGCTGGAGGCACCGGAAGCGGGCACACTCTTCTGACGTGACGAACGAGATCATGGGCTCCGACGGGACCACCGAGACCATCGCGACGGACGCGGGGGAGGCCCGCGTCACCTGGCACCCGGCGGAGCGGGCGCGGCTCGTGCTGGCCGTGAGCCACGGCGCCGGGGGCGGCATCGAGGCGCGGGACCTCCAGGCGCTCGCCCGGGTCCTTCCGGGCCGGGGAGTGACCGTCGCCCTCGTGGAGCAGCCCTGGCGGGTGGCCGGGAAGAAGGTCGCGCCTGCCCCGAAGACCCTAGACGTCGGCTGGCGCGGGATCTGGCCGGCGCTCGCCGGGCCCGGGCTGCCGGTGATCTCCGGGGGGCGCAGTGCCGGCGCCCGGGTCGCCTGTCGTACGGCGACCGGGCTCCGCGCGCACGCCGTACTCGCCCTGAGCTTCCCCCTGCACCCGCCGGGCCGGCCCGAGAAGTCCCGCGCCGAGGAACTGCTCGGCGCCGGGGTGCCCACGCTCGTCGTCCAGGGCGCGAACGATCCGTTCGGCAAGCCGGAGGAGTTCCCCGTGGGCGCGTACGAGCTGGTCGAGGTGCCGTACGGCGATCACGGCCTCGCGGTGCCCAAGCGCGCGGAGATCACCCAGGAGCAGGCGCTGGAGGTCGTGACCGACGCGGTCGTGAAGTGGTGCGCGTCACTCGGGTGACCCTCGGGAATGAGACGACCCGCACCACTGTTGTGGCGGACAGAAGTGCTGAACCACCAGCACCGACGTCGTAGGAGAGGGAGTCCGCCGCATGGGTTCGACCATCTGCCCGAGCCACGGCAGCCGCACCGACCTGGACTGGACGGTGCTGCACGCGGCCAAGACCGCTCCTATTCGAGCGGCGGCAGGCACGGGTCGTGTTCTATCCTCCGAAACGAGTGGGACCGGTTTCGGTCCTGCCCGGGATCTTGAGGAGGTGGGTCCGGTCACTGGGACCGACGCAGGGACCGACAACGGCCAGGCGGAGCAGCCCGAGGGCCAGGGCGTGAGTGCGGAGTCGTCGTCGGAGCGCAGTGCGCGCTTCGAGCGGGACGCGCTCGAATTCCTCGACCAGATGTACTCGGCCGCGCTGCGCATGACGCGCAATCCGGCCGATGCCGAGGATCTGGTGCAGGAGACGTACGCCAAGGCGTACGCGTCCTTCCACCAGTTCCGCGAGGGCACGAATCTCAAGGCGTGGCTGTACCGGATCCTCACGAACACGTTCATCAACTCGTACCGCAAGAAGCAGCGCGAACCCCAGCGCAGCGCGGCCGAGGAGATCGAGGACTGGCAGCTCGCCCGTGCCGAGTCGCACATGTCGACTGGTCTGCGCTCCGCCGAGTCGCAGGCGCTCGACCACCTGCCCGACTCGGACGTGAAGGAAGCGCTGCAGGCGATCCCCGAGGAATTCCGCATCGCCGTCTATCTCGCCGACGTAGAGGGCTTTGCGTACAAGGAGATCGCGGACATCATGGGGACACCCATCGGTACGGTGATGTCCCGGCTGCACCGGGGCCGCCGTCAACTGCGCGGCATGCTGGAGGACTACGCGCGTGAGCGCGGCCTGGTCCCGGCGGGCGCCGGAGAGTCGAACGAAGCGAAAGGCTCGGGCTCATGAGCTGCGGAGAGCCGCACGAGACGGACTGCAGTGAGGTCCTCGATCATCTCTACGAGTTCCTCGACAGTGAGATGCCGGACGTCGATCGCGACAAGTTCAAGCAGCACTTCCAGGAGTGCTCGCCGTGCCTGGAGAAGTACGGCCTGGAAGAGGCCGTGAAGAAGCTGGTCAAGCGGTGCTGCGGTCATGACGACGTACCGACCGACCTGCGTGCCAAGGTCCTGGGGCGGCTCGACCTGATCCGCTCCGGGCAGGCCGTGCCCGACCACGACGTGACGGCCGCGGCGCCGGTCACGCCGCAGGAGTCCTGACTCCCGGGTCATCACCCGAACGTGCTAATCCGCGGGTCATAAGCCCGCGGACCCCCCGATTCCCGCCCTAGGCTCCGGAGGCCTGGACAGGCATGGTCGGGGGAGGGGCGTCATGGAGGCGGTACCGACACGGGCACGCGTCTACGTGGCTTGTGTCGCCCTCCTCGCGCTGCTCTGTCTGCTGCCGCTGCCCCGCACCCACGTGCCCTGGTGGGCCGTCGCGCTGCTCGCCGTGCTGTACGCGGCCTGCGAGTACGTCGCCCGGCGCCGTTTCGCGGGCACCTTCTACCCCGTCCTGCTCGCCGGGGCGTTTCTGCTGCCCCCGCCCGCCGCCGCGCTCGTCCCGCTGTCGGCCGCCCTGCTGCCCGGCGGCGCCGGATCCGCGCCCACCCCGCTGCGCCGGGTGTGGCGGGCCGCCCAGCCGGCGCTCGCGGTGTGGGCCGCCTCCCGGGTGCACTGGATGCTGGGCGGCCGGGACGCGGTCGTCGGCGCCGACTTCCCGTACGCGCTCGTGCCCGCCGGGGCGGCCGTCCTCGCCTTCTGCCTGGTACTGGCCGTGCTCGACGGCGGGATCCTCGCCCTGGCCGAGCGGGTGCCCGCGCGGCGGGCCTGGCGTGGGCTGCTCGCCCGGTCGCTGGCGCCGATCGCGGTGCACGGCCTCGCCGGGCTGATGATGGCCGTGCTGTGGCGCAGTCCGTACGGGCCCGTCGCCGCGCTGCTGGTGCTGCTGCCGATGTGCGTGTCCTGGTGGGTGTTCGCCCAGTACCACCGGGAGCGGGCCGCCCACCAGGCGACCATCCGCGCCCTGGTGCAGGCCGTCGACATCAAGGACGGGTACACGCGCGGGCACAGTGAGCGCGTCGGGCAGGCGTCCGTGATGATCGCCCGCGAGCTCGACATGGACGACGAGCGCGTCGAGGTGCTGCGGTTCGCCGGGATCCTGCATGACGTGGGCAAGCTGGGCGTGCCGACCCGGCTGCTCAGGAAGGACGGTCCGCTCACCCCCGAGGAGCGGCGGGTCATCGAGCTGCACCCCGAGTACGGCCACGAGATGGTGCGCGGGATCTCCTTCCTCGGCGAGGCCCGGGCGGCGATCCTGCACCACCACGAACGGCTGGACGGCAGCGGGTACCCCTACGGGCTCATGGGCGGCCAGATCCCGGAGTGCGCGCGGGTGGTGGCCGTCGCCGACGCCTTCGACGCGATGACGTCCACGCGCTCCTACCGCCGGGCCCGGCCGGTCCAGGCCGCGCTGGAGGAGCTGGAGCGGTGCGCGGGCGCCCAGTTCGACCCGCGGATGGTCACCGCGCTGGCCCAGGCGCTCGGGCGGTACGGCTGGCACCCCACCGTCACCGCCGACGAGACCCCGCTGCCCACCTCGCCGCCGGCCCCGCCGCCGTCCCGGGACGCCGTCGACCGCGCCGAAGAGAACCGCACCGAAGGGAACCGCGCCGAGGCGGATCGCGCCGAAGGGGACCGCGACCGCGTGGGACGGGGCGCCGCCTCATGACCTCCATGGCCTCGCCGACCCCCATGGCTCCCATGGCCCCCACGACCTCGGGCGCCGCCACGACCTCGTGCGCTCCCCTGCTGCTCCTGCGGCTCATACGCGGCTGCGCCGCGCTCCTCGCCGTCGTCTCCCTGGCCCTCACCCTCTGGTACGGCATACAGGAGCGCGGCGTCGCCCTGGCCTTCGGCACGCTCATAGCCGTCGGTGAGCTGAGCCGGTGGACCGGCGCCCCCGCCCGGCAGGCCGCGCCCCTGGGCGCCGCCGGAGCGCTGTCGTACGCCCTGCTCGGCGAGGTCGCCGGCCGGCCGGCCGTCCCCCGGGCCGTCGACTCCGCCGTCGTCGGGGGCACCGCCGTCGCCACCGCGCAGGTCGTCACCGTCGTCCTCGTCGCCTCCCTGCTGGGCAGCGTGCCCCACATCTGGCGCGGCCGGACCCCGACCCTCGACCACCTCGCCCGCCGCGTCCTGACCGTCGGCTTCGCGGCCGTCTGCTTCCAACCCCTCGACCACCGGGGCGTGTTCCAGACCTGGACCGGCCCTTCCCACGCCCTGCTGGTGCTCGCGCTCCTCGTCCTCACCTCACTGTGCGATGCCGTCCTGGCCGCCGCGCTGGCCCACTCCCGCACCCGGTGGCCCTTCGCTCCACTGCTGCGGGACGAGCTGCGGGGGCTGCGCGGGATCGGGTCCGCGGTGTGCGCGACCGGCGCGGTGATGGCGCTGGCGGTCGCCGTCGCCGGGCTGTGGGCGCTGCCCGTGTTCTGTCTGCCGCTGCTGCTCACCCAGCTGTCCATCCGCCGGTATGCCGCCGTGCGCGCCACCTACCGGCAGACCATCGCCTCCCTCGCCCGCGCCACCGAGATAGCCGGGTACACCCCGGCCGGGCACGCCCGGCGGGTCGCCGCGCTCAGCCGGGCCGTCGGCCGGGACCTGGGGCTGTCCGGGCCCGAGCTGACCGTCCTGGAGTACGCGGCGCTCATGCACGACATCGGCCAGCTCAGCCTCGTCGACCCGGTGCCGGCCGGGGCCACCGCCGCGCTGCCCGCCGAGGAGCAGCGGCGCATAGCGCTGCTCGGCGGCGCCGTAGTACGGCAGACCGGGGTGGACGCGGCGGTCGCCGTGGTGGTGGAGCGGCAGGCCGACCCCTACCGCGAACAGCCGGTGGCCGCGCGGATCGTCCGGGCGGTGAACGCGTACGAGGAGAAGGTGCGCGACGCCGGGCCCGGCGGCCCGCTCAAGGCCCTTGAGGAGCTGCGGCTGGGCACCGCCGGGGACTACGCGCCCGAGGTCGTCGAGTCGCTCGCCCGCGTGCTGTGGAATCAAAGGTGTGGCGCGGAGCGTCTCGGGCAGGGGTGGTGGCGGGTTACGGGCGGGACTGTCTGACCCTGCCCCTCGCTGGGTAACCCATGGGTAATGAGCGCCCCTCCATCCGTACGTGGTTGGATGCGAGGGAGAGGGTGTCCGGGGGCACAAGCCAGCCCACTGAGCGGAACTGGAACTGGCAGGCGGGAATCGTGAGGATCTTCGGCAAGGGACGGCACCGGCCCTCCGCCTCCTGGCGGCAGGCCACCGACCGTGCGTTCACGCTTATCGGCGACGGCCGGTACGAGGACGCGGGCGAGCTGTTGACACGTGCCGCCGACCTGGAGCCGTGGCTGTCGGAGTCCTGGTTCAACCTCGCCCTGCTGCACAAGTTCCGGCACGACTGGGAGCAGGCACGGGCGGCCGGGCTGCGCGCCGTGGCGCTGCTCGACCGGGAGACCGGCGCGCCGGACTGGTGGAACGTCGGCATCGCCGCCACCGCTTTGCAGGACTGGCCGCTGGCCCGGCGGGCCTGGCAGGCCTACGGGCTGCGGGTGCCGGGCGGGGCCGCCGTCGCCGGTGAGCCGGCCGGTATGGAGCTGGGCAGCGCGGCTGTGCGGCTGTCGCCGGAGGGCGAGGCCGAGGTCGTGTGGGGACGCAGGCTCGATCCGGCGCGGATCGAGGTGCTGTCCATTCCGCTTCCCTCGTCCGGGCGACGCTGGGGCGAGGTCGTGCTGCACGACGGCGTGCCCCACGGCGAGCGCACCACGGCCTCCGGGCACGCCTATCCGGTCTTCGACGAGATCGAGCTGTGGGCCCCGTCCCCGGTGCCGACCTGGGTGGTCCTGCTGGAGGCCGCCACCGAGGCCGACCGGGACGCCCTGGAGCAGCTGGCCGCGGACGCGGGGTTCGCGGCGGAGGACTGGTCGTCGTCCGTGCGGCTGCTGTGCCGCATGTGCTCGGAGTCGCGCATGCCCTCCGACGAGGGCGACGGGGTCCATCTCGACCCGCACGACCACAGCGAGCCGGGTCATCCCGGGCCCCTGGGACACCGGACCGACGGGCAGCTGTGGGTACCGGAGCGCGAGTGCGGGGTGGCCGCGCCGGCTTCCCTGGTGCGGGGGCTGCTGGACGGCTGGGTCGCGGACAGCCCGGACTCAAGAGACTGGCGGGACCTGGAAGAGGTCTGCTGAGACCGCGGTCGAGCACGGTCCGGGATGGCCGGTCGCACGGTTCCCCGCGCCCCCACGGGGGCGCTGCACGTACCCTGTACCAGCAACTTCACCCCTTGTTTTCCGAGGAAGGCGTACGTCGGTCATGGCTCAGCAGGACACCGATCAGCAGCACGCGGGCGTGCTCCCCGTCGACGACGAGGGTTATGTCGTCGACACGGAGGACTCCGAGGAGCGCGAGAACGCCTGGCGTGAGCGCGGTACCTCGCGGCCGATCACGGTCGTCGGCAACCCGGTGCTGCACAAGGAGTGCGAGGACGTCACCGAGTTCGGCGCGGAGCTCGACCAGCTGGTCGCGGACATGTTCGCCTCGCAGCGCACCGCCGAGGGCGTCGGCCTCGCCGCCAACCAGATCGGCGTGGACCTGAAGGTCTTCGTGTACGACTGCATGGACGACGAGGGCCTGCGGCACGTCGGCGTGGTCTGCAACCCGAAGCTGGTCGACCTGCCCGCGGACGAGCGCCGCCTGGACGACAGCAACGAGGGCTGCCTCTCCGTGCCGACCGCGTACGCGCCCCTCGCGCGCCCCGACTACGCCGAGGTGACCGGGCAGGACGAGAAGGGCAACCCGATCAAGGTCCGCGGCACCGGATACTTCGCACGGTGTTTGCAGCACGAGACCGATCACCTGTACGGCTACCTCTACATCGACCGGCTCTCCAAGCGTGAGCGCAAGGACGCGCTGCGGCAGATGGCCGAGAACGAGCCGCGCTACCCGGTCGTCGCCAACGACTGAGACGGCGGTGGCCGCCCGTGGCAACTGGGGTGCGGGCACGCCGATGTGACGCCCGGTCAGGAGGTCTCCTGGCCGGGCGTCCCGCGTTGCCGCCGGAGTCGCTCGTGCGTCCATCGCACATTCGATCCTTTGTGCGCCTCTAGTGATCCCTAATCAGTCACACAAGGGGAGATTCTCGGCGTCGGGGGGTAGTGAGTGAAGCAAATCCGTTCCCAGGGCGGTCAGTTGTGGTGCTGAATGGGAAGTGCGGGGATACACAACGGCGCACGCCCGGCACATCGGGTGGGGCGTGACGCACCTGGCGGCTGAGAGGGGTTTGTACGTGCATGCTTTCCCACACGGCACCACATCGACGCCTACGGTGATCCCGGTACCACCATCACTCGCCCTCCCGGCGATCGAGGCCGAGTTTCCCCGGCAACTACATCCGTATTGGCCGCAGTTGCAGGAGAAGACGCGCCTCTGGCTGCTGGAAAAACGGCTGATGCCGGCCGACAAGGTGGAGGAATATGCCGACGGACTTTGCTACACCGACCTCATGGCGGGCTACTACATGGGCGCCCCCGACGACGTCCTGCAGGCCATAGCCGACTACAGCGCGTGGTTCTTCGTCTGGGACGACCGCCACGACCGTGACATCGTGCACGGCCGCACCGCCGACTGGCGGCGGCTCAGGTTCCGGTTGCACGCGGCTCTCGACGCACCCAAGCACCACCTGCACCATCCGGACCCCCTGGTCGCGGGTTTCGCGGACAGCATGGTGCGGCTCTACTCGTTCCTGCCCCCGACCTGGAACGCGCGGTTCGCCCGGCACTTCCACGCGGTGATCGAGGCGTACGACCGGGAATTCGGCAACCGCGTCCGGGCCTACGTGCCCACGGTCGAGGAGTACCTCGCCCTGCGGCGCCTCACCTTCGCGCACTGGATATGGACGGACCTGCTGGAGCCGAGCGCCGGGCGTGAACTCCCGGACGCCGTACGAAAACATCCGGCATTTCGCCGTCCGGCGCTGTTGAGTCAGGAGTTCGCCGCCTGGTACAACGACCTCTGTTCACTCCCGAAGGAAATCGCGGGCGACGAGGTGCACAATCTCGGAATCAGTCTCATTGTCCATGAAGGACTGACACTCGAAGAAACGGTCACGGAAGTGAGGCGGCGCGTCGAGGAATGCGTCACGGAATTCCTCGACGCGGAACGCGAGGCCCTGCGCTTCGCCGCCCGCCTCGACGACGGCACACGGCGCGGAAAGGAACTCGGCGCCACCGTGCGCGCCTGCGTCGGCAATATGCGGAACTGGTTCAGTTCCGTCTACTGGTTCCACCACGAGTCCGGCCGGTACATGGTCGACAGCTGGGACGACCGGTCCACGCCCCCGTACGTCAACAACGAAGCGGCAGGTGAGAAATGACCGTCGAGTCTGTGCGGCCCGCGGCGCCCGACGCGCCCGAGCTCAGCGAGCCACCCCTGGCGGGGGGCGCCGTCCCGGTCCTGGGCCACGGCTGGAAGCTGGTCCGCGACCCGCTGGCCTTCATGTCCCAGCTGCGCGACCACGGCGACGTCGTACGCCTGAGGCTCGGACCGAAGACGGTGTACGCCGTCACCACGCCGGAGCTCACCGGCGCCCTGGCGCTCAGCCCCGACTACAAGATCGACGGGCCGCTGTGGGAGTCCCTGGAGGGCCTGCTCGGCAAGGAGGGCGTGGCCACCGCCAACGGCCCCCGGCACCGGCGCCAACGGCGCACCATCCAGCCCGCGTTCAGGCTCGACGCCATCCCCGCGTACGGGCCGGTCATGGAGGAGGAGGCGCACGGGCTGACCGAGCGCTGGCGGCCTGGCGAGACCGTGGACTGCACCTCCGAGTCATTCCGGGTCGCCGTGCGCATCGCGGCGCGCTGCCTGCTGCGCGGCGACTACATGGACGAGCGGGCCGAGCGGCTGTGCGTCGCGCTCGCCACCGTCTTCCGCGGTATGTACCGCCGGATGGTGGTGCCGCTCGGACCGCTCTACCGGCTGCCGCTGCCACCCAACCGGAAATTCAACCGGGCGCTGGCCGATCTGCATCTCCTGGTCGACGAGATCGTCGCCGAGCGCCGGGCCTCTGGTCAAAAGCCGGACGATTTGCTGACGGCATTGCTGGAGGCGAAGAACGAGAATGGCGACCCCATCGGGGAACAGGAGATCCACGACCAGGTCGTCGCGATACTCACCCCCGGAAGCGAAACAGTCGCCTCCACGATCATGTGGCTGCTCCAGGTGCTCGCCGAACACCCGGAACAAGCGGAGAAGGTACGTACCGAGGTCGATTCCGTGACCGGCGGTCGACCGGTCGGATTCGTCGACGTCCGTCGGCTCACGCACGCCAACAATGTCGTAGTCGAAGCCATGCGTTTGCGTCCGGCCGTATGGATATTGACGCGGCGCGCGGTCACGGACACCGCGCTCGGCGGCTATCGCATTCCGGCGGGCGCGGACATCGTCCACAGCCCGTACGCCGTCCAGCGCGACGGGCGGTCGTACGCCGGGCATCTCGACTTCGACCCGGACCGCTGGCTGCCGGAGCGGGCCCAGGACGTGCCGAAGTACGCCATGAACCCGTTCAGCGTCGGCAACCGCAAGTGCCCCAGCGACCACTTCTCCATGGCCCAGCTGACGCTGATCACCGCGGCGCTCTGCGCGAAGTACCGCTTCGAGCAGGTCAGCGGGTCGAACGACGCGACCCGGGTGGGCATCACGCTGCGGCCCCACCGGCTGTTGCTGACGCCCGTGCCGTGGTGAGCACCGCGTGAAGGACCTGGTACCGGCGCGTGTTCAGGCGGCCTCGGGGCCCCGGAACGCGCGCCGGTAGGCGTTCGGGGTGGTGTCCAGCGCCCGGACGAACTGGTGACGCAGCGCGGCCGCCGTGCCGAAGCCGGTCCGCGCGGCGATCGCGTCCATCGTCTCGTCCGTGCCTTCCAGCAACTCCTGGGCCAGCAGCACGCGTTGGCGCAGGATCCAGCGGTAGGGCGTGGTGCCGGTCTCCTGCTGGAAGCGGCGGGCGAAGGTGCGGGGCGCCATGAACGCGCGGGCGGCGAGCTGTTCGACGGTGACCTCCTCGTCGAGGTGCCGCTCCATCCACACCAGTACCTCGCCGACCGTGTCGCACGAGTCCCGGGGCAGGGGGCGTTCGATGTACTGCGCCTGTCCGCCGTCCCGATGCGGCGGCACCACCATGCGCCGGGCGATCTTGTTGGCGACCTCCGGCCCCTGTTCCTTGCGCACGATGTGCAGACAGGCGTCGATCCCGGCCGCGGTGCCGGCGGAGGTGATCACCGGGTCCTCGTCGACGTACAGGACGTCCGGTTCGACGCGGGTGCGCGGGAAGCGCCGGGCGAGCGCCTCCGCGTGCCGCCAGTGCGCGGCGCAGCGCCGCCCGTCGAGCAGGCCGGCGGCGCCCAGCACGAAGACGCCGGAGCAGACGCTCAGCACCCGGGCGCCCCGGTCCACGGCCCGGCGCAGGGCGGCGAGCAGCTCGGGGGGATAGTCACGGCCGACGTTCGCGTCCGAGGCCGGTACGGCGATCAGATCGGCCTCCTCCAGCCGGTCGAGGCCGTACGGCGTGGAGACGGTGAGCCCGCCGACATGGGTACCCAGGGCCGGACCCTCCGCCGAGACCACGGCGAAGTCGTACACCGGCAGCCCCTCGTCGCTGCGGTCGAGGCCGAACACCTCGCAGACGACGCCGAGCTCGAAGGGATGCACACCGTCGAGCAGGACGGTGGCCACGTTCCTCAGCATGCGTCCAGTGTGCCTCGGAAGTGGCAGTAATTCGAGGGTGTGCGGCAGTCCTGCCACTGTCGGTAAGGAGTGTTCGGGGCGACAGTGGTGTCATGAATACGGCGCAGACAGAAGCCCTGATCGGAATGGCCGTCACCCTGGGGATCCTGGTCCTCCTGGTCCTCCCCTCACTGATCGGCATCGTGCGCGAGCGGCACATCGACCGACAGCTCAGGGAGGCCCAGGAGGCCACGACAGCGGGACGGGATCAGAAGTCCTCGTCCAGGTCGACGGTGCCCTCCACCGCCACCTGGTACGCCGACGGACGCCGCTCGAAGAAGTTGGTCAGCTCCTGAACACCCTGGAGCTCCATGAAGGAGAAGGGGTTCTCGGAGCCGTACACCGGGGCGAAGCCGAGGCGCGTGAGGCGCTGATCGGCGACGCACTCCAGGTACTGCCGCATCGAGTCGGTGTTCATGCCCGGGAGGCCGTCACCGCACAGGTCGCGCGCGAACTGCAGCTCGGCCTCGACGGCCTCCCGCAGCATGTCGGTGACCTGCTGCTGGAGCTTGTCGTCGAAGAGCTCCGGCTCCTCCTTGCGGACGGTGTCGACCACCTCGAACGCGAAGGACATGTGCATCGTCTCGTCGCGGAACACCCAGTTGGTGCCGGTGGCGAGACCGTGCAGCAGACCCCGGCTGCGGAACCAGTAGACGTACGCGAAGGCGCCGTAGAAGAACAGGCCCTCGATGCACGCGGCGAAGCAGATGAGGTTGAGCAGGAAGCGCCGGCGGTCGGCCTGGGACTCCAGGCGGTCCAGCTTCTCGACCTCGTTGATCCACTTGAAGCAGAACCCGGCCTTCTCGCGGATGGACGGGATGTTCTCCACGGCCGCGAAGGCGGCGGCGCGGTCGTCCGGGTCGGGCAGGTAGGTGTCCAGCAGCGTCAGATAGAACTGGACGTGCACGGCCTCCTCGAAGAGCTGGCGGCTCAGGTACAGCCGCGCCTCCGGGGAGTTGATGTGCTTGTACAGCGTCAGTACCAGGTTGTTCGCGACGATCGAGTCGCCGGTCGCGAAGAACGCGACCAGCCGGCCGATCAGGTGCTGCTCGGCGGGCGTGAGCCTGGCGAGGTCGGCGACGTCCGAGTGGAGGTCGACCTCCTCGACGGTCCAGGTGTTCTTGATGGCGTCCCGGTAGCGCTCGTAGAAGTCGGGGTAGCGCATCGGACGCAGGGTCAGCTCGAAGCCCGGGTCGAGCAGGTTCTGGTTACGGGTGGTCATTACTGGCAGGCCTCGCAGGACTCGGGGTTTTCGAGGGAGCAGGCGACGGCGTCGGGGTCGGCGGCCTGCTGGACGGGGATGGACGCCTGCGTCTGCGCCTGGGCGGCGCGGGCGATGCGGGTCGCCGGGCGCGAGCGCAGGTAGTACGTCGTCTTCAGGCCCTGCTTCCAGGCGTACGCGTACATCGAGGAGAGCTTGCCGATCGTCGGTGTCTCCAGGAACAGGTTCAGCGACTGCGACTGGTCCAGGAACGGGGTGCGGGCCGCGGCCATGTCGATCAGGCCGCGCTGCGGGATCTCCCAGGCCGTGCGGTACAGCGCGCGCACGTCCGCCGGGATCCACCCGAAGTCCTGCACCGAGCCGTTGGAGTCGCGCAGCGCCTCACGGGTGCGCGCGTCCCAGACGCCGAGCTGCTTGAGGTCGTTCACCAGGTACGAGTTGACCTGGAGGAACTCACCGGACAGCGTCTCGCGCTTGAACAGGTTGGAGACCTGCGGCTCGATGCACTCGTAGACGCCCGCGATCGAGGCGATGGTGGCGGTCGGCGCGATGGCCAGGAGCAGCGAGTTGCGCAGGCCCACCGAGGCGATCCGCTCGCGCAGCGCCGCCCAGCGTTCCGGCCAGCTCGACTCGACGTCGTAGTGGTCGGGGTGCAGGACACCCCGGGCCGTACGGGTCTTCTCCCAGGCCGGCAGCGGGCCGTTGCGCTCGGCCAGGTCCGTGGAGGCCTCGTACGCGGCGAGCATGATGCGCTCGGCGATCCGGGTGGACAGGGCGCGCGCCTCGGGCGAGTCGAAGGGCAGGCGCAGCTTGAAGAAGACGTCCTGCAGACCCATCGCACCCAGGCCCACCGGACGCCACTTGGCGTTGGACCGGCCAGCCTGCTCGGTCGGGTAGAAGTTGATGTCGACGACCCGGTCGAGGAACGTGACGGCCGTACGGACGGTCTCGTCGAGGCGCTCCCAGTCGATGTCCCCGTTGCTCACGAAGGCGCCGAGGTTGACCGAGCCCAGGTTGCAGACCGCCGTCTCCCCGTCGTCCGTGACCTCCAGGATCTCCGTGCAGAGGTTGGAGGAGTGGACGACGTGGCCCGGCTCGGCCGTCTGGTTGGCGGTGCGGTTGGCGGCGTCCTTGAACGTCATCCAGCCGTTGCCGGTCTGCGCGAGCGTCCGCATCATGCGGCCGTACAGATCACGCGCCGCGATGGTCTTGCGCGCGAGCCCGGCGGCCTCGGCCGCGCGGTAGGCGGCGTCGAACTCCTCGCCCCACAGGTCGACCAGCTGCGGCACGTCCGCGGGCGAGAACAGCGACCACTGGCCGTCGGCGTTCACGCGGCGCATGAACTCGTCCGGGATCCAGTGCGCCAGGTTGAGGTTGTGCGTACGGCGGGCGTCCTCGCCGGTGTTGTCGCGCAGCTCCAGGAACTCCTCGATGTCGGAGTGCCAGGTCTCCAGGTAGACCGCGGCCGCGCCCTTGCGCCGGCCGCCCTGGTTCACGGCGGCGACGGAGGCGTCCAGGGTCTTCAGGAACGGGACGATGCCGTTGGAGTGCCCGTTGGTGCCGCGGATCAGCGAACCGCGGGAGCGGATACGGCTGTACGACAGACCGATGCCGCCGGCGTGCTTCGAGAGCCGGGCGACCTGGTGGTAGCGGTCGTAGATGGAGTCCAGCTCGTCCTTGGGGGAGTCGAGGAGGTAGCAGGACGACATCTGGGGGTGTCGCGTACCGGAGTTGAAGAGCGTGGGGGAGGAGGGCAGGTAGTCGAGGCGGCTCATGAGTCGGTAGAGCGCGGTGACTTCGTCGACGGACCGGGCGCCCGCTTTTGAATCAAGCGCAGTGTCCTCGGCGAGACCGGCGGCGACGCGCAGCATGAAGTGCTGCGGCGTCTCGACGACGCTGCGGGTGATCGGGTGCCGGAGCAGGTAACGGCTGTGCAGGGTGCGCAGGCCGAAGTAGCCGAAGCGGTCGTCGGCGTCCGGGTCGATCAGCGCGTCCAGCCGCTGGGCGTGCAGGCGCACGAACTCGGCGGTGCGGTCGGCGATCAGGCCCTCGCGGTGCCCCACGGCGACGGACTCGGTGAACGACGTCACGCCCTGCGACGCGGCCTCCGCGCGGATCGACACGGTCAGCAGCCGCGCGGCCAGCCGGGAGTAGGCCGGGTCCTCGGAGATGAGACCGGCGGCCGCCTCGGTGGCCAGCTCGCGCAGCTCCGTCTCGTCCGCCTGCGCGGACCGGCCGCGCAGCGCGGCGGCGGCGACCCGGCCGGGGTCGGCGTCGGGGAGGTCGGCGGTCAGCTCGGTCAGGATCCGCAGCAGCGCGGCACCGGGACCGTCGGTCTCCAGGCCTGTCGCTGAAGCCGGTTCGGCTGGCGCGATGGTCACGTGGGGCTCTCCCTCGCTCGGCACGGGGGCCTGGCGGAGGGCAGGGGGCAGCACACGAGCGCACGGGGCGTCGCGTCCACCGGCCCACTCCACGAGGCCCGGACGTCAGGGCAACCCGGACCGGACGGCCGGGCGCGCTGTCGGCAGGTCCTCGGACTGAACAGGCGTGTGGATGCACGCAAGTACACCGTTGCGGGACAGTTCCGGATTCGCACCGGATTCCCCTGTGGCGACAGCGAGCATGAGCATACATCTAGTGCCGGGTGGAGACAGCACCCCCATATGTTGTGTCGTGGCGACTCCGGAGCGTGTCAGAGCGTCAACTCATAGGTGAGCAGCATGAGGTCGTCGACGTCCGGAATGGGGTTCCAGTCGCGCTCGGGGGCGCGGACGAAACCGAGCCGTTCGTAGATCCGGTGGGCGGCGTGCATCGACTCCTGGGTCGACAGCACGATCCCCGCGCACCCCCGCGTGGCCCGCGCGCGGTCGACGCAGGCCCGGACCAGCGCCTCGCCGGCACCCCGGCCGCGGGCCGCGTGGGAGACCGCGAGCATGCGGATCTCGGCCTCCCCGGGACCCGCTATGTCGGCCATGGGGCCGCCCGACGGCACGAAGGTGACCCCGCCGAGCACCTCGCCGTCGGTGACGGCGACGAGCACGTCGGCGGCGGCGGCCCGCTTGGCCACGTTGCGCAGTTCGCCGAGGTACCAGTCGCTCTCGCCGAAGGTCAGCAGGCCGTCCTGGAGATAGGCCTGGGCGGTGATCTCGCCGAGGGTGGCGTGTTCGTCGGGGGATACGGGTCGGATCACGATGTCCATGCACCGAGTGTGCCCGGTGGGTACGACAACGGGCCGCCGACTTCTCGCTGTCGGCGGCCCGCTCGTAGGATGTACGGCTCAGTGGGCGCTGCCCGCCGTGGCCGGCGGCAGTTCCACCTCGACGCCCGGGTCTCCGGCGTCCGCCGTGTAGTCCTCGGGCCTGGTCTGGTCGACGCCCTCGGGAGCCTTCACGGCCTTCAGGACGAAGGTCAGGACCACCGTGACGGCCAGGTTCAGCACGAACGCCGTGAGGCCGATGTAGCCGATCTCGCCGATGCCGGGGATCTCCTTCGCCGAGCCGCCGAAGTGCTTCTGCGTCGGGGAGGCGACGCCGTAGGCGGCGACGGTGCCGTACACCATGCCGACCGCCCAGCCGGCGAGCAGGGCCCAGCGGTGGAACCAGCGGGTGAACAGGCCGCCGACCAGGGCCGGGAAGGTCTGCAGGATCCAGATGCCGCCCAGCAGCTGGAAGTTGATGGCGACCGTCTTGTCCATGGTGAGCACGAAGACCAGGGCGCCCACCTTGACGAGCAGCGAGACCAGTTTGGAGACCTTCGTCTCCTGCGCGGGTGTCGCGTCCGGCTTGATGAAGTCCTTGTAGATGTTGCGGGTGAAGAGGTTCGCGGCCGCGATGGACATGATGGCGGCCGGGACCAGCGCCCCGATGCCGATCGCCGCGAAGGCCACGCCCGCGAACCAGTCCGGGAACATGTTCTCGAACAGCTGCGGGATCGCCAGCTGGCCGTTGGTGACCTTGACGCCGGCCGCGATCGCCATGAAGCCCAGCAGGGCCAGCAGGCCGAGCATGAGGGAGTACAGCGGCAGGATCGTGGTGTTGCGGCGGATCACCTCACGGCTGCGCGAGGAGAGCGTCGCGGTGATCGAGTGCGGGTACATGAACAGCGCGAGCGCGGAGCCCAGTGCCAGCGTGGCGTACGTCCACTGGCCCGCCTCCGCCGGGACCAGCGCGCCGCGCGGCTTGCCCGTCGCCGGGTTGGTCTGCGCGTACGCCTCGCTCGCCTTGGCGAAGATGTCGTCGAAGCCGCCCAGCTTGATCGGGATGTAGATGATCGCCACCGCGATGACGATGTAGATCAGCGTGTCCTTCACGAACGCGATCAGGGCGGGGGCGCGCAGGCCCGAGGAGTAGGTGTAGGCCGCCAGCACGCCGAAGGCGATCAGCAGCGGGAGGTCCTTCACGAACCAGTTCGTGTTGTCGCCGCCGCCCACGCCCATCACGTCCAGTACGGCCTGGATGCCGACGAGTTGGAGGGCGATGTAGGGCATCGTGGCGAGGATGCCGGTGACGGCGACCGCCAGCGACAGGCCCTTCGAGCCGAAGCGGCCGCGCACGAAGTCCGAGGTCGTCACGTAGCCGTGCCGGTGGGACACCGACCACAGGCGCGGCAGGAACGTGAAGATCAGCGGGTAGACCAGGATCGTGTACGGCACGGCGAAGAAGCCGGCCGCGCCCGCCGCGTAGATGGCGGCCGGGACGGCGACGAAGGTGTACGCCGTGTAGAGGTCGCCGCCGAGCAGGAACCAGGTGACCCAGGTACCGAACGACCGTCCGCCCAGGCCCCATTCGTCGAGCGAGTGCTCGTCGTCGGCCTTGCGCCAGCGCGCGGCCAGGAAGCCCATGACCGTGACGGCCAGGAAGAAGAAGATGAAGACGCCGAGCGCGACGCCGTTCACACCGTCCTTCATCGCGACGCACCCCCGTCCCGGGCGGCCCGGCGGGCGCGCTGGTCACGCCGCCACAGCTGGTACGCGATCACCGTGAGCACGGTGGAGGCCGGCACCCACAGCATCTGGTACCAGTAGAAGAACGGGATCCCGATGAACGCGGGGTCCGTCTTGGAGTACGAGCCGACCCACAGCATCGCCACGAAGGGCGCGATCAGGCACACGGCGATGACGACGCGCAGGGGCGTCACCACCGCCGCTCCGGTCACATCGGACGCATCTGACATCAGGCGGCTCCGTCCCCTCGCTGATCACCACTGATCACCTGTAATGCGCAGGCAATCTAGGCGACTGTCTCGGGCGAGTGGAAGACCTCGTCTGCCTATCGGTATGTCGATTCGGTGCAGATTGGGGTCCCGCCATGAAGTTGACGCAAAAGCGACGGCCGGAGCGGGGGCGCGGGGGCCGAACCGGCCTTAGTCCTGGGGGCGCTTGAGGCGGGCCACGAACTTGTAGCGGTCGCCGCGGTAGACGGAGCGGACCCACTCCACCGGCTTGCCCTCGCGGTCCAGGGAGTGCCGGGAGAGCATCAGCATCGGCAGGCCGACGTCGGTGCCGAGCAGGCCCGCCTCGCGCGGGGTGGCCAGCGAGGTCTCGATGGTCTCCTCGGCCTCCGCGAGGTGGACGTCGTACACCTCGGCGAGGGCGGTGTAGAGGGACGTGTACTTGACGAGCGATCTGCGCAGCGCGGGGAAGCGCTTCGCCGACAGGTGCGTGGTCTCGATGGCCATCGGCTCGCCGTTGGCCATGCGCAGCCGCTCGATGCGCAGCACGCGGCCGCCGGCCGTGATGTCGAGCAGCACGGCGAGCCGGTCGTCGGCGGTGATGTAGCCGATGTCCAGCAGCTGCGAGGTGGGCTCCAGGCCCTGGGCGCGCATGTCCTCGGTGTAGGAGGTGAGTTGCAGCGCCTGGGAGACCTTGGGCTTGGCGACGAAGGTGCCCTTGCCCTGGATGCGCTCCAGGCGGCCCTCGACGACCAGCTCCTGGAGGGCCTGGCGCACGGTCGTGCGCGAGGTGTCGAACTCGGCGGCGAGCGTGCGCTCGGGCGGGACGGGCGTGCCGGGAGCCTGCGTCTCCGTCATGTCCAGCAGGTGCTTCTTCAAGCGGTAGTACTTGGGCACGCGCGCGGTACGGACGGTAGCCCCATTCTCGTTCTCCGCACTGCTGACGTCGGTGCTCATGTTCTGCCTTCCCGGCTCCTGGTGCCGAAGCGACCGACGTCCCGCCGGTCACGGCTCACATCGTGGCACGGCTTCGTCCGACAGGAGTCCACCGCACGCTCCGTGATCCCCTCTGGTATACCTTCGCGCCCCTCGTTGGTCTAGTCCATCCCCGTCGCCGATGGCAGTGGTCCAGCGGAACTGGTCCGTCCGATCTGTCGCTTGCGCAATGAAAGGTCCCTGCATATCTCGGTCCCATCACGGACGCCCGGAGCCTGCTTGAACACCCTTGACAGGCCTATTGGTCTGGGCCAAGCTCCCCGTACTGGTCTACACCATTGGTCCAGGTCCCGGCCCCATGGGCGGTACGAAGCGTTGGGCGCTTGCCGCGGGGAGGCAGGGGGGTTTGTGGCATCCCTGAGGAGGGTGGCGTGAAGCGCAAGCTGATAGCCGCGATCGGTATCGCGGGCATGGTCGTCTCCATCGCGGCGTGTGGCAGTGACAAGAAGGACGACGGCGGTTCGGGCAAGGGGGCGGACGCCAAGGAGCTGACCGTCTGGCTCACCGTGGACGCCCAGAACAACTGGCCCAACCTGGTGAAGGCCGCCGACGCCGCCGTGCAGAAGAAGCACCCCGGCATCAAGATCAAGCACGAGTACTACGGCTGGCCGGACAAGAACACCAAGCTGGACGCCGTCCTCGCCACCGACAAGGCCCCCGACGTGGTCGAGATGGGCAACACCGAGATGCTGGGCTACATGGTCAAGGGCGCCTTCGCGCCCGTCGACGCCGCGCAGTTCGGCAACTCCTCCGCCTGGCTGGACGGCCTCAAGGCCTCCGTGACCTACGACGGCAAGACCTACGGCGTGCCGTACTACGCCGGTGGCCGGGTCGGCACCTGGCGCAAGGACATCGCGGCCGCGTCCGGCATCAAGGCGCCCCCGAAGACCTACACGGAGCTGACCTCCGACCTGGACAAGATCCAGAAGAAGCAGGGCGCCAAGTTCAACGCCTGGTACCAGCCCACCCGTGACTGGTACGCGGCCATGTCCTTCGTCTACGACGCCGGCGGCTCCATCGCCGTCGAGTCCGGCGGTCAGTGGAAGGCGAACCTGTCCTCGCCCGAGTCCCTCAAGGGTCTCAACGAGTTCAAGACCATCCTCGACAAGTACATGCACGGCGACAAGACGAAGGACGAGTCCGACCGCTACATCGTCTACGGCCAGGGCAAGTCGGACCTGATCTTCGGCGCCGCCTGGGAGGGCGCGACCGCGGCCGACCCGAAGAACGACAAGACCGGCAAGCTCAAGGACGACCTCGAGAACTTCGTGATGCCCGGCCCGTCCGGCAAGAACCTGCCGGTCTTCCTCGGCGGTTCCGACCTCGCCATCCCGGTGAAGTCCAAGGCCCAGGGCGTCGCCGCCGAGTGGATCAACGCCTTCACCGGTCCCGAGGGCCAGAAGGGTCTGATGGCCAAGGGCAACCTGCCCAACAACAAGACGGACCTCGCCACCCTGAAGAACGACCCGGCGACCGTCGTGCCGGCCACCGCGGCCGAGTCCAACTGGTTCGTCCCGATGGCCCCCGGCTGGGGCCAGGTCGAGAAGGCCCAGGTCCTGCAGACCATGCTGCAGAACATCGGCACCGGCAAGAAGTCGGTCGAGGCCGCCGCGAAGGACGCGGACGCCGCGATCGACAAGGTCATCAACACCAAGTGATCTGAGATCGGGGCCCTGTCCGCCGACAGGGCCCCGCCTCTCGTACGACCCGAGGGACCGCTGAGGAGCGCGCGATGAGTGCCGCAGACACGACCACCCCTGCCAAGGTGCCGCCACCGCGGCAGGCGCCGCCACCGGACGTCCCGCAACGGCCACGCGGAAAGCGGACGTCGAGCGGGGCGGCCACCCCCTGGTTGCTGCTCGCGCCGTGTCTGCTGGTCCTCGCCCTGGTCATGGGCTATCCGTTGGTCCGCCTGGTCACCCTGTCCTTCCAGGAGTTCGGGCAGTCCCAGCTGTGGGGCTTCAAACCGGCCGAGTCCGTCGGCTTCGCCAACTTCTCCAAGGTGCTGGGGGACGACGAGTTCTGGCAGGTCGTCCTGCGCACGGTGATCTTCGCGGTCGGCTCGGTCGTCCTCACCATGGTCCTCGGCATGCTGATCGCCCTGCTGCTGCAGCGCGTCTCCGGCTGGGTCAAGACCCTCGTCAACATCGCGCTGGTGGCCAGCTGGGGCATGCCCGTCATCGTCGCCACCACCGTCTTCAAGTGGCTCTTCGACGCCGACTACGGCGTCCTCAACGCAGTGCTGAGCAAGCTGCCGGGCGTCGAGCTGATCGGCCACAACTGGTTCGCGAGCGGCCCCGAGGGACTGGCCGTGATCATGCTCCTGGTGGTCTGGGGCGCGGTCCCCTTCGTGGTCATCACGCTCAGCGCCGGCCTCACTCAGGTCCCGGCGGAACTGGAGGAGGCGGCCCGCCTCGACGGCGCGGGCTCCTGGGGCGTCTTCCGGTACGTCACCCTGCCCATCCTCAAGCCGATCATCGTGATGCTCACGACCCTGTCGGTCATCTGGGACATGGGCGTCTTCCCGCAGGTCTTCGTGATGCGGGGCGGGCACCCGGAGGCCGAGTTCCAGCTCCTGACCACCTACTCGTACGACCGCGCCTTCGTGGTCAACGACTATGCGCAGGGCTCGGCGATCGCCCTGATCACCGTGGTGCTGCTGCTCGGCGTGGTCGCCGTGTACATGCGCCAGATGCTGAAGATCGGAGAGGTCGAATGAGCACGCTCGCCCCCGCCGCCCGCCGGAGGTCGAGGTTCGGCTGGAACCTCCTCGGCCTGCTGGTCTTCGTCACCGCCGGCTTCCCCGTCTACTGGATGCTGAACACGGCGTTCAAGCCGGCCAAGGACGCCATCGACCCGGACCCCAGCCTGCTGCCCACCGGCCTGACCCTGTCCAACTTCCGCCGCGCGCTGGACATCGCCGACTTCTGGGGTCCGGTCGGCCGCAGCCTGGTGGTGTCCCTGTCCGTGGTGGTGATCGGCATCGTCGTGGGCATGCTCGCCGCGCTCGCCATCTCCCGGTTCGCCTTCCGCGGCCGCAAGATAGTGATCGTGGGCATCCTCGCGGTGCAGATGGTCCCGCTGGTCGCCATGATCATCCCGGTCTTCCTGCTGCTGAACGACCTGCATCAGTACGACAAGCTCACCGGCCTGATCATCACCTACCTGACCTTCATCCTCCCCTTCACGGTGTGGACGCTGCGCGGCTTCATCGTCAACATCCCGCGGGAGCTGGAGGAGGCCGCGATGGTCGACGGCTGCTCCCGCACCGGCGCCTTCGTCCGCGTCGTCTTCCCGCTCCTCGCCCCCGGCATGGTCGCCACCTCGGTCTACGCCTTCATCCAGGCCTGGAACGAATACCTGTACGCCCTCATGCTGCTCAGCCAGGAGCACCAGACGGCGACCGTGTGGCTCGGCAACTTCACGACCAAGCACGGCACCGAGTACGCCCCGATGATGGCCGGCGCCACGATGATGGCCGTGCCGATCGTCGTCCTCTTCCTCCTCGTCCAGCGCAAGATGGCCGCGGGCCTGACCGCGGGCGCCGTGAAGGGATAACGCCACCCGATGACGACACTCGCCAGCGGCACCGACACCCTGACGCGCGACGCCCTCACCGTCCTCCAGCCCGGCTTCACCGGCACCACGGCCCCCGACTGGCTGCTGCGCCGGCTCGGCGAGGGCCTCGCCTCCGTGGGCCTGTTCGGCCGCAACATCGCCTCCCCGGAACAACTGGCCGCCCTGACCGCACAGTTGCGCACCGAGCGGGACGACGTCCTGGTCGCGATCGACGAGGAGGGAGGAGACGTCACGCGCCTGGAGGTGCGCACGGGCTCCAGCTTCCCCGGCAACCACGCCCTCGGCGCGGTCGACGACACCGCGCTGACCAGGGACGTGGCCCGCGAACTCGGCCGTCGCCTCGCGGCCTGCGGCGTGAACCTCAACTGGGCCCCGTCGGCGGACGTGAACTCCAACCCCGCCAACCCGGTCATCGGCGTACGGTCCTTCGGCGCCGACACCGACCTGGTCGCCCGGCACACCGCCGCCTACGTCACCGGCCTCCAGTCGGCCGGCGTGGCGGCCTGCACCAAGCACTTCCCCGGGCACGGGGACACCGCCGTCGACTCGCACCACGCGCTGCCCCGCATCGACGCGGCGGCCGCGCTGCTGGACGCCCGCGAACTCGTGCCCTTCCGCGCGGCGATCGCCGCCGGCACCCGGGCCGTGATGAGCGCCCACATCCTGGTCCCGGCGCTGGACCCGGACCGCCCCGCGACCCTCTCCCGCCGGATCCTCACCGACCTGCTGCGCGGCGAGCTCGGCTACGCCGGGCTGATCGTCACCGACGGCATGGAGATGCAGGCCATCGCCGCCACCTACGGCATCGAACGCGGCAGCGTCCTCGCCATCGCGGCCGGCGCCGACGCCATCTGCGTGGGCGGCGGCCTCGCGGACGACGAGACGGTGCGCCGGCTGCGCGACGCCCTGGTCCTGGCCGTACGCGCGGGCGAACTCCCCGAGGAGCGCCTGGCGGACGCGGCGCAGCGCGTCCGGGAGCTGGCGCGCTGGACGGCACAGGCGGCGAAGACCGCGAAGGACGACACGGTTCGCCCGGGTGCGTCGGCGGTCGTGGGCGAGGGCCAGGGCGAGGCCGGCCGGAACGGAAGTGCCGTACGGGCCGGCGTCGGGCTGATCGCCGCGCGGCGGGCGCTGCGGGTGACGTACGCAGAGTCGTACGAGCCGTCGGCCGCGGCGCCGTACGTCGCCGCCTTCACCCCCCTCGCGAACATCGCCGTCGGGGACGAGACCCCGTGGGGTGTCGCCGCCGAGCTGGCCCGTCTGCTGCCCGGCACGGAGACCGGCAGCTTCGCGGGGGAGACGGCGGGGGCACAGGCGCTGGCCGCGGCCGGGGACCGCCGGGTGGTGGCCGTCGTCCGCGACGAGCACCGGCACCCCTGGATGGCGGCGGCCCTGGACACCCTCCTCGCGGCCCGCCCGGACACGATCGTGGTCGAGATGGGCGTGCCCCGGTCCACGCCCCGAGGCGCCCTGCACATCGCCACCCACGGCGCGGCCCGGGTCTGCGGCCGTGCGGCGGCGGAGGTCATCGCGGGTCGCTGACCCCGAGCCCGTACGACGAGGGCGCCGGACTCCCTGGGGGAGCCGGCGCCCTCGGACGTGCCGGGACCGTCAGATCCCCTGCCACTGCGGCTTGTTGACGTACGCGTGCCGGAAGTAGTCCGCCAGCTTCAGCTTGGAGGCGGCCGCCTCGTCGACGACCACGGTGGCGTGCGGGTGGAGCTGCAGCGCCGAGGCGGGGCACACCGCGGCGACCGGCCCCTCGACGGTCGCGGCGACCGCGTCCGCCTTGCCCTCCCCGGTGGCCAGCAGCACCAGGTGCCGTGCCTCCAGGATCGTGCCTATGCCCTGAGTGATGACGTGGTGCGGCACCTGCTCGATGTCCCCGTCGAAGAAGCGCGCGTTGTCGACGCGGGTCTGCTCGGTCAGCGTCTTGATCCGCGTGCGCGAGGCCAGCGAGGAGCAGGGCTCGTTGAACCCGATGTGCCCGTCGGTGCCGATCCCGAGCAGCTGCAGGTCCACGCCGCCGGCCTCGGTCAGCGCCCGGTCGTACGCCTCGCACGCCGCCCGCACGTCCTCGGCCGCGCCGTCCGGACCCAGGAACGCGTCCATCGTGATCCCGAGCGGCTCCAGCACCTCCCGCGCGAGCACCGAACGGTACGACTCCGGATGGTCGGCGGGCAGTCCCACGTACTCGTCGAGCTGTGCGATCCGGGCCCGCGAGGTGTCCACGTCGCCGGCGCGCACCTTCGCCGTCAGCGCCCGGTAGATGGGCAGCGGCGTGGAGCCGGTGGCCACGCCGAGCAGGGCGTCGGGCTTGCGCCGGAGCAACTCCGCCATGGCCTCGGCGATCAGCTCGCCGCCCGCGGTGGCATCCGGAACGATGACAACTTCCACGCTGGGCCTGCCGTTCTGAAGAGGGCTGGAACGTCTATGTGGTTTAGACCAATCTAACATCCACCCCGCACGCACGCCGCCCTTGTTCGGGGAGTGGAATGGGATCCGTCAGCGCCCCGTCCCCGACCCGTCGCCACCTCGTCGTCGACCCGTCACCGGCCTGCCGGCGACCGTCAGTGACCACCGGCGACGATCGGCGAGCCGCCAGTGACCCGCCTGCCCCGGGAGGAACCACGATGACCGCCACCACCTCGGATTCCGCCGACGAGCGTCCGGGCCGGATCATGGCCCGCGAGATGGCCGAACAGCCCGCCGTGCTCCGCCGGATCCTGGACGAGGGGGCCCCGGCCGTCCGGCAGGTGGCCCAGGAGATCGCCGCCCGCCGCCCCCGCTTCGTGCTGCTCACCGCCCGCGGCACCTCCGACAACGCGGCCCTGTACGCCAAGTACCTGCTGGAAATCCGCCTCGGCCTGCCCTGCGGCCTCACGTCCATGTCGACCACCACGGCCTACGGCGCCCGCCCCGACCTGACCGACGTGCTCGTCATCACCGTCAGCCAGTCCGGCGGCTCCCCGGACCTGGTCGCCTCCACCCGGGCCGCCCGCGAGGCCGGCGCGATCACCCTCGCCGTGACCAACAACGCCGACTCCCCGCTGGCCGGCGTCTCCGAGTACCACATCGACATCCTGGCCGGTCCCGAGCGGGCCCTGCCCGCCACCAAGACCTACACGGCCTCGCTCCTCGCGCTCTACCTCTTCGTCGAGGGCCTGCGCGGCGGTGACGGCGCCGCCGCGAAGGTGCTGCCCGACCTCGCCGGGCAGCTGCTCGCCCGGCACGCCGAGGTGCGCGCCCTGGCCGCCCGCTACCGCTTCGCCGAGCGCATGGTCATCACCTCGCGCGGCTACGGCTACCCCACCGCCAAGGAGGCCGCCCTCAAACTGATGGAGACCAGCTACATCCCCGCCCTGTCCTACTCCGGCGCCGACCTCCTGCACGGCCCCCTCGCCATGGTCGACAACGTCTCCCCGGTCATCGCGGTCGTCACGGACGGCAAGGGCGGCGAGGCCCTCCGGCCCGTCCTCGACCGGCTGCGCGGCCGGGGCGCCGACCTGGTCGTCGTCGGACCCGCTCATCAGGTCGAGCAGGCCTCGGCCGGCTTCGTCCTGCCCACCGACGGGGTCGCCGAGGAGCTCCAGCCGGTCCTGGAGATCATCCCCCTCCAGCTGCTCGCCTACGAGGTCACCATCGCCCGCGGCCAGGACCCGGACGCCCCCCGCGCCCTGGCCAAGGTGACGGAGACCCGCTGAGCGGACACCCCGCCAGCCGAAAAGAATCGGTGGCGGTGGCGGAAATTGCCATCATGATCCGACCCCGTTCGTAACCCGGGCGGGCTAGGCTGCGGATCGCCAAGTGTGAACATCCTCCAACACGTGGACACACCCCATGGTCTAGTCCACAATGCGAGAGGACGACTTCCGTCTTCCCCGCACAGGAAGGCGGACCGAGGACCCGGTGCTCTCTGCCCTGACTGCCCCGGTTCCTCACCATTCGGCCGGTCGGGACCGCACACCCCGCGGCCGAAACTGCTCCGGGCTGCGGTGCCGGGAGGGCTGAGGGTCCCTCCCAGGCGCCGCGGCCCGCGGGTGTTTTTCGGCCATCCACATCTGCCCGGGTACGCTCGCACACGTGCCCTCCATGAACGAACTCGTACGCCAGCACACCGCTCTGGGCGACTCCGACCTGGAGTGGCTGCATCTGCTGGTCTCGGAGTGGCAGCTGCTCTCCGACCTCTCCTTCGCCGACCTGGTCCTGTGGGTCCCCACCCGCGACGGCACGCGGTACGTCTCGGTCGCCCAGATGCGGCCCAACACCGGCCCCACCTCCTACCAGGACGACATGGTCGGCCACCTGGTCCCGCGTGGCCGGCGCCCCATGCTGGACGCGGCGCTCGACGAGGGCCGGATCGTGCGCGAGGGCGACCCGGAGTGGCGCGAGGAGGTCCCCGTACGGGTCGAGTCGATCCCCGTACGACGTGAGGGGCGCGTCCTCGGCGTCATCGCCCGCAACACCAACCTGCTCACCGTCCGGACCCCGAGCCGCCTGGAGCTGACCTACCTCCAGAGCGCCTCCGACCTGGCGCAGATGATCGCGGCCGGCTCCTTCCCGTTCCCCGACCAGCAGGTCGACATGGACGCCTCGCCGCGCGTCGGCGACGGCCTGATCCGGCTCGACGCGGACGGCACCGTCCAGTACGCCTCGCCGAACGCCCTGTCCGCCTACCACCGCCTCGGCCTCGCCTCCGACCTGGTCGGCCACCACTTGGGCGCGACCACCGCCGAACTCGCCCCGACCCGGGGGCCGGTGGACGAGGCGCTGGCCAAGGTCGCCAGCGGCTGGGCGCCCCGTGAGTTCGAGATCGAGGGGAACGACGGGGTCATCCAGTTCCGGGCCATCCCGCTCAAGCCCAAGGGGACCCGGATCGGCTCGCTGGTGCTGCTCCGGGACGTCACCGAACTGCGGCGCCGCGAACGCGAGTTGATCACCAAGGACGCGACCATCCGGGAGATCCACCACCGGGTGAAGAACAACCTCCAGACGGTCGCGGCCCTGCTCCGCCTCCAGGCGCGGCGCATCGAGTCCGACCGGGGCCGGGAGGCCCTGGAGGAGGCCGTCCGGCGTGTCGGCTCGATCGCCATCGTGCACGAGACGCTGTCGCAGAACCTGGACGAGCGCGTGGAGTTCGACGAGATCGCCGACCGTGTGCTCGCGATGGTCGCCGAGATCTCGCCGGGCAAGGTCACCGGCCGACGCACCGGCCGCTTCGGGATACTCGACGCCGAGGTCGCGACCCCGCTGTCGATGGTCCTGACCGAAATCCTGCAGAACGCCCTCGAACACGGCTTCCGGGAGGGCGACACCGGCACGGTCGAGGTCGCGGCGGTCCGCGGCGGCACCACCAAGGAGGCCCGCCTCCTCGTCACCGTCCAGGACGACGGCGTCGGTCTGCCCGAGGGATTCGACCCGCAGACCGCCGGCAACCTCGGCCTGCAGATCGTACGAACCCTGGTCGAGGGCGAGTTGGGCGGAACGTTCGACATGGTCCCGGCGCCCGGGCGCGGGACACGGGTGATCCTGGACATTCCGGTCCGGTCGCACAAGTAGGGACATCTCCCGGCGAACACCGAGCGGACATCGACGAGTTCGCGAGCGGAACTCGTCCGAACAGCAAAGAGCCTCGGACCTTGATCAGGTCCGAGGCCAGTGCTCGTTGCTGCTCTTCTACTACTAAGCGCATCGGGGTACTGCGCGCTGCGGCTCGGGGGCGGGAGATGCGTACTCGCTGTACGCGCCGCCAAGCTCAGGCTGTCAGCAGGGGTGGGAGTGTCAGGCGGAAGCCTGACGAGCCCGGTTGCGGGCGGCGCGGCGCTTCATGGCGCGGCGCTCGTCCTCGCTGAGACCACCCCAGACGCCCGAGTCCTGACCGGACTCGAGCGCCCACTGCAGGCACTGCTCCATGACGGGGCAGCGACGGCAGACGGCCTTGGCTTCCTCGATCTGCAGCAGCGCAGGACCGGTGTTGCCGATGGGGAAGAAGAGCTCGGGGTCTTCCTCGCGGCAAACGGCGTTGTGACGCCAGTCCATGGCTGCTACCTCTCCTTGGTATTACGTGCGGGTTGCTTGTGAATGTGAACGCTTTCACGAATCCCTCAACAAGTGAAGGGTCCATTGCCAGGTTCGCCGGCGATGGCCTGGGTTTGAAGAGGGGTTCTGGTGATCAGTGGAGGCCGGTGTTGCGGGCCGTCCCGATCGCCACGTAGAGACTCGCAAACCTCAGCGGCGGATACAACCCCTTCCGGAAAGTTTTTTTTGATTCCTCGGTGTCGACTGGGTCACAGCCGTACTTCCATGGGGTGGATCCTGGCCTAAACGTTCGAGTGAAAGGACTTTTGCCTGTTCCACTCACACAATCACACGCAGTGCGCGGCGTACGCCTGTGAACGTCACGCTCGTACGCAGCCCGAGGTGGTCTCCGTCCATCTGGAGAGGCAGTGGCACCTTCGAATGCAAGGTGAAGCGGTCCAGGTCGTGCAGGGAGGTGGCATGCCTGCCGTGAGGTCCACGCTCGGGGGACGAAGTGAGCAACTGGGTGCCATACCGGGCAACCGCGGCCGTGGACAGGCGGCTGAGACCGAGTACGTCGAGTCCCTTATCGAACGAGGCCTTAGGTGACGTGTACATCGGGCGATTGCCGAGATACGTCCAGGGCGAGGTGTTCGAGACTATGGCGACCACAAGATCGGCGATCGGGTCCTCGCCGGGTTGTTCGAGCGTGATCGAGCCGTGCCGGCGGTGCTGCTCGCCAAGGAACTGCCGGACAACCTGACGTACGTACAAGGCGTGCGTGGATTTCTTGCCGTGCTCGCGCTGCTGCTCGACCCGGCCGACGACACCGGCGTCGAAGCCGAGACCGGCGTTGAAGGTGAACCAGCGAGCCGGAACCGCCTCGTCCTCGGTGCCGGGCGTACCGGAGGTGAGCCCGAGGCCGACGACGCGCTCGCGCTGCTCGCGCAGGGCGTCCAGCAGGGCGCCGGTCGCCTCCACGGGATCGTTGGGCAGGCCCAGTGCGCGGGCGAAGACATTGGTGGAGCCGCCGGGGACCACGGCGAGGCCGGGGAGGCGCTCGGGGTCGGGGCCGTTGTGCAGCAGTCCGTTGACGACCTCGTTGACCGTGCCGTCACCGCCGAGGGCGACCACCAGATCTATGTCGTCACTCTCCGCCGCCTGTCGGCCCAGGTCGCGCGCGTGGCCGCGGTACTCGGTGGTGACCGCCTCCAGCTTCATCTCGCTCGCCAGGGCGTGGATCAGGACGTCGCGCCTACGTGCGCTTGTGGTGGTTGCCGCCGGATTGACCACGAGAAGTGCACGCATGGATTGCAGCGTACCTACTGGGGGGTACCCGGCCCATACCGAGGTAGGGATCCGGTAAGAGATGGGGGCGTGAGCCTGGACACTCGGGCGCCCGGGGCGAGGGCTACGCTTCTGGGGTGAGCAGCGAGCAGACCCCCGTATCCGACTCCGCGCGAGCCGATGGCCCCCGTCCGCGCCGCCTGACGTACGCGGCCGCGCTGGCCGCGCTGGAGGGGCTCGCGCTGCTGGTCGGCGGCGGATGGGTGCTCGTCCTCGGTCTCACCGGTGACCCCGACGACCGGCAGCAGGCCGTCACTCTGGGCATCACGCTGATCGTCCTGGCCCTGCTTCCCCTGCTCGCCGCGCGCGGGTTGCTGCGGCGCCGCAGCTGGAGCCGGGGCCCGGCCGTGATCACCCAGATCATGGCCCTTCCCGTCGCCTACAGCCTCCTGCAGGCCGACAGCCTCGCGATCCCGGCCGGCATCGCCCTCGCCGTGGTCGCGGTCACGTCCCTGGTCCTCCTGGTGAACCCGGCCACGACCGCGGCCCTCGGCATCCGGGGCCCGGGACGCACGGAGGCGGAGGAACCGAAGCGCTAGCCCGCGGCGCTTCGGAGCGCCGGTCCGTGACGTCTGTCGGCCGTGGGCCTACTCCTCCACCAGCAGCTTCTCCCGGAGCTGGGCCAGGGTGCGGGCCAGCAGGCGGGAGACGTGCATCTGGGAGATGCCGACCTCCTGCGCGATCTGGGACTGGGTCATGTTGCCGAAGAAGCGCAGGAGCAGGATGCGCTTCTCGCGCGGCGGGAGGTCCTCGAGGAGCGGCTTGAGGGACTCGCGGTACTCCACGCCCTCCAGCGCCTCGTCCTCGGCGCCGAGGGTGTCGGCGACCGCCGGGGACTCGTCGTCGGTGTCCGGGACGTCCAGGGACAGGGTGGAGTAGGCGTTCGCCGACTCCAGGCCCTCCAGGACCTCCTCCTCCGAGATGGCGAGCTTCTCGGCGAGTTCGTGGACGGTGGGGGAGCGCCCGTGCTGCTGGGAGAGCTCGGCCGTCGCCGTGGTCAGGGCGAGGCGCAGCTCCTGCAGACGGCGCGGGACGCGGACGGCCCAGCCCTTGTCACGGAAGTGGCGCTTGATCTCGCCGACGACCGTCGGGGTGGCGTACGTGGAGAACTCCACGCCGCGGTCGGGGTCGAACCGGTCCACCGACTTGATCAGGCCGATGGTGGCGACCTGGGTCAGGTCGTCGAGGGGCTCGCCGCGGTTGCGGAAGCGGCGCGCGAGGTGCTCGACGAGCGGCAGATGCATGCGGACCAGCTGGTTGCGCAGCTCCGCGTACTCGGGGCTGCCGTCCTTCAGGCTGCGCAGCTCGACGAACATCGCGCGCGCTCCGCTGCGGTCCTGAGGATCGTGGTGCGTGCCCTGCGCGGCCTCCGCGCCCGGCGCGTCGTCCTCGGAGTTTCGCTCGTGCTCGCTCATCGTCCCGCCCGTCGCCCTTCGCCGAGCCGCCGCCTCCGCTCGGCCGGGGGACACGGCCCCGCCCCGTCGTGCCGGAGGCCCGCTCTGCACGCCACCTTTCCGATCCCGCTGCCCGTCGTCCGGGAAGCCGGCCTGCGCGGAGTCGTCCTCCGGGTGCGGCCGGGCCTGCTCGGGGATGGCGTCGATGCCGTCCGTCATGCGTCGGGAACCGCCCGTGGGGTTGTTCGCCAAGCTCTCGCCTCCGCTCGGGCAGGGGACGCCCCCGTCCTCGACCGGCAGCTCCCGTGTGCCGCGCTCTTCGTCCCGCACCGGTCCGTCCCCGTTCCTCACGCCGGCCCGGGTCCCGCGCCGCGCTGTTTGTAGAGGCTGATCGACACGGTCTTGTCCTCGTCGACGGCCGACGAGACCTTGCCCGCCAGGGCCGACAGCACGGTCCAGGCGAAGGTGTCGCGCGAGGGCGCGTGGCCGTCGGTCGTCGGGGCCGACACCGTGACTTCCAGCGAGTCGTCGACGAGGCGGAAGACGCAGCTCAGCACCGAGCCGGACACGGCCTGCTGGAGCAGGATCGCGCAGGCCTCGTCCACCGCGATGCGCAGATCCTCGATCTCGTCCAGGGTGAAGTCCAAGCGGGCGGCGAGACCGGCCGTGGCCGTCCGCAGCACCGACAGGTAGGCACCCGCAGCCGGCAGCCGGACTTCCACGAAGTCCTGGGTCGCGGGCTCGCCTGCGATCTGGGACACCCTCACCTCCATGGTGGTACAAGCTTTACGGGGCCGAGGGTTGCCCCCCGGGGTAACGCGATACGTGGTACAGCGGTGACGCTATCGCGCTCCGAACTTTTCTGTCCCCGGGACCCCAACCCCCTGGCGTCACTCACAGTAAACCTGTGGATACGCTCCGTGTCTAGGGGTCTGCGGGCCCAATTGGGAAGAGCGCGCGCCGGTTTGACGTACCCAGACGTCAGACCGTCGAATCGTCGCAACCGGCCGCCGCATGCAGTGTCACACGAGTACGTGGTCGACGAAGCACCACCGCCAGCTCTCACCGGGTTCGAAGGTTCGCATCACGGGATGACCGGACTGCGTGTGATGCTCCGTCGCGTGCCGTCCCGGCGAGGAGTCGCAGCAGCCGACGTGGCCGCAGGACAGACACAGCCGCAGCTGCACCGGGTGCGTGCCGTTCACGAGACATTCCGGGCAGGTCTCGTGCAGCGGCTCGGGTTCGGGGTGCGGCAGCGCGTCGGCGTGCGTGCACTGTTTCATGATTGCCAGGTTACGACGGGCGCGCGGGTGGTCGCGCGAAAGCGGAGAACGAGGGCGGGCGAGACATGGACGTGATGCCGCTGCTGTTGCTGGTGGCGGGCAGTGCGGTGGTCGCCGCGGCGGCCCGGCGCACACCGGTGCCGGCGCCGCTGCTGCTGGTCGCGGCGGGACTGGTGGTCTCGTACGTCCCCGGGATCCCGGACTACACCCTCGACCCGGACGTCGTCCTGCCGCTCCTGCTGCCCCCGCTGCTGTACACCTCCGCCACCGACAGCTCGTACCTCGACCTGCGGGCGCAGCTGCGGCCCGTGGCGCTGCTGTCGGTCGGGTACGTGCTCTTCGCGACCTTCGTCGTCGGCTGGGCCGTCTACCGGCTCGTGCCGGGGATGCCGCTGACCGCCGCGCTGGTGCTGGGCGCGGTGGTGGCGCCGCCGGACGCGGTGGCGGCGACGGCGGTCGCCCGCCGGGTGGGGCTGCCGTCCCGCATCACGACCATCCTCCAGGGCGAGTCCCTGCTGAACGACGCCACCGCGATCACCGCCTACAAGGTGGCCCTCCTCGCCGCCCTCGGCGAGAGCGCCACCTGGGCCGGCGGCATCACCGAGTTCCTGCTCGCGGCCGTCGGTGGCGTGGGCATCGGCCTGGTCCTGATGGCCCCCATCCACTGGCTGCGCACGCACCTGAAGGAGCCGCTGCTCCAGAACACGCTCTCGCTGCTCATCCCGTTCGTGGCGTACGGCGTCGCCGAGCAGGTGCACGCCTCCGGCGTCCTCGCGGTCGTGGTCGTGGCCCTCTACCTCGGCCACCGCGCGTGGGAGGTCGACTTCGCCACCCGCCTGCAGGAGGAGGCGGTGTGGCGGATGGTCGCCTTCGTCCTGGAGTCGGCGGTGTTCGCGCTCATCGGGCTGCAGCTGCCGTTCGTCCTCAAGGGCCTCGGGGAGTACCGGGGCGCCGACGCCGCCTGGTACGCGGTGGTCCTCTTCCTGGTGGTGGTCGCGGCCCGGTTCGTCTGGGTCTATCCGGCGGCCTTCCTCCCCCGCCTGCTGTCGGCGCGGGTCAGGAAACGCGAGGAGAACCCGACCTGGAAGGGCGCGATGGTCACCGCGTGGGCCGGGATGCGCGGTGTGGTCTCGCTGGCCATCGCCTTCTCGATCCCGGTCACGATGCACGGCGGCGCCCCCTTCCCGCAGCGCAACCTGATCCTCTTCCTGACGTTCACGACGGTGATCGGGACGCTGGTCGTGCAGGGACTGACCCTGCCCCCGCTGATCCGGCTGCTGAAGTTTCCCGGACGCGACCAGCAGGCCGAGACGCTCGCGGAGGCCAACGCCCAGGCGCAGGCCTCCCGGGCCGCCGAGCAGCGCCTCGACGAGCTCCTCGCCGACGAGCGCAACGCCCTGCCCCCGCCCCTCGCCGACCGCCTCCGCAGCGTCCTGGAGCGCCGCCGCAACGCCGTCTGGGAGCGGCTCGGCCAGGTCAACCCGGTCACCGGGGAGACGGTCGACGACACCTACCGCCGGCTGTCCCGCGACATGATCAGCGCCGAACGCGAGGTGTTCGTCAGACTCCGCGACCACCGCTACATCGACGACGAGATGCTGAGGACGCTGCTGCGCCGACTGGACCTGGAGGAGGCGGCCGCGTACCGGGAGGCCACCTAGCCAGGACCGGTCCGGGGGCTACACCTCCGGGAACGGTCGGCCGGTGACCACCGCCGCGAGCGTCGTGCCGCGCGGGAAGGCGCCCTCGTCCGCGAGAGCCACAAGTCCGTACAGCAACTTGGCGACATAGAGACGTTCGACGGGTACGCCGTGCCGGTGTTCGAAGTCCGCGGCGAAGGCGTCGAGTTCGGGGGTGGTGCGGGCGTAGCCGCCGAAGTGGAAGCGGTCGTCGAGGGACCAGGCGCCGCGGCGGGCGCCGAAGGCGCGCTCCTGCAGCGCCTCGACCTCGGCGGTCAGGAAGCCGCCCTTGAGGACCGGTATGCCCAGGGCGCGCTGCTCGGGGGCGAGCCCGGCGGCCAGCCCGGCGAGCGTGCCGCCGGTGCCGCAGGCGACGGCGACGACATCGGCCCGGCCGCGCAGTTCCGCGCCCAGTGCCCGGCAGCCGCGGACCGCCTCGGCGTTGCTGCCGCCCTCCGGGACGACGTACGCGTCCTCGGCCCCGGCCGCCCGCAGGACGGCGCGCAGGGTCTCCGGTTCGGCCTTGCGGCGATACGTCGCCCTGTCGATGAAGCGCAGCCGCATGCCGTCGGCCGCGCACCGGGCCAGGGAGGGGTTCAGGGGGCGGTCGGCCAGTTCCTGGCCGCGGACCACGCCCACCGTGGGCAGGCCCAGGAGCCGGCCCGCGGCGGCCGTGGCCCGCAGGTGGTTGGAGTACGCCCCGCCGAAGGTGACCAGCCCGCGCCCCGCCGCCGCCTCGATGTTCGGCACCAGCTTGCGCCACTTGTTGCCGATCAGCTCCGGGTGGATCAGGTCGTCCCGCTTGAGCAGGAGCCGGACGCCGTGCCGCGCGAAACGGTCGTCGGCCGCCTCCCGCAGCGGGGAGGGCAGCCGGGGGCGGAGGTCGTCCGTACTGGTCACGCCCCCATTGTCGTCACTTCAGGTGGTCGCGGACCCGCTCCCGGAGCCAGGCCATCGTGAACCCGCGCGGATCCACCTTCCCGGGCTGCCACTCCAGGTGCCCGATGACCGAGCGTTCCGTCCACCCGTGGTGCCGGCAGACGGCCGCGGCCGCCTTCGCGACGGCCTCCAGCTGGGCCTCGGGCCAGGGGTCCTCGCCGTCGCCGAGGTTCTCGCACTCGAAGCCGTAGAAGTGCCGGTTGCCGTCGGTGTTCGCCTCGTTGTCGTGCGGCAGCGCCTTCTCGGCGATCACCGCGCGCAGCACGTCGTCGTCGCCCAGTCCGGCGTGGTTGGCACGGCCGTAGCCCACGAGGTGGACCGTGCCGTCCTTGGTGACCACGCCGTGGCACAGCGGCCCCGGCAGGTCTTCGAAGCCGTCGCGGCAGATCTCCACGGTCCGTTCGCTTCCCCGGGTCACGGTGTGGTGGATCATCACGCCGTGCACGGGACCCCACGGGCCCTTGTGGTTGCGGTTGTGGTGCCGCCAGTCGCCGACCTCGACGACGCAGACGTCCTCCGCTCTCAGAGCGTCCAGAAATCCGCTCGCGGACATGGGTGAGGCCATGGATGCCTCCTTCGCGCTGTGCTCTACGGCCACCGGTCGCGGCCGCCTCGTACCGGTGCTTCTACCGAAACCGGACGTCCTGGAATACATCGTTCGCACGGTGTGCGAGCCGATCCGGACACGTTGGGGCGCGCCCCGCCCCTCGTCGGCCGGTGGACAGAGTCCCTCTGTCTGCCCAGTCGTACGATGATCCATTCCCGCTCTTTTGGGTAATGGCACGAGCACTTTCCGTGATGGAAGCTGGCTCGTGAGACCGATGCGCTGCGTATACGGGCGTCGGCGTATGACCGGGAGGGCGTTTCTCTATGTCGGTAGGCGAAGAGGTCCACGCGGAGCAGGCCAAGCCCCAGCAGAGTCTGGACACGGCGGCCGCGCGGAACCTGGCCACCACCACCAAGTCCGCACCCCAGATGCAGGAGATCAGCTCCCGCTGGCTGCTGCGGACGCTGCCCTGGGTGAACGTGCAGGGCGGCACGTACCGGGTGAACCGGCGACTGACGTACGCGGTCGGCGACGGCCGCATCACCTTCGTGAAGACCGGCGACCGCGTCGAGGTGATTCCCGCCGAGCTGGGCGAGATGCCGGCCCTGCGGTCGTACGAGGACGGGGAGGTGCTCAAGGAGCTGGCCCAGCGCTGCCGCAAGCGGGAGTTCGGGCCGGGCCAGCTGCTCGCCTCCTTCGGCAGCCAGGCCGACGAGGTGTTCCTGCTGGCCCACGGCAGGGTCGAGAAGATCGGCACGGGTCCGTACGGCGACGACGCCGTCCTCGGTGTCCTCGCCGACGGGGCGTACTTCGGCGAGCAGGCGCTCCTCGACCCGGACGCCATCTGGGAGTACACGGCCCGCGCGGACACGGCCTGCACCGTGCTGATCCTGTCCCGCCAGGACTTCGAGCAGATCGCCGAGCGCTCGGAATCGCTCCGCGAGCATCTGCGCCGGCTCCGCGCGATCCCGGAGCAGCGCACCAACAAGTACGGGGAGAAGGCGGTCGACCTCGCGGCCGGCCACAGCGGCGAGCCGGAGATCCCGCACACCTTCGTGGACTACGAGGCCCAGCCCCGCGAGTACGAGCTGAGCATCGCCCAGACCGTACTGCGCATCCACACGCGCGTGGCCGACCTCTACAACCAGCCGATGAACCAGACCGAGCAGCAGCTCAGGCTCACGGTCGAGGCGTTGAAGGAACGCCAGGAGCACGAGCTCATCAACAACGCCGACTTCGGACTGCTGAACAGCTGCGAGTACGACCAGCGGCTGCAGCCGCACGACGGCGTGCCCAGCCCGGACGACATGGACGAGCTGCTCAGCCGTCGGCGCAGCACCAAGCTGTTCCTCGCCCACCCGCGCGCGATCTCCGCGTTCGGCCGCGAGCTCAACAAGCGCGGACTCGTGCCGGAGAGCGTCGACATGGGCGGCAACCGCATCCCGACCTGGCGCGGCGTGCCGATCTACCCGTGCAACAAGATCCCGGTCACCCCGGAGCGCACGACGTCGATCATTGCGCTGCGCACGGGCGAGGAGGACCAGGGCGTCATCGGGCTGCGGCAGGCGGGCATCCCGGACGAGATCGAGCCGAGCCTGTCCGTCCGCTTCATGGGCATCAACGAACAGGCCATCATCAACTACCTGGTGACCGCCTACTACTCGGCGGCGGTGCTGGTGCCCGACGCGCTCGGCGTCCTGGAGAACGTCGAGATCGGCCGCTGGAGGTGACGTTTCCGCACTTCGCGGCCGTGTCCCCGCCCCTCGGGGCGGGTAGGTCCCCGTGGTACGCGCCGAGCCGGAGCGCAAGCGCCACCGTCCGCGGACACCGCGAGGGGGACCCATGGCCGAGCACCTGACGAAAACGAAGCAGCGCCCAGCGGAGCCGCCGGAGACGTCCCGGCATGCCGGACCCACCGGGCCCGCGGGGGAGGGCGCCCCCGGCTCGCCGGACGGGCAGGGGGAGCTGATCGCTCCGATCGACGGGCGGGGGGTCTCGGCTGGTCTGGTTGATGGGCGGGAGGCACCGGCCGGTTCTTTCGACGGGCGGGCGTCCTCGGCCGGTCCGTTCGACGGACGGGCGGCCACGGTCGGCCCCTTGGACGGGACGGAGGCCACGGTCGGCTCCGTCGGCGGGCGGGAGGTCGCGGCAGGCCCATTCGACGGGCGGGGGGTCTCGGGCGGTCCTTCCGGGGGGTCAGGACCGTTCGGTGCGCGGGAGGTTTCGGGCGGCGGTCCCTTTGGCGGGTGGGAGGCCGGCGGCGGGGCGTTCGAGGGGCATGAGGCGGGGGTGATTCTGGAGCGGGCCCGGGTGGCCGTTGATCCCGAACTACGCGCGGCGATCGAGTCGTTGCCCGGCTCGATGCGGCGGGTCGCTCTCTACCACTTCGGGTGGCAGCACGCGGACGGCAGCCCGGCGGCGGGTAACGCCGGCAAGGCGATCCGGCCCGCGCTCGTTCTCTCCGCGGCCGCCGCGCTGGGCGGCCCGGGAGCGTCGGCGTCGGCCGTACGGGCGGCCGCGGCCGTGGAGTTGGTGCACAACTTCACGCTGCTGCACGACGACGTGATGGACCGGGACACCTCGCGCCGGCATCGCCCCACGGCGTGGACCGTGTTCGGCGACGCCGATGCGATCCTCGGCGGGGACGCCCTCCAGGCGCTGGCCCTCAGGCTGCTGGCCGAGGACCCGCACCCGGCGTCCGGGGCGGCCGCCGCGCGGCTCGCGGACTGTGTCGTCGAGCTGTGCGCCGGCCAGCACGCCGACACGGCCATGGAGAAGCGGGCCCCCGCCGAGGTCACCCTCGACGAGGTGCTGGCCATGGCCGAGGCCAAGACCGGCGCGCTCCTCGGCTGCGCCTGCGCGCTCGGCGGCCTGTACGCGGGCGCGAGCGAGGACGAGGTGGCGGCACTGGACGGCTTCGGCCGCCAGGCCGGACTCGCCTTCCAGTTGATCGACGACGTCATCGGTATATGGGGCGACCCCAGCCGCACCGGCAAACCGGCCGGCGCGGACCTCGCCGCCCGCAAGAAGTCGCTGCCGGTGGTCGCGGCCCTCGTCTCCGGCAGTCCGGCGGCCGTCGAACTGGCCGAGCTGTACGGCCGGCCCTACGAGGAGAAGGACCTGGAACGCACGGCACTGGCCGTCGAACGGGCGGGCGGCCGGGACTGGGCGCAGGCCCAGGCGGCCGACCGGATGGCCCGGGCCATGCAGGAACTGGCCCGGGCGGTTCCGGACCCGGAGTCGGCGGGCGGGTTGCTCGCCCTGGCCGAGTTCGTCACGCGGCGCAGCAGCTGAAACGGCGCTCCGCGTCCGTACCAGACCCACGGAGCGCGGCGGTGACCGCGCCCGCGAAAGCCCCGGAGCCTCCGGGGCCGTGCGGCTCCTGACCCCGCACGGTCGTCCGGGGGCTCCGGCCCGGCGGGCCCCGCACATCCCCACGGCGTGCGGGACCCGCCGCATCGACGTGATCCGCGGGGCGGGCCCTCGTAGGGCCTGTCGTCAA
>NZ_JADDRL010000051.1 GCF_021538895.1 Streptomyces olivochromogenes | reverse complement strand
TCTTCCTCGACGTCGACGGGCCCCTGAACCCGTACGCGGCCAAGCCGGAGCGGCGTCCGGAGGGCTATACGACGATCCGGGTGGCCCTGCATCCCGGGCGCGCCCTGCGGGTCTGGCTGAACCCGGACCACGGTCCGGCCCTGCTGCGGCTCGGCTACGAGCTGTGCTGGGCCACGACCTGGATGGACGCGGCCAACCGCTGGATCGCCCCGGTCGTCGGCCTGCCCGACCTCCCGTACGTCGACTTCGGCACCGGCCTGTTCGCCGAGCGTCCCGACGGCGTGCACTGGAAGACGGAGGCGATCGTGTCGTACGCGCAGGGCCGCCCCTTCGCCTGGGTGGACGACGAGCAGAGCCCCGCCGACACGGTCTATGTGCGGGCCCACCATCCCGGCCCGGCCCTGCTCCACCACGTCAATCCGAGGATCGGTCTGCGCGAGGACGACTTCGCGGCGCTGGCGGCGTTCGTGGCCCTGTGACACGCCTGTGACAGTCGGCGGACACCGCCATGACGTCTCCCGACCAGGCTTCTTAAAGCGGACATAAGCCACTAACCCGACTTAAGTCCCCTGCTTCCGAGGACGCGAGCAGCCAGGCCCGAGCCGATCCGTCGAAGGAATTCCCATGAGCCTCACCCTCACCACGCAGCACACCGAAGCCGCCGAGACCGCGCTGGCTCCGCGTGAGCGGGAGACTCTCCGGCACATCGCCGCGGGACGCACCTACCTGCAGACGGCTCGCTCCATGGGCCTCTCCAAGCACACGGTCGACGCCTACCTCCGCCGCATCCGCGCCAAGCTCGACATCACCACCACCGCCGAGCTCACCCGCCTGGCCATCTCCCTGGGCCTGTGACCCCGCCCCACGACACACGAGCGCCCTCCCGGCCACCTGGCCCGGGAGGGCGCTCGACGACCGCCGATGATCAGTTGTGGCTGTGCAGGATCTCGTTCAGGCCGCCCCAGACCGCGTTGTTCGGGCGGGCCTCGACCGCGCCCGTGACCGAGTTGCGGCGGAAGAGGATGTTGGAGGCGCCGTTCAGTTCGCGGGCCTTGACGATCTGGCCGTCGGGCATGGTGACGCGGGTGCCGGCGGTGACGTAGAGGCCGGCCTCGACCACGCACTCGTCGCCGAGCGCGATGCCCACGCCCGCCTCGGCGCCGACCAGGCAGCGCTCGCCGATGGAGATGATCACGTTGCCGCCGCCGGACAGGGTGCCCATGGTGGAGGCGCCGCCGCCGATGTCCGAGCCGTCGCCGACCACGACGCCCGCGGAGATACGGCCCTCGACCATGGAGGTGCCGAGCGTGCCCGCGTTGAAGTTCACGAAGCCCTCGTGCATGACCGTGGTGCCCTCGGCGAGGTGGGCGCCGAGGCGGACCCGGTCGGCGTCGGCGATGCGGACGCCCTTCGGGGCCACGTAGTCCGTCATGCGCGGGAACTTGTCGATCGAGGTGACCTGGAGGTGCAGGCCCTCGGCGCGGGCGTTCAGGCGCACCTTCTCGATGTCGTCGACGGCGACCGGGCCGAGCGAGGTCCAGGCGACGTTGGCGAGGAAGCCGAACATGCCCTCCAGGCTCTGGCCGTGCGGCTTGACCAGGCGGTGGGACAGCAGGTGCAGGCGCAGGTAGACGTCGTGCGCGTCGATCGGCTTCGCGTCGAGGGAGGAGATGACCGTACGGACCGCGACCACCTCGACGTTGCGGCGCGCGTCCGGGCCGATCGCCTGCGCCGCGCCCTCGCCGAGCAGCTCCACGGCCTGCTCGACGGAGAGCGACTCGGTGCCGGAGGGACCGGGCTCCGCGACGAGCTCGGGAGCGGGGAACCAGGTGTCGAGGACGGTGCCGTCGGCGGCGACGGTGGCGAGGCCGGCGGCCACGGCACCGGTGGGACGGGGAGCGTTCGTGTCGGTCATGAGGCAAAACCTAACGTGACGGGGCTCGCGCGGGCGAACCGGTGCCGGGGGCGTCTCAGGTACCGGGCGCGGGTTCAGGGGATCACCCGAGCCAGCATCTCGCGGGCGTACTCCTCGTCGTACGAAGCGCCGGTCAGCAGCACCTGGAGACAGATGCCGTCCATCAGCGCGAGCAGCGCCCGGGCCGTGGCCGCGTCGGTGCGGCGGGCGAGGCGGGCCGCCGTCTCCTCCGTCCACTCGGCCGCGACCGGTCGCAGCGCGGGACGCCGCAGCGCCGCCAGATACAGCTCGTACTCCAGCTCCACGCCGGTACGCTCCCCGCCGAGCCACTCCCCCAGCGCCCGGGCGAGGTCCGTCGCGAGGTCGGCCGGATCGCCGCGGCCGGCCTCCGGCAGCCACTCGACCAGCACCTTGGCGAAGCCCTCGTTGACCTGCCGCAGCGCGGCGACCAGCAGCTCGTCGAGGGTCGCGAAGTGGTACGTCGTGGAGCCCAGCGGGACGTCCGCCGCGGCGGCGACCGAGCGGTGGCTCAGGCCCGCGATGCCCTTCTCCCCGACCACCCGGATCGCCGCGTCGATGATCCGCTGCCGCCGCTCCGGGTCGTAACGCCGGGGCATCAGTGGGCGCCGCCCAGATTCAGGACGACCACGCCCGCGACGATCAGCAGGAGACCGGCGACCTTGGTCGCGCTCAGCCCCTCGCCGAACAGCATCAGACCTAGCACCGCGATCGTCGCGGTGCCCACCCCGGCCCAGATCGCGTACGCCGTACCGATCGACAGGGACTTGAGGGTCCGCGCGAGCAGGACGAAGGAGACGAGGTAGCCGAGGGCGGTCAGCACCGAGGGCCAGAGCCTGCTGAAACCGTCGCTGTACTTCATCGCCGTCGTGGCGGTCACCTCGGCGGCGATGGCGCCGGCGAGCAACAGGTATCCCATGTGTACAAGCGTACATAACGAAGGGCGTGCCGTCTGCCCACAGGGCTCGCACCGGGCTCGCGCGACCTCGTCGGGGGCCCGCGCCGGATGCCACGTGCCACGCGCGTAGCTGACACGTCCGGAACACGCTCCGTATGTCGGACCGTAACGCTGAGCGCATAGAACTCTCGGCGACCAGTCGCTCATGTACGTCCGGCTCCAACTTGCCTCGCTCTTCCGACTGTTGAAGGGACGCACATGGACAGAACGCTCGGGCTCGGCGCCCGCGCGCTGGCCGCGGGACTGCTCGCCTGCGGCGCGCTGATCGCCCTCCCGCACACCGCGCACGCCGCCACCTACACGATCTCCGCGATCCAGGGCTCGACCCGGATCTCGCCCTACAACGGCTCGACGGTCACCACGACCGGCATCGTCACCGCGGTCCGCTCCACCGGCTCCTCGCGCGGCTTCTGGATCCAGAGCGCGAGCGGCGACGGCAACGCGGCGACCAGTGACGCGATCTTCGTCTACAAGGGGTCCACGACACCGAACACGGCGGTCGGCAACAGCGTGACCGTCACCGGCAGGGTCTCCGAGTACTACCCGGACAGCGGTGCCGGCAGCCAGTCGCTCACGGAGCTCAGCGGCGCGTCCTGGACCACCAACTCCACCGGGAACAGCCTGCCTTCGCCGGTCACGATCAGCGACGCGACCGTGCCGGCCGCCTACACCCGCACCAACAACGGCGGTTCGATCAACTCGTTCACGCTGGCCCCGACGACCTACGCCCTGGACTACTACGAGTCCCTGGAGGGCATGCGGGTCTCGATCGGCGGCACCCCCGTGGTCGCGGCGGCCAACACGTACAACGAGCTGTGGGTCAACGTGAAGCCCGGCCAGCTGACTTCGGCGCGTGGCGGCTCGCTCTACTCCTCCTACGACAGCCAGAACTCCGGCCGCGTCGAGGTCGGCACGCTGTTGTCGTCGGCGTTCCCGGCGGCCACCGTGGGCGACACGCTGTCCGGCGCCACCGGCGTCCTGGACTACAGCGCGTACGGCGGCTACATCCTCCAGGCCACCTCGCTCGGCGCGCTCACCTCGGGCGGGCTCGCAAAGGAGACCACGGCCACCGCGTCCTCGGGGCAGCTGTCGGTCGCCACGTACAACGTGGAGAACCTCGACCCGACCGACCCCGCCTCGAAGTTCACGGCGCTCGCCCAGGGCATCGTCAGCAACCTCAAGTCGCCCGACATCGTGGCCCTGGAGGAGGTCCAGGACAACGACGGCCCCGCCGACGACGGGGTGGTGAGCGCGAGCAGGACGCTCTCCACGCTGACCTCCGCGATCAGGACGGCCGGCGGCCCGGCGTACTCGTACACCCAGATCAACCCGGCCAACGACGCCGACGGCGGCGAGCCCGGCGGCAACATCCGCCAGGTCTTCCTGTACAACCCCGCCCGGGTCGGCTTCAGCGCGCGCGGCAGCGCCACGGCGACCACCGCCAACTCGGTGACGACGAGCGGCGGGGTGGCGCAGCTGACGTACAACCCGGGCCGGATCGCGCCCACCAACTCCGCCTGGTCGGCGAGCCGTAAGCCGCTGGCCGCCGAGTTCACCTTCAACGGCGCGAAGTACTTCGTGATCGGCAACCACTTCGTGTCGAAGGGCGGGGACTACTCCCTGCACAGCCAGTACCAGCCGCCGACCCGGTCCTCCGAGACACAGCGGGGCAACCAGGGCTCGGTGGAAAACGCGTTCGTCGACTCGATCCTCGCCGCCCAGGCGGACGCCCATGTGATCGTGCTCGGCGATCTGAACGACTACCCGTTCTCCACCGCCGTCTCCAACCTGGAGGGCGGGGTGCTGACCGACCTGGTGGACACGCTGCCGGCCGCGGAGCGGTACACCTACGTCTACGACGGCAACTCGCAGGTGCTCGACCACACGCTGGTCAGCTCGTCGATCACGTCGTACGACTACGACATCGTGCACATCAACAGCGAGTTCCCGGACCAGACGAGCGACCACGACCCGCAGGTCGTCCGGATCACTCCCTGACGGTCCGACAACCCGGAGTGCCGCGCGGGGCGGAGGCGTGGTCCCGCGCGGCACACGGGCATGTTCACCGGTCATAGAAACCGCTCACTGAAAGGACTCCCGGGCGCCCCTCGACTCCACTAGAGTTCCACCGCTCACACACCTCACCCTCACATCCACGGCCCCCGCTCCGGGCGCCGGTGGAGGAATGGCGCATGCCGGAAAACACCCCCCAAGCTCCGCGGCGGCAGCCGTGGGAGAACGGCTGGGCCCCCGACACGTCCCGGGCCCCCGGAACCCGAAGCATCTGGCTGGCCGGCGGGCTGGCCCTGGCCACGGTCGTCGCCTGCGTCGCGGCGATCGCCGTCAGCGGGCAGTCGCCCGACGAGGCGTCAGCCGCCCCGGCCCGGACCGGCGCACCGACCGACGACGGTCCCGGCCTGCTCTCCTTCGCCTCACCCTCGTCGGGTACGACGGCCGCTCCCGCGGACAGCGAGAGCGGCCTGTCGTCGCAGGCGCCCCTCGGCTCACCGTCGGCCGCGTCCGCGCGCGACCACGGCGGCGCGGCGTCCACACCCTCCGCCGGGCCGTCCGCGTCCTCGAAGGACTCCGGGTCGCACGACGGACCGGGCGACGGATCGGGTGGTGGCGGCGGCGGATCGGGCGACTCGAAGAACACGTCCGCGCGGAAGTCCGTCCGCTCCGTCAACTACCCCGACCGCTACTGGCACATCAGCGGCGGCTACGTGCAGCTCGACCCGGTCGGCTCGGCCGGGGCCCGCCGCGACGCCGCGTTCCAACTGGTCAAGGGGCTGGCGGACGCCGCCTGTTACTCCTTCGCCACGGGCGACGGCGGCTATCTGCGGCACCGCGACTTCCTGCTGCGCGCCGAACGCGACGACGGCTCCCGGCTGTTCACGCAGGACGCCACCTTCTGTCCCCGTGCCTCCGCCCACGCGGGCGCGGTCATGCTGGAGTCGGTGAACTACCCGGGCCGCTTCCTGCGCCACCAGAACTTCCGGCTGAAGCTGGACCGGTACGAGAGCAGCGACCTCTACCGGGCGGACTCGGCGTTCCGGCTGGTCGACGGGCTCGGTTGAACACGAGAAACGGCGAGGTCCGGGCGGACCTCGCCGTTTCGTCGACGCTTGGCGGACCTCAGACGTTGAACCCGAGCGCGCGCAGCTGCTCGCGGCCGTCGTCCGTGATCTTGTCCGGGCCCCACGGCGGCATCCAGACCCAGTTGATGCGCAGCTCGTTGACGAGGCCGTCGGTGGCGGACTTGGCCTGGTCCTCGATGACGTCCGTCAGCGGGCAGGCCGCCGAGGTCAGGGTCATGTCGATCGTCGCGATGTTCGCGTCGTCGATGTGAATGCCGTAGATCAGGCCGAGGTTGACGACGTCGATGCCCAGCTCGGGGTCGACGACGTCGTACAGGGCCTCGCGGAGTTCCTCCTCCGAGGCCGGCTTCGTCTCCACGGTGTCGCTCATGCGGTCTTCCTTTCGGCGTCGGCTCCGCTCAGCGCCTGGGCCGTCGCGTCCTTCCACGCCATCCAGCTCAGGAGGGCGCACTTCACACGCGCCGGGTACTTGGACACACCGGCGAACGCGACCGCGTCCTCCAGGATGTCCTCCATCGCGTCGTCCGGCTCGATCCGTCCCTTGGACTGCATCAGCTCCAGGAAGGTCTCCTGGATCTTCTGCGCGTCGGCCAGTTCCCTGCCGACGAGGAGTTCGTTCAGGACGGAGGCCGAGGCCTGGCTGATCGAGCAGCCCTGGCCCTCGTACGAGACGTCCTCGATCGTCGTACCGTCGTACTTCACTCGGAGGGTGATCTCGTCGCCGCACGTCGGGTTCACGTGGTGCACCTCGGCGTCGCCATCCCTCAGACCACGCCCGTGCGGGTGCTTGTAGTGGTCCAGGATGACTTCCTGGTACATCGAATCCAGCTTCATGCGATCGCTCGTCCCGTCAGCCGAAGAAGTTCCGTACGTGCTCCAGCCCGTCGACCAGAGCGTCGATCTCGGCCGGCGTGGAGTACAGATAGAACGACGCTCGCGTGGTCGCAGGAATTCCGTACCGCAGGCAGACGGGCCGCGCGCAGTGGTGGCCGACACGGACCGCGATGCCCTGCTCGTCGAGAACCTGGCCCACGTCGTGCGGGTGGATGTCACCCAGCGTGAAGGAGATGGCCGCCCCGCGGTCCTCGGCCGTGGTCGGGCCGATGATCCTCAGGTCCGGGACCTCCGCCAGGCGCTTGACCGCGTACTCGGTGAGCGCGTGCTCGTGGGCGAGGATCTTGTCCATGCCGATCGAGTTGAGGTAGTCGATCGCGGCGCCGAGACCGACCGCCTGGGCGATCGGGGGCGTGCCCGCCTCGAACTTGTGCGGCGCCGGGGCGTACGTCGAGGAGTGCATCGACACGGTCTCGATCATCTCGCCGCCGCCCAGGAACGGAGGCAGGTCCTCCAGCAGCTCCTGGCGGCCCCAGAGCACGCCGATGCCGGTCGGGCCGCACATCTTGTGGCCGGTGAAGGCCACGAAGTCGGCCTGCAGGGCCTGTACGTCCAGCGGCATGTGCGGCGCGGCCTGCGAGGCGTCGATGCAGACCAGCGCGCCGACCTCCTGGGCGCGTCGGACTATGGCCTCGACCGGGTTGACCGTGCCCAGGATGTTGGAGACCAGGACGAAGGAGACGATCTTCGTCTTCTCCGTGATGATCTCGTCGATGTTGGAGAGGTCGAGACGGCCGTCGTCGGTCAGCCCGAACCACTTCAGCTTCGCGCCGGTGCGCTGCGCGAGCAGCTGCCACGGAACGATGTTGGAGTGGTGCTCCATCTCCGTGATGACGATCTCGGTCTCGCGGTCCACGCGGTAGGGCTCGTCGGCCCAGCCCAGCATGTTTGCCACGAGGTTGAGCGACTCGGAGGCGTTCTTGGTGAAGATCACCTCGTCGCGGCTCGGCGCGTTGATGAACTCGGCGACCTTGTCGCGCGCGCCCTCGTACAGCGCCGTGGCCTCCTCGGCGAGCACATGCACCCCGCGGTGGACGTTGGCGTTGTAGCGCTCGTAGTACTCACTCAGGGCGTCCAGCACCTGGCGCGGCTTCTGCGAGGTCGCCGCGTTGTCCAGGTACACGAGCTTCTTGCCGTCGTGGACCAGCCGGTCCAGGACGGGGAAGTCCTTGCGGATCGCCTCGGTGTCGAGGAGGCCCGGCAGCTGTGTCACGCGGATGCGCCACCCTTCGTGTAGGCCTCGTAGCCCTCGTCCTCCAGCTTGTCGGCGAGCTCGGCGCCGCCGGACTCGACGATGCGGCCGCCGGAGAAGACGTGGACGTAGTCGGGCTTGATGTAGCGCAGAATGCGCGTGTAGTGCGTGATCAGCAGGGTGCCGACCTCGCCGGTCTCACGGACGCGGTTCACACCCTCGGAGACGATCCGCAGGGCGTCGACGTCCAGGCCGGAGTCCGTCTCGTCGAGGATCGCGACCTTCGGCTTGAGCAGCTCCAGCTGGAGGATCTCGTGGCGCTTCTTCTCACCGCCGGAGAAGCCCTCGTTGACGTTGCGCTCGGCGAAGGACGGGTCCATGTTGAGGCGCTCCATGGCCCCCTTGACCTCCTTCACCCAGGTGCGCAGCTTGGGGGCCTCGCCGCGGACCGCGGTGGCGGAGGTGCGCAGGAAGTTGGAGACCGAGACGCCGGGGACCTCGACGGGGTACTGCATCGCCAGGAACAGGCCCGCGCGGGCGCGCTCGTCGACGGACATCTCCAGGACGTCCTCGCCGTCGAGCAGCACGGTGCCGCTGGTGATCGTGTACTTCGGGTGACCCGCGAGCGAGTAGGCGAGGGTCGACTTGCCCGAGCCGTTGGGGCCCATGATGGCGTGCGTCTCGCCCTGCTTCACGGTGAGGTCGACGCCCTTGAGGATCTCCTTCGTGGCGTTGTCGGCCTCGACGGTGACGTGCAGGTCTCGGATTTCAAGCGTTGCCATGGGTGCCTCAGGACTCCTGGGTGACGGAGACGAGAACGTCGTCCCCTTCGATCTTTACGGGGTAAACGGGGACGGGGCGCGTCGCGGGGAGGCCGGACGGCTTACCGGTGCGCAGGTCGAAGCTGGAGCCGTGCAGCCAGCACTCGATCTGGCAGTCCTCCACCTCGCCCTCGGAGAGCGAGACGTTGGCGTGCGAGCAGATGTCGTGGATCGCGAACACCTCCCCCTCGGTCTTGACGACCGAGATCGGCGTGCCGTCGAGTTCCACCCGCTTCGGGGTGTCCTCCTCCAGCTCGCTCAGCCCACAGGCGCGTACGAAGGTGCTGGTCATGCGACCGACGCCTCCAGCTCCTCCTCGATCTTGGCGATCAGGCGCTCCTCGATGTCCGCGACGCCGATCTGCTGGACCAGCTCGGCGAAGAAGCCGCGGACCACCAGGCGGCGGGCCTCGTGCTGGGGGATGCCGCGGGCCATCAGGTAGAAGAGCTGCTCGTCGTCGAAGCGGCCGGTGGCGGAGGCGTGGCCGGCGCCGACGATCTCGCCGGTCTCGATCTCCAGGTTCGGCACCGAGTCGACGCGCGCGCCGTCCGTGAGGACGAGGTTGCGGTTCATCTCGTACGTGTCCGTGCCCTCGGCCTTGGCCTCGATGAGCACGTCGCCGATCCACACGGCGTGCGCCGCGTCGCCCTGCAGCGCGCCCTTGTAGACGACGTTCGACTTGCAGTGCGGGGTGTTGTGGGTGACCAGCAAGCGGTGCTCCTGGTGCTGCCCGGCGTCGGTGAAGTACAGGCCGAAGAGCTCGGCCTCGGCGCCGGTGCCCGCGTAGGTGACGCGCGGGTTCAGGCGCACGAGGTCACCGCCGAAGGTGACGACGACCGACCTGAAGGAGGCGTCGCGCCCGACGAGCGCGTTGTGCTGGGCCACGTGCACGGCCTTGTCGTCCCAGTCCTGGACGGAGACGACGGTGAGCTTGGCGCCGTCGCCCAGGATGTAGTCGACGTTGGCGGCGAGCACGGCGTCACCGGTGTGGTCGATGACGACGACGGCCTCGGCGAAGGCTCCCAGCTCGATGACCTGGTGGCCGTAGGCGACCCCGCCCTGGCCGTGCACGGCGATGCGGATCGGCTCGGTGAGCACCGTCTCCTTGGGGACGGTGACCACGCCGGCCTGCTCGAACGCGGAGTAGGCCTGGGCGGCCACGCGGTCCACCGGGATGCCCGCCCTGCCGAGCCGCGCGTCGTCGCGGCCGACGGTCTCGACGGTGACGCCCTCGGGGGCCTCGACGGCGATCTTCACGCCCACGCCGTTCGCGACGGCGGTGCCGTCGTGCAGGCCCCGCAGGCGCTCCAGCGGGGTGAACCGCCACTCCTCCTCGCGGCCGTGCGGGACCGGGAAGTCCGCCACGTCGAAGGACGGGGGCGCGCTCATGCGCGTGGCGACGGTCGACTCGGCGGCCACCGCGATCTGGCCCGCGGTGGTGGAGCCCACGGGGATGTTCTGAGCCTCAGCCATGGCTGTCGTAGTGCTCGCTTTCTTACGTGAGTGGCTTGATGGACCGCGGTCGGGGGCTAGCCCACCGCGCCTTCCATCTGGAGCTCGATCAGCCGGTTGAGCTCAAGGGCGTACTCCATCGGGAGCTCCTTGGCGATCGGCTCGACGAAGCCGCGCACGATCATCGCCATCGCCTCGAACTCGGTCAGACCGCGGCTCATCAGGTAGAAGAGCTGGTCCTCGGAGACCTTGGAGACGGTCGCCTCGTGGCCCATGGACACGTCGTCCTCGCGGACGTCCACGTAGGGGTACGTGTCGGAGCGGGAGATCGTGTCGACGAGCAGCGCGTCGCAGAGCACGTTGGACTTGGAGCCCGCGGCGCCCTCGCCGATCTCGACCAGGCCGCGGTACGAGGTACGGCCGCCGCCGCGCGCCACCGACTTGGAGACGATGTTGGACGAGGTGTTCGGCGCCATGTGGACCATCTTGGAACCGGCGTCCTGGTGCTGGCCCTCGCCCGCGAAGGCGATGGAGAGGGTCTCGCCCTTGGCGTGCTCGCCCATCAGGTAGACGGCCGGGTACTTCATCGTCACCTTGGAGCCGATGTTGCCGTCGATCCACTCCATGGTCGCGCCCTCGTACGCCACGGCGCGCTTGGTGACCAGGTTGTAGACGTTGTTCGACCAGTTCTGGATGGTCGTGTAACGGCAGCGGGCGTTCTTCTTGACGATGATCTCGACGACCGCGGAGTGTAGCGAGTCCGACTTGTAGATCGGGGCCGTGCAGCCCTCGACGTAGTGCACGTAGGCACCCTCGTCGACGATGATCAGGGTCCGCTCGAACTGGCCCATGTTCTCCGTGTTGATGCGGAAGTAGGCCTGGAGCGGGATCTCCACGTGGACGCCCGGCGGGACGTAGATGAAGGAGCCACCCGACCACACGGCGGTGTTCAGGGAGGCGAACTTGTTGTCACCGACCGGGATGACCGTGCCGAAGTACTCCTTGAAGAGCTCCGGGTGCTCCTTCAGCGCCGTGTCGGTGTCGAGGAAGATGACGCCCTGCTCCTCCAGGTCCTCGCGGATCTGGTGGTAGACGACCTCCGACTCGTACTGGGCGGCGACACCGGCGACGAGGCGCTGCTTCTCGGCCTCCGGGATGCCCAGCTTGTCGTAGGTGTTCTTGATGTCCTCGGGCAGGTCCTCCCAGGACTCCGCCTGCTTCTCCGTGGAGCGCACGAAGTACTTGATGTTGTCGAAGTCGATGCCCGACAGGTCCGAGCCCCAGTTCGGCATGGGCTTCTTCTCGAAGAGGCGCAGGCCCTTGAGGCGGAGCTTGGTCATCCACTCCGGCTCGGACTTCTTCGCCGAGATGTCCCGGACCACGTCCTCGTTCAGACCACGCTTCGCAGAGGCGCCGGCCTCGTCGGAGTCGGCCCAACCGTATTCGTACGTGCCCAGACCCTCGAGTTCGGGGTGAGCAGTCTCCGTGGGGAGAGTCATGCGGGGTTCCTCCCGGCCGTGCTTGCAGATGCGTCAGGTGAAATCTTGGGGATGAACGTCGTGCAGACGCCGTCGCCGTGGGCGATGGTCGCCAGTCGCTGGACGTGCGTTCCGAGCAGCTCGGCGAAGATCTCCGTCTCCGCCTCGCACAGCTGGGGGAACTGCTCCGCGACATGGGCGACCGGGCAGTGGTGCTGACAGAGCTGCTCGCCGACCGGTGCGCTGCGCGCCGTAGCAGCGTACCCGTCGACACTCAAGGCCTTGGCCAGCGCTTCGGCCCGCTTGTCGGGGGTGACGGCCTCGATCGCCTTGCGGTACGCGTGCGCCTGGGCCGCGATCCGGGCGCGGGCGAAGGCGGCGACCGCCTCCTGGCCGCCCTCCTGGTCGGCGATCCAGCGCAGCGCGTCCGCGGCTAGCTTGTCGTACGACTGGTCGAAGGCGTCGCGGCCGCAGTCGGTGAGGACGAAGACCTTGGCCGGGCGGCCGCGCGTCCGCGCCCCGTACACCCGCTGCTCGCGCGCCTCCACGACGTCGTCGGCGGTCAGGGCGTCCAGGTGACGTCGTACGGCCGCCTGGGTGAGGCCCAACCGTCCGGCGAGCTCGGCGACGGTCGACGGGCCGTGGTCCAGGATGGACCGCGCGACGCGGTTGCGCGTCGAGCGCTCACCGGTCGCGAGCTCTTCATGAGGGGCCCCCGTGGGGGTCTCCGGAGCCTCGCCGACGTTTTTCACAACGCCATTGTTGCGTAATTCCTCAGAGCCTGACAAGCCACCCCCTCGGCAGCGGACGGTGCACTGCGTCACTTAGGCATACCTAATCTGACCTGCGGAAACGATCTTCGATCGATCAAATCGGTGGCACCGGCTCGGCTCTTCGGGAACACTCGCGAACCATGCCCACACCCCCTCCGACCGGCCCACTTGTCACGCGCGACACCGTCTCCACCCAGCTGCGCCGACTGGGTGTCGAGACCGGCGAGATCCTGCTGGTGCACTCCTCGCTCAGCTCGCTCGGCTGGGTCAACGGCGGGGCCGTCACCGTCGTCCAGGGACTGCTCGACGCCCTCGGTCCCCAGGGCACGCTGGTCGTGCCGACCCAGACCGGCGACGTGTCGGACCCGGCCGTGTGGAGCAATCCGCCGGTGCCCGAGGCCTGGTGGGAGCGGATCCGCGCCACCATGCCCGAGTACGACCCGCTGCTCACGCCCTCGCGCGGGGTCGGTGTGCTCCCGGAGACCGTCCGCACCTGGCCGGGCGCCCTGCGCAGCGCGCACCCGCAGACCTCCTTCGCGGCCCTCGGCCCACGCGCGGCCGAGATCGTCGAGGGTCACGCCCCGGACTGCCGGCTCGGCGAGCGCAGCCCGCTGGCCCGGCTGGAGAAGCTGGGCGCCCGGGTGCTGCTGCTCGGCGCCGGCTACGCCACCTGCACCTCCTTCCACCTCGCCGAGTACCGCATCCCGGCGCCCCTGGTCCGGGTGGGACGGCCCGCCCCGGGCGGCGGCTGGGAGACGGTGGTCGAGGTCTCGATCGACTCCGACCGCTTCGACGAGCTCGGCCACGACTTCGAGCGGGACCGGCCCGTGGCACGCGGCACCGTCGGAGCGGCACAAACGCGGCTGTTCCCGGTGGCGGACGCGGTGGCCTACGCGGAGCGGTGGCTGCCGGTGCACCGACCCCGTGAGGAGGAGTTCCTGCACCCGCCCGCCTGACGGCCGGACGGCGTACCTAGACTCTGGACCCATGCGCAGTGAGCCCGCCCGCCCGTCTCCCGACCACCGCCCCTCGACGAGACGCTTCGCGCCGCACCCGCTCATCGAGGTCCAGGCCCTGGTGAAGCGGTACGGCACGAAGACCGCGGTGGACGGCCTCGACCTGGTGGCCCAGGCGGGGGTGACCGCCGTCCTCGGCCCCAACGGGGCGGGGAAGACGACCACGGTCGAGACCTGCGAGGGATACCGGAAGCCGGATTCCGGCACGGTGCGCGTCCTGGGCCTCGACCCGGTCCGGCAGTCCGCCGAGCTGCGTCCCCGCATCGGTGTGATGCTGCAGTCCGGGGGCGTGTACTCGGGCGCCAGAGCGGACGAGATGCTGCGCCACGTCGCCAAGCTGCACGCGCATCCACTGGACGTGGACGCGCTCATCGAGCGGCTCGGACTGGGCAGCACCGGCCGGACCACCTACCGCCGGCTCTCCGGCGGCCAGCAGCAGCGGCTCGCGCTCGCCCTGGCCGTCGTCGGGCGCCCGGAGCTGGTGTTCCTGGACGAGCCGACCGCCGGCCTCGACCCGCAGGCCCGCCGGGCCACCTGGGAGCTGGTGCGCGACCTGCGCACCGACGGCGTCTCGATCATCCTCACCACGCACCACATGGACGAGGCCGAGCAGCTCGCCGACGACGTCGCGATCATCGACGGCGGCCGGGTCATCGCCCAGGGCTCCCCGGAGGAGCTGTGCAAGGGCGGCGCCGAGAACACCCTGCGCTTCACCGGCCGTCCCGGGCTCGACGTGAGCTCCCTGCTCAAGGCGCTCCCGGCCGACTGCACGGCCGCCGAGCTGACCCCGGGCAGCTACCGGGTCGTCGGCAAGGTCGACCCGCAACTGCTGGCCACGGTCACCTCGTGGTGCGCCCAGCACGGGGTGATGCCGGACCGGATCTCGGTGGAACGGCACACTCTCGAAGACGTTTTTCTGGAGCTGACCGGCAAGGAGCTGCGCTCGTGACGACCGCGACCGGTACGTACGCCCCCAAGCCGGGTGCGGCGCCCCTGCCCCGCATGATCGCGGCCCAGGCGGTGCTGGAGACGAAGATGCTGCTGCGCAACGGCGAGCAGCTGCTGCTGACGGTCGTGATCCCGACCCTGCTGCTGGTGCTCTTCAGCTCCGTGGACATCGTCGACACCGGCAAGGGCGAGGCGGTCGACTTCCTCGCCCCGGGCATCCTGGCCCTCGCCGTGATGTCCACGGCGTTCACCGGGCAGGCCATCGCGACCGGCTTCGAGCGCCGCTACGGCGTGCTCAAGCGGCTCGCCTCCTCCCCGCTGCCGCGCTGGGGTCTGATGGCCGCGAAGACGGCGTCCGTGCTGGTCACCGAGGTCCTCCAGGTGATCCTGCTGACCGCGATCGCCTTCGCGCTGGGCTGGTCCCCGCACGGCAACCCCCTCGCCGTCCTGCTCCTGCTGGTCCTCGGCACGGCCACCTTCTCGGGCCTCGGCCTGCTGATGGCCGGCACGCTGAAGGCGGAGGCGACGCTCGCCGCCGCCAACCTGGTCTTCCTGCTGCTGCTCGTGGGCGGCGGGGTGATGGTGCCGCTGGACAAGTTCGGCTCGGCCGGGGAGCAGGTGCTCGGTCTGCTGCCCATCTCCGCGCTCTCGGACGGGCTGCGGGACGTGCTCCAGCACGGGGCCGGGACGCCCTGGGGCGACCTGGGCATCCTCGCCGTCTGGGCGGTCGTGGGACTGGCGGCGGCCGGGAAGTTCTTCCGCTGGGAGTGACCCGATCGAGGTACCCCTGGTCAACCTCGGGGGCGGCCCCTCGTGAAAGCGTGCACAAGCGGCGGCCTACCATGGTGCACGTGCCAAAGCTGACCCCCGCCGACGCCGTGGCGGCCCTGCGCAACCCGCTCGCCTTCATCGCCGCACGCTGGACCCCGGATCCCCGGACGGTCCAGCGGGCCGCCCTCGCCGCGCTCGTCATGGCGGTGGTCATCGTGGTGACCGGCGGCGCCGTCCGGCTGACCGGCTCGGGCCTGGGCTGCCCGACCTGGCCCGAGTGCACCGACGGCTCGCTCACCCCCACCAGCGCGATGGACTTCCACAGCGCCATCGAGTTCGGCAACCGCATGCTGACGTACGTGCTGTGCGCGGCCGTCGGCTGGGCGATCGTCGCCGCCCGCGCCGAGAAGCCGTGGCGGCGCGGGCTGACCCGGCTGGGCTGGGCGCAGTTCTGGGTGATCATGGGCAACGCGGTGCTCGGCGGGATCGTGGTCCTGGTGGGCCTGAACCCGTACACCGTCGCCGCGCACTTCCTGCTCTCCTCGGCGCTGATCGCCGTCGCCACGGTGATGTGGCAGCGCACCCGGGAGGGCGACGGGGCGGCGCGGCCACTGGTCGGCAAGGCCGTGCAGCAGCTGGTGTGGTTCCTGGTGACCGCGTCCGCCCTGCTGATCGCGGTCGGCACGGTGGTGACCGGCGCGGGCCCGCACGCGGGTGACTCCAGCGAGGTCGACCGGATCCAGCTCGACTGGGAGACGGTCACCAAGCTGCACGCCGTGCTCGCCTGGATCGTGGTCACGCTGACCTTCGCCCTGTGGTTCGTCCTGAAGGCGGTCGACGCCCCCAAGGGACCGCTGCACCGGACGCGCGAGCTGTTCGTGATCCTGCTCGCGCAGGGGGTCATCGGCTACGTCCAGTACTTCACGCACCTGCCCGAGGTGCTCGTCGGCCTCCACATGCTCGGCTCGTGCCTGGTGTGGATCGGGGTGCTGCGCGTCCTGCTGTCCCTGCGGGAGCGTCCCGACGTGGTGGCCGGCGTCCCCGGTCCCTCGGTGGAGGCGACGGTCGGCACGCGCGCGTGAGTCAGCCGTACGCCGCCACGAGCGCGTCGATGGCCGGGCCCAGGTAGTTCCTCGTCAGCTCGGCCCTGCGGGTCGTCCACGGCTCGGTGGGCGGCGCCGGATTCCCGTACCGGCGGCGGTCGATGTCCTCGACCACCTCGGCGGGCGCGCCAAAGCCGGGCAGCAGGTCGAGGGCCTCGCGTTTGGAGATCAGCCGGCCCTCGCGCAGGGTGACGCTCGCGCGGGCGAAGGTCACCAGGCCCAGGTCGACCCAGACGTCCTGCTTCCACAGCCGTGCCTTGTCGACGGCGGGCCGCCAGAACTCCCGCTGGTCGCGCACGACGAAGTCATGGAGCTCCCGGTCCGTCACCGGCGGCAGGAGACCGGCCGGCGGCCGTCCGTACAGCACCCGCCCGAAGGCGTGCAGTTCGCGCCGTGTGACGGGGGTGACCGGCCGCCGCAGCACATGGTCGTGCGCCCAGGTCAGGTGCTTGCGGCCGGCGTCGCCCAGCCCGTCCGGCGTCATATAGCTGCAGTGCAGCTTGTCGGCGAGCGGATCGATCCGCAGCGCGCGGTGCAGGGTGACGACCCTGCGTACGGTGCCCAGCGTCACGGGGCCCTCCAGCACCGCGATGAGGTCCAGGTCGCTGCGGCCCTCCTGGTAGTCGCCCCCGGCGAGCGAGCCGTGCGCCCAGAGGGCGACCGGGGCGAGGGGCGCGAGGGCCGTGAAGAAGCGGTCGAGTAAGGCGTCGGTCGGCATGCGCCCAGTCTGGACAGCTCAACCCAGGCCGTACACCCGCCGTGCGTTCCCGGCCGCCACCAGTACGGCCACGCGCTGGGCGTCCTTGAGCGACCACGCACCCTCGGCGACCCAGCCGCCCAGCACCCGGTCCAGTGCCTCCCGGAACAGCCGCGCGCCCACCACGTGCAGTTCGGGCAGGCCGTGCGCCCCGCTGGAGAAGAGGATCTTGCCGAAGGGCGCCAGTTCCAGGATCTCGGCGAGGACCGTCGCGGCGCGGGCGCCGGTGCGCACGAGCGCGGCGCCCGAGTCGGCGTAGACGTGCGGGAAGACGCCCGCGAGGTGGGCGGCGTGGCGGTGGTAGGGGTAGCCGTGCAGCAGGACCAGGTCCGTGCCGAGGCCGGCCGTGGCGCGGACGAAGTCGGTGAGGAGCACCGGATCCGTGCGGTCGATGCGCGCCCCCGGCTCCCCGAGCCCGGCGTGCAGTTGGAGCGGCAGGCCCGAGGCGACCGCGATCCACAGCAGGTGCCGCAGCAGCACGGGGTCGCTCAGCTCCCCGCCGACCCGGCGCCCGGCCAGCCAGCGGCCGGCCGCACCGCGCACCTCCCCCGGCCCGGGCGGCTCCGGCGCCAGGGCGAGGCCGTGCCGTACGCCCGCCACGGAGGTGAAGGCGACGGCGCTCGCGGCGGCACCGTGCACGGACTCGGCGAGGTTGGCGAGGAAGGACTCGACGGTGCCGGAGGTGTCGGCGACCTGCTCGGCGAGGAGTTCCAGGCGGACGATCTCGCGGGCCTCGGCGGCGCCGGCGGTGGCCAGTTCGGCGGGCGGGGTGAGGTCGCCGGGCAGTCCGGTGTCGACCAGATAGGTCGTGATGCCGCTGCCGCGCAACAGGCGGCGGCCCGCTTCCAGTACGCCCAGTTCGCGGCGCCGGGCGAGATAGCGGGCGGGCGGGCAGTGCGGCTCCAGGCCGAGCAGCGGGGGGCACCAGCGGCGTACGGCGAAACCCGTCTGGGTGTCGAAGAGCGTGGTGCCGGGCGCGGGCGGACCCTCGGTCCGGGCCAGCTGGGCCTCGAACGTGCCGAGGCCCAGCTCCGTCCTCAGCACGCCGTGGCAGTACTGGTCCACCAGGGACGACGTCTCGATCATCCGGTCACTCCCCGACTGGACCGCGCCCTCTTCAGGCTCTCTCAGGTCCTAACGGGTGAACCGGGTGTCAGGTGTTGCTCCGAGGTTCAGCTGTTGCTCGGGCCGCCGATCTGGATACCGGCCATCCGCTTCCATTCGTACGGGCCCGTCTTCACCTTGGCGGCGAACTCGCCGTCGAAGGACTCGTGGACGGTGATCCCGGACTTCTCCACCGCCTGCTCGGCGATGGCGTAGCTGGGCGCCACCAGGTCGCCCCAGCCGCCGTCCTCGCCGACGAGGACGATCCGGGCGCCACGTTCGCCGATGTAGGCCACCTGGCCCTCGGCACCGCCGTGCGCCTTCGAGAAGGCGCTGATCTGCCGGGCGAGCCGCGCCACGGTGCGCTCGGCCTTCGGGTCAACCTGCTGCGTGTCTGCCATGGTCAGGATGCTACCGACGGGTAGATCAAACGGCGACGGGCGGGGTGCGTGGCCTTGGCCACGCACCCCGCCCGTCGGGCAGGTCTCGGTCGGTCACCGCAGGAAGGGGTCCACCGCGACCGCCACGAACAGCAGCGACACATAGGTGATGGACCAGTGGAACAGGCGCATCTCCTTGAGCTTCGCGCCCGTCACCTCCGCCTTCGCGCGGTTCTGCAGGCCGTGCGCCTCCCACAGCCACCAGCCGCCCGCGACCAGCGCGACCAGCGTGTAGAACCAGCCCGTGTAGCCGAGCGGGGTCAGCAGCAGCGACACACCGACCATCACCCAGCTGTAGAGGACGATCTGCTGGGCGACGACCTTGTTGGAGGCGACGACCGGGAGCATCGGCACGCCCACGCGCGCGTAGTCGTCCTTCACCTTCATCGACAGCGGCCAGTAGTGCGGCGGCGTCCAGAAGAACATCACCAGGAAGAGGATGACCGGGGCCCACGACATGGAGTTCGTGACGGAGGACCAGCCGATCAGCACCGGCATGCAGCCCGCGATGCCGCCCCACACGATGTTCTGCGACGTACGCCGCTTGAGGATCATCGTGTAGACGACGACGTAGAAGAGGAGCGCTCCGAGCGACAGCCAGGCGGACAGCCAGTTGACGGTCAGTCCGAACAGCAGCGTCGAGACGACCGCCAGCGTGATGCCGAAGGCGAGGCACTCGCGCGGGCTGACCATCCCGGTGACCAGCGGGCGCTGCGAGGTGCGGTCCATGAGCGCGTCGATGTCGCGGTCGATGTACATGTTCAGCGCGTTGGCGCCGCCCGCGGAGAGATAGCCGCCGACGCAGGTCAGCAGCACCAGGCCCAGGTCAGGCACGCCCTGCTGCGCCAGGAACATCACCGGAACGGTGGTGATGAGCAACAGCTCGATGATCCGCGGCTTGGTCAGCGCCACGAAAGCCTTGACACGGGCCCCGAACGGCCGGTGGCTCGGGCTCTCGCTCGCACCGAGTACTCCCGCTGGACGGGATTCGACGGCCGTCACGCACACCCCTGACAGAGACATCCCAGCGAGCCCGCCGTGTGAACCGACGGTAAAGACTCGCGCGTACCACGCCACTGTAGACGTTGCCCAGACCCGGACATTCGCGGGGGTGGGGTCGTGTTGAAGGGCGTCCCGTACGAGCGGCCGGGGAGCCCGATTGAGCAGTCAGATGAGCGGCTCCGTATTCATGTGCCGAATGCGATCCGGAGTGGCCGGGAGGCGGATCCCCGTAAGGCCCGGCAGTCTGGAATGACTCGAAAAAATGCACGTCTTCACGGGGGTAGGCTCAGCGAAGGCCGGTGGGCACCCAGTGCACCGGCAGCCGGTGGGCGCGCGCCCGGAAGACCGGCGACCGACATGTGGAGAGGAGCCCTGACTCAGGGTGAGCACCAAGCCGACCACCACAGACCTCGAGTGGACCGAGCTGGACCAGCGGGCCGTGGACACCGCCCGGGTCCTTGCCGCCGACGCCGTACAGAAGGTCGGCAACGGCCATCCGGGTACGGCGATGAGCCTGGCGCCGGCCGCCTACACCCTCTTCCAGAAGGTGATGAGGCACGACCCGGCCGACCCCGAGTGGGTCGCCCGCGACCGCTTCGTACTGTCCGCCGGTCATTCTTCCCTGACCCTCTACACGCAGCTCTACCTGGCCGGCTTCGGCCTGGAGCTGGACGACCTGAAGGCCTTCCGCACCTGGGGTTCGAAGACCCCGGGCCACCCGGAGTACGGGCACACCAAGGGCGTCGAGACGACGACCGGCCCGCTCGGCCAGGGTGTCGCCAACGCGGTGGGCATGGCGATGGCCGCCCGCTACGAGCGCGGCCTGTTCGACCCCGAGGCCCCGCAGGGCGAGTCCCCCTTCGACCACTTCATCTACTGCGTCGCCGGTGACGGCTGCCTCCAGGAGGGCATCTCAGCCGAGGCGTCCTCGCTGGCCGGCCACCAGGAGCTCGGCAACCTGATCCTGCTGTGGGACGACAACCACATCTCGATCGAGGGCGACACCGAGACCGCCGTCTCCGAGGACACCGTCAAGCGCTACGAGGCGTACGGCTGGCACGTGCAGCGCGTCGCCCCGAAGCCGGACGGCGACCTGGACCCGCACGCCATCTACAACGCGATCGAGGCCGCGAAGAAGGTCACGGACAAGCCGTCCTTCATCGCGATGCGCTCGATCATCGCCTGGCCCGCCCCGAACGCGCAGAACACCGAGGCCGCGCACGGCTCGGCGCTGGGCGACGACGAGGTCGCGGCCACCAAGCGCGTCCTCGGCTTCGACCCGGAGCAGTCCTTCGAGGTCGCCGACGAGGTCCTGGCCCACACCCGCCAGGCCGTCGAGCGCGGCCGCTCGTTCAGGGCGGACTGGGAGAAGTCCTTCCAGCTCTGGCGCGACGAGAACACCGAGCGCGCCGCCGAGTTCGACCGCATCAGCAAGGGTGAGCTGCCCACCGGCTGGGAGGAGAAGGTCCCGGTCTTCGAGCCCGGTAAGGGCATCGCGACCCGCGCCGCCTCCGGCAAGGTGCTGCAGGCGCTCGGCGCGGTCGTCCCCGAGCTGTGGGGCGGTTCCGCCGACCTCGCCGGGTCGAACAACACGACCATCGACAAGGACAGCTCGTTCCTGCCGGCGGACAACCCGCTGCCGGAGGCGAACCCTTACGGCCGGACCATCCACTTCGGCATCCGCGAGCACTCCATGGCCGCGGAGATGAACGGCATCACGCTGCACGGCAACACCCGTGTCTACGGCGGTACGTTCCTCGTCTTCTCCGACTACATGCGCAACGCGGTGCGTCTGTCGGCCCTGATGCACCTGCCGGTGACGTACGTGTGGACGCACGACTCCATCGGCCTCGGTGAGGACGGCCCGACGCACCAGCCGATCGAGCACCTGGCCTCGTTGCGCGCCATCCCCGGTCTGAACGTCGTCCGCCCGGCGGACGCCAACGAGACCGCCATCGCCTGGCGCGAGATCCTCGGCCGCTACACCAAGGAGTTCGGCAAGGGCGCTCCGCACGGCCTCGCGCTGACCCGTCAGGGCGTGCCGGTGTACGAGCCCAACGAGGACGCGGCGCGCGGCGGTTACGTGCTGTTCGAGGCCGAGGGCGGCAACGCCCAGGTCATCCTGATCGCCACCGGTTCCGAGGTGCACGTGGCCGTCGAGGCCCGCGAGCAGCTGCAGGCCGAGGGTGTCCCCGCCCGGGTCGTGTCCATGCCGTCGGTGGAGTGGTTCGAGGAGCAGGACCAGGGGTACCGGGACTCGGTGCTGCCGCCGTCCGTGAAGGCCCGTGTCTCGGTCGAGGCGGGAATCGGCCTCACCTGGCACAAGTACGTCGGGGACGCCGGACGCATCGTTTCCCTGGAGCACTTCGGTGCTTCCGCCGACGGCAAGGTGCTCTTCCGCGAGTTCGGCTTCACTGCCGAGAATGTGGCCGCCAAGGCCCGGGAATCCATCGCCGCCGCGCAGCGCTGACGCTCATATACGACACGTAGGAGATGTAATTCCATGACAGACGCACTCAAGCGCCTCTCCGAAGAAGGCGTCGCGATCTGGCTGGACGACCTGTCGCGCAAGCGGATCACGTCCGGCAATCTCGCCGAGCTGATCGACCAGCAGCACGTCGTGGGCGTCACCACCAACCCGACGATCTTCCAGAAGGCGATCTCTTCGGGTGACGGTTACGAGCAGCAGGTCTCCGACCTCGCCGCCCGCAAGGTCACCGTCGACGAGGCCATCCGCATGATCACCACGGCGGACGTCCGCGACGCCGCCGACATCCTGCGCCCCGTCTTCGACGCCACCGACGGCCAGGACGGCCGTGTGTCGATCGAGGTCGACCCGCGCCTCGCCCACAACACCAAGGCGACGATCGCCGAGGCCAAGCAGCTGGCCTGGCTGGTCGACCGCCCCAACACGCTCATCAAGATCCCGGCCACCAAGGCGGGTCTGCCGGCGATCACCGAGGTCATCGGCCTCGGCATCAGCGTCAACGTCACGCTGATCTTCTCGCTGGAGCGTTACCGCGAGGTCATGGACGCGTACCTGGCCGGCCTGGAGAAGGCCAAGGAACGCGGCCTGGACCTGTCGCTGATCCGTTCGGTGGCGTCCTTCTTCGTGTCCCGTGTGGACACCGAGATCGACAAGCGGCTGGACGCGCTCGGCACCCCCGAGGCCAAGGCGCTGCGCGGCAAGTCCGCCGTCGCCAACGCGCGCCTCGCCTATCAGGCGTACGAGGAGGTCTTCTCCTCCGACCGCTTCAGCGCCCTGGACAGGGCGGGCGCCCGCAAGCAGCGTCCGCTGTGGGCGTCGACCGGCGTGAAGGACCCGGCGTTCCGGGACACCATGTACGTCGACGACCTGGTGGCGCCGAACACCGTGAACACCATGCCGGAGGCCACGCTGCTGGCCACCGAGGACCACGGCAGCATCACCGGTGACACCGTGACCGGCGGCTACGAGCAGGCCCGCGCCGACCTCGACGCCGTCGAGAGGCTCGGGATCTCGTACGACGACGTGGTCCAGGTCCTGGAGGACGAGGGCGTCGAGAAGTTCGAGGCGTCCTGGAACGACCTTCTCAAGTCGACCGAGGCTGAGCTGGAGCGCCTCTCCCCTTCGGAGGGCTGACATCTTGTCCCCCTTTGCCGGTTCCGGGGCGAACCCGCTCCGTGACCCCGCAGACCGACGGCTCCCGCGTATCGCGGGGCCGTCGGGCCTGGTCATCTTCGGCGTCACGGGCGATTTGTCGCGTAAAAAGCTGATGCCCGCCGTGTACGACCTCGCCAACCGGGGTCTGCTGCCGCCGGGCTTTTCACTGGTGGGCTTCGCCCGCCGCGAGTGGGCGAACGAGGACTTCGCGCAGGAGGTCCACGACGCCGTCAAGGCGCACGCCAGGACGCCGTTCCGCGAGGAGGTCTGGCAGCAGCTCATCCAGGGGATGCGCTTCGTCCAGGGCACCTTCGACGACGACGACGCGTTCGAGCGGCTGCGCTCCACGATCGAGGAACTGGACAAGGCACAGGGCACGGGCGGCAACTTCGCCTTCTACCTGTCCGTACCGCCGCGCTCCTTCCCGGTGGTCATCCAGCAGCTGAAGAAGCACGGCCTGGCCGACCAGTCCGGCGGCTCCTGGCGGCGCGCGGTGATCGAGAAGCCGTTCGGCCACGACCTGAAGTCGGCCGAGGAGCTCAACAAGGTCGTGCACGAGGTGTTCGAACCGGACCAGGTGTTCCGGATCGACCACTACCTCGGCAAGGAGACCGTCCAGAACATCCTGGCGCTGCGCTTCGCCAACACGATGTTCGAGCCGATCTGGAACCGGTCCTTCGTGGACCACGTGCAGATCACGATGGCCGAGGACATCGGCATCGGCGGCCGGGCCGGCTACTACGACGGCATCGGCGCCGCCCGTGACGTCATCCAGAACCACCTGCTCCAGCTGATGGCGCTCACCGCCATGGAGGAGCCCGCCTCCTTCGACGCGGACGCGCTGGCCGCGGAGAAGGAGAAGGTCCTGGGCGCGGTGCGGCTGCCCAAGGACCTGGGCCGCAGCACCGTGCGCGGACAGTACGCGGGCGGCTGGCAGGGTGGCGAGAAGGTCATCGGCTACCTGCAAGAGGACGGCATCGACCCGCAGTCGAAGACCGACACCTACGCGGCCATCAAGGTGGGGATCGACAACCGCCGCTGGGCGGGCGTCCCCTTCTACCTGCGCACCGGCAAGCGGCTGGGCCGCCGGGTCACCGAGATCGCGGTGGTCTTCCAGCGGGCCCCGCACTCCCCCTTCGACCACACGGCGACGGAGGAGCTCGGGCAGAACGCGGTGGTCATCCGCGTCCAGCCCGACGAGGGCATCACGGTCCGCTTCGGCTCCAAGGTGCCGGGCACCTCGATGGAGATCCGGGACGTGTCCATGGACTTCGCCTACGGCGAGTCGTTCACGGAGTCCAGCCCGGAGGCGTACGAGCGACTCATCCTGGACGTGCTGCTCGGCGACGCCAACCTCTTCCCGCGCACGGAGGAGGTCGAGCTGTCCTGGAAGATCCTCGACCCGATCGAGGAGTACTGGGACAAGCACGGCAAGCCCGCGCAGTACCCGTCGGGCACGTGGGGTCCCGCGGAGGCCGACGAGATGCTCGCACGAGACGGACGGAGCTGGCGCCGGCCATGAAGATAGACCTCACGGACACCACGGCCAGCAAGGTCAACAAGGCGCTCGTCCAGGGCCGCCGGGCCATCGGCACGCCGGCCGTCGGCATGGTGCTGACCCTCGTCATCGTCACCGACGAGGAGAACGCCTACGACGCCCTGAAGGCCGCCAACGACGCCTCGCGCGAGCACCCCTCGCGCACGCTGGTGGTCGTCAAGCGCGTCTCCCGCTCGCCCCGCGACCGCACCACCTCGCGCCTGGACGCCGAGGTACGGGTGGGCGCGGACGCGGGCACCGGTGAGACGGTGGTGCTGCGGCTGTACGGCGAGGCCGTCGACCACGCCGACTCGGTCGTCCTGCCGCTGCTGCTGCCGGACGCCCCGGTCGTCGTCTGGTGGCCGGTGAACTCTCCGCTCGACCCGGCCAAGGACCCGCTGGGCGCCCTCGCCCAGCGCCGGGTCACCGACACCTACGCCGCCGAGCAGCCGGTACGGGAGCTGTCCGCCCGCGCGGACACCTACACCCCCGGCGACACGGACCTGTCGTGGACCCGCATCACGCCCTGGCGCTCGATGCTGGCCGCCGCGCTGGACCAGGTCACCTGCGAGGTCGAGGCCGTCGAGGTGGAGGGCGAGGAGTTCAACCCGAGCTGCGAGCTGCTGGCGATGTGGCTCGCGGACCGGCTGAACGTCCCGGTGAAGCGCTCGCTGTCCTCGGGCCCCGGTCTGACGGCGGTCCGCATGGACACGAGCTGCGGCCCGATCGCCCTGGACCGGGCGGACGGGGCGCTGGCCACGCTCATGATCGAGGGCCAGCCCGACCGGGCGGTGGCGCTCAAGCGGCGTGACACGGCCGAGCTGATCGCGGAGGAGCTGCGCCGGCTCGACCCGGACGACACCTACGCGTCGGCGCTGCGGTTCGGGGTGGACCGGCTGGGCAGCGTGCCCGAGCAGCCGGTCGCGGCCGGGGAACCCGCCTCGGCCGACGAACCCGCCGCGGCCGGGGAACCGGTCACGCGGGCCGAGCCGGCGCCCGCGAAGAAGGCGGCCGCCAAGAAGGCCACGGGCGCGGCGAAGAAGGCGGCGGCGAAGTGAGCACCCCGCAGCTGGTCGTGCACCGCGACAAGGAACTGATGGCACAGGCCGCCGCGGCCCGCCTGATCACCAAGATCGTGGACGCGCAGGCCTCCCGGGGTCACGCGTCCGTGGTGCTCACCGGCGGCCGCAACGGCAACGGGCTGCTGGCCGCCCTGGCGGCCGCCCCGGCCCGGGACGCCGTCGACTGGGGCCGGCTGGACGTGTGGTGGGGCGACGAGCGGTTCCTCCCCGAGGGGGACCCGGAGCGCAACGTCACCCAGGCCCGCGAGGCGCTGCTGGACGCCGTACCGCTGGACCCGAAGCGCGTGCACGCCATGCCCGCGTCGGGCGGAACGTACGGCGCGGACGTGGACGCGGCGGCCGAGGCCTACGCGGTGGAGCTGGCGCAGGCCGCCGGCATCGAGAACCACGGTGCGGTGCCCACCTTCGACGTCCTGCTCCTGGGCGTCGGCCCGGACACCCACGTGGCCTCGCTCTTCCCGGAGCTGCCCGCGGTCCGGGAGACGGAGCGCACGGTGGTGGGTGTCCACGGCGCGCCCAAGCCCCCGCCGACCCGGGTGACCCTCACCCTGCCGGCGATCCGGGCGGCCCGTGAGGTGTGGCTGCTCGCCGCCGGCGAGGACAAGGCGAACGCCGTGGCGATCGCCCTGTCGGGCGCGGGCGAGATCCAGGCTCCGGCGGCCGGCGCGTACGGCCGTCAGCGCACCCTGTGGCTCCTGGACTCGACGGCGGCGGCCCAGCTGCCCCGCTCGCTGTATCCGCCGGCCTCACCGTGACCGAAGGGGCGGCGGCCCCCCGCGCCGCCGCCCCTGCCTCACGTTCTCGGCCGCTATTTCACGGATCCGGCCATCACTCCCTGTACGAAGTGCCGCTGGAAGGCGAAGAACACCACCACGGGCACGATCAGCGACAGGAACGCCCCGGGCGCCAGGACATCGATGTTGCTGCCGAACTGACGGATCTGGGACTGGAGTTCCACGGTCAGCGGCTGGGACGAGCTGTCGGCGAAGAGCAGGGCGACCAGCATGTCGTTCCAGACCCACAGGAACTGGAAGATCGCCAGGCTGGCGATGGCCGGCCGGCCCACCGGCAGCACCAGGCGCGTGAAGATGCGCCATTCGCTGCCGCCGTCCATGCGGGCGGCCTCCAGCATCTCCTTCGGTATCTCGGCGAAGTAGTTGCGCAGCAGGAACACCGCGAACGGCAGTCCGTAGGCCACGTGGAAGAGCACGACGCCGGGAATCGTGCCGAACAGGCCCAGCTGGCCGAAGAGTTTGGCGACCGGCAGCAGGCCGATCTGGACCGGCACCACCAACAGGGCGACCACCAGCAGGAAGATCGGCTCGCGCCCGGGGAAGTCCAGCCACGCGAAGGCGTAGCCGGCGAGCGCCGCGATGCCGACGACCAGGGCCGTCGTCGGCACCGAGATCAGCACGGTGTTCCAGAAGGCCTGCGTCATGCCGGCGTTCTTCAGCAGGGCCGAGTAGTTGTCGAAGGACAGCTGGCCCGGACTCGCCAGGGCCGTCCACCAGCCGCCCTTGGCCGTGTCCTGGGCGGACCGCATCGACGACACGAACAGTCCGGCCAGCGGGGTCAGCCAGACCAGGCCGATCACCACCAGGAACGCCTGCACCAGGCCGTTGCCCAGGCCGCGCCTGACCGTGTTCATCGCCGGGTTCGTCGCCGGGTTCATCGCTGGCTCCTTCGGAAGCGGCGGACGTTGAAGACCATCGCGGGGATCACCAGGAGCAGGAGCAGCACGCCCAGCGCGCTGCCGAGGCCCTGGTTGTTGCCGCCGCCGAAGGACACCAGCCACATCTGGGTCGCGAGAACGGTCGCGTCCTCCTGCACCGGGCCGGGCGCGATGATGTAGACGAGGTCGAAGACCTTCATCACGTTGATGACGAGGGTCACGAAGACCACGGTCAGCACGGGGGCGAGCAGCGGGACCGTGATCCGGCGGAAGATCTGCCACTCGTTCGCGCCGTCCATCCGGGCCGCCTCCAGCGTGTCCCGCGGCAGGGCCGCGAGGCCCGCGCCGATCAGCACCATGGCGAAGCCGGTCCAGATCCACAGGTACGCCCCGATGATCGCCGGTGTGACCAGCGCCGGGCCGAGCCAGGAGACGCCCTGGTAGGGCGGTGCGAAGTTCGACGCGGGCAGCTTCAGCGTGTACGTGCCGTTGTCGAGCCCGGTGAAGCGGAAGGAGCCGTCGGAGGCGGTGGTCGCGCTCGCGATGGACCGTCCGTCGCGGATCGCCTCGACCTTCATGCCGGGCAGCCCGCTCTCCTTCGGGTCCACCTTGCCCTGCTTACCTCCCCCGCCGGGCGTGAAGTCCAGGTAGACGACGCCGCGCAGTTCGTCGGGGGCGGCCGTGCGGGAGGCGGCCGGGTAGGCGGACGCGGCGCCCCGGGGCAGGTCCTTGGGCAGGACGCCGACCAGCCCGAGGTCCGCCGAGTCACCCGGGGACAGGCCGGCGCCCGTCAGGTAGGAGCCGTCCTGGCCCCGGGTGAGTCCCTGTCCGTCGCGCGCCCGTGCCGTCGGGTAGGACGACGTGCCCTGGAAGGCGTCGTGGACCGAGACGACGGCGGCGTTCAGCACGCCCTTGTCGGGGTCCTCGTCGTAGGCGAGCCGGAAGATGATGCCGGCGGCCAGGAAGGACACCGCCATCGGCATGAAGAGCAGCAGCTTGAACGCGGTGGCCCAGCGGACCTTCTCGACCAGCACGGCCAGGATCAGCCCGAGGCCGGTCAGCAGCGCCGGGGCGACGACGACCCAGATCGCGGTGTTGCGGATGGCCTTGAGCGTCGCCGGGTCGCGGAACATCTCGGTGTAGTTGTCGCCGCCGACGAACCGGTTGCCGGAGGCGTCGAAGAAGCTGCGGCCGACGGAGAACAGCACCGGGTAGACGACGAGCGCGCCGAGCAGGACCAGGGCGGGCAGGACGAACAGGAGGGCGATGATCCGTCCCCGCCGCCGGGTGCGGCGCTTGCGCGCCGCACCCGGGGCGGCCGACGGGCCCGCCGCTTTGTCAACGAGCGTGGTGGCGGTCATGGCAGGTCAGTCCTGGTATGCCTTGGCCGCAGCGGCCTCCAGGCCGGCCGCGGTCCCCTTCGGGTCGGACGGGTCGCGCAGGAAGTCCTGGAGGAGCTTCCACTCCCCCGCGCCCTTGGTGCCGCCGAAGGCCGCGGGCGCCTGGTCGGACATGTCGAAGCGGACCGAATCGCCCGCCTCGACCAGGGACTTGGCGGTGGCGCGGGTGACGTCGTCGCCGTAGGAGGCGAGGTCGAGCTTCTTGTTCGGGGACAGGAAGCCGCCGGCCTTCGCCCAGACGGCCGCGGCCTCGGGGCTCGCGAGGTACTCCATGAGCTTCATGCCGGCCTTGGCGTTCTTGCCGTCCTTGAGGACCACTGCCGCGTCGCCGCCGCTGACGACCGGTGCCGTACCGCCGTCGACCGCCGGGAAGGGGAAGAAGTTCGCGTCCGTGCCGATGGTCTTGCCGAACTGGTCGTGCGCCACGCCGGCCACGAAGTCGCCCTCGTAGACCAGGCCGGCCTCGGGCTTGGGGCCGAACACCTTCTCCACGGAGCCCGGGAAGTCGGTGTTGAGGGCCGCCTTCTGGCCGCCCGCGATCAGCTGCTTGTCCTTGAACAGCTTGCCGAGCGTGGTGAGCGCCTTGACCACGCTCGCGTCGGTCCACTTCAGCTTGTGGGCGGCGAGGGCGTCGTACTTCTCGGGTCCGGCCTGGGAGAGGTAGATGTTCTCGAACCAGTCGGTGAGCGTCCAGCCGTCCTGTCCGGCGACCGAGAAGGCGGCGAGTCCGGAGTCGGAGACGGTGTGCCCGGCCTTGAGCATCTCGGCGTAGGTCGTAGGAGGCTTCACACCCGCCTGCGCGAGGGCGTCGGGGCTGTACCAGACCGTCGACTTGTGGGCGGCCTTGAAGTAGAGGCCGTAGAGGGTGCCGTCGACGCTGCCGTACTTCTTCCACACGGGCGCGAAGTCGGCGTCGACCGTCTTCTGGGTGGCCGGGGACAGCGGCTTGAGCCAGCCCTTCTTCGCGAACTGCTGGAGCACGCCCACCTGCGGGACCATGACGACGTCGGGGGCGTTGCCGCCCTCGATCTTGCTGCCGACGACGGTGGAGACGTTGTCACCGGTGGACACGAACTGGGTCTTGGCGCCGGTCTTCTCGGAGAAGGCGTCCAGCACCTTCTGGAAGTTCTTCTGCTCGCTGCCGGACCAGACACCGGCCACGGTGACCGTCTGGCCGTCGAGCGCCTTGTCGCCGCCGCCGGCGGAGACCGGGCCGCTTCCGCCGCAGGCGGTCGCGCCGAGGGCCAGGGCCAGGGCGGTGCAGCCGGTGAGCAGGGTCGTACGTCGTCGCATCATCGTTGATGTCCCTTCGGGAGGTGGGAGTTGACGGCTGTTTCGGGATGCGGGGTGATCAGAGGTCGTTCAGCCACCAGGCCGCGGTCGAACCGGGCAGCACCCCGGCCGGACACGGACCGCTGGACAACAGGGGGGTGCCGGAGACCGGCGCGGGTGTGGGGGACGTACCGAAGTTGACGGCGCAGACCAGGTCGTCGCCGCGGGCGAAGGCCAGCACGCCGGGCGGGGCGTCCAGCCAGCGCAGCGTGCCCTCGCCGAGCTGGGGCAGGGCGGCGCGCAGTTGGAGGCCGTCGCGGTAGAGGTGCCAGAAGGAGCGGGTGTCGGCGAGGGCCCGGTCGGTGGCGTGCTCGGCGAACCACGCGGGCTGCGGCAGCCAGGGCTTCGCGCCCTCCGCGCCCGAGGTGAAGCCGAACGGGGAGGCCTGTCCCGACCACGGCAGCGGCACCCGGCAGCCGTCGCGGATCCGGGCGCGGCTGCCGGTGCGGCGGAAGATCGGGTCGGTGAGCACGTCGTCGGGCAGATCGACGACCTCGGGCAGGCCGAGCTCCTCGCCCTGGTAGATGTACGCGGCTCCGGGCAGCGCCAGCATCAGCAGCGCGGCGGCGCGGGCGCGGGCGGCACCGATGCCGCTGCCCTCGGTGGCGGGTTCTCCGTAGCGGGTGACGGTGCGGACCTGGTCGTGGTTGTTGAGGACCCAGGTGACCGTCGAGCCCGTGCCGGCTATGTCCTGCATGGCCTCGGCGATGACCTTGCGGAAGGCGTCGGCGTCCCAGGGGGCGCCGAGCAGGTCGAAGAAGAAGGCCTGGTGGAGTTCGTCCGGGCGGACGTAGCGGGCGTGTTCGCGGGCCGTGGGCACCGAGACCTCGCCGACCAGGAGGCGCTCGCGGCCGTCGCGGTCGGTGTACTCCTCGCACACCGACCGCCAGTGCCGCCACACGTCGTGGACCTCGGGCTGGTTCCAGGCGAGCGGGTTGACCGAGTCGCGGGTGCGGGCGTCGGCCTCCGGGTCCGGGGAGTCGGGCAGGTCCGGGTGCTTGAAGAGTCCGGCGGCGACGTCGATGCGGAAGCCGTCCACGCCCCGGTCCAGCCAGAAGCGCAGGACGCGGTCGAACTCGGCGGGGATCTCGGGGGTGCGCCAGTTCCAGTCGGGCTGCTCCGGCGTGAACATGTGCAGGTACCACTGGCCGGGGCGGCCGTCGGACTCGGTGACCCGGGTCCAGGCCGGGCCGCCGAACATTGCGTGCCAGTTGTTGGGCGGCTCGGCGCCGTCCGGGCCGCGGCCGTCGGCGAAGTGGAAGCGGGCGCGGGCCGGGCTGCCCGGCTCGGCGGCGAGCGCCTCGCCGAACCACGGGTGCTCGCTGGAGCAGTGGTTGGGGACGACGTCCAGGAGCACCTTGATGCCCAGCCGCCGGGCGGCGCCCACCAGCAGGTCGAACTCGGCGAGGTCGCCGAAGAGCGGGTCGACGCCGCAGTAGTCGGCGACGTCGTAGCCGTGGTCGTGCTGGGGCGAGGGGTAGAAGGGGCTCAGCCAGATGCCGTCGACGCCGAGCTTCTTGAGGTACGGCAGTCCGGCCCTGACCCCTGCCAGATCGCCGATTCCATCGCCGGTGCTGTCCAGGAAGCTGCGGACGTACACCTGGTAGATCACCGCGTCGCGCCACCAGTGGTGGGTGCGGATGTGCTTGGGACTCACCCCGTTGACCTGTCTGTGCGTGCCAACCGTTATGCATGCATGTTAAGTAGGCGTGTCGTGAGGGTGTCAATGAACTGTCCGCAAGCTACTGCACAGTTGGGGATGTATGTCCCGATTTAATCGGGCACGGGGGAGCGAGATGAGACGTCCGCGTTACCTAACATGTAACTAGAGGACTCCGACAGAAAGGGTCGGACGCGAGGGCTCTAGCGGTGGGAGACGGCCGCGAGTTCGCGGGCCAGCCGCCGTACCGCGCTCTCGGGCGTCTCCCGCCCGGTCAGCGCGTCGTGGACGACCGCCTGCACCACCAGGCTGACCTGGTCGTAGTGCGGGCTCTTGGGGCGCGGGGCGGCCGAGAGCACAGCGGTGCGCAGGGTCGGCAGATAGGGGAACCGCCGGACGAGCGCGGGATCGTCGTAGAGCGAGGCGCGTACGGGGGGCAGCGCGCCGCGGGTGAGGACCTGGCGCTGGACGCGCTCGCCGGTGAGGTACGCGATGAGGCGCGCGGCCGAGTCGGGATGGCGGGCGTGCGCGTTGACGGCGAGGTTCGAGCCGCCGAGCACGCTCCTGCCGCGTCCGTCCGGTCCGGGCAGCGGTACGGCGCCGATCTTCCCGGCGACCGGGGAGCCCGGGGCCGAGGCGACGGCGTACGCGTAGGGCCAGTTGCGCAGGAAGAGGAGCCGGCCGTCCTGGAAGGCCTGCTTGGACTCCTCCTCCTTGTACGTCAGGGCCCGCTTCGGTATCCAGCCCTCGCGCACGCCGCGCGCGAGGAACCCGATGCCCTCGCGGGCCGCGTCGGAGTTCACGGTGACGCGCTCGCCCTCGTCGCCGAGGATGCTCCCGCCCGCCGAGTACACCGCCTCGGCCGCGTTCACGGTGAGGCCCTCGTACGGCAGGAACTGGCCCGCGTAGCCGTCGAGCCCGTACTTGGGCGCAATGGTCTTCGCGTCGCGCTCCAGCTCGGCCCAGGTGCGCGGCGGCTGCACGCCCTCCTTGTCGAGGACGTCCTTGCGGTACAGGAGCAGGCCGGCGTTGGTGACGTACGGGACCGCGTACAGGCGCCCGTCGTAGGTGGCCGTGTCGACGACCGGCCGCAGGAAGCCGCTCAGCGGGAAGCTGTCGCGCGGCAGCGGGCGGATCCAGCCGGCCGCGGCGAACTCCGAGGTCCAGTTGACGTCGATGTTGAGGACGTCGAAGCGGCCGCCGTCCCCGCCGCGCAGGTCGGTGATCATCTGCGCGTGGGTCTCGTCGGCGGAGTCCGGGAGCTCGACGAGGGTGACCTTCTCGGCAGGGTGGGCACGGTTCCAGCCGTCCAGCAGCGGGCCGAGGTAGCCCGTCAGGTCCCCCGCGGTGGCCAGGGTGAGCGGGCCACGGCCGTCGGCGCCCTCGTCGGCGTGTGCGCCGGAGGCCACGTACCCGGTGAGGACCACGGCGAGAACGAGGAGCCCCCTACCGGCGGCGCGCATCCACCGCATAGGTTCCTCCCTAGCACGTACACCCGGCCACGGGCACCCTCGCCCGACGGTCAGAGGCCATGTATACCTGTTAGGTATGGGCGATACTAGGGCCTGGAGCACATTGAGCAGACAGGAGGACAGCACGAGTGCGCCTGCCCCTCCTGGCACTCCTCGCGCGCGGCCCCGCCCACGGGTACGAGCTGAAGCAGGACCTTGAGCAACTGCTGGGCTCCGCGTACCCTCAGCCGAACGTCGGCCAGATCTACGTGACCCTCGGCCGCCTCGAGAAGTCGGGACTGATCGAGGGCGAGGACGTCGAGCAGTCCAGCCGGCCCAACAAGAAGGTCTACCACCTCACCGACGCCGGGCGTGAGGCGCTGCGCGCCTGGTTCGAGGTGCCCGAGGACGAGCCACGGGTCCGGGACGAGTTCTTCATGAAACTGGCCCTCGCCCCGCGGACCGGTCTCGCCGAACAGATCGCCCTCATCAACAGACAGCGGCGCCAGTACCTCAACACCATGCGCGACCTGTCGAAACTGGCCGCCACCGAGAACCGGGACAACCGCATCGCCCACCTGCTGATAGAGGGCGCCATGCTGCATCTGCAGGCCGACCTCGACTGGCTGGAGCGGTGCCAGGAGGAGCTGGAGGAGCTGGAGTGAGCGACACCCCCACTCCTCTGCTGCGTGCCGAGGGCCTGGTCAAGACCCACTACGGCGAGGGCGCGCCCGCGCATGCCGTACGCGGGGTGGGCCTGTCCGTCGCACGGGGCGAGTTCGTCGCCGTCACCGGCCCCTCCGGCGCCGGGAAGTCCACGCTCCTGCACCTGCTCGGCGGGCTGCAGCGGCCGGACGCCGGCCGCATCTGGCTGGACGGCGAGTGCGCCGACTCCTACTCCGAGGCGCGCTGGGCGATGGAGCGCAGGAAGCGCATCGGGATCGTCTTCCAGTTCTTCAACCTGGTCTCCAATCTGTCGGTCGCCGACAACGTCGAGCTGCCGGCCCTGCTCGCCGGTGTCCCGCCGAAGCGGGCGCGGACCGAGCGGGAGGAACTGCTGACCGAGCTGGGCCTCGCGGGCAAGGAGCGCAGCATGCCGGGCGAGCTGTCCGGCGGTGAGCAGCAGCGCGTGGCGCTGGCCCGGGCCCTGGTCAACCATCCCCCGCTGCTGCTGGCGGACGAGCCCGCGGGCAGCCTCGACAGCAAGGGCACCCGCGAGGTGATGCGCCTGCTGTCCCGCTTCCACCAGCGCGGCCAGACCATCGTGCTGGTCACCCACGACGCCCGGCTGGCCAGCGCCGCCGACCGCGTCATCAGCTTCTTCGACGGCCGCATCGCCGACGACGCCACCCTCGACGGCACGCCGTCCCGGGGCGCCGGCATCTCGGGCGTGCTGGAACTGAGGGACTGAGGGACGTGGCCGCTGTGTACGACGCGTTGTCGCGAGCGAGGGGCTGAGGGCGTGCGGGCCACGTTGCGCTGGGCGCATTCGGATCTGCGCACGCACCGCGGCGAGGCGCTGTTCATGGTGCTCGCGACCGCCGGAATCGTCGCCTCGCTCCTGCTGGCCACGGCACTCTTCGGCTATGCGACCAACCCCTGGCAGCGCGTCTTCGCGCAGGCCCGCGGCGCCCACGTGTGGCTGCACACCACCGCGTCCGCGGACACCGGCAGGCTGATCGGCCTGGACGGCGTCCAGACCGTCGCGGGCCCCTACTCCACCGAGTCGGTCACCGTCGCCGACCGCGGCACCCGCGCCTTCGTCGAACTGCGCGCCACGGCCGGCCGGCCCACCGTCGGCCGCCCACTGCTCACCTCCGGTCACTGGCTGGATGCGGGCACCCCGGACGGCGTGGTCCTGGAGAGCCGCCTCGCCCGGTCCCTGCTGGCCGAGCCCGGCGACAGCCTGACGCTGCCCGGCACGGCCCGGACCCTGACCGTCGTCGGCATCGCCGAGAGCGCCGAGCCCCGCTACAGCCCGGGTGACCGGCCGGGGCTGGTCTGGGCGCCGTCGGCCGCCGTGCGCGCCCCCGGCGGCCGGGTGGTCGGACTGCGCCTGACGGACCCGGACGACACCGACTACGTCGTCCAGCGCGCCGTCACGCTGCTGGGCTCGGGCGCGGTCAGCGAGGTCTCCACCTGGCAGCAGGCGCGCGGCGAGGCACAGGGCGACAACCGGCTGCTCGGCCAGATACTCGGCCTGTTCGGGCTGGGCGCGCTGCTCGCGGCCGGGTTCGCCGTGCACGGCGCCATCGCCACCCGGATCCGCGGCCATCTGCGGGACATCTCGGTGCTGAAGACGATCGGCTTCACGCCCGCCCAGGTGGTCCGGATCTTCCTGCTCCAGCACGTGGCGTACGCGCTGCTCGGCGCCGTCGCCGCGGCGGCGCTCACCTGGGGGCCGGGCAGCCGGCTCCCGGGACGCCTGGGCGACGCGGTCGGGGTGTGGCACGGGCTGCCGGGACACACCGCCGCGCTGGTCGCCGTACCGGTCGGCGCCGTGCTGTTCATCGGCGCGGTCACCGGGCTCGCGGCCTGGCGGGCGGGACGGGTGCCCCCGGTGCCGGTGCCCCGCTCGGCGGCTCCGGCAGGCGGGCGGCTGTCCTCTCTCGCGCGCCGGGCGCTCGGCCTGCGGGTGCCGCCCGCGCTGGTCCTGGGCTGGCACCGGGCGTTCACGCGCCGGCCCCGGACGCTGGCCACGGTCGGCCGACTCGCGCTGCCGCTGCTCCTGATCGTGGTCGCTATGAGCGCGTGGACCACCATCGACCGCTTCCAGAGCACTCCGGAGCGGATGGGCCTGCCGGCGTCGCTCACCGTCCGCACCGACGGCGGTATCGGCGACCGGGAGACCCGCGCCCTGCTGGACCGAGCCCCGCGGGTCGCCGCCGCCTACCCGGGCGTCGAGGTGGCCGCCCTGGTCCCCGGCCAGACCGCCACGATCGCCCTGCGCGGTCTCGGCACCCACCGGGACCCGTACCCCTACGTGGTCGCCGAGGGCCGGGCCCCGCGCGGCCCCGACGAGGCGGTGGCCGGGCAGGGCCTGCTCGACCTGCTCGACGTGCACGTGGGCGACTGGGTGCGGATGACCGTCGGCGACCAGCCGCAGATCCTGCACATCGTGGGCCGCAGCATCGAGCCGGAGAACGCGGGCCGGGTCATCTCGACCTCGCTCGACACCCTCCAGGACAACGACCCGAAGCTCGCCCCGACCCTGTACCAGCTGCGGCTGCGGCCCGGCGCCGACCCGCACGCCGTCGCCGGGGCGCTGGCCGCGGCAGGCCTCGGCCACCTGGACGTGCATCCCGTGACCAACCCGGCCGACGGGCTGTCCCCGCTGCGCGGTGTCGTCGTCGGGCTGATCGCGGTCCTCGCGCTCATCGGGCTCATCGAGCTGCTGACGGCGATCGGCGGCACCGTCCGCGAGAGCGAGCGGGACCTGCCGGCGCTCAAGGCGATCGGGCTGTCCCCGCGACAGATCACGGCGATCACCGTGACGGCGACCGGCTGCACCGCGCTGGCCTCGGCGCTCGTCGGCACGGCCGTGGGGCTCCCCCTCGCCCACTGGCTGATCGACGCCCAGGGCCACTCCAGCGGGATCGGCGCCGGGATCGCCCAGAGCCCCTCCTGGCGCCTGGTCCTGCTGCTGGGGGCGGCCGCCGTCCTGGGCGCCGTCGCGCTGTCCGCCCTCCCGGCGGCCAGGGCGACCCGACGCCGGCTGGCGGACACCCTGAGCGCCATGGCGTGACCGGCCGCGCGGGGAGCCCCTCGGGGGAACTCCCCGCCACGGCGGGACGGGACGGGCCTAACGCCCGCGCAGCTCCCGGTACTTCGCGACCAGCGCCTTCGTGGACTCGTCCAGGCCGGCGACCTCCGCGCCCTCGGTCAGGGCCGGCTCCACCCGCTTGGCCAGCACCTTGCCCAGCTCGACACCCCACTGGTCGAAGGAGTCGATGTTCCAGATCGCGCCCTGGACGAACACCTTGTGCTCGTACAGCGCGACGAGCTGCCCGAGCACCGACGGGGTCAGCTCGCGCGCGAGGATCGTGGTCGTCGGCCGGTTGCCCAGGAACCTCTTGTGCGGCACCAGCTCCTCCGCGACGCCCTCCGCGCGCACCTCGTCGGCGGTCTTGCCGAAGGCGAGCGCCTGCGTCTGGGCGAAGAAGTTGGCCATCAGCAGGTCGTGCTGGGCCTTGAGCTCGTCGGCGAGCTCGGCCACCGGCTCGGCGAAGCCGATGAAGTCCGCCGGGATCAGCTTCGTCCCCTGGTGGATGAGCTGGTAGTAGGCGTGCTGCCCGTTCGTGCCGGGCGTGCCCCAGACCACCGGACCGGTCTGCCAGTCGACCTCCTGCCCGTCCCGCGCGACGTACTTGCCGTTGGACTCCATGTCCAGCTGCTGCAAGTAGGCGGTGAACCTGGACAGATAGTGGCTGTAGGGCAGGACGGCGTGCGACTGGGCGTCGTGGAAGTTGCCGTACCAGATGCCCAACAGGCCGAGCAGGAGCGGCACGTTGGACTCGGCCGGCGCGGTGCGGAAGTGCTCGTCGACGAGCCGGAAGCCGTCGAGCATCTCCCGGAACCGGTCCGGACCGATCGCGATCATCAGGGACAGGCCGATCGCCGAGTCGTACGAGTACCGGCCGCCGACCCAGTCCCAGAACTCGAACATGTTCGCCGTGTCGATGCCGAAGTCCGCCACCTTCTCGGCGTTCGTCGACAGGGCCACGAAGTGCTTGGCGACGGCGTCCTGGCCGGCCTTCAGCTCGGTGAGCAGCCAGTTGCGGGCGGAGGTCGCGTTGCTGATCGTCTCGATCGTGGTGAAGGTCTTGGAGGCGATGATGAACAGCGTCTCCGCCGCGTCCAGGTCGCGGGTGGCCTCGTGCAGGTCGGCGCCGTCCACGTTCGACACGAAGCGGACCGTGAGGTCGCGGTCGGCGAAGCTGCGCAGCACCTCGTGGGCCATGGCCGGGCCCAGGTCGGAGCCGCCGATGCCGACGTTGATCACGTTCTTGATGCGCTTGCCGGTGTGACCGGTCCAGGCACCCGAACGGACCCGCTCCGCGAAGCCGCTCATCTTGTCGAGCACCGCGTGCACCGCCGGGACGACGTTCTCCCCGTCGACCTCGACCACCGCGTCGGGCGCGGCCCGCAGCGCGGTGTGCAGCACGGCCCGGTTCTCGGTGACGTTGATCTTCTCCCCGCGGAACATCGCGTCCCGCAGGCCGAAGACGTCGGTCGCGGCGGCCAGCTCGCGCAGCAGCCGCAGCGTCTCGTCGGTGACCAGGTGCTTCGAGTAGTCGACGTACAGATCACCGACCTGGAGCGTGTAGCCCGCGCCGCGCCCCGGATCGGCCGCGAACAGGTCCCGCAGATGAATGTCGGCGAGCTGTTCCCGGTGCTTGGCCAGAGCGGTCCACTCGGGCGTCTGGTTGAGCCTGGTACGGCCGTCTGCGTTCATTTCCGACTTCAGCCTTCTTTCCTACACCTGTCCTGCTGCGTACCTTGCCCCGCTGCCGGTCCCAACCTAATTGATCAGCGTGGGGCATCGCCTGTCGCCGCCCGGTCCCGCGGCGCAACAACAGGTACGTCCGGCTTGCGGGCCGGTATCAACGAGATGACGGCCAGCCCGAAGAGGGCGGCCGCGAGCAGGGCCGGGCCGTTCAGTCCGTACGCCCGGGCCACGACTCCGCCGAGGAGGGCGCCGAGCGGGGCGCCGGACGTCGAGGCGGTGCGGAAGGCGGAGGCGATGCGGCCCACCATGGACTCCGGGCCGCGCTGCTGCATCAGCGTGACCTGGTTGACGTTCCACACCATGTTCATCGCGCCGAGCAGCAGCATGCCCGCGACGAGCGCCGGCAGCTGCCGTACGGAACCGATGAGCAGCAGGGACGCCGTCTGGACGCCGCCGGCGACCAGCAGGGCCCGCGCCCGCCCGGTGCGGCGCGCGATCCGCTGCGCCAGGAAGCCGCCGACGAGGCTGCCCACCGAGTACGCCGTCATCGCGGCCGCGTACCCGGCGGTGCCCGCGTGCAGCCAGCGGGTCACGTGCAGCACGAGCGTGGCGATCAGGGCGCCCATGCCGATGTTGCACAGCAGGGTGGCCGTGCAGACCGCGCGCAGCACGCCGTCGTGCCACAGGGCGCGCAGCCCCGCGCCGATCTCCGCGCGCAGGGTGCTGCCGGCCGGGCGCGGCTCCCGCTCGGGCGGTCGTATCCGCAGGGACGCCACGAGGGCCGCCGCGGCCAGATAGGTGCCCGCGTCCGCCGCGAACGGCACGAAGGCCCCGGCCGTCAGCAGCAGCGGTACGAACGGGACCGCCAGCAGGCCGCCGGCGAGCTGCTGACCGGTCATCAGACGGGCGTTGGCGCCGCCCAGGGCCTCGCGCGGCACCAGGGCGGGCAGCAGGGCCGTGGCGGCGTTGTCGAAGAGCGTCTGCAGGGTGGTCAGCGAGAACGCGAGGGCGAGCAGCAGGGGCACGGAGGCGTGTCCGAGGCCCACCGCCAGCGCGAACGCGGCGACGAGCAGGCCCCGCACGGTGTCCACGGCCCACATCGCCCGCTGCTGGTCCACGCGGTCCGCCAGGGCGCCGCCGAGCAGCCCGAACAGCAGCCACGGGAGATACCCGCACGCGGTCACGGAGGCGATGACGAGGGGCTCGTCGGTCAGGCGTACGGCGAGCAGGGGCAGGGCCGACGTACGCAGGGCGTCTCCGAACCGGGAGACCACGGCGGCGGTCCACAACCGCCCGAATCCCCCGCGCCAGGTGGGTGTGCCCACGCCTGTCGTCTCCACCGCCGTCACGCGTCCCCCTCACGATGCGTCGATGCACACACCGTAAAGGGCGCCACTGACAACGGGGCGTCGGTGACCGCGCGAAACAGCTCCGGCCAGACGCCCTCGGGCGCCCGGCCGGTCACAACTTCTAGATTTCGCCCCGCAGTTTGGCGAGCGCCTCGGCGAGGATCGCCTCGCCGTCCGCGTCGCTGCGCCGCTCCCGTACGTACGCGAGGTGCGTCTTGTACGGCTCGGTGCGCGGCGGGTCCGGCGGGTTGTCCCGGTCCTGTCCGGCCGGGAAGCCGCAGCGCGGGCAGTCCCAGGTCTCGGGAACCTGCGCGTCGCTGGCGAAGCTAGGCTGCGTCTCATGCCCGTTGGAGCACCAGAAGGAGATGCGCAGACGCGGCGCGGACTCGCCGCGCTCGGCCTCGCCCATCGGCCCCGCCCCGACCCGGCTTCCTCGGATCGCGTTGCCACTTGCCACGGTCGTAACTCCCTGCGTGATGGTGCCGCGAAGCGAGTCGGCGTTTCGCTCCGCTGCGAGCGCCTCAGTCTACGTAAGGCCCAACGCGCGTCCAGTGATTGGAGTTACAACCCTCACACCTAGACGCAAGCCCCATGATAGGCCGCGCTCAGGTGCGCGTACCGAACATGGGGCCTTACGTACGGAATGTGCGTACGGGACGTGATCAGCTGCTCGTCTTCATCAGCAGGCCGAGGACGACGATGCACGCGAACCACAGCAGGCCGACCACCAGCGTGATGCGGTCGAGGTTGCGCTCGGCGACGGAGGAGCCGCCGACGGACGACTGCATGCCGCCACCGAACATGTCGGAGAGGCCGCCGCCCTTCCCCTTGTGCATCAGCACCAGCAGCATCAGCAGCAGGCTGAAGACGATCAGGGCGATCGAGAACCCCAAAACCACGGCTGGACCAACTTCCTCGGATTCGGATGGACGACGGGGACACGGTGGCGTACCACCATGCCCCCGCAAGGGTACGACGGATCCCCGCTACCGCATACTCACTGGTCGCGGAAGCGGACGATCTTGACGAACTCGTCCGCGTCCAGCGAGGCACCGCCCACCAGAGCGCCGTCGATGTCGGCCTGGGCCATGATCTCGGCGACGTTCCCGGACTTCACGGAGCCGCCGTACTGGACGCGGACCTTGTCGGCCACGTCCTGCGTGTACAGCTCGGCGATCTTGCCACGGATGGCGGCGCAGACCTCCTGGGCGTCCGCGGCACCGCAGACCTTGCCGGTGCCGATGGCCCAGACGGGCTCGTAGGCGATCACGACGATCTCGGCCTGCTCGGCCGTGACGTCCTTCAGACCGCCCTCGACCTGGGCGAGCGTGTGCGTGACGTGGTCGCCGGCCTCGCGGACGTGCAGTTCCTCGCCGACGCACAGGATCGGGGTCAGGCCGTGCTTGAAGGCGGCCTTGACCTTGGCGTTCACGAGCTCGTCGGTCTCGTTGTGGTACTGGCGGCGCTCGGAGTGGCCGATGACCACGTACGTGCACTTCAGCTTGGCCAGCATGGGGCCCGAGATCTCGCCGGTGTAGGCGCCCGAGTCGTGCGCCGAGAGGTCCTGGGCGCCGTACTTGATCTTGAGCTTGTCCCCGTCGACCAGGGTCTGCACCGAGCGCAGGTCGGTGAAGGGCGGCAGGACGGCGACCTCGACGGCCTCGTAGTCCTTGTCGGCCAGGGCGAAGGCGAGCTTCTGGACGTGGGCGATGGCCTCCAGGTGGTTGAGGTTCATCTTCCAGTTGCCCGCCATGATCGGCGTGCGCGTGCTCATCGAGGTCAGTCCTCCAGTGCGGCGAGGCCGGGGAGCGTCTTGCCCTCGAGGTATTCGAGGGAGGCGCCGCCACCGGTCGAGATGTGACCGAACGCGTTCTCGTCGAAGCCGAGCGTACGCACGGCAGCGGCGGAGTCACCGCCGCCGACGACGGAGAAACCGTCCGCTTCGACGAGAGCCTGGGCGACCGCCCTGGTGCCCTCGGCGTAGTCGGGGTGCTCGAAGACGCCCATGGGACCGTTCCAGAAAACGGTCTCGGCGTCGGCGAGCTTCGCGGCGTACAGCTCGCGAGTCTTCGGGCCGATGTCCAGGCCCTCCTGGTCGGCGGGGATCTTGTCCGCGTCGACCACGGTGTGCTCGGTGGGAGCCTTGGCCTTCAGGTCCGGGAACTCCCGGGCGACCACGACGTCCACGGGGAGAAGCAGCTCGACGCCCTGCTTCTGCGCGCGCTCCATGTACTCGGTGACGGTCGGGACCTGGTCCTCCTGGAGGAGGGAGATGCCGACCTCGTAGCCCTTGGCCTTGAGGAAGGTGTAGGCCATGCCGCCGCCGATGAGGAGGCGGTCGGCCTTGCCGAGCAGCTCGTCGATGACGGCGAGCTTGTCGGAGACCTTGGCGCCGCCGAGGGCGACGACGTAGGGGCGCTTGACGTCCTGGGTGAGCTTCTTCAGGACGCCGACCTCGGTGGCGATGAGGTAGCCGGCGTAATGCGGCAGGCGGGCCGGGAGGTCGTACACGGAGGCGTGCTTGCGGTGGACCGCGCCGAAGCCGTCGCCGACGTAGACGTCCGCGAGGGCGGCCAGCCGGTCGGCGAACTCGCCGCGCTCGGTGTCGTCCTTGGCGGTCTCGCCGGCGTTGAAGCGCAGGTTCTCGATGACCGCGACCTGGCCGGGCTGAAGACCGTTCACGGCGTCGTGGGCGGCGGGGCCGACGGTGTCCTGGGCGAAGGCGACCGGGGCGCCGAGGAGTTCACCGAGCCGCTCGGCGGCGGGCAGCAGCGAGAAGGCGAGGTCCGGAGCGCCCTTGGGGCGGCCCAGGTGCGAGGCGACGACCACCCTGGCGCCCGCCTCGGCGAGGGCCTTGACGGTGGGCAGGACGGCGCGGATGCGGCCGTCGTCGGTGATGACGCCGTCGGCGAGCGGCACGTTGAGGTCGGCGCGGACGAAGACCCGCTTGCCGTCCACGCCTTCCGCGAGAAGTTCGTCGATGGTCTTCATGAGGGGACTCCTGAGGAGGGCTCTTGATCGTACGAGGGCTGATCGACCGTACATAGAGGGTCGATCCGCACGTGCGTCAGGGCTCGGGCAGCGCGACGGTGCGCTGCCCGAGCCCTGCTGCACATCAGGTGCCTGCTCTGCCGATCAGAGCTGGTTGCCGACGAAGACCGTCAGGTCGACGAGGCGGTTGGAGTAGCCCCACTCGTTGTCGTACCAGCCGATGACCTTCACGTTCTTGCCCTCCTGAACCATGGTCAGGGAGGAGTCGAAGGTGCAGGACGCCGGGGCGTTGACGATGTCGGAGGAGACGATCGGGTCCTCGGTGTACTCGAGGATGCCCTTGAGCTCGCCCTCGGCGGCCTTCTGGAAGGCGGCGTTGATCTCTTCCTTGGTGACCTCGCGGCCCAGCTCCAGGACGAGGTCGGTGACCGAGCCGGTGGGGACCGGGACGCGCATGGCGATGCCGTCCAGCTTGCCCTTGAGCTGCGGGAGGACCAGGGCGGTGGCCTTGGCGGCACCCGTCGTGGTCGGGATGATGTTCTCCGCGGCGGCACGGGCGCGGCGCAGGTCCTTGTGCGGGAAGTCCAGGATGCGCTGGTCGTTGGTGTACGCGTGCACCGTGGTCATCAGACCCTTGACGATGCCGAAGTTCTCGTCGAGGACCTTCGCCATCGGCGCCACGCAGTTGGTGGTACAGGAGGCGTTGGAGATGACGTGGTGGTTCGCCGGGTCGTACTTGTCCTGGTTGACGCCCATCACGATGGTGATGTCCTCGCCGGAGGCCGGAGCCGAGATGAGGACCTTCTTTGCGCCACCGGCGATGTGCTTCGCGGCGTCTTCCTTCTTGGTGAAGATGCCGGTCGACTCGATGACGATGTCGACGCCCAGCTCGCCCCACGGAATGTCGGCGGGGTTGCGCTCGGAGAGGACCTTGATGGTGTGGCCGTCCACGGTGATCGTGTCGGCGGTGTGGGTCACCTCCTGCTTCAGGCGACCCAGGATGGTGTCGTACTTCAGCAGGTGCGCGGTGGTCGCGGTGTCACCCAGGTCGTTGACAGCCACGATCTCGATGTCTGCGCCCTGCTCCAGCAGCGCGCGGAAGTAATTGCGACCGATACGACCGAAGCCGTTGATGCCTACGCGGATCGTCACGAACCGATCTCCTCGTTGGTACGCCGGCCATGCGGTGCCGGCGAGCTGTATTTGGGATGTCCCCGACCACCCCCGACCCTACCTCTCTGAGGCTCCCGAGGTGACATCCAGATGCCTCATACGCGGCAGGGCGGTCCGTACCCGTCAGTAGGGGTACGGACCGCCATTCTTCGGGGGGTTGATCGCCCCGCCATGTCAGGAAATGACGGTGCCTCGCGGCGGTGTTGTCACTCGTTCGTGAGCGGGTCGGCTCACTTGTCGAGTGACGCCAGCGCCTTCTTGACCAGGGCCGTCCGGTCGGCCGCCGCGGGGACCTGCTCCAGACCGAAGCCCAGCAGCACGGTGTCCTTCGTGGTGACCGCTCCGTACGTCTTGAACAGGACTCCGGTGCGGGTCCAGTCCTTCAGGACCGCCGGGCTGCCGGCGGGCGGTCCGGCCACGCTCCAGGGACCCAGTGACGACTCGAAGCCCTCGGTCTCCTTCGCCGTGCCGCCGACCACGAGCGAGGCGTCGTCGGCGAGGACGCCGTGGCCGCCGCTGCCGGGGTCGGTGATGTAGCTGATCGAGACCTGGACGGACGTGCCCGCGTAGGCGCTCAGGTCGAAGCCGACCTGCTGCCAGCCGCTGGAGCTGCCGGTGAGGCTGTTCCAGGAACCGGTGGTCCCGGTCGCCGCGCAGGCGTTGTCCGCGAGCGTCAGATAGTGCTTGAGCCACGGGTGCTCGCCGATCAGGAATCCGGCCCCGCACTCCGCCGGGACGGCGGTGCTGGTGGCGCCGCCCGTCTCCGGGAGGGTCGTCCAGTCGTGGGCGCCGACGGTGTGCGCCTCGATCACGGCGTGGTCGTAGCCGGGTTCGGTGTCCCACAGCAGCCGGGTGCTGAGGGTCGGCTTGTCGGCGGCGCCGACGCCGGTCAGGTCGATGGTGCGGGTGAGGCGCTTGTAGGCGTCGTCGGTGTGGACCGCGGCGGCCATGGCCGAGCCCGCGAACGGTCCGTACGGGTTGACGGTTCCGGCGAACTGGCCCGCCCCCGCGCTGGCGAACTGCGGGTACTTGGCCACGGACAGCTCGTCGGAGGTGACGCCGTAGGTCCCTGCCTTGTCGAGCGCGTTGCCGGGAGCGTCGCCGAGGGCGCCGGTGAAGCCGCCGAGGTTGCCGGAGCCGGTGAAGCCGGTGGCTCCGGGGGTCGAGGTGCGCGAGTAGGCGCCCAGGTAGTACTGGCTGAAGTCGTCCGACGGGGTGCCGTCGGCGAGTTTCACGCTGCCACCGGCCAGTTCGCCGGCCTCGATCAGCCTGCCGCCCTCGTTCAGGTAGGCGCGCAGCTGGAGCTGGGTGTCGTTGCCGGGGCCGGTCGCGCCCGAGTAGTGCACGACGGTCCTGAAGTACTTGAGCACGGCGAGCGCGTCGGGCGCGCCCTGGGTGGCGACGTCCCAGACGATCGCCCTGCGGCCGTTCGCCTTCAGCGCGTCCACGTACTTCTGGGCCTGTGTGGCGGCCGCGCCCTCCTCGGCGACGACGAGGGTGTCCGCGCGCGGCCGTTCGGCGACGGTGTAGGTGAAGTGCGCGCTGGAGACCTTCTTGCCGCCTGTGGCCCGGCCGGTGAACCACACCTCGACCTTGTCGCCCGGCGCACCGTCCTGGACCTTGGCCCGGTACTCGTCGAAGTAGAGGTTGTCGTCGCCGCCGTAGGTCTCGCCGCCCTTCCAGGGCCGCAGCGCCCGGTCCTGCGTACGGCCGCCGTTGACGCGGTACTTGAGCTCCTTGTCGCGCACGGACTTCCGTACGACGACCGAGACCTGCTGGTCGGCGCCGCGGGCGTACGACGTGGAGAACGTCGCCGGGGTGAAGTCGGCGGCGCTCAGGCCGACCGAGGAGACCGGCCGGTCGGGGTGGGCGGCGGTCTCGGCGACGGAGAGCGCGAACGGGACGTTCTTCTGGAACTCCTGCTGGATCAGCTTCTCGTCGTCGGGGAAGTTGAAGACCGACTGGCAGTCGGAGGCCTTCCAGGCGTCGTTCGGGTCGAGGTTCGAGGCGGTCTGACAGGTCGACATCTCGGGGGTGAACATCGACATGCCGTTGACGTTGGACGCGTGGCCGTCCGCCTCGCCGTTGGTGGTGTACAGCTCCGAGGAGACCTGCGGGTGGTAGCCCGGGACCGCGGAGTGCTCGGGGGTGCCGGCGAGCGCCTTGTACAGGACGTCGTCCGGCGTCGGGGTGGCCACCTGCCAGCCGACGCCGTAGAGGAGCAGTTCGGCGGCCGAGTGGTAGTTGATGCCGTACGTGAAGCCGACGCGCTTCTCGAAGGCGTCCAGCGCCCGGGTCTCCGGCTCGGACCCGGGGCTCGCGCCCCGGTAGGTCTGGCTGGTCGGGTTGGGGGACGAACCCTCGTCGTCGTAGCCCCACTTGTAGGCGAAGTTGCGGTTGAGGTCGACGCCGTCGCCGGTGGAGATGACACCGTCGCCGTTGACGTCCCTGAGGTTCTTGCGCCACAGGCGGGTGTCGGAGTTCTGGAAGGTGTAGTCGTAGCCGTCGGGGTTGGCCGAGAGGACGAACCACAGCTCGGTCGAGTCGACGATCTTCTTGATCCGCTTGTCCGTCTTGTAGTTGTCCAGGTAGTAGTGCATCAGACGCCGGGTCATCTCCGGCGTGATCCACTCACGGGCGTGCTGGTTGGACATGTACAGCACGGAGGGCTTCGAGCCGTCCTTCGACTTCTTCGCGTTCCGGGTCAGTTTGAGCGCGAGGATGTCCTGGCCGTCGACGGTCTTGCCGATGGACTCGACCTTGGTGAGATCCGGGTGGGCCCGACCGGTGCCGACGATCTCCTGCTCCAGACCGCCGCTTGCGCTGTACGGGCGGAACACGCCCTGGGCGGCGTCCTCGACGCGCGCCTCGGCCTTGGCCGAGAGCGTGTGTTCGGTGAGGTCGACGCCCTGCTTCCGCAGTTTCCCGGCCTGTTGGTCGGTGAGGTAGACCTCGACGGCGCTCCGGCCGTTCCCGGCCGGCCGTGCGTCCAACTCGTGGCCGTCCTGGCCCGCCTGGAGCAGCAGGGGTATCTGCTTCTGGGTGACTTCGGCGCGGAAGACCTTGACCTCGTCGGGGTCGGACGGGGAGGAACTTCCGCTCTGCGCCTGGGCTATGGGCGCAAGGCTCGCTCCGCCGAGCAGGAGCGCGCCGACAGCGAGGATCGATCTCGCTCTGTGTCTCATGAACCCCCCTAGCGGTGGTCCGCCACGGCGGCGAACAGGTTGCCAGGCTCATGTCAGTCCATGATCGAGTCAAGAGCGCCTCAAAGACACACAAACGCCGGTGCCGACACCCAAACGGGCGTCGGCACCGGCCAGTTGTCCTGCTTCGTTCACCCCGCCAGGTTGTCGGCGAGCTCCTCGGAGAGGTTGGCCTCCGTGCCCGGGATACCCAGGTCGGAGGCACGCTTGTCGGCCATCGCGAGCAGTCGGCGGATCCGGCCCGCCACGGCGTCCTTGGTCAGCGGCGGGTCGGCGAGGGCGCCCAGTTCCTCCAGGGAGGCCTGCTTGTGCTCCATGCGCAGCCGGCCGGCGGCCGCGAGGTGCTCGGGGACCTCGTCGCCGAGGATCTCCAGGGCGCGCTGCACACGGGCACCGGCGGCGACCGCCGCGCGCGCGGAGCGGCGCAGGTTGGCGTCGTCGAAGTTGGCGAGCCGGTTGGCCGTGGCGCGGACCTCGCGGCGCATCCGGCGCTCCTCCCAGGCGAGCACGGACTCGTGCGCGCCGAGGCGGGTCAGCAGGGCGCCGATCGCGTCACCGTCACGGACGACGACCCGGTCCACTCCGCGCACCTCGCGGGCCTTCGCCGCGATCGACAGCCGGCGGGCGGCGCCGACCAGCGCGAGCGCGGCCTCGGGACCGGGGCAGGTCACCTCCAGGGAGGAGGAGCGGCCGGGCTCCGTGAGCGAGCCGTGCGCCAGGAACGCCCCGCGCCAGGCCGCCTCCGCGTCGCAGGTGGCCCCGGAGACCACCTGCGGGGGCAGGCCCCGGATCGGCCGGCCGCGGCCGTCGACGAGACCCGTCTGGCGGGCCAGCTGGTCGCCGCCCGCCACCACGCGCACCACGTAGCGCGAGCCGCGGCGCAGCCCGCCGGGCGCCATCACGATCAGCTCGGAACTGTGCCCGAAGATCTCCAGGATGTCCCGCTTGAGCCGCCGGGCCGCCATCGCGGTGTCCAGCTCCGCCTCGATCACGATGCGCCCGCTCACCAGGTGAAGGCCGCCGGCGAACCGCAGGATGGCGGAAACCTCCGCCTTCCTGCAGCAGGTCCGGGTGACGGGGAGCCGGGAGATCTCGTCCTTCACCGCTGCCGTCATCGCCATGGGCCGATCCTTCCATGCATCCGAAAAATACGGTCGTACGCGGCGGCCAGCAGCTCCGGGTCGTGCCGGGGGCTTCCGTCGGTCCGGGCCACCGGCGCCAGCTCGACCGCGGCTCCGAGCCGCTTGGCGGCCTCGGTGAGCGAGTCGCGGTCGGGCACCGCGGCCTCGTCGGCCAGCACCACGTCCAGGGCGAGTTTAGGGGCGTGTCGCCCCAAAACCTCCAAATGACGCTGCGGGGAGAAGCCCTCGGTTTCTCCGGGCTGCGGGGCGAGGTTCAGCGAGAGCACCCGGCGCGCCTTGGTCTCCGTGAGCGCGTCCAGGAGCTCGGGCACGAGCAGGTGCGGGATGACCGAGGAGAACCAGGAACCGGGGCCGAGGACCACCCAGTCGGCGTCCAGGACCGCGGCGACGGCCTCGGGGACCGCGGGCGGGTCGTGCGGCACCAGGTGCACGGACTGCACCTCGCCGGGGGTCAGGGCGACGGTGGCCTGCCCACGGACGGTGTCCACCTCCTCCGGCCGCTCCGGGTCGTGCCCCTTGACCAGGGCCTGGAGCTCCAGCGGCACGGCGGACATGGGCAGCACGCGCCCGTGCGCGCCGAGCAGCTTGCCGACCAGGTCGAGGGCCTGCACATGGTCGCCGAGCTGCTCCCACAGGGCGACGATCAGCAGGTTGCCGACCGCGTGGTCGTGCAGGTCGCCCTTGGAGTGGAAGCGGTGCTGGATGACCCGGGCCCAGGTCTGGCCCCAGTCGTCGTCTCCGCACAGCGCGGCCAGCGCCTTGCGCAGGTCGCCGGGCGGCAGCACGCCCAGCTCGTCGCGCAGGCGCCCGCTGGAGCCGCCGTCGTCGGCCACGGTGACGACGGCGGTGAGGTCGCCGGTGATCCGGCGCAGCGCGGCGAGCGAAGCGGACAGGCCCATGCCGCCGCCCAGGGCGACCACCTTGGGCTGGGCGCCACGGCGGCGTGCCCGGCCGCCGCGGCGCTCGGCCGGGCGGGCCGTCCGGGTCTCGGACCCGGTGCGGACCGGGCGTGCCTCGGGGACCATCCGGCGCAGCCTGCCCAGCCGCGGAGTGCGTTGCGTCATTCCCGTCCCATGTCCCGGTGCACGACCACCGTCTCCACGCCCTCGGCCGCGAGCCGCGCGGCGAGCTTCTCCGACATGGCGACCGAGCGGTGCTTGCCGCCGGTACAGCCGATGGCGATGGTCACATAGCGCTTGCCCTCGCGCCGGTAGCCGGCCGCGATCAGCCGCAGCAGCTCGGCGTACCGGTCGAGGAACTCCTTGGCTCCGGGCTGGTTGAAGACGTAGGCGGCGACCTCCTCGTTGAGGCCGCTGTACGGGCGCAGCTCCGGGACCCAGTGCGGGTTCGGCAGGAACCGCATGTCGGCGACCAGGTCGGCGTCGACCGGCAGGCCGTACTTGAACCCGAAGGACATCACGGTGGCCCGCAGCTCCGGCTCCTCCTCGCCGGCGAACTGGGCGTCCATCTTGGCCCGCAGCTCGTGCACGTTGAGGCTGGAGGTGTCGATCACCAGGTCGGCGTCGCCGCGCAGCTCGCGCAGCAGCTCGCGCTCGGCGGCGATGCCGTCCACGATGCGGCCGTCGCCCTGGAGGGGGTGCGGGCGGCGCACCGACTCGAAGCGTCTCACCAGGGCCTCGTCGGAGGACTCCAGGAAGACGATGCGGCGCGTGACGCTCTTCGCCGCCAGGTCCGCGAGGGATTCGCGCAGGTTGTCGAAGAAGCGGCGGCCGCGTACGTCGACGACGACCGCGATCCGCGCCACGTTGCCCTGGGAGCGGGCGCCGAGCTCCACCATGGTGGGGATCAGGGCGGGCGGCAGGTTGTCGACGACGAACCAGCCGAGGTCCTCCAGACACTTGGCCGCCGTCGACCGGCCGGCTCCGGACATGCCGGAGATGATCACCAACTCGGGGATGGCCGCCTCGGGGACCCCGGCCGCGGTGGTGTCCGTACTCACCTGTTCTCCGTTTTCCTGAACCGCCTGCTGCGGCTGGTCCTCTCCCGTTTCCCTGGGCGCCTGATCTCGCTCGGCTGTGGGCTGTGCGTCGTGCTCGGTCATGTCTCCTGCCCCCGTCGTTCGTCCCGGGTGCCCGCGGTCACGGGCTCCCCCGAGGAACCCGCCGTCGTATCGGGTTCCTCGTCATCCATGATCTCTCCAGTCGCCGTGTTCACGGCGGGCGCGGCCGGAGCCGCCTGGGCGAGGGCCGCGGCGATGGTCTCGGCCGTCTTGCGGCCTATCCCGGGCACCTCCTGGATCTGGTCGATTGTCGCGGACCGCAGCTTCTTCACCGAGCCGAAGTGCTTGATCAACGCCTGTTTGCGTGTCTCGCCGAGGCCCGGCACGTCGTCCAGGGGACCGGCCCGGAAGCGCTTGGCCCGCTTGGTGCGCTGGTACGTGATCGCGAACCGGTGGGCCTCGTCGCGCACGCGCTGCAGCAGATACAGGCCCTCGCTGGTGCGCGGCAGCACCACCGGGTCGTCCTCCCGCGGCAGCCAGACCTCCTCCAGGCGCTTGGCGAGGCCGCAGACAGCGATGTCGTCGATGCCGAGATCGTCCAGGGCGCGCTGAGCAGCGGCGACCTGCGGCTGTCCGCCGTCGACGACGACGAGCTGGGGCGGGTAGGCGAACTTCCGGGGACGGCCGTCGTCGTCCTTGAGGCCGTTGGTCGAGCCGTCGCCGTCCTGGAGGACGTTCGTCGAGCCTTCACCGGCTTGGAGACCGTCGGCCGAGCCGTCACCGTCCTGGAGACCGTTGGCCGAGCCGGTCTCGTCCGCCCACTCGCCGGTCCGCTCCTTCTCGGCGAGGTAGCGCCGGAAGCGGCGGGTAATCACCTCGTGCATGGAGCGGACGTCGTCCTGCCCCTCGAAGCCCTTGATCTGGAAGCGGCGGTACTCGCTCTTGCGCTGCAGCCCGTCCTCGAAGACGACCATGGAGGCCACGACGTCGTCGCCCTGGAGATGCGAGATGTCGTAGCACTCGATCCGCAGCGGGGCGCTGTCCAGGTCCAGGGCCTCGGCGATCTCCTCCAGGGCGCGCGAGCGCGTGGTGAGGTCGGAGGCGCGCTTGGTCTTGTGCAGGACGAGGGACTGCTGGGCGTTGCGCTCGACGGTCTCCATCAGGGCCCGCTTGTCGCCGCGCTGCGGGATGCGCAGCGACACGTTCGAGCCGCGCCGGCCGGTCAGCCACTCCTGCACCGGCTCCACCGGGTCGGGCAGGGCCGGGACCAGGACCTCCTTGGGGACGGCGTCCCCGGTCTCCTCGCCGTACAGCTGCTGGAGGGCGTGCTCGACGAGGGCGGCCGTGGTGACCTCCTCGACCTTGTCGGTCACCCAGCCGCGCTGACCGCGCACCCGTCCGCCGCGCACGTGGAAGATCTGGACGGCCGCCTCCAGCTCGTCCTCGGCGACCGCGATCAGGTCGGCGTCGGTCGCGTCGGCGAGCACGACCGCGCTCTTCTCCATGGCCTTCTTCAGGGCCCCGATGTCGTCGCGCAGGCGGGCGGCCCGCTCGTACTCCATCTCGTCGGCCGCCTCCGTCATCTGCCTTTCGAGACGGCGGAGGTACGTGCCCGTGCGCCCGGCCATGAAGTCGCTGAACTCCTCGGCGAGTTCGCGGTGTTCCTCGGCGGAGATCCGGCCCACGCAGGGCGCGGAGCACTTGCCGATGTAGCCGAGCAGGCAGGGGCGGCCGGTGCGGGCGGCGTTCTTGAAGACACCCGCCGAGCAGGTGCGCACGGGAAAGACGCGCAGCAGCAGGTCGACCGTGTCCCGGATCGCCCACGCGTGCCCGTACGGGCCGAAATACCGGACGCCCTTCTTCTTGTGACCGCGCATCACCTGTACGCGCGGGAACTCCTCGTTCATCGTCACCGCGAGGTAGGGGTAGCTCTTGTCGTCGCGGTACTTGACGTTGAACCGGGGGTCGAATTCCTTGATCCAGGAGTACTCCAGCTGCAGCGCCTCGACCTCCGTGGACACGACGGTCCACTCGACGGACGCGGCGGTGGTGACCATCGTCCGGGTGCGCGGGTGCAGGCTCGCCAGGTCCTGGAAGTAGTTCGCCAGGCGCTGGCGCAGGCTCTTCGCCTTTCCGACGTAGATCACCCGGCGGTGCTCGTCGCGGAACCTGTAGACCCCGGGAGAGTCCGGAATCTCTCCCGGCCTGGGGCGGTAGCTGGAGGGGTCGGCCATGTCTCACACCCTACTGGCGAGCGGTGACACTCCGGCGGGCCTGTGGACAACGCCGGACAGCCGGGCGCGGGCGGCCCCGCATGAAGGGGTCACGGCTCAGCCAGGTGCGCGGCCCCCTTGGGCACGAGGTGTTGTCGGGGCTTGGTCAACACGCTTCAATGCGGGGGAACTCGGGCCGTGAACGACGGCGTCCGGATACGGCGTACGGCTGCGCAGACGCCCCGGCGCCGACGGGGTGGCCCCGAAGCACCACGCGAACGGTCTGACCAACCGTAGTGAACCTTCACAGAGAGGCCCCTCGGCATGCGGCACGCCACACAGCACGCTGACGTCGCCACCGCGGAACTGGACACGGCCCTGCGGGGCGGCCCCTTCCACATAGCGCTGCGCGCCGCGATCGCCGCCCGCGGACTGCCGCTCCAGCGGGTGCAGCACCATCTGTCGCGGTACGGGGTCCGGGTGGGCGTCACCAGCCTGAGCTACTGGCAGCAGGGCGCCCGGCGCCCGCAGCGCCCGGAGTCGCTCCGGGCCGTACGGGCCCTGGAGGAGATCCTGCAGCTGCCGGACGAGTCGCTGATACGGCTGCTCGCCGAGGCCGACGAGCACACGGCCGCCCGGCGCCCTGCCGTCCGCTCGTACCGCTCCCTGATCGAGGCCTCCGGCGTCCTGGACCGGCTCCTGGCCGACCTCGGCTGGTCCCTCGACGGGGGCCTGCACACCCTCGGGCACCACGAGCGGGTGCGCATCGGAGGCCGCCGTGAGCTGGCCGGACGCGAGTCGCACCACATCGTGCGGGCCCACCGGGACGGCGTCGACCGGTTCGTGGCCGTCCACCACGGCGACCCGGGCTGCGCGCCGGAGCGGATGCGGGTGCACGCCCTGGAGAACTGCCGCACGGGACGCGTCCGCCTGGACCGGGACACGGGCGTCCTCGTCACCGAGTTGCTCTTCGGCACCCGGCTGCGGTCCGGCGACACCTTCCTCTTCCGGTACGGCGTCGAGGACGGCACGGCCGGGATCTCGCGCGAGTACGTCCACGGCTTCGGCTTTCCCGGCGGCCAGTACGCGCTCCAGGTGCGCTTCGACCCCGCCGCGCTGCCGGCGCGCTGCCACCGGTTCGCCCAGCACTCGGCGGCGGCCCCGCGCAGCGGCCGGCAGGAGCTGCCGCTGAGCGGGGTGCACCGCTCGGTCCACCTGGTCGAGCCGCGGGTCCGGCCCGGCCTCGTGGGGATCGGCTGGGACTGGGAGTGACCGCTCCGACGCGCGGTGCCGTCGACGGCTCCGGGTGAGGGGATCAGGCGCCCGGGCCCGCCACGAGCTTCCCGTTCGCGGCCTTGACCGACAGCTCGTTCAGCGGCTCGGTGGCCGGGGCCTGGACCACCTTTCCGGTCACGGCGTCGAACTCGCTCCCGTGGCACGGACAGATCAGCTTCGTGCCCTCGAGCTTGTTGATGGCGCATCCCGCGTGCGTGCAGATCGTGCTGTACGCCTTGAGGGTGCCGTTGCCGTCCCGGCTGACCACCACGTTGTGGTCCCGGTACAGCTTGGCGCCGCCCTTCGTGACCTCGCTCTCGGCCCCGAGCTCGACCGGCCCGGTCGGCGTGGCGTCGGCCGTGACGCCGCCTCCCACTCCCGCGCAGGCGGTCAGGCCGAGTCCGGCGAGTGGAGTCACGGCGGCTCCGCGCAGGACGGTACGACGGCTCGCGGGGGATCGGCCGGGCATCAGGGTCTCCACTGGTCGGGGGCGGTGCAGGCCGACGATACCCGGGGGCGGTCCGCCCGCCGGGCGCCGGGTGGGGACGAGGGCTGGATGACTCGTAAACGTTTGCGCAAGCGTTTACGTCAGACGCTGGATGGGATACCGTCCCGGCCAGAAGGCCCCCACCGCGGCGCAGGGAGACAACGCGATGCCCACCATGGCCGACGTCGCACGGAGCGCCGGAGTCTCCGTGGCGACCGTCTCCCACGTACTGAACGGCACGCGCCCGGTGCTGCCCCGCACCCGCCAGGCGGTGCTCGACGCGATCGACGAACTGGGCTACACGCCCAACACCCTGGCCCGCTCCCTGGTGACCTCCCGCACCCGCTCCATCGGGCTCGCGGTGTCGGCGATCAGCAACCCGTACTTCACGGAGATCCTCCAAGGTGTCGAGGCCGGTGCCCTGGAGGAGGGCTACAGCCTGCTCATCGCCGACCCGCACGACGACCCCGAGCACGAACGCAAGGTCGTCCAGCTGCTCCACGAGCGACGCGTGGACGGCATGATCGTCGCCCCGTCCGCGGACCCGCGCGGGCTCCTCGCCTACCTGGGCCGCCACTGCGTGCCGACCGTGTTCCTGGACCGGGTGGTCGACGCCCACGCCGACGCCGGCGGCGACGTGGGCGTCGACGTGGGCGTCGACGGCGGAGCGCGCTTCGACCAGGTGTGCGCCGAGAGCACCGAACCGATGGCCCAGCTCGTCACCCACCTCTCCGGCCTCGGCCACCGCAGGATCGGCCTGGTCGCCGGCCTGCCCGGGCTGAGCACCACCGGCGAAAGGATCACCGGCTACCGGCACGGCCTCGCCGCGTCCGGGCTGCCGTACGACGAACGCCTCGTCGTCCCCGGCAACTCCGCGTCGGCCGGCGCCGAGCAGGCCACGGCGGCCCTGCTGTCCCTGGCCACTCCGCCGACGGCGCTCATCACCGCCAACAACGCGATGACCATCGGCGCCCTGAGGGCCTTGCGCGAGCGAGGACTGTCCGTGCCGGACGACATCGCCCTGTGCTGCTTCGACGACTTCGCCTGGGCGGACCTGTTCTCGCCCCGGCTCACCGCGATCGCCCAGCCCAGCAAGGAGATCGGCGCGCAGGCCGTGCGGGTGCTGCTCGACCGTCTGGCCGCGCCGGACGCGCCCGCCCGGACCGTGCGGCTCCCCTGCGCCTTCGTCCACCGGACCTCGTGCGGCTGCCCTGATCGGCACACGGCGTCCGCGGGGCGCGAGCAGCTCGACCGACCCGAACAGCCCAGGAAAGGAACCGTCTCGTGATCGTCGTCGCCGGTGAGGCACTGATCGACCTGGTACCGCAGGGCACGGGTGCCCTCGCCGGCCTGAAACCGGCGCTCGGCGGCGGACCGTACAACACGGCCCTGGCCCTCGGCCGCCTCGGCTCCCCCACCGCCTTCTGCTCCCGCACGTCCCACGACGCCTTCGGCGAGGCCCTGCTCGACGGGCTGCGCGGGGCGGGCGTCGACGTCTCGGGTGTCCAGCGGGGCACCGAACCGACCACCCTCGCCGTCGCCACCGTCGACGGGAACGGCTCGGCCGCCTACTCCTTCTACGTCGAGGGCACCGCCGACCGCCTGTTCGCGGCCCCCGCCGTCCTCCCCGCCACGGCGCGCGCGGTGTCCTTCGGCACCTGCTCGCTCGTCCTGGAACCGGGAGCGAGCGCCTATGAGGAGCTGATGCGGAGCGCCGCCGGCCAAGGCCTGTTCACCGCGCTCGACCCCAACATCCGGGCGGGCCTCATTCCCGACGCGGACGCCTACCGGGAGCGCTTCAAGGGCTGGCTGCCCTCGGTGACGCTGCTGAAGCTCTCCGCGGAGGACGCCGAGTGGCTGGGCGGCACCCCGCGCGAGTGGCTGGCCGCGGGTCCCTCGGCCGTGGTGATCACTCGGGGCGGCGACGGCCTCACCGTCTTCACCCGGGACGGCGTGGAGCACTCCGTGCCGGGCGAGAAGGTCGAGGTCGTGGACACGATCGGGGCCGGCGACACGGTGAACGCGGCCCTGCTGCACGGTCTGTCCGCCCAGGACGCCCTCTCCCCCGAGGCGCTCGCGGGGCTGGGCGCCGACGGCTGGACCCGGCTGCTGCGGTTCGCGGCCCGCGCGGCGGCGATCACCTGCTCGCGGGCGGGGGCGGAGCCGCCGTTCGCCGCCGAACTCGGGGAGTTCTAACCGAAACGCACGGCGCCCCGCGGACAGTTGCCGCGGGGCGCCGTTCTCTTCGTTCTTCCGGGACGCGTCAGGGCGTGCGCGTCGCTGGGCTCACGCCTTGCGGGCCCGCGTCGTCTTCTTCGCGGGTGCCGCCTTCTTGGTCGCCCCGGCGGCCTTCGAGGTCGCCGTGTTGTTGGCGGCCTTGGTCGTCCGGGCCGTGGCCGTCTTCCGCGCCGTCGAACCGGCCGCGACCGTCTTCTTGGCCGCCGCCTTGCGTGGGGCCTTCACCGAGGCCGCGTCGCTGATCCGGTCGGCGCCGAGGATCTCGCGCAGGAACTTGCCGGTGTGGCTGGCCGGTACCGCGGCGACCTCCTCGGGCGTGCCCTCCGCGACGACGAGTCCGCCGCCGGCGCCGCCCTCCGGCCCCATGTCGACGACCCAGTCGGCGGTCTTGATCACGTCGAGGTTGTGCTCGATGACGATGACCGTGTTGCCCTTGTCGACGAGGCCGGCGAGGACCTTCAGCAGCTTGCTGATGTCCTCGAAGTGCAGACCGGTGGTCGGCTCGTCCAGGACGTAGACCGTGCGTCCGGTGGAGCGCTTCTGCAGCTCGCTGGCGAGCTTGACGCGCTGTGCCTCACCGCCGGACAGGGTGGTCGCGGACTGGCCGAGGCGGACGTAGCCGAGGCCGACGTCCTTCAGCGTGTTCAGGTGGCGGGCGATCGACGGGACGGCCTCGAAGAACTCGGTCGCCTCCTCGATCGGCATGTTCAGGACCTCGGAGACGGACTTGCCCTTGTAGTGGACCTCCAGCGTCTCCCGGTTGTACCGGGCTCCGTGGCAGACCTCGCACGGGACGTAGACGTCCGGGAGGAAGTTCATCTCGATCTTGATGGTGCCGTCGCCCGCGCAGTTCTCGCAGCGGCCGCCCTTGACGTTGAAGGAGAAGCGGCCGGGCAGGTAGCCGCGGACCTTCGCCTCGGTCGTCTCGGCGAACAGCTTGCGGATGTGGTCGAAGACGCCGGTGTACGTCGCCGGGTTGGACCGCGGGGTGCGGCCGATGGGCGACTGGTCGACGTGCACGACCTTGTCGACGAGGTCGTCGCCGTCCACGCGCGTGTGCCGCCCGGGGACGTTGCGCGCGCCGTTCAGCTCGCGGGCCAGGTGCGTGTACAGGATGTCGTTGACCAGCGTCGACTTGCCGGAGCCGGAGACACCCGTGACGGCCGTGAAGACGCCCAGCGGGAAGGACACGTCGATGTCCTGCAGGTTGTTCTCACGGGCGCCGTGCACCGTGAGGCGACGGGAGGGGTCCTGCGGGCGCCGGATGTCGGGCAGCGGGATCGACTTCTTGCCGGACAGATACTGACCGGTCTGCGACTCGGCGTTGGTCAGCAGTTCCTTGAGGGAGCCGCTGTGCACGACCTTGCCGCCGTGCTCGCCCGCGCCGGGGCCGATGTCGACGACCCAGTCGGCGACCTTGATGGTGTCCTCGTCGTGCTCGACGACGATGAGCGTGTTGCCCATGTCGCGGAGCCGGACCAGGGTCTCGATCAGCCGGTGGTTGTCACGCTGGTGCAGGCCGATGGACGGCTCGTCAAGGACGTACAGGACGCCGACGAGGCCGGAACCGATCTGGGTGGCCAGGCGGATGCGCTGGGCCTCACCGCCGGAGAGCGTGCCGGCCGCTCGGTTCAGCGAGAGGTAGTCCAGGCCGACGTCGACCAGGAACCGCAGCCGCTCGTTGACCTCCTTCAGCACCCGCTCGGCGATCTTCTTGTCGCGGGCGTTGAGCTTCAGCTCGCCAAGGAAGTCCGCGCAGTCGCTGATCGACATCGCGGAGACCTCGGCGATCGACTTCTCCATGATCGTGACCGCGAGGACGATCGGCTTCAGGCGCGTGCCCTCACAGGTGGGGCAGGGCACCTCGCGCATGTAGCCCTCGAAGCGCTCACGGCTGGCGTCGCTCTCGGCCTCGCTGTGCCGGCGCTTGACGAAGTGGACGGCGCCCTCGAAGGGGGTGGTGTACACGCGCTCGCGTCCGTACCGGTTGCGGTAGCGGACCTCGATCTGCGTCTTGTGGCCGTGGAGGAGCGCCTTCTTGGCGCGCTGCGGCAGACCGGCGAAGGGGATGTCGGTCCGGAAGCCCAGCGCGTCCGCGAGGGCGCCGATCAGGCGGCCGAAGTAGTCCTTGGTGTGCCCGTGCGACCAGGGGTGGATGGCGCCCTCGTCGAGGGACTTGTCCTCGTCCGGGACGATCAGCTCCGGGTCGACCTCCATGCGCGTGCCGATGCCGGTGCACTCGGGGCAGGCGCCGAAGGGCGAGTTGAAGGAGAAGGAGCGGGGCTCCAGCTCCTCGAAGGAGAGGTCGTCGTACGGGCAGTACAGGTGCTCCGAGTACATGCGCTCGCGCTCGGGGTCGTCCTCGGGGAGGTCGACGAAGTCGAGCACGACCATGCCGCCGGACAGGCCGAGCGCGGTCTCCACGGAGTCGGTGAGGCGGCGCTTGGCGGAGTCCTTCACCGTCAGGCGGTCCACGACCACCTCGATGGTGTGCTTCTCCTGCTTCTTGAGCGTGGGCGGCTCGGAGAGCTGGATCGTCTGGCCGTCCACCCGCGCGCGGCTGTAGCCCTTGGTCTGGAGGTCCGCGAACAGGTCGACGAACTCGCCCTTGCGCTCGCGCACCAGCGGCGACAGCACCTGGAAGCGGCTCCCCTCCGGCAGCTCCAGGACCTTGTCGACGATGGCCTGCGGCGACTGGCGCGAGATCGGGCGGCCGCACTCGGGACAGTGCGGCTTGCCGATGCGCGCGAAGAGCAGACGCAGGTAGTCGTAGACCTCGGTGATCGTGCCGACCGTCGAGCGCGGGTTGCGCGAGGTCGACTTCTGGTCGATGGACACCGCGGGCGACAGGCCCTCGATGAAGTCGACGTCCGGCTTGTCCATCTGGCCGAGGAACTGGCGGGCGTACGAGGAGAGCGACTCCACGTAGCGCCGCTGCCCCTCGGCGAAGATCGTGTCGAAGGCCAGCGAGGACTTGCCCGACCCAGACAGGCCCGTGAAGACGATGAGCGAGTCGCGCGGCAGGTCGAGCGAGACATTCTTGAGGTTGTGCTCGCGCGCGCCACGGACGATGAGACGGTCGGCCACGCCGGTCCGCACCTTTCTTGAGAGAAGTGACAGGGGCGGGGCCCCCGTGCGTCTTCAGACTAGGGGGAGCCACTGACAACGCCGGTCGGATTCCAGGTTCCACAACAATCCCCGGCCATCCAGCATGCCCGACGCCACCCTCGACCATATAGCACGCGCATTCGATTTGCGGTGGCGGTCCACCACCTTCACCCGAAGGAGTGGCGGAGCTAGGGTCGGCCTCATGATTGATCACGCGCGTGACCTGGCGTCTGTACGCGACGCGACCGAACGCCTGCTGACCGCAGCCGCCACTTTGGACAACGCCTCCGTCGCCGAGCCGTCACGGTTGCCCGGCTGGACCCGCGGCCACATCCTCGCCCACCTCGCCCGCAACGCGGACGCGCTCGTGAACGTGCTCCAGGGGCGTCCGATGTACGCGTCCGCACAGGCCCGGGACGCCGACATCGAGCGGGACGCCCCGCGCCCCCTCGACGTCCAGCTCGCCGACCTGCGCGAGACCGCCGCCAGCTTCCAGGAGACCGGGGCCGCGCCGGCGGACTGGTCGCGCACGGTGGAGCTGCGCAACGGGGTCACCGACTCGGCGTCCCGGGTGCCGTTCCGGCGCTGGGTCGAGGTCGATCTGCACCACGTGGACCTCGGCATCGGCTACGAGCTGGAGGATCTTCCTGCGGAGTTCGTGGAACGGGAGATCGACTTCCTCACGGAACGCTTCGGCGGGCACGAGACCGTGCCCTCGACCAGCCTGACCAGCGAGGACGGCCGGATCTGGACCACCGGCGGCGGTGCCGGGGGCGACCCGGTCGCGATCGAGGGGCCGGCCACCGAGCTGCTCGGCTGGCTCTCCGGGCGTCGCGACGGGTCCGGGCTGACGGTGAAGGGCGGTGCGCTGCCGGCGCTGCCTCCGCTCTAGCGCGCCGCCAGTGCTCGTGCAGTACGCCTGCAGTGCCTGTGCAGCACGGGTACAGCACCTGGGTCGCTCCCCCGCTATAGGCTGATCGTCATGACGTACAGCGGCGAAGTGACGGTCGGCGGACCGGCGGACGTGCACGAGCTGAAGGACCTGATGATCACCAAGATCGCGGTCGGTCCGATGGACAACAACGCCTATCTGCTGCGCTGCCGGGCCACGGACGAACAACTTCTGATCGACGCCGCCAACGAGGCGCGGGCACTGCTGGGCATGATCGGTGACGACGGCATCGCGTCCGTCGTCACCACGCACCAGCACGGTGACCACTGGCAGGCGCTCGCCGAGGTCGTGGCGGCCACGGGTGCCCGGACGTACGCGGGCCGGGACGACGCCCCCGGCATCCCGGTGCCGACCGACGTCCTCGTCGACGACGGGGACGTCATCCGGGTGGGGCGCGTCGAGCTCACCGCGCGCCATCTCGTCGGGCACACGCCGGGGTCCATCGCGCTGGTCTACGACGACCCGCACGGCCACCCGCACGTCTTCACCGGGGACTGCCTGTTCCCCGGTGGCGTGGGCAACACGCGCAAGGACCCGAAGGCGTTCGCCAGCCTGATCCACGACGTCGAGACGAAGATCTTCGAGGCGCTGCCGGACGAGACCTGGGTCTACCCGGGCCACGGCAACGACACCACGCTGGGCGCGGAGCGACCGCACCTGCCGGAGTGGCACGCGCGCGGGTGGTGAGCGGGCGCGCGTACTGAACGGGCACGCATGGTCAACGGGGCGCGCGTGGTCGGCAGACGTGGGAGACCCGCGCGCGGGCAGTGAGCCGGCGCAGTCGGCTCGCGCGCGGGTGCAGTGCGCGCCTGCCCGGCGCGCACTCTGAACACACGCCCCGCGTGGGCTCGTTGTGCGCGCCCCGTGTGAATCGTTCACACGCGCCGGTGGTCCGTGCGCGCTCCCCTGGCCCGTCCGTGCGCAGTCAACTGGAAGCAGCCCCGCGCAGGATGACGGCTCCTGAGCGGTAGGGGCCGCCGGCCTTCCGATCCCCGCCCTCGGCCGGCGGCCCAGGCGCAAGCCCGGTCGTCCGCGCAACCCTAGGCGTCGGCCTGCGCGGCCCCCACGAGCGCCGCGACCCGCTCCACGGCGAACACGTACCCCTGCACGCCGCACCCCGCGATGACGCCGTCGGCGCGCAGGGAGACGTACGAGTGGTGCCGGAACGACTCACGCCGGTGGATGTTGGAGATGTGGACCTCCAGCACCGGCATCCCGTCGCAGGCGTTGAGCGCGTCCAGAATCGCGACCGACGTGTGCGAGTAGGCACCGGGGTTGATGATGATCCCGCAGTGGCCGAGCCGCGCCTCGTGGATCCAGTCCACCAACTCGCCCTCGTGGTTGGACTGCCGGAAGTCCACCGTGCCCCCGTGCACGGCCGCCGCCGCGGCACACAGCACCTCGACGTCGGTGAGCGTGTCCTTGCCGTAGATCTCCGGCTGGCGCTGGCCGAGCAGGTTCAGGTTGGGCCCGTTGAGGATCATGATCGGGGCGTTGGCCAGGGTGCGGGGCACGGTTCCTCCGGTCCGTTCGGGTGCGCGGTCGGTACGGGACCGCTGCTCAGACCCGGTTTATCACGGTGCGGCGGCCGAGCGAGGGGCCCTACGCTCCGGCCATGACCCTGCCTTCGTACCCTCCCAAGCCCGCGCCCGGCGACCGCATCGCCGTCATCTCGCCCTCGTCCGGCCTGCCCGGGCTCTTCCCGCGCCCCCACGAACTGGGCCTGCGGCGGCTGCGCGAGGAGTACGGACTGGAACCGGTCGAGTATCCGACGACCCGGAAGATGGGCGCGACACCGCAGGAGCGCGCCGACGACATCCACGCGGCGTTCGCCGACCCGGAGATCAAGGCGGTCATCGCCACGATCGGTGGCGACGACCAGATCACGGTGCTGCCGCTGCTGGACCGGGAGTTGATCCGGGCGAACCCGAAGCCGTTCTTCGGAATGAGCGACAACACGAACCTGCTCATGTTCCTGCGCAACACCGGGATCGTCGGCTACCACGGAGCGACGGTGATGTGCGAGCTGGGCCGCCCCGGCGCCCTGAACCCGCACACCGCCGAGTCGATCAGGGCGGCCCTGTTCACCTCCGGCGCGTACGAACTCCGGCCGGCCGAGCGCTGGAACGACGTCAACCGCGACTGGGCCGACCCGGCGACCTTCGACGCGGAACCCGAGACCCGGCCCGGCACCGGATGGACCTGGCTGAACGCGGACCGGGTGGTCGAGGGCCGCGGCTGGGGCGGAAACCTGGAGATCCTCGGGTGGTTGCTGATGGCCGACCGCGAGATCGCGCACGACCTCGACGAGTACGACGGCGGCGTCCTGTTCCTGGAGACCTCGGAGGAACTGCCGAGCGGCGCGGAGGTCTTCCGGACCCTGCGGAACCTCGGCGAGCGCGGCCTGCTGGAGCGGTTCTCCGCATTGCTGATGGCCCGCGCCAAGACCTGGTCCTTCGAACAGCCCAACAGCCCCGAGGAGGCGGCGCGTTACGCCGCCGAACAGCGCGAGGCCGTGCAGTGCGCGCTGAAGACGTACGCCCCCGACATGCCAGCCGTCTTCGATGTGGACTTCGGCCACACCGATCCCCAACTCGTTCTCCCGTACGGCGGCACGATCCGCGTCGACGGCCCGGCCCGGCGCATCACCGTCACCTACTGAAGATCGCCTCACCACCGTGCGCCCCCGTAACCCACGGTGACGCTGGGTAGTTGACGCGACATGCACGATGTACGCACCGTAAGGGCACCCTCCATGCTGCGGCTCGCGGCGGCTTCGCTCGCCGGGACCGCGATCGAGTTCTACGACTTCTTCGTCTACGGGACAGCGGCGGCCCTCGTCCTGGGGCCGCTGTTCTTCCCGACGTTCTCGCCGGTGGCCGGGACGCTGGCGGCCTTCGCGACCTTCGGCGTGGGGTTCGTGGCCCGGCCCCTGGGGTCGGTGCTGTTCGGGCACATCGGGGACCGGCGCGGGCGGCGGCCGGTCCTCGTCGCCTCGCTGCTGCTCACCGGCGCCTCGACGGTCGCGGTGGGCTGCGTGCCGTCGTACGGCGCGATCGGCGTGAGCGCT
>NZ_JADDRL010000050.1 GCF_021538895.1 Streptomyces olivochromogenes | reverse complement strand
CGAGTTTGACGACAGGACCTAGGGCCCGGCGGCGCCCCCGCCCAGCAGGTCTCCCACGGCGGAGATCCCCTCCCCGATCGCGCGCTCGGTCACGTCGCCGAAGCCCAGGACGAGTTGGGGCGGTTCCACGGCGTGGGAGGCGCGGCAGGCGCTCATGCCGTACAGGCCCACCGACCTGGCCCGGGCGGCCGTGATCACCTCCCGCTCGTCGGTGCCGGCCGGCAGATGGGCCACGGCGTGGAAGCCGGCGGCCAGGCCGGTCAGGCGTACGGCGGGGGCGTGCTCGGCGAGGGCCGTGCGCAGCGCCGTGCGGCGGGTGCAGTACAGGGTGCGCATGCGGCGCAGGTGGCGGTCGTAGCGGCCGGACTCGATCAGCCGGGCGAGGGCCAGCTGGTCGAGGGTCGGCGTGCCACGGTCGGCGATCCGCTTCAGCTCGGAAAGCGGTGCGAGGAGCGCGGGCGGACACAGCAGCCAGCCGATGCGCAGCGCGGGGGCCAGGGACTTGCTGACCGTGCCGATGGAGACCACGCGGTCGGCGGCGAGGCCCTGGAGCGAGCCGACCGGTTCGCGGTCGTAGCGGAACTCCGCGTCGTAGTCGTCCTCGATGACGTACGCGTCGTGGCGCACCGCCCACGCGATCAGGGCGTGGCGGCGGGCCGGCGCCAGTAGCACGCCGGTGGGCCACTGGTGGGCCGGGGTGACAATCACCGCGCCCGCGCCGGTCGCCGCCAGCGCCGCGACGTCGATGCCGTGCTCGTCGACCGGGACGGGCACCGCGGTGAGGCCCGCCGCCTCCGCGGCGGCACTCGCGGTGCCGGGGCCGCCCGGATCCTCGTACGCCACCACGCGGGTGCCGGAGGCGGCCAGTGCCTGCATGGTCAGGGCGAGGCCCTGCGCGTAGCCGGAGCAGACGACGGTCCGGCCGGGGTCGGCGGCGGCCGAGCGCACCCGGCGCAGATAGCCGGCGACGACCTCGCGCAGGGGCAGGCTGCCGCGCGGATCGCCGTAGTCGAGATCGGCCGTGGGCATCGTGCGGGCCGCCTCCCGGGTCGCCCACAGCCAGTCGGTGAGCGGGAAGGAGGCGAGGTCGGGGACGCCGTGGCGGAAGTCGGCGAGCAGCCGCGGCCGGGGGACGAGTGGCGCGGCGGGCTCGGGCGGCACCTGGGCGCAGGGTGCGACACGGGTGGCCGAGCCGACGCGGGTGACGAGGTAGCCCTCGGCCTGGAGTTGGGCGTAGCAGTCCTGGACCAGGCCGCGGGACAGGCCCAGGGCGCGGGCGAGTTCACGGGAGGAGGGCAGCCGCTCGCCGGACCGCAGGCGGCCCGTGCGGATCGCCTCGCGGAGCTGGCGTTCCAGCTGGGCGTGCAGCTGTTCGCCGCCCTCCCGGTCGACGGTCAGGAGCAGTTCGGGAGAGAGACCGGCCCACTGCACAGACATGGAATTGGAGCTTACTGACAGTCCGGTCGGCTCCTAGCGTCGACGACATGACGACGTCCACGAACTCCCCCGCCCACACGCCCACTTCGGCGCCGAGACCGCGACTGATCACCCGGGCACTGCTGCTGCGCTTCGTGAGCATGATCGGTGCCTCGGTCAGCTTCTACCTGCTGCTGTCGACCGTGCCCGCGTACGCGGACGAGGCGGGCGGCGGGGGCGGCGCGGGCCTCGCCACGGGCGCGCTGATGTTCTCCACGGTCCTCGGCGAACTGGTCTCGCCCCGGCTGGTCGCCCGGTCCGGCATCCGGCTGCCGCTGATGATCGGGCTCCTGCTGCTCGGCGCCCCCGCCCTGGTGCTGACCCTCTCCGACAGCGTGGCGTGGATCGTGACGGTGTGTCTGGTGCGCGGTCTGGGCTTCGCGTTGACGATCGTGGCGGGCGGGGCCATGACGGCGTCACTGATCCCGGCCGAACGACGCGGCGAGGGCCTCGCGCTGGTCGGCGTGGTCGGGGGCGGGGCCTCGCTGATCACGCTCCCCCTGGGCCTGTGGCTGGCCCGCCACGCGGGGTACGGCCCGGTCGCCGTGGCGGCGGGAGTGGCGGCGCTGGCGGCGATCGCGTCGGTATCGGGCCTGCCCGGCGGGGAGCGGGGCGCGAGGGAGGCGAAAGGCACCCGTTCGGAGGGCGCGGAGCCGGCGGGCGGCGCGGGCCGGGTGTCGGGCGCGGTGGGAGAGACGCCCCTGACCATGACGGCCGCCCTGCGCGCGCCCGCGCTGCGCCGTCCCGCGCTGGTCTTCGCCACCACCGCGCTCGCCGCCGGGATTCTGGTCACCTTCCTGCCGGTGGCCGTTCCGGAGTCCTCGGCCGGGGCGGTCACCGTGGCGCTGGTGGTGCAGCCGGCGGCCGCGACGGCGGCCCGCTGGGTGGCGGGCGGCACGGCGACCGGCACGGCTCGGCGCGGCTGGTGGTGCCGGGCCTGCTGCTGTCGGCCGCCGGGATGCTGATCACCGTGGCGACGGCCACTCCGGTCGCGGTGGTCGTGGGCTCCGCGGTGTTCGGGGCCGGCTTCGGCGTGGCCCAGAACGCCACCCTGACGCTGATGTACGCCCGGGTCGCGCGCCCTTCCTTCGGCACGGTGACCGCCGTGTGGAACCTCGCGTACGACGCCGGAATGGGCGCGGGCGCGGCCGGCTTCGGGCTGGCCGCGGCGCACACCGGCTATCCGTGGGCGTTCGCGCTGACGGCCGCCGTGATGCTGCTCGCCCTGGGCCCGGCGCTGCGGGACGCCCGCGTCAGGACCGGGTCGCGGCCTCGATGACCTGACGCAGGCCCTCGGTGAGCTGGTCGGCGTCCGGGGCGGTCTTCGGGTCGAAGGTCCACAGGGTGATGAGGCCCGTCATCAGGACCGTGTAGAAGCTGCCGAGCGAGTCCACGACGTCCTCCGGGACGTCCTCCTCCCGCCCGCCCATCAGCAGCGCGACGAAACCGCGCGATCCTTCCCGCTGGGCCTGCGCCAGATGGTCGCGCACCTCGGGCAGCTGGTCGCCCATGACCGCGATCTCCGCGCTGAGCCGCCACAGCGATCCGGGTTCCCGCATGGTGGCGATGACGTTCGACCAGACCTCCCGGAACCGTTCGAGGGAACCCGGAGCGGCGCCGGTCCCGTCGTCCGCCGGTTCGGCGAAGGCGTCGGACATGCCCTCGACCAGCGAGACGTACGCCTGCGCGAGCAGCGCGTCCTTCGAGCCGTAGTGGTAGCCGATCGAGGCCAGGTTGGTCCCCGACTCCTTGACGATGTCGCGCGCCGTCGTGCGCGCGAACCCCTTCTCCAGCAGGCAGCGCTTGGCGCCTTCGAGCAGATCCTCACGGTGTCCCATGCGGACCACCCTACTCCCGATCCATACAAGCGTCCTAGACGCGTGACCTATACATACGTTCTAGACAAGCGTTTAAGACGCCCGTACAGTCATCGGCATGACGAACTCGACGAGCACCAACTCCCCTGCCGGGCACGCCGGTCGGCGCGAATGGACCGCGCTCAGCGTGTTGATGCTGCCGCTGCTGCTGGTCTCCATGGACGTCTCGGTCCTCTACTTCGCGATCCCCTCGATCAGCGCGGACCTGGAGCCGAGCGGCACCCAGCAGCTGTGGATCTTCGACATCTACGGCTTCGTCCTGGCCGGTCTGCTGATGACGATGGGCTCGCTGGGCGACCGCATCGGCCGCCGCCGGCTGCTCCTGGTCGGCGCGGCCGCCTTCGGTGCCGCGTCCCTGGTCGCGGCCTACGCGAACAGCGCCGAGACCCTGATCGCGGCCCGCGCGGTCCTCGGCATCGGCGGCGCGACCCTGATGCCCTCCACCATGGCGCTGGTCCGCACGATGTTCACCGACCCCGGACAGCGGGCCAAGGCGATCGGCATCTGGTCCGGCGTCATGACCGGCGGCATCGCTCTCGGCTCCGTACTGAGCGGTGTCCTCGTCCAGTACTTCTGGTGGGGCTCGGTCTTCCTGGTCAACCTGCCCGCGATGGTGCTGCTGCTGGTGCTCGGCCCGATCCTGCTGCCGGAGTCGAAGAACCCGGAGCCCGGCCGCTTCGACCTCGTGAGCGTGCCGCTGTCCATGGCCGCGGTGCTCCCCGTGATCTACGGCCTCAAGGAGATCCCGTCCGAGGGCTGGCACCCGCAGTACGTCGTCTCGGTCACCGTCGGCCTGCTCTTCGCGGCCCTCTTCGTCCACCGCCAGCGCACGGCCGCCTCGCCGATGATCTCGCCGGCCCTGTTCCGTGGCCACGGCTTCGCCCCCGCGGTGGCCCTGAACCTCGTCTCCGCGTTCGCGATCATGGGTTCGGCGTTCTTCACCACGCAGTATCTGCAGTCGGTGCTCGACAAGAGCGCGATGGAGGCCGCCCTGTGGTCGCTGCTGCCGTCGGTGCCGATCGGGATGGCCGCCCCGGTGGCGACCGCCCTGGTCCAGAAGGGCGTGAACCGCGCCTACGTGGTCTCCGCGGGCTTCGCCGTCGCCGCGGCGGGCTACGGCATGCTGGCCCTGGCCGGCACGGACTCCCTCTGGCTCGTCCTCGCCGCCTGCGGCGTCCTGGCCTCCGGCATCGTCATGGTGATGTCGCAGATGACCGACCTGGCCCTGAGTGCCGCCCCGGTGGAGCAGGCGGGCGCCGCCTCCTCGCTGCTGGAGACGGGAACGGAGTTCGGCGGCGCGCTGGGCATGGCGGTCCTCGGCTCCATCGGTACGGCGGTCTACCGCAACGAGATACCGGCTTCGCCCCCGGCCGAGGCCCGCGAGACCCTGGGCGGCGCGCTCGCCGTCGCCGGGCAGCTGCCGGGGCGCGCGGGGGACGCCCTGGCCGCCGCGGCCCGGGAGGCCTTCACCACCGGCATGCACGGCGCGGCCCTCACGGGGGCGGCGGTCCTGGCCCTCGCGGCGATCGGGGCGGCGACGGCCCTGCGCCGGATCCACGTGCGGGAGACGCCGGCGCCACAGACCGAGAAGGCCGCGGTCTGAGACGGCGCGCAGGGCAGCACGGCACCGTACGAAAAAGCGCCGGGTGGGCTGAGATTCCTCAGCCCACCCGGCGCTTTGCGAGCGTGCGGTGTCAGACCAGGTTCACCGAGCGGGCGGACGTCGCCCCGATCTCCTCCGCGACCTCGGCCAGCACGCCGGGGGCGACGGTGTCGTCGACGGTGAGGACCGCGAGCGCCTCGCCGCCCGCCGCCGCACGGGCGACCTGCATGCCGGCGATGTTGATGCCCGCCTCGCCGAGGATGCGGCCGACGGTGCCGACGACACCCGGACGGTCCTCGTAGCGCAGGACGACCATGTGCTCGGCGAGCGCCAGGTCGACGTCGTAGTCGCCGACCGCGACGATCTTCTGCAGGTGCTTCGGGCCGGACAGCGTGCCGGAGACCGAGACCTCCTCGCCGTTGCCGAGGGTGCCGCGCACCGTCACGACGTTGCGGTGGTCGGTCGCCTCGGAGCTGGTGGTCAGGCGGACCTCGACGCCGCGCTCCTGGGCGAACAGCGGGGCGTTGACGTACGACACGGTCTCGTCGACGACGTCCTCGAAGACACCCTTGAGCGCGGACAGCTCCAGCACCTTCACGTCGTGCTGGGTGATCTCGCCGTACACCTCGACGTCGAGACGCACCGCGACCTCGCCCGCGAGCGCGGTGAAGATGCGGCCGAGGCGCTCCGCGAGCGGCAGACCCGGCTTGACGTCCTCGGCGATGACACCGCCCTGGACGTTCACCGCGTCCGGGACCAGCTCGCCGGCGAGGGCCAGGCGGACGGACTTGGCGACCGCGATGCCCGCCTTCTCCTGCGCCTCGTCCGTCGACGCGCCGAGGTGCGGGGTGCACACGACCTGGTCGAGCTCGAACAGCGGGGAGTCCGTGCACGGCTCCTTGGCGTACACGTCGAGACCGGCGCCCGCGACGCGGCCCTCCTTGAGGGCGGAGTACAGCGCCGCCTCGTCGACGATGCCACCGCGCGCGGCGTTGACGACGCGCACGGACGGCTTGACCCTGCGCAGCGCCTCCTCGCCGATCAGGCCCAGCGTCTCGGGGGTCTTCGGCAGGTGCACGGTGATGAAGTCGGAGACTTCGAGCAGCTCGTCGAGGGACAGCACCTTCACGCCCATCTGCGCCGCACGCGCGGGCTGGACGTACGGGTCGTACGCGACGACCTTCATCCCGAAGGCGGACATGCGCTGCGCCACTAGGGCGCCGATGCGGCCCAGGCCCACGACGCCCAGCGTCTTCTCGGCCAGCTCCACGCCCGTGTACTTGCTGCGCTTCCACTCGCTGTTCTTGAGCGCGGCGTTGGCCTGCGGGATGTTCCGGGCGGTGGCGAGGATCAGACCGCAGGCCAGCTCGGCGGCGGTCACGATGTTGGAGGTGGGGGCGTTGACGACCATCACGCCGGCCTTGGTGGCGGACGAGACGTCGACGTTGTCCAGGCCGACGCCGGCTCGCGCCACGACCTTCAGCTTCTTGGCGGCGGCGACCGCCTCGGCGTCGACCTTGGTTGCGGAGCGGATCAGGATCGCGTCCACGTCGGCGATGGCGGGGAGCAGCTCGGCTCGGTCGGCGCCGTTGCAGTGCCGGATCTCGAAGTCGGGGCCGAGTGCGTCCACGGTCGCGGGCGACAGCTCTTCAGCGATGAGTACGACAGGTTTCGAGCTCACGTGAGGTCCTCACAAATCCAATGCATGCGGACGGCCGTCCCGACGGCCGCAGGCGGAGGAGGGGGCTAGCCGCGGAAGACGCACGACGCTGTGGGCCTGACGCGTATGTTGAGCAGCAGTGTAGTTGCGCTGCGGAGGTCATCTTGCGCCTCCGCGTAAGGATCACCCGTCCGTGGCTGGACGGGATGGACAACAGGGCCGGAGCGAAACGCCCCGGCCCCGGCCCCGAGGCCTACGCCTCCTCGTTCACCCACGACATCAGCTTGCGCAGCTGCTTGCCGGTGGTCTCCAGCAGGTGCTCGGAGTCCTGCTTCTTGTACTCGTTGTACTTCTTCAGACCGCCGTGGTACTCGTCCATCCAGTTCTGGGCGAAGGTGCCGTCCTGGATCTCGGCGAGGACCTGCTTCATCTCGGCCTTGGTGGCGTCCGTGATGACGCGCGGGCCGGTGACGTAGTCGCCCCACTCGGCGGTCTCGGAGACGGACCAGCGCATCTTCTCCAGGCCGCCCTCGTACATGAGGTCGACGATCAGCTTCAGCTCGTGCAGGCACTCGAAGTAGGCGATCTCCGGCTGGTAGCCCGCCTCGACGAGGGTCTCGAAGCCGGCCTTGACGAGGGCGGAGGTGCCACCGCACAGCACGGCCTGCTCACCGAACAGGTCGGTCTCGGTCTCCTCGGTGAAGGTCGTCTTGATGACGCCGGCACGGGTGCCGCCGATCGCCTTGGCGTACGACAGGGCCAGGTCGAAGGCGCCACCGGTGGCGTCCTGCTCGACGGCGGCGATCGCGGGAACGCCGCGGCCCTCCTCGTACTGGCGGCGGACCAGGTGGCCCGGGCCCTTCGGGGCGACCAGCGCGACGTCGGCACCGGCCGGGGGCTTGATGAAGCCGAAGCGGATGTTGAAGCCGTGGGCGAAGAACAGCGCGTCGCCGTCGTTCAGGTTCGGGGCGATGGACTCCTCGTAGACCTGGGCCTGGATCGGGTCCGGGATGAGGATCATGATGACGTCGGCCTCGGCGGCGGCCTCGGACGGCGTCACCACACGCAGGCCCTGCTCCTCGGCCTTGGCCTTGGACTTGGAGCCCTCGTGGAGACCGACACGGACGTCGACACCGGAGTCACGCAGCGACAGGGCGTGCGCGTGGCCCTGGCTGCCGTAGCCGATGACCGCGACCTTGCGGCCCTGGATGATGGACAGGTCGGCGTCAGCGTCGTAGAACAGCTCGGCCACTTTGGGTTCTCTCCTTGGATACGGGTGTTGCGTCCCACCGTATGACGGCGGGGGGAGGGAAAGGATCAGGGTCTCGGCATACGGGCGACCGGTGTCCCCCGGTCGCCCGAACCGATACCGGTCGAGGTCTTAGGCCGACCGGTCGAGAGCGCGCAGCGACCGGTCGGTGATCGAACGGGCGCCGCGGCCGATCGCGATCGTGCCGGACTGGACCAGTTCCTTGATGCCGTACTGCTCCAGCATCTTGAGCATCGCGGACAGCTTGTCGCTGCTGCCGGTGGCCTCGATGGTGACCGCCTCCGGGGAGACGTCGACGGTCTTGGCGCGGAAGAGCTGGACGATCTCGACGATCTGGGAGCGCGTCTCGTTGTCGGCGCGCACCTTCACCAGAACGAGTTCGCGCTGCACGGCCTGCGCCGGCTCCAGCTCGACGATCTTCAGCACGTTGACGAGCTTGTTCAGCTGCTTGGTCACCTGCTCCAGCGGCAGGTCCTCCACGTTCACCACGATGGTGATGCGGGAGATGTCGGGGTGCTCGGTGACGCCCACCGCGAGCGAGTCGATGTTGAAACCGCGGCGGGAGAACAGGGCGGCGATCCGGGCGAGGATGCCCGGCGTGTTCTCCACCAGGACGGAGAGCGTGTGCTTGGACATTTCTCTGTGGTCTCTCTCGCTCAGTCGTCTTCGTTGTCGCCGAAGTCGGGGCGGACGTCCCGGGCGGCCATGATCTCGTCGTTGGAGGTGCCGGCGGCGACCATCGGCCACACCATCGCGTCCTCGTGGACGATGAAGTCGACGACGACCGGACGGTCGTTGATGGAGTTCGCCTCTTCGATGACCTTGTCCAGGTCCTCCGGCCGCTCGCAGCGGATCGCGTAGCAGCCCATGGCCTCCGACAGCTTCACGAAGTCGGGGACGCGGGTGCCGGCGCTGGGCTGCTTGCCGTCCGCCTCCGGGCCGCTGTGCAGCACGGTGTTGGAGTAGCGCTGGTTGTAGAAGAGGGTCTGCCACTGACGGACCATCCCGAGGGCGCCGTTGTTGATGATGGCGACCTTGATCGGGATGTTGTTCAGGGCGCAGGTGGTGAGCTCCTGATTGGTCATCTGGAAGCAGCCGTCGCCGTCGATCGCCCAGACCGCCTGGTCCGGCGCGCCGGCCTTGGCGCCCATCGCTGCCGGCACCGCGTAGCCCATCGTCCCGGCGCCGCCGGAGTTCAGCCAGGTGGCGGGCTTCTCGTACTGGATGAAGTGCGCGGCCCACATCTGGTGCTGGCCGACGCCCGCCGCGAAGATCGTGCCCTTGGGCGCCAGTTGGCCGATGCGCTCGATGACCTGCTGCGGGGACAGCGAGCCGTCCTCGGGCTGGTCGTAGCCGAGTGGGTAGGTGTCGCGCCAGCGGTTGAGGTCCTTCCACCAGGCGGTGTAGTCGCCCTGGTGACCCTCGCTGTGCTCCTTCTGCACCGCCTGGATCAGGTCGGCGATGACCTCGCGGGCGTCACCGACGATCGGCACGTCGGCCTCGCGGTTCTTACCGATCTCGGCCGGGTCGATGTCGGCGTGGACGATCTTGGCGTGCGGGGCGAAGCTGTCCAGCTTGCCGGTGACGCGGTCGTCGAAGCGGGCTCCGAGGGCGACGATCAGGTCGGCCTTCTGCAGCGCGGTGACGGCGGTGACCGCACCGTGCATGCCCGGCATTCCCACGTGCAGCGGGTGGCTGTCGGGGAACGCGCCGAGCGCCATCAGGGTGGTGGTGACGGGCGCTCCGGTGAGCTCGGCGAGGACCTTGAGCTCGGCGGTGGCGCGTGCCTTGAGGACACCGCCTCCGACGTAGAGGACCGGCCGCTTGGCGGAGGTGATCAGCTTGGCGGCCTCGCGGATCTGCTTGGCGTGCGGCTTGGTCACCGGGCGGTAGCCGGGCAGGTCCATGACGGGCGGCCAGGAGAAGGTGGTCCTCGCCTGGAGGGCGTCCTTGGCGATGTCGACCAGGACCGGGCCGGGGCGGCCGGTGGAGGCGATGTGGAACGCCTGCGCGATCACCCGCGGGATGTCCTCGGCCTTGGTGACCAGGAAGTTGTGCTTGGTGACGGGCATCGTGATGCCGACGATGTCCGCCTCCTGGAAGGCGTCCGTGCCGATGGCCTTGGACGCGACCTGGCCGGTGATCGCCACGAGCGGCACCGAGTCCATGTGCGCGTCGGCGATGGGCGTGACCAGGTTCGTCGCACCCGGGCCCGAGGTCGCCATGCAGACGCCGACCCGGCCGGTGGCCTGCGCGTAACCCGTCGCCGCGTGGCCGGCGCCCTGCTCGTGCCGGACCAGGACGTGGCGGACCTTCGTGGAGTCCATCAGCGGGTCGTAGGCCGGCAGGATCGCGCCACCGGGAATGCCGAATACCGTGTCAGCGCCGACCTCCTCAAGCGAACGGATGAGGGACTGCGCACCCGTGACGTGCTCGACGGTCGCGGACTGCTGTCCTCCGGAACGGGGCCGCGGCTGCGGATGGTGGGCCCCCGGGGCCTGCTCGGTCATCGGCATTCTCTTCTCGATGCTGAGGGTTTTTGCGAAGTTTGTGCGATGTGCGGCTGTTGTACGCCTGGTGCCTGTGCAACAAAAAACCCCTCGTGCCGCAAGGCAAGCGAGGGGAGCGCGCCGGTGAGGTCGCTGGGGATTCCGGATCGTCCTCCGGTGGGTCCCAGCTCAGCCGACGCGCTGTCCAAGTACGAGAATTCGGGTGCGCATGGGACTGACCCTCCCTCCGACGCGCACCACGTGTCAAGTGGGTGGGACGGGAGTCTCATTATGTGAGCGAAGGGCACTTCCGCCTCCGAAGACAGCGGGCACACCACCTGTGTACACCCCCGCGCCGCCGCCCGCGAACGCCGGTTCGGCGGGTCCGTGCGGAACCGGATAATGGCCTGATCCGAGCGCCCGGCGCAGCCGGAATTCGTCGAGCGGACCGGAAAAGGCCATGCCCTGCCCGTGTGTGCAACCCATCTGACGCAGGGCGACGATCTGCTCCGGAAGGTCCACGCCCTCGGCCACGGACTGGAGCCCGAGGTCGGTGGCGATGCGCAGCAGCCCGCTGGTGATCTTGTGCAGCCGGGCGGACTCGACGACGCCCTCGACCATGCTGCGGTCGAGTTTCAGCATGTCGACGGGGAGCCGCCGGAGGGTGGTGATCGCCGCGTATCCGCTGCCGAAGCCGTCCAGGGCGATCCGTACGCCCAGCCGCCGCAGAGCGCCGAGACGGCGCTCCAGGTCGTCCAGACAGACCCGGGGGTCGGTCTCGGACAGCTCGATCACCAGGGATCCGGAGGGCAGCCCGTGCCGGGTCAGCAGCGCCTCCACCGAGCCGAGCGGCATCGACCGGTCCAGCAGCCGCCGGGCGGACATCCGCACCACCACGGGCACGGCGAGGCCGGTCCCGGCGCGCTCGGCGGCCTGTTCCACCGCCTCTTCTAGGATCCAGCGGTTCAGTTCCGAGGTCTTGTCGCTGTCCTCGGCCACCCGCAGGAACTCGGCCGGGGTGAACAGCACCCCCTGCGAGGAGCGCCAGCGCGCCTGCGCGCAGACCGATGTGATCCGGCCGTTCTCCAGGCACACCACCGGCTGGTGCAGCAGCGTGAACTCGCCGTCGTGCAGCGCGGCACGCAGCCGCGTGGCCAGCTCCGCCTTGCGTACGACGTCCTGCTGCATCTGTGGTTTGTACAGCTCGACCCGGCCCTTGCCCGCCGACTTGGCGCGATACATGGCGAGGTCGGCGTTGCGCAGCAGTTCGCCCGCGCCGAGACCCGGTTCGGCGAAGGCGACGCCGATGGACGCGTTGACACGGACATCGTTGCCGTCGATGAGGTAGGGCTGGGAGAGGGTCACCCTGAGGCGGTCGGCGAGCTCCAGGATGTGCCGTTCCCGGGCACTGCGGTCACGGGTGCCGTCCCCGACGATCAGCGCCGCGAACTCGTCACCGCCCAGCCGGGAGGCGGTGTCGGTCTTGCGGACGGCGTCGTGGAGTCTGCGGGCGGCCTGGACGAGGAGCGCGTCCCCGGCCTGGTGCCCGATCGTGTCGTTGACGGCCTTGAACCCGTCCAGGTCGATGAAGAGGACGGCCGTGCCGCGCAGGGCGGCGCCGCGGTCGGAGGCGCGGCGGCCGGACAGGGCCTGCTGGACGCGCCGGGTGAACAGCGCGCGGTTGGGCAGGTCGGTGAGCGGATCGTGCTCGGCGTTGTGCTGGAGCTGCGCCTGCAGGCGCACCCGCTCGGTCACGTCACGGCTGTTGAAGATGAGGCCGCCGTGGTGCCGGTTGACGGTCGACTCGACGTTGAGCCAGCCGCCACCGCCGGACCGGAAGCGGCACTCGATGCGGGTGGTGGGTTCTTCGAGGGGGCTGGCGGCGAGGAAGCGGCGCGCCTCGTGCACCACGCAGCCCAGGTCCTCCGGGTGGATGAGGTTGGCCAGCTCCGTGCCCACCAGGTCCTCCGCGGGCCGTCCGTAGACCCCGGCGGCGGCCGGGGAGACGTACCGGAGGATGCCGTTGGGCGCGGCGATCATGATGACGTCGCTGGAGCCCTGCACCAGGGAGCGGAAGTGGTTCTCCTGCTGCGCCAGTTCCTGGGTGAGGGTGATGTTGTCGAGCAGCATGATGCCCTGGCGCGTGACGAGCGCGAGCACCACGGCACCGGCGGTGATCAGCACGACGTGGTCCGGGCTGCGGCCGTTGAGGACGTTGTAGAGGATGCCCAGGGTGCACACGGCCGCGGCCAGGTACGGCGTGAGCGCGGCCAGGGAGCCGGTGAGGGGCCGGCCGACCGGATACCGGCTGTGATCACCCCCCGGCACGGGCAGCGGCGTGCGGTGGTGGATGCCGCCGCGCTGTCCGGGCACGTGCTCGTGGACCACGCGCGTGTGCCCGTCCGGAGCGTGCCGCTCGGCCTCCTGCGGCCCTTGCCCGCGCGGTGCGGCCCACGGGGCGTAGGCGAGGAGCAGGGAGCCGGCGAACCAGCCCGCGTCGAGCAGCTGGCCGGAGTGGTAGCTGCTGTGCAGCAGCGGCGAGGTGAACAGGGCGTCGCACATCACGGTCAGGGCGAGCGCGCCGATGGCGGTGTTCACCGCCGTGCGGTTGCCCGGCGAGCGCCGGAAGTGCAGCGCCAGCACCATGCTGACCAGCGCGATGTCGAGCAGTGGGTACGCCAGTGACAGCGCGGTGTGCGCGACGCTCGGCCCGTCGAACCTGGCGGCCTGGGCGAGCGCGAGGCTCCACGACAGGGTGAGCAGCGAGCCGCCGATCAGCCAGGCGTCCAGCCCCAGGCAGATCCAGCCCGCCTTCGTCACCGGCCGCTTGGCGAGCACCAGCAGCCCCACGATCGCGGGCGGCGCGAAGCACAGGAAGAACAGGTCGGCGTAGCTGGGGCTGGGTACGGGGCGGGCCAGCACGACCTCGTACCACCCCCAGACCGCGTTGCCCAGGGCCGCCATCGCCGAGGAGAGGGCGAACAGCAGCCACGCGGGTCGAAAGCGGACCCGGGGCGTGCGCGCGTAGAAGAAGCAGGACACGGCGGCGGTGCCCGCCGCCGCCGTCAGCCCGAAGTCACCCATGATCAGGGCGACTTCGGCCGAACCCCAGCCGAGCGCGGAACCGACGGCGTAGGCCGCGCACACCAGGGTCAGAACCAGTTGCCGGACCATCCGCGCCCCACCGCCGACGGCCGGCGGTCGGGACAGCGGCGTCCCCGACGGAGACTGCGCCCGCAGCGCTCCATTGAGGGCGGTCGTCACGGTAGGCGGCGAGCTCACCGGGGCCTCCCGGTCCGCGCCGCTCCCGGGGCCCGCGAGTCCCGGTGCGCTGGGTGCGCATGCCTCTTGCGTGCCGTGTGCCCGCGCTGGTGGTGATGGCTGTTGTGGTGGCCGCGTCTGCGCGCGGTCGTGCGCCAGGGTCGCCGCCGGCGGCTCCGCCGCGTCGGATCGTTCGTCCATAGGCCGTGCATCGCCCGTCGCCCCCCTCACAAATCTGAAATGTCCATCCCCGGCGCCGAACGGTGCGCGGCGCAGCCCCTGTCGGGACGATACACCAGTCTCGTCACTCAGGGACATAGCTTCTCTACGCTCCGTGACGACCAGCGGCGATGCGGGCACGCACCGCGTCCGGGGGATTGCGCAGGGTGCCGGAACCGGACCGCCTGCCTGCCATGGCGGCCGTCAGGCGTCTGCGCTGCCCGTCGTAAGGATCACGTTGCGCAGGGGCTCCCGGTTCACGAAGCGGGTCAACTGGTCCACCAACAGCCGCTTGGCGCGCGGCAGGAAGGCCGAGCTGGGTCCGCCGACGTGCGGGCTGATCAGCACGCCCGGCGCCTGCCACAAGGGGTGACCGGGGGACAGCGGCTCGGGATCGGTGACGTCGAGCGCGGCGGTGATGCGGCCGGTCCGCAGCTCCGCGAGCAGCGCGTCCGTGTCCACGACCGGCCCGCGGGCCACGTTGACCAGCAGTGCCCCGTCCTTCATCCGGCCGAGGAAGTCCGCGTCGACCAGGCCTCTGGTGGTCTGGGTGAGCGGGGTGGACAGGATGACGACATCCGCCTGCGGAAGCAGGGAGGACAGTTCGGTGAGCGGATGCACCGGTCCGCGCGCCGAGGTGCGCTCAGAGCGCGCGACGCGCGCCACCCGCGCGAGCTCGAACGGCGTGAGCCGGTCCTCGATGGCGGCGCCGATGGAGCCGTAGCCGACGATCAGAACGGTCTTGTCGGCAAGGGCCGGCCGGAACCCGCTCAGCCATTCCCCCCTGTCCTGGGCCCGCACGAAGTCGGGGATGCCGCGCAGCGAGGCGAGGACGAGCGTCAGCGTGAGCTCGGCGGTGCTGGCCTCGTGCACCCCGCGCGCGTTGCACAACCGCACCCCCGCGCGCAGGTTCTTCAGACCCGGCTGCACATGGTCGATGCCCGCGGTCAGCGTCTGTACGACCTGAACGGACCGCATCCGGGCCATCGGCCGCACGCAGAGCTCACTGGGCTTCATGTAGGGCACGACGTAGACGGCACAGTCGCCCGGGTCGGCGGGGAACTCCTCACCCCCGTCCCAGAACCGATAGGCGGGCCCCTGGGGAAGCCCGGCGATCTCCTCCGGCGGGATGGGAAGCCACACGTCAGCAGTCATGGTCGGGAGGCTATGTCAGCGAAGCGGAGGCCAGAGGTTAGGTTGGGGGCCGGACGAGGGAGGTTCACGAGCAGGTGGAGTGCAGGACGATCGGCGCGGGGGGACTCGCGGTGGGGGCCGTCGGACTCGGATGCATGCCGATGAGCTGGGCGTACAGCGGGTCGCGGCAGCGGGGCGACGCATCGCTCAGAACCGTGCACCGGGCGCTCGACGCGGGCTCGACACTCCTCGACACGGCGGACATGTACGGCCCGTTCACCAACGAGCTGCTGGTGGGCCGGGTGCTGAAGGAGCGGCGCCCGGACGCCTTCGTGTCGACGAAGGTCGGCCTGCTGGTGGGCGAGCAGCACGTCGTGGCGAACGGCCGCCCGGGGTACGTGAAGCGGGCCTGCGACGCCTCGCTGCGCCGCCTCCAGACGGACGTGATCGACCTCTACCAGCTCCACCGGGCCGATCCCGAGGTCCCGGTCGAGGAGACCTGGGGCGCGATGGCGGAACTGGTCCGGGCCGGGAAGGTGCGGGCGCTGGGCCTGTGCGCGATGGGGGCGCGCGGCGGTCGCCGCTCGGGGGCGGGGCTGCACGACACGACGCTGCGCCAGCTCCAGCGGGTGCAGCAGGTCTTCCCGGTGAGCGCGGTGCAGGCGGAGCTGTCGGTGTGGTCGCCGGAGGCGCTGCGGTCCCTGCTCCCCTGGTGCGAGGCGCGGGGCGTCGGCTTCCTGGCCGCGATGCCGCTCGGCAACGGTTTCCTGACCGGCACCCTGACCCCCGGTGAGGGCTTCGAGCCGGACGACCTGCGTGCCCGGCACCCCCGCTTCACGGCCGAGATGATGGCCGCCAACCAGCCGATCGTGGCCGGCCTGCGCCGGGTGGCCCGACGCCACGGCCCCGAGGTCACCCCGGCCCAGGTGGCCCTGGCCTGGGTCCTGTCCCGGGGCCGCCATGTGATCCCGGTCCCCGGCACCAAGCAGGAGCGCTGGGCGGCGCAGAACGCCGCCGCGGCACAGCTGCGCCTGACTCCGGAGGACTTCACGGAACTCGCCCGGCTGCCCGCGGCTCAAGGGTCGTGGGACTGAGCGTGCACGCGATCAGGGGCCCGCGGGCGGATTCTTGACGGGAGACCGGGAACCCGGGCGGGGCCGACGGTGTATGAGAAAGGAGAGCCCTCGCTCGAACCGCCGCGTCGAAGGGACCCTGATCGTGCAACGTCGAGCTGTACCGGCCGTATGCGCCGCGGCCGCGCTCCTGCTGGCAGCCGGCTGCTCCTCGGGCGGCGGCGGAGCCCCGTTCGGTGCGGGGAGTACGGCGTCGAGGGGTACGGCGTCCACGGCGTCCCCCTCCGCGCGGTCGACCGAGGAGACCGCGCCCGCCAAGGGCTCGGTGAAGGTGGTGCGCACGGTCACCGAGGGTCTGAAGACCCCGTGGGGCCTCGCGCCCCTCCCCGAGGGCGACCTGCTCGTCTCCTCCCGCAACGACGGGACGATCACCCGGATCGACGCGAAGACGGGCAAGCGGACGGAGCTGGGCACGGTCTCCGGTGTGTCCGCGGCCGGCGAGGGCGGCCTCCTGGGCATCGCGCTCTCCCCCGACTTCGCCTCGGACCACATGATCTACGCGTACTTCACCTCGGCCTCGGACAACCGCGTCGTCCGCATGCTGTACGACGAGCAGCGGCCGCCCGGCGAGCAACTGGGCGCGCCCGACACGATCTTCAGGGGCATCCCCAAGGGCTACATCCACAACGGCGGCCGTATCGCCTTCGGCCCGGACAACATGCTCTACGCGGGGACGGGTGAGAGCGGGCAGCGGGGGCTGGCGCAGGACAAGAAGTCCCTGGGCGGCAAGATCCTGCGGATGACACCGGAGGGCGAGCCGGCCCCGGGCAATCCCTTCCCCGGCTCCCCCGTGTACTCCTACGGCCACCGCAATGTGCAGGGCCTCGCCTGGGACGACAAACAGCGCCTGTTCGCCTCGGAGTTCGGCCAGGACACCTGGGACGAGCTGAACGCGATCAAGCCCGGGGGCAACTACGGCTGGCCGGACGCCGAGGGCAGGTCGGACAACCCCGCGTACCAGAACCCGATCGCCCAGTGGCAAACCGACGACGCCTCCCCCAGCGGCATCGCGTATGTCCACGGCGTCATCTGGATGGCCGGTCTCAAGGGTCAGCGTCTGTGGCGCATCCCCCTCAAGGGCACACAGGCCTCGGCGGTCCCGCAGGCCTTCCTCACCGGCGCCTACGGCCGCCTGCGCACGGTGGTCGCGGCGGGCGGCGACAAGGTGTGGCTGGTCACCAGCAACACCGACGGCCGGGGGACACCGAGGAAGGGCGACGACCGGATCCTGGAGCTGGAAGTGAAGTGAGGGGCGTCCCTGCCCGGGTCACGATCCGTGCACTCCCGTCCGTTGTCTCGCGCCGAGGGCGTCGCCCGTCCCGGCCGGAAACAGGCCCAGGCGGTGTGCGACGGCCGCTGCCTCCCCTCTCCCGGCCACGCCGAGCTTGCCCAGGATGTTCGAGACGTGGACGCTCGCGGTCTTCGGGGAGATGAAGAGCTCCTCGGCTATCTGGCGGTTGGTGCGGCCGACGGAGACCAGGCGCAGGACGTCGCGCTCCCGGCTGGTGAGGCCGAGGGCGGCCACGGGGTCGTCCGGCGCCTGCCGCGGGGCGCAGGTCAGGGCGAGCCGGGCCCGCTGGGCGAGGAGCGCGACGGAGTCGGCCAGCGGGCGGGCGCCCAGGTGGTCGGCGACGGCCCCGGCCAGGCGGAGCAGCTCCGTGGCGCGGTCGCGTTCGTCGTCCCCGCCGCCGGACAGCAGGGCCTGGGCGAGGCGGTGGCGGACGCGGGCGAGGTCGTAGGGGCGCTCGAGGGACTCGTAGGCGGTGACCACCTCCGACCAGGTGTCCGGGGTGTCCTCGCCGTCGGCGCGGCGGAGTTCGGCGCGGACCCAGGTGTTGTGGGCGAGCCAGACGGGCGCGCCGGTGGTGAGCCTCTTGGCCGCGCCGCGGATGCGGTCGATGGCCTCGGCGCTGTCCGCCCGCGCGGCGGGCAGGGTGCGGGCGTCGGCCTCCGCGGTGGCGGCGGCCAGCAGCAGGGGCCAGGCGTAGCGGTGCGTGCCGGGCGGGAAGCCGGCCTCCAGGGCGCGCTCGAACTCGGCACGGACGTCGAGCAGGCGGCCCTCCGCCGCGGCGAGGCCGACGGCGATGCGGGCCAGCGGCAGCCACTGCTGGGGCATCGGGTCGTGGGTGCCGAAGTAGCCGCGGGCGGCGGCCAGTTGGCGGGCCGATTCGGCCAGGTCGCCGCGGCCCAGGGCGAGGTGGGCCAGGCACAGGGCGGCCGTGCCGAGGGGCTTGGTGCTCGGTCCGCGCCGGGCGGCGGTGGCCGCGGCCCCGACGGCCTCCTCCCAGCGGCCGAGGGAGTACAGCGACGCGGAGAGGTTGGCCCAGGTCCAGGCCTCGGAGCCCAGCAGACCGAACTTCCGGGTGAACCGGGCCCCTTCTTCGAGGATGGGAGCGGCCTCCCGGGAGCGGCCGACGGATTCGAGCTCGGAGGGGAGGTTCACATAGGCGCGCCCGGCGACGTAGGTGTAGCCCTCCTGGATCGCCTGCTCCTTGACCCGGTACATGTCGGCGAGGCCCGCCTCGACGTCGCCGGCGTCGACCCGGAGGCCGCCCAGGGTGACGCGCGCGTTCAGTTCGATCTCGCGGGCGTCCACCATGCGCGCGTACTGCACGGCGCGTTCCGCGGCGGCGAGGGCCTCGGGGCCCGGCTCGTGCAGCATGGACCAGTTGGCGACGCTGCCCAGCACCTCGGCGTGCACCTCGGAGGGCGGCAGGCCGCGCACCAGCTCCTGGGCGGTGGCCAGTTCGCGCCATCCGTCGCCGCGCCCCAGGGACTGGACCAGGCTGGAGCGCTGGGTCCAGAACCAGGCGGCGCGCAGCTGGTCGCCCTCGTCCTCCAGCAGGCGCAGCGCCCGCTTGGTGATCTTCAGGGCGCGTTCGCGTTCCCCGCACAGCCGGCCGGCGAAGGCGGCCTCCGCCAGCAGGTCGAGGAAGCGCAGCGGGGTGGTGGCCGGGTCGCAGCCGCAGGGCGGGTAGACCTCGGCGTAGTCGATGGGGCGCAGGGCGGCGCGGACGTCCTCGGGGGCGGTGTCCCACAGCTCCATCGCGCGTTCCAGGAGCCCCAGTTGCTCGCTGTAGGCGTGGCGGCGGCGGGCGGCGACCGAGGCGTTCAGGACGGCGGGCAGGGCCTTGGCGGGGTCGTGGGCGTGGTACCAGTAGCTGGCCAGGCGCATAGCGCCCTCGTCGGCGGGGACGAGGGTCGGGTCGTCCTCCAGCGCTTCGGCGTAGCGCCGGTTGAGGCGGGAGCGTTCGCCGGGCAGCAGGTCGTCGGCGACGGCCTCGCGGACCAGGGAGTGCCGGAAGCGGTAGCCGTCGCCGCCGGGCGCGGCGATGAGGATGTTGGCGTTCACGGCGGCGCGCAGCGCCTCGATGAGGTCGTCCTCGGCGAGCCGGGCGACGGCGGCGAGGAGCCGGTACTCGACGGTGGAACCGCCCTCGGCGACGATCCGGGCGACCCGCTGGGCGGTCTCGGGCAGCGCCTCCACCCGGACCAGGAGCAGGTCGCGCAGGGAGTCCGAGAGGCCGGCGCAGCAGCCCTCGCAGGCGGCGACGGCGAGTTCCTCGACGAAGAAGGCGTTGCCGTCGGAGCGTTCGAAGATCTCGTCGACCTGGGCGGGGTCGGGTTCGGCGGCGAGGATGCCGGCGATCTGGCGGCCGACCTCCTCGCGGGTGAAGCGGGCGAGTTCGAGGCGGTGGACGGTGCGCAGCCGGTCGAGTTCGGCGAGCAGGGGGCGCAGCGGGTGGCGGCGGTGGATGTCGTCGGAGCGGTAGGTGGCGAGGACGACGAGGCGGCCGGTGCGCAGGGTGCGCAGCAGGTAGGAGAGGAGGTGGCGGGTGGAGGCGTCGGCCCAGTGCAGGTCCTCCAGGGCGACGAGCACGGTGCGGTCGGCGGCGACGCCTTCCAGCAGACGGGCGGTGAGCTCGAAGAGGCGGGCCATGCCCTCCTCGTCGTGCCGGCGCGGGGGCCGGGCGGGTGCGGTCTCGCCCAGCTCGGGCAGCAGCCGGGCCAGTTCCTCCTCCTGACCGGCGGCCGCGGCGGCGCACTCGTCGGGCAGGGCGCGGCGCAGGGCGCGCAGCGCGGTGGAGAACGGGGCGAACGGCAGCCCGTCGGCGCCGATCTCCACACAGCCGCCGAGCGCCACGACGGCGCCCTGGCGGCAGGCGGCGGTGGCGAACTCCTCGACGAGGCGGGTCTTGCCGACTCCCGCCTCGCCGCCGACCACCAAGGCCTGCGGCTCGCCCGCTGCGGCGCGGGCGAGCGCGGCGTTCAACGTGTCCAACTCGTCCCTACGACCGACGAACACCGGACTGACGGACCTGGTCTCCACAGGTGTGAGCATGGCACGGGGGTCCGACGGCACGGCATCGGTTTTCCACAGCACCGGTGTGCTTGTCGCACCGGGTGCCATGACCGGCCGTGCGGTGCTCACGCGGTGCGGGCGGCTCGGTGCCGGCGGGAGCGGTCGGTATGGGCCTCGGTGGCCGCGGCCCGGCGGGCCTCCTCCTCCCGGCGTGCGGCGCGGCGGCCGCGTACGGCCTCGCGGGCGAGGCGTTCCTGCTCGGCCTGGCGGCGCAGCTCGGCGGAGCGAAACTGGTGGAGTGCGTACTCGAACATGGTGTCCCCTGAGGGTTGAGAGTGGGTTTCTGGCTTCGCTCTTCGCGATGCCTCAACCTTCGTCTCCCAGGGGGGTGCGCCACATCGGGAGAGTTCCGCATCTTCGGCCGGGCGCGGGGCGCCGGATGCGCGTAAGGGGCCTTAGGGCGCCCGTAAGGTGCTTACGGATGCCCTAAGACCCCTGGTGAACTGCGGGGATTCAGCTCGTGGACGGCAGTCCGAGGAGCGCGTCGGAGTACTTGAGGACGGCCAGGAGCAGGCCGATGACGCCGAGCGCGACGCCCGCCCAGGCGACCGACTTGATCCAGGGGGCCTGGGACCTGCCGGGGGCGCCGAACGCGGGCCGGGCCAGCACGACCACGCCGGTGATCAGCGCGGCCAGCGCGAACAGGCCGGCCCACAGCGCGGTGGTGTGCCAGGCGTCGCCGTACACCTCCTTGATCTGCTGGGCGACGCCCGCGTTCGACGCGGTCCGCAGCTGGCCGACGAGGGTCTCGCGCGCGGAGGCGACGGTGCCGATCCAGCCACCGTTCAGCGAGACGAGGCCGAGCGCGGCGGACACGACGGCGGCGGCGCCCTGTCCGACGCCGACGGGACGCTCCGCATCCTCGGCGGCCTCGTCGTCGCCGGCCGTGTCGGACTCCTCGGCCACGTCGGCCCCGGCCTCGGCCTCGGTCACCGCCCCGGCCCGCTCGTCGGCCTTCGTCACGTCGGTCTTGTCGGTGGCGTCCACCGCCGCCGCCTCGTCATTCGCCCCGGCGCCGGTCCCGGCCCCGTCAACAGTCTTGGTTCCCATGCCCCGCACCGTACGGACGCTGTCTGAGAAGTCCCTTAATGATCGTCGCGGGCGCGGCGCGCACGGCCCGCACGCCACTCGGGGGCCAGTACCGCCCACACCTCGATGTCGTGCCGGACGCCCCGGTGGAGGTGGCTCTCCCGGAGCACGCCCTCCCGCGTCATCCCCAGCCGCCGGGCCACGTTGAGGCTCGGCTGGTTGCCGGACGCCGCCCACCACTCCACGCGGTGGATGCCGCGCTCCTCGACCGCCCAGTCGATGAGCACGGTGATCGCACGCGTGATCAGCCCCTTGCCGGCCGCCGCGGGCTCCAGCCAGCAGCCGACCTCGCAGGTGCCCTGGGCCGCGTCGAACGTCCGGAACAGGACCCCGCCGACCAGTTTCCCGTCCAGCCAGATGCCGTGCAGGCTGCCGGAGTCGGCGGTGCGCTTCTCCGCGTACCTGAGCAGCAGGGCCCGCGCGGACTCGACGTCGGTCTCCCCCGCCCCGAAGGCGATGAACTGCCCGATGAACTCCCGGCCGCGGTCCAGGTGCGCGAGGAGCTCCTCGGCGTGTCGGGGCTCCAGGGGCCGCAGTTCCGCGCCGTCGTCACCCAGGGAAATCGCGTACATCCTGCCGTTGCTCCTTCTCCAGTTCCTGTACGACCCGGGTGAGCCTCTCATGCGCGGCGCGGCACTCGGGCGGTTCGATGCTGATCCGCGGCATACGACGGTCCAGCCAGCCCGGCAGCCACCAGTTGGCGCCGCCCAGCAGATGCATCAGCGCGGGCACGAGCAGGGTGCGCAGGACGAAGGCATCCAGGGCGACGGCGGAGGCCAGCGCGATGCCGAACATGGCGATCACGCGGTCGCCGCTGAGCACGAAGGCGAGGAAGACCGAGATCATGATGACCGCGGCGGAGTTGATCACCCGGCTGGTCTCGGCGAGGCCGATACGGACGGCGCGCCGGTTGTCGCCGGTCTCCAGCCACTCCTCGTACATCCGGCTGACCAGGAACACCTGGTAGTCCATGGAGAGTCCGAACAGGACCGACACCATGATCACGGGGAGGAACGGCTCGATCGGGCCCGCGCGGCCGAGTCCGAGCAGTTCGCTGCCCCAGCCCCACTGGAAGACGGCGACGACGATGCCGAAGGCGGCCGCGACGGCGGCGATGTTCATCGCGGCGGCCTTGAGCGGGATGCCGAGCGACCGGAAGGCGACCAGGAGCAGCAGGCAGCCGAGCCCGATGACGACGCCGACGAACAGCGGCAGCTTGCCGACGATCACGTCGGCGAAGTCGTCGTAGCTCGCCGTCACTCCGCCGACGTGGACGTCGAGCGAGGTGCCCGTCTCCGCGCGCGGGAGGACCTCGGTGCGCAGCCGGTCGACGAGCTCGCTGGTCTGTCGCGACTGCGGCGCGAAGGCGGGGACGACGGTGAGGTACGCGGTGTCGCCTGCGGTGTTGTAGCGCGCCGACGTCACCGAGGTCACGCCCTCGGTGGCGCGCAGGGTCGTGTCGAGGTTGTCGAGGGCCAGCTTGTCGTCGGCGCCGTCCACGCGGGTCACCAGGGTCAGCGGGCCGTTCACGCCGGGGCCGAAGCCCTCGGCGAGGAGGTCGTACGCCTGCCGAGTGGTCGACGTCCGGGGGTCGTTGCCCTGGTCGGAGGTACCGAGGTGGAGGGAGAGCGTGGGCAGGGCGAGCAGGGCGATGACGGCCACGGCGACGGCGCCGAGCAGCTTGGGGTGGCGTTCGACGAACGCGGACCAGCGGGCGGCCAGACCGGTCGGCAGCTCGGGTGCCGGTCCGTGCTCGGCCAGCCTGCGCCGTTCGCGGCGGCTGAGGGCGCGCGGCCCGATGTACGACAGCAGGGCGGGCAGCAGGGTCACGGAGGCCGCGACGGTGAGGACGACCGTGAGCGAGGCCGCGACGGCGACGCCGTTGAGGAAGCCCAGGCGCAGGATCAGCATCCCCAGCAGGGCGATGCACACGGTGGCGCCCGCGAACACGACCGCGCGTCCGGTGGTGGCGACGGCGGTGGTCACGGCCTCGGTGACGGTGAGGCCGCGCTTCAGTCCGCGCCGGTGCCGGGTGACGATGAACAGCGCGTAGTCGATGCCGACGCCGAGCCCGATGAGCAGGCCGAGCATGGGCGCGAAGTCGGCGACGGTCATGGCGTGGCCGAGCAGCCCGATCGCGGCGTACGCGGTGCCGACGCTCAGCAGCGCGGTGACGATCGGCAGCAGCGAGGCGGCGAGCGAGCCGAAGGCGAGGAACAGCACGACGGCGGCGACGACCACGCCGACCAGCTCGGCCACGTGCCCGCTCGGCGACTCGGTGAGGCCGATGGCGCTGCCGCCGAGCTCCACGTCGAGTCCGTCGGTCCGTGCGGACTCGGCGGCGCGGACGACGCGCCGCGCCTCGGACTTGTCGATGTCCTCGGCCGGTTCGTCGAAGGTGACGGTGGCGTACGCGGTGCGGCCGTCCTCGCTGATCCGGTCGCGGCCGTGTGCCGCGTAGGGACTCGTCACGGACGCCACGCCGGGCAGGTCGGCGATCTCTTCGAGGGTCCGTCTCATCGTCCGCTTGACGTCGGCGGCGCGGACGGTGCCGTGGGTGGTGTGCCAGACGACGGTGTCGGTGTCGCCGCCGAGTCCCGGGAAGCCCTCGTTCAGCAGGCGGGTGGCGCGGCCCGATTCGGTGCCGGGGGCCTCGTAGTCGTTCGAGTACGCGGAGCCCATGACGGCGGCGGCAGCGGTGACGCCGCCGAAGGCGAGGAGCCACAGCAGGACGGCGACCAGGCGGTGCCGGACACACCAACGCGCGAGGGCTGCCACGGACGTGCTCCCAGGGTGACGATTTGTGGATCTTTGTTCGGGAACATCCGTCCATGAACTGAACAACCCGCAAAGAACGCATGAGGATTCGGGGGACACTCTTGCAGGCAAAAGTGATCGTTTACCGCGTTCGTGGGGTTCTTCGCCAGAGTGGGAGACACGTCACAGGACAGTTGAGTGAACTCTGTCGTCCCGGCGGGTACTTCAGTCGAACTGGTCCCCGAGCGCCATGATCATCGTCCCCGCGACGAGGAGCCACAGGGCCCGGCGGGTACGGCCCCGGGCGCCGAGCACCGCGGCCAGCGCGCACACTCCGGCTCCGACGGCGTAGGCGGCCGGGACGACGACCGGCTTCGAGCCCGTGAGGCGCAGCAGCGCGGCGGCGAGGCCCGCGAGCGTCAGCAGGACACCGGTGCCGGTCGCCACCCAGCGCGCCCGGCGGGCGTCCTCGGCGTGGTCCGCCACGTCGTCGGCGTCGTCCATGTCCCCGGTGTCATCCATGTCGTCCACCTCGGCCGTTTCGGCCACCTCGGCTATGCCGGGTCGTACGTCGGAATCCGTGCGTCCACTCATGGCGGGCGAGCGTAGTACGTGTGGATGAATGCGTCGGACGCACCCAGGGGGATGCGTCGCGTACGACGCATCCCCCTGGGGCCGGTGACGGAGCGGGCTCAGCCTTCGCCGACGCCCAGCCTCTCCAGGATGAGCTCCTTGACGCGGGCCGCGTCGGCCTGGCCGCGGGTGGCCTTCATGACCGCGCCGACCAGGGCGCCGGCCGCCGCCACCTTGCCGCCGCGGATCTTGTCGGCGATGCCCGGGTTGCCGGCGATGGCCTCGTCGACGGCCGTGCCGAGGGCCGAGTCGTCGGAGACGACCTTGAGACCTCGCTTGTCGACGACCTCGTCCGGGGTGCCCTCGCCCGCGAGGACGCCCTCGATGACCTGGCGGGCCAGCTTGTCGTTCAGGTCACCGGAGTTCACCAGCTCGGTGACCCGGGCGACCTGCTCCGGCGTGATCGCCAGCTCGTCCAGCGCCTTGCCGGACTCGTTGGCGCTGCGCGCCAGTTCGCCCATCCACCACTTGCGGGCGGAGGCGGCGTCGGCACCGGCGTCGATCGTGGCGACGATCGGGTCCAGCGCGCCGGCGTTGAGGATCGCCTGCATGTCGGTGGCCGAGATGCCCCACTCCGCGAGCAGGCGGGTGCGGCGGGCCAGCGGCATCTCCGGCAGCGCGGCGCGGATCTCCTCGACCCACTCGCGGGAGGGGGCCACCGGAACGAGGTCGGGCTCCGGGAAGTACCGGTAGTCCTCGGCCTCCTCCTTCACGCGGCCCGAGGTCGTGGACCCGGTGTCCTCGTGGAAGTGGCGGGTCTCCTGGATGATCGTGCCGCCCGACGAGAGCACCGCGGCGTGCCGCATGATCTCGAAGCGGGCCGCTCGCTCCACGGAACGCAGCGAGTTGACGTTCTTCGTCTCGGAGCGCGTGCCGAACTTGTCGGCGTCCTTGCGCATCAGCGACAGGTTGACGTCGCAGCGCATCTGGCCCATCTCCATGCGGGCCTCGGAGACACCGAGGGCCCGGATGAGCTCGCGCAGCTCACGGACGTACGCCTTCGCCACCTCGGGCGCGCGGTCGCCCGCGCCCACGATCGGCTTGGTGACGATCTCGATGAGCGGGATGCCCGCGCGGTTGTAGTCCAGCAGCGAGTGCTGCGCGCCGTGGATTCGGCCGGTGGCGCCGCCGATGTGCGTCGACTTGCCGGTGTCCTCCTCCATGTGGGCGCGCTCGATCTCCACGCGGAAGGTCTCGCCGTCCTCCAGCTGCACGTCGAGGTAGCCGTTGAAGGCGATCGGCTCGTCGTACTGGGAGGTCTGGAAGTTCTTCGGCATGTCCGGATAGAAGTAGTTCTTCCGGGCGAAGCGGCACCACTCGGCGATCTCGCAGTGGAGCGCGAGACCGATCTTGATCGCGGACTCGACGCCGGTCGCGTTGACGACCGGGAGCGCGCCGGGCAGGCCGAGGCAGGTCGGGCAGGTCTGCGAGTTGGGCTCGGCACCCAGCTCGGTCGAACACCCGCAGAACATCTTGGTCTTGGTGCCGAGTTCGACATGGACCTCAAGGCCCATGACGGGGTCGTACGACGCGAGCGCGTCCTCGTACGACACCAGGTCGGTCGTGGTGGTCACGGTGAAACTTCCCTCTCAGCCCAGCAGGACGTCGTCGTCGCCCAGCCGCTTCAGCTCGCGGTAGAGGAGGGCGAGGCCGGTGACGATCGCGACGGCCGACACGGTGGCGTCGATCAGACGCAGCGTGTCGTGCTCGGCACGCGCCTTCTTGATCTGCTTGCAGACACCGACCGCGCCGAACGCGGTGGTACCCATGGACAGGTACGTGCCGGACTTCGACTTCTTGAAGCCCTTGGCCTTCGACAGTGCATTGCTCACAGCGACGGAGCCTCCTCGAGCAGCGGGTGACCCCACTTTTCCACGAACGCGGCCTCGACAGCAGCGCCGACCTTGTAGAGGCGGTCGTCCTTCAGCGCCGGCGCGATGATCTGCAGGCCGACCGGGAGGTTGTCCTCCGGGGCGAGACCGCAGGGCAGCGACATGGCCGCGTTGCCCGCCAGGTTGGTCGGGATGGTGCACAGGTCGGCCAGGTACATCGCCATCGGGTCGTCGGCACGCTCGCCGATCGCGAAGGCCGTGGTCGGCGTCGTCGGGGAGACGATGACGTCCACCTGCTCGAAGGCCTTCTCGAAGTCGCGCGTGATGAGCGTGCGGACCTTCTGGGCGGAGCCGTAGTACGCGTCGTAGTAGCCGGAGCTGAGCGCGTACGTGCCGAGCATGATGCGCCGCTTGACCTCGGGACCGAAGCCCGCCTCACGGGTGAGCGAGGTGACCTCCTCGGCCGAGTGGCTGCCGTCGTCGCCGGTCCGCAGGCCGTAGCGCAGGCCGTCGAAGCGGGCGAGGTTGGAGGAGCACTCGGACGGGGCGATCAGGTAGTACGCCGACAGCGCCAGGTCGAAGGACGGGCAGTCCAGCTCGACGATCTCGGCGCCCAGCTCCTTGAGCAGCTCGACCGACTCGTCGAAGCGCTGGATGACACCGGCCTGGTAGCCCTCGCCGCGGAACTGCTTGACGACGCCGACACGCATGCCCTGGACGCTGCCGTTGCGGGCGGCCTCGACGACCGGCGGGACCGGGGCGTCGATGGACGTGGAGTCGAGCGGGTCATGTCCGGCGATGACCTCGTGCAGGAGCGCCGCGTCCAGGACCGTACGGGCGCAGGGCCCGCCCTGGTCGAGGGAGGACGAGAAGGCGACCATGCCGAAGCGGGAGACCGCGCCGTAGGTCGGCTTCACGCCGACCGTGCCGGTGACGGAGGCCGGCTGGCGGATGGAGCCGCCGGTGTCGGTGCCGATGGCGAGCGGGGCCTGGAAGGAGGCGAGGGCGGCGCTGGAGCCGCCGCCGGAGCCGCCGGGGATCTTGGTGAGGTCCCAGGGGTTTCCGGTCGGCCCGAAGGCGCTGTTCTCCGTCGAGGACCCCATGGCGAACTCGTCCATGTTGGTCTTGCCGAGGATGACCACGTCGGCGGCCTTCAGCCGCTTGGTGAGCGTCGCGTCGTACGGCGGGATCCAGCCTTCGAGGATCTTCGAACCGACGGTCGTCGGAACGCCCTCGGTGGTGAAGATGTCCTTGAGCGCGAGGGGAACGCCGGCCAGCGGGCCGAGCTTCTCCCCCTTCGCCCGCTTCTCGTCGACGGCACGGGCCTGCGCCAGGGCGCCCTCGCGGTCGACGTGCAGGAAGGCGTGCACCTTCTCGTCGACGGCCTCGATCCGGGCGAGGTGGGCCTCGGTGACCTGGACGGCCGTGAGCTCGCCGGAAGCGATCTTCTCGGCGGTCTCGGCGGCCGTGAGCTTGATGATGTTGACGTTGTCCGTCATGGGATCAGTCCTCCCCCAGGATCTGCGGCACCTTGAAACGCTGCTGCTCCTGGGCCGGGGCGCCGGAGAGCGCCTGCTCGGGGGTGAGCGAGGGACGGACCTCGTCCGGCCGCATGACGTTCGTCAGCGGCAGCGGGTGAGAGGTCGGCGGTACGTCTTGGTCGGCGACCTCGCTGACGCGGGCGACCGCGCCGATGATGTCGTCCAGCTGGCCGGCGAAGTGATCGAGTTCTTCGGGCTTCAGCTCCAGACGCGCCAGCCGGGCGAGGTGGGCGACCTCCTCGCGCGTGATGCCAGGCATGCAGCGATCCTCTGGGGTGAGAGTTTGCGGTTTGGGCTGGGGCTAGTCGTCCCCTTCCCGTCGTCCGCCCGGAGGGCGGGGCGCGCGGCGTCTGGTGCGTGCGATCGCAAGGCGCCGGAGCGTCCTCGTGGCGGAGCCACGTGGACGATTCGGCAACGCGGCGAGCGTGCGTGCCAGGCGTCGCGCGCCAGACGGGAAGGGGACGACTAGCCCCAATCCTATGGGGCGGGACCTGGAAGCCGTTACACGGTTTGCCGGGTCCCGCCCCATGGTCATCCCATGGCCGCCCCTCGGGCGCCCCCTGGGCTCAGTGGCGGCCCTCCCAGGCCGCGCTCTTGAGGAAGTGGTTGTCGTACAGGTCCTGTACTTCGAGGAGGCTCTCCGGGGTGAGTTCGCCGAGGCGGATGCGCTGGAGGTGGCGGAAGTACTCGAAGCGCTCGACGCCCGGGGTGATGACGATGAGGAGATCCGCGGTGGCCCCGGGGGCGGCGGCGAAGGCGTGCGGCCGGCCCGGCGGGACGACGATCAGGTCGCCGCGTTCGGCGGTGACGACGTCGTCGCCGGAGAGGACCTCGGCGGCCCCGTCGAGCAGGTAGAACATCTCGGCAGAGTTGTTGTGCACGTGCGGGAAGGCCCCGTCGGCGCCCTCCGCGAGGGTGACCCGCACGGTGGACAGCGCACCGCCGGTGGCGCTGCTGTCGGCCAGCAGCTTCACACCGACCGGGTCACCGCCGATGACCTCGGCAGCGGCGTCACGGACGATCACCGATTCATCGAACTTCGGAACGAACAGCGACATTTCTGAACCCCCTGGTACCTGGTAGCGATTCGGACGTGATCAGACGGCGAAGAGCAGTGCGGCACTGATGAGAACAACGACGGCCGTGGCGAAGTGGATCCCGAAGGCCACGATCCGGGCGCCGCCGTTGCGCAGCACGATCAGGGTGTCGAAGAGCGGCACGATCGCGACGGCCACCATGAACCACGCCTCGGCGCGGGCGCCGGCGAAGGCCAGCAGAACCAGGCCCATCACGCCGGAGGCACCGTCCCTGAGGCCCTTGATCGTGAGGTAGGCGCCGGCGTCCCCCTCGGGCCTGGCCGGGACGCCGTAACCGGTGGCGGCGGCAGCGGGCTGGAACAGGAAACGGGCGCCTATGAACAGGACGAGCAGGTCGAGCAGGACGGCGAGCGTGTACGCGGTGACAGTCATGCCGGATCTCCTTGCTAGCAGCGCTAGGGACATGAGCAAAGCTAGCAGAGCACGGGCAGGATTGCTAGCGGTGCTAGAATCGGGAGCATGTCGATTCAAAGGCGCCGGGAGCGCGAGCGGGCAGAGCGCGAGAAGCTGATCGTCACGGCCGCGCGGGAACTTGCGGAGGCCGAGGGCTGGGACGCGGTGACCACACGGCGGCTGGCCGCCGAGATCGAGTACAGCCAGCCCGTCCTGTACAGCCATTTCAAGGGCAAGGACGCGATCATGGCGGCGGTCGCGGTGGAGGGCTTCGCGGAGCTGGCCGTGGAGCTGCGGGCGGCGCGGGCCGCGGCCGAGGGCGCGCGCGAGGCGCTGGCGGCGGTCGGCGAGGCGTACACGGACTTCGCCCGACGCCGGCCCGCCCTGTACGACGCCATGTTCACCCACACCGTGGACCTGCCGTTCGCCACGCCACAGGCTCCGGCGGCGCTGCACGAGGCGTTCGGCGAACTGCTGCGGGCCGTGGAGCCGATCGTGACGGAGGGCGACGACCCCGGCCTTCTCACGGAGACCTACTGGGCGGGCCTGCACGGCCTCATCACCCTGATGCGCAGCGGCCGCCTCCCCAAGGAGGCCCACGCCGCCCGTCTGTCCCTCCTGACGGCCCACTTCACGGCATGCGCGACCTGAATCCACACACGGACCCGCGGCCGCGGACACCGAGCACCCCTATGGCAAGCGGGCGGGCGGGTGGGAAAGTCCCGTCACTCCCCCGCCGGCAGGGCGGCCCGCGGACGCTGCCACCCCCGCGACCCCCGTGCCCGCAGCCACGCCGTCGTCTCGTCCGGCGGCATCGCCGCGGCGACCAGCCACCCCTGCACGGCGTCGCACCCCAGATCCCGCAACCGCTCCCACGTCTCGTCGTCCTCGACCCCCTCCGCGACGACGAGCAGCCCGAGCGAATGGGCGAGGTCGACGGTGCAGCGCACGATCTCCGCGTCCTCGGTGTCCACGGCCAGCCGCGCCACGAACGACCGGTCGATCTTCAGTTCGCTGACCGGCAGCCGGCGCAGGTGCACCAGCGAGGAGTACCCGGTACCGAAGTCGTCGAGGGACATCTTCACACCGTGCCCGGTCAGCCCGGCGAGCGTGTCGGCGGCGCGCTGCGGGTCCTCCAGCAGCACGTGCTCCGTTATCTCCAGCTGCAACGCCCCCGCCGGGACCCCGTGCCGGGCCAGTCGCGCGGCCACCGATCCGGCGAACCCCGGCGTATGGACGTCACGGGGGGAGACGTTGACCGCGACCGGCACCGTGAGCCCCTGCGCGCGCCAGCGCGCGACCTGTGCGAGGGCCGTCTCCAGCACGTACTCGGTGAGATGGGGCATCAGCCCCGAAGACTCGGCGATCGCTATGAACTCGTCCGGCGGCACCTTCCCGCGCTCGGGATGCACCCAGCGCACCAGGGCCTCGAGGCCGGCGACCTGTCCGTCGAAGCGGACCTTGGGCTGGTAGTGCAGCTGGACCTCGTGCGCGTCCAGGGCGCGGCGCAGATCGCCCAGCAGCCCGAGCCGGTCCGGTGTGTTGGAGTCCCGCTTGGACTCGTAGACCTCGACGCCCGTGCGGTCCCGCTTCGCCTGGTACATCGCGACGTCCGCCCGGCGCAGCAACCCCTCGGCGTCCAGGGCGTGGTCGGGGAAGACGGCGACACCCGCGCTGGCCTCCAGCACGAGCGTGAGCCCGTCGAGGTCCAGCGGCGAGCTGAGCGCGGCCACCAGACTGCGGGCGACACGGGTCGCCGACGTCGTGGAGTCGGCGACGGGCAGTAACACGGCGAACTCGTCGCCACCGAGCCGCGCGGCCTCCGCCCCGCGCGGCAGGGCCACCCGCAGCCGGTCGGCTATCTGCAGCAGCAGCCGGTCACCGGCGAGATGGCCGAGAGTGTCATTGACCGAACGGAAACGGTCGAGGTCGATCAGCATCAGCGCGGCCCGTGCGCCGATGCGTTCGGCGTCGTCGAGGGCCGTCCAGATCCGCTCCAGCAGCCACTGCCGGTTCGGCAACCCGGTCAGCGGGTCGCGCAGTTGCTCCTCCGCCCGGGCTCTGGCGATCCACAGGGTGGAGTCGAGGGCGATGAGCGGGATGGCGAACAGCGGGAGCAGCACCGGCTGGGCGTCGGCGACCACGCAGACCAGCGGGGCTATGCCGAGCAGCGCGACCGCGACCAGGCCCTGTCTGATCAGGGCGGTGCGGGCGACGGTGGGCAGGCCGCCGGGCGGCGCGTGCAGGTACCACAGCAGGATGCGGGTGACCGCGAGATAGGCGGCCGCGACCAGGACGACCTGCGGGACGGTGCTGACGCTCCAGCGGTCGGGGCTCCAGGGCGCCTCGACGCTCGGTACGCGGCCGAAGGCGCCGAGCACCAGGGCGCCGGCGCCGATGCCGAGGATGTCCACCGCGCCGTGCAGCACGCCCTGGCGCCAGCGGTTGCGGCGGGCTATGCCGACCAGGACGACGACGGTGAGGCTGACCATTCCGGCCGGCACCCAGCCGTACAGCAGCAGGACGGCGAGGGTGAGCGCGGCGCCGGAGCCGGTGCCGCCCCACCAGCGGGAGCGGCCGAGCATCACGAGGTGGCCGACGATGATGCCGGTCAGCACGGCCAGCGACCAGCCGACCGAGCCGGACGGGAAGAGCGCGTGGTGGCCGGTGAACGCGCGCAGGAAGCCGGCGCCCAGGGCGACTCCGGCTGCCGCGACGACGGCGGCCGGCAGCGCGGGCCAGGACAGCTGCCGTTCGGGTTCGGCGCCCGGCAGCGCGGGGGCGGCCTCGATGGCCAGCGGTACGGGGGTCAGGGCGTCCGGCGCGGTGCGGGGTCCGGCGGGGCGCGGCTGGGGCCGCGGGCGCCGCACGGTCCGTGCCACCCACCGACTCCCCCGCCACGCGCATGCCCGGCGGCGCAGACGCAGCCGTGAGTCCGGGGCGGCGCTTTCGGTCGGTTCCATTCCCGTCCCTCTCACAGCCGGCGGTGCCCACGCCACGCGGTCCGATGCCCGACGACCCTCAACGGCTCCGCGTTGGAAAACCCTTCCCCGCACTCCGCGCGAGCACGGGGATGCCCCGACCGCAGCTGGGCACGGCAGGCGCACATCTCAACAGTAGGCCGCAGAAGGCATTCACGGGCAGCGGTCGTCGACGGTTGCCCGAATGCGCCCCAGCCACCCGTATGCATCTGATATGCGCCGATCGGGTGGCCTTCAACCGCTACTCCTCGGCCGAAAGCGCGACTTCGGCCGCCGCTTCCGGTCCCTGTTCCAACAGGACGCCGAAGCCGTCCTCGTCCAGAACAGGCACTTTGAGCTGCATTGCCTTGTCGTACTTTGATCCCGGGTTGTCACCTACAACGACGAAAGATGTCTTTTTCGACACCGAGCCGGTCACTTTCGCTCCGCGACTCTGCAGCGCCTCCTTGGCGCCATCGCGGGTGAAGTGCTCCAGAGTTCCGGTGACGACGACAGTAAGCCCTTCCAGTGGACGAGGTCCTTCGTCCTCCGCGGACACCTCGTCCTCCAGGGGAACTCCGGCGGCCTTCCACTTGCGGACGATCTCGCGGTGCCAGTCCTCGGCGAACCACTCCTTGAGGGCGGCGGCGATGATGTCCCCCACACCGTCGGCGCTCGCCAACTCCTGCTCGGTCGCCTGTTCGATACGGTCGATGGAGCGGAACTCGCGGGCCAGGGCCTGCGCCGCCACCGGACCCACGTGCCGGATGGAGAGGCCGTTGAGGAAGCGGGCCAGCGGGCGCAGTTTGGCCGCCTCGATGTTCTCCAGCAGGGCCAGGGTGTTCTTCTTCGGCTCGCCCTTCTGGTTGGCGAAGACCGTGGCGATCTTCGCCTCGCCCGTGACGGGGTCCCGCTTGGGCAGGCCGCTGTCCGGGTCGCGGACGTACGCCTTGATGGGCAGCAGCTTGTCCACCGTCAGGTCGAACAGGTCGCCCTCGTCGACCAGCGGCGGTTCGGCCGGCTCCAGCGGGCGGGTGAGCGCGGCGGCCGCCACGTCGCCGAAGTGCTCGATGTCCAGGGCCTCGCGGCCCGCGAGGTAGGACACGCGCTCGCGCAACTGGGCCGGGCAGGTGCGGGCGTTGGGGCAGCGGAGGTCGATGTCGCCCTCCTTCATGGGCCGCAGCGCCGTCCCGCACTCGGGGCACTCGGCCGGCATCACGAACGCGCGCTCGCCGCCGTCGCGCAGGTCGACCACCGGACCGAGGATCTCCGGGATGACGTCACCGGCCTTGCGGATCACCACGGTGTCGCCGATGAGCACGCCCTTGGCCTTGACCACCTCCTGGTTGTGCAGCGTGGCGAACTCGACCTCGCTGCCCGCGACATGGACCGGCTGGACCTGGGCGTACGGCGTGACACGGCCGGTGCGGCCGACGCCGACCTTGATGTCGATCAGCTTGGTGTTGACCTCCTCCGGCGCGTACTTGTACGCGATGGCCCAGCGCGGCGCGCGCGCCGTGGAGCCGAGGCGGCCCTGGAGGCGGATCTCGTCGAGCTTGACGACCACGCCGTCGATCTCGTGCTCCACGGAGTGGCGGTGCTCGCCGTAGTACGCGATGAACTCCCGTACGCCGTCGAGGTCGTCGACCACCCGGTTGTGCGGGGAGGTGGGCAGGCCCCAGGTCCCCAGCAGGTCGTAGGCCTGGGAGAGACGGGTGAGGCCCGTGTAGCCCTCCAGGGCGCCGATGCCGTGGACGACCATGTGCAGCGGGCGGGTGGCGGTGACGCGCGGGTCCTTCTGGCGCAGCGAACCGGCCGCCGCGTTGCGCGGGTTGGCGAACGGCTTGTCGCCGGCCGCCACCAGGCGCTCGTTGAGCTCCGCGAACTTCGCCATCGGGAAGTAGACCTCGCCGCGGATCTCCACGAGGTCGGGGACGTGGTCGCCGTGCAGCCGGTCCGGGATCTCCGCGATCGTGCGGACGTTGGGCGTGATGTCCTCGCCGGTGCGGCCGTCGCCGCGGGTGGCCGCGCGCGTGAGACGGCCGTGCTCGTAGGTGAGGTTGACCGCGAGGCCGTCGACCTTCAGCTCGCACAGGAAGTGGTACTCCTGGTCGCCGAGTTCGCGGGCGATGCGATCGGCCCAGGCGGCGAGGTCGTCGTCGTTGAAGGTGTTGTCCAGGGACAGCATCCGCTCGCGGTGCTCGACCGAGGTGAACTCCGTCTTGTACGCCCCGGCGACCTTCTGGGTCGGCGAGTCGGGCGTGCGCAGCTCGGGGTACTCCTCCTCCAGCGCCTCGAGCGAGCGCAGGAGTCGGTCGAACTCCGCGTCGCTGACGACGGGAGCGTCCTTCACGTAGTACCGGAAGCGGTGCTCCTCGATCTGCTCGGCGAGCCGCGCGTGCTGCTCCCGTGCCTCGGCGGGCACCGCTGTCTCCGCTTGCTGCTTGTCGCCGGCCACCGTGTGGTCCTCCCGTCACTCAGGGTTGTCCGCGAGGGATCTCGCCGCCCGGGCGCAGTGCGCGAGAACCCGGCGCGCGTACGCGGGGGAAGCGCCCGCGAGTCCGCATGCCGGGGTGACGGTGACCGCCTCCGCGAGTAGCCCCGGATGCAGCCCCAGCCTGCGCCACAGCGTCCTGACACCCATGACGCTACCGGCCGGGTCCGACAACGGGCCCTCCGTGGTCGGCACGACACCGGCGAACAGCCGCGTCCCTCCTTCCACGGCCTCACCGATCGCGTCGTCGTCACGCTCGGTGAGGAGCGAGAAGTCGAAGGAGACCGCGGCGGCGCCCGCCCGGCGCAGCAGCGCGAACGGGACGTCCGGGGCGCAGGAGTGCACGACGACCGGGCCGTCGGCGTGCGCGGCGACGAGGTCCCGCAGGGCGGCCTCGACGACCTGCCGGTCCACGGCGCGGTGGGTGCGGTAGCCGCTGGCGGTCCTGACCTGGCCGCGCAGGACGGCGGTGAGCGAGGGCTCGTCGAGCTGGAGGACGAGCTCCGCGCCGGGGATGCGGCGGCGCAGCTCGGCCAGATGCAGCCGCAGCCCCTCGGCGAGGGAGGCGGCCAGGTCGCGGCAGGCGCCGGCGTCGGAGAGGACGGACTCGCCGTTCCTCAGCTCGACGGCGGCGGCCAGCGTCCAGGGCCCCACCGCCTGCACCTTGAGCGGGCCCTCGTACCCCTGGGTGAACTCCTCCAGGGCGTCGAGGTCCTCGCCCAGCCAGGAGCGGGCCCGCTTGGTGTCACGGCCCGGCCGGTCGCCGAGCCGCCAGCCGCTGGGCTCCACGCGCGCGTACAGCTCCACGAGCATCCCGGCGGTCCGCCCGATCATGTCGGCGCCGGGCCCCCGGCCGGGCAGTTCCGGCAGGAACGGGAAGTCCTCGAAGCTGCCGGTGACGGTCTTGACGGCCTCCCGGGCGTCCCCGCCGGGCATGGACCCGACACCGGTGGCGGCGCCGAACCTGAACTGGCTGTTTTCACTCACCCCGGAAGCCTATGTAACCGACCGGGGGTGGCTTCAACGGGTAGGCCACGTGCCGTTCCAGGAACGCGAGCAGCCCGGCCGGGTCGGCGACCGCGAGGTTGTTGCGGAAGCGGCGGGGTTCCCAGGAGACGTCGGTCTCCCCGTGCAGGCTGCCGCCGCCGAGGAAGTCGCCCCGGGCGTCCAGCAGGCCGACGGTCAGGCTGCCGTGACAGCGGCAGATGTCGCCCGTGAAGTCGCCGGTCGTGGTCAGGACGCGCAACTCCGCGAGGACGTCGTCGTCGTAGATCTCGGCCAACACGGGACGGCGGCCGAGCGGCCCGGCGTCGTCGCCGCCCCGCAGGATCAGCGCGGCCTCGGTGCGGTCCCAGACCTCGTCCAGCCAGGCCCGGACCTCGTCGGCGGACGCTCTCATCGCCCGGGGCGGACCGTCAGGTCGTTGACCTCCGCGTCCCTCGGCAGGTCGATGGCCATCAGGACGGTCGTCGCCACCGACTCGGGGTCGATCCACCGCTCGGGGTCGTACTCCTTGCCCTCCTGCTGGTGGACCTTGGCCTGCATCGGGCTCGCGGTGCGGCCGGGGTAGACGGAGGTGACGCGGACGCCGTTGTCGTGCTCCTCCTGGCGCAGGGAGTCGGCCAGGGCCTTCAGACCGTGCTTGGAGGCGGCGTACGCGGACCAGCCGGCGTGGGCGCTCAGGCCCGCGCCGGAGTTCACGAAGACCACGTGGCCGCGCGCGGCGCGCAGTTGCGGCAGGAAGTGGCGGGTGAGCTCGGCGGGGGCGACGAGGTTGACGTTGAGCTGGTGGCGCCAGGACTTGGGGGTCAGCTCGCCGACCGGACCGAGGTCGACGACCCCGGCGATGTGCAGCAGCGAGTCCACGCGGTCCGGGAGCGTCTGGTGGGAAAAGGCCCAGGAGAGCTTGTCCGGGTCCGAGAGGTCGCCGACCAGCGTGCGGGCGCCGGGGAACTCCCCCGCCAGTTCCTTCGCGCGGCCCGCGTCGCGTGCGTGCAGCACGAGTTCGTCCCCGCGCGCGTGCAGACGGCGGGCGACCGCCGCGCCGATGCCGGAGCCCGCCCCGGTGATCACATGAAGAGCCATGCCCGCCATGCTCGCATCATTCGACGCCCAGACGCTCCTCCGGGTGGGCGAGCGCCCCCGCGGGCTCCTACGCGAAGAACACCAGGTCGCTCAGCGGGCGGGGCAGGAAGCCCTCGGCCTCCATACGACGGAACTGCTGCTTCAGGCCGTCGTAGAAGCCGGCAGCCGCTTCTTGCTCCCCCACTGCCCCAAAGGCGTGGGGGAACCCCCATGGCGAGGTCCGCGGCGACCGCCTTCATCAGCCCCACGTCGTACCCGCCCCACCTGGGGGTGCCCCCACGCCCTTAAGGCAGTGGGGGAGTGTGACCGCCCTTGCCGATCAGTCGCGCGAACTCGCGCGCGGGTCGTGTGTAGCGGTCGTCGAGGTCGGCGGCGGAGAGGAAGACGCAGATTCGCATGGAGCCGGCCTAGGCGGGAAGAACCACGGGCCCGCGGGTGCTGTTCGATGTATGGCCGAAGGACACACGATCACCATCGAACAGGGCGAGCAGCGCGTGCGCGTGGTGCACGGGGAGCAGGTGCTGGCGGAGTCCAGCCGCCCGCTGGTACTGCGCGAGACCGGCTGTCCCCCGCGGTACTACATCCCCGGCGAGGACGTGCGCCTCGACCTCCTCACGCCCTCCGACACCCACACCTACTGCCCCTTCAAGGGCACGGCGTCCTACTGGTCCCTGCCGGACGCCAAGGACCTCGTATGGGCCTATCCCGAGCCCAAGGACGGGGTCGCCCGGATCAAGGGACACTTCTGCTTCTACGAAGTAGAAGTGTCGTAACCGACGAGCCGCCCGGGCGGTGGCAGTCTCCACAAGCATGGACAAGCAGATCACTTCGCGCGACGGGACGCCCCTCGCGTACGCACGCACCGGGCAGGGCCCCGCGGTCGTCCTCGTGAGCGGCGCGATGTCCACGGGCGCCACGGTGGCCCCGCTGGCGGCGCGGCTCGCGGACCGCTTCACGGTGGTCCCGTACGACCGCCGGGGCCGCGGCGCGAGCGGCGACACCCCGCCGTACGCCGTGGCCCGTGAGGTCGAGGACCTGGCGGCACTGATCGAGGCGGCGGGCGGGGACGCCGCCCTGTACGGCATCTCGTCGGGCGGCGCGCTCGCGCTCACCGCGGCGGCGAGCGGGCTGCCGGTCCGTCAGGTGGCGGTGTACGAGCCGCCGTTCGCCGTGTACGAGGGCGGCGCCGAGGAGCGCGCGCGGTACACCCGGAACCTGACGGAGGCCCTCGCTCAGGGGCGGCGCGGCGACGCCGTGGAGCACTTCCTGCGGCTGACCGGGCTGGCCGAGACGATGATCCAGGGCGCCCGTCAGTCCCCCATCTGGGCCGACATGGAGGCGATCGCGCCGACCCTGGCCTACGACGACGCCGTGATGGGCGACGGACTGGTGCCCCGGGAACGGCTGGCCGCGATCACCGTCCCGGTGCTGGCCGTGGCGGGCGGGGCCAGCCCCGCCTGGCTGCGCGAGGCCACCCGGGCGGTGGCGGAGACGGCACCCGAGGGCTCGTACCGCACCCTGGAGGACCAGACCCACATGGTGGACCCGGACGTCCTCGCACCGGTGCTGGCGGAGTTCTTCGCCGGCTCCTAGACCGCCGCGGCCGTCGCGCGGGTCGTCGAGGCGATCGTCGCCGAGCCCACCACGCGCGTGCCGTCGTACAGGACGATCGCCTGGCCGGGGGCGACGCCGCGGACCGGCTCGGCGAAGGACACCCGCAGCTCGCCGTCCACGGGGCGGGCCGTCACCTCGGTCTCGCCGCCGTGCGCGCGCAGCTGCGCGGTGTACGTGCCGGGGCCGGTGGGCGCCGCGCCGCACCAGCGCGGCTTGATCGCGGTGAGGGCGGTGACGTCGAGGGCGGCGGCCGGGCCGACGGTCACCGTGTTGTCGACCGGGGAGATGTCGAGGACGTAGCGCGGCTTGCCGTCGGCGGCCGGGGTGCCGATGCGCAGCCCCTTGCGCTGGCCGATGGTGAAGCCGTACGCGCCCTCGTGCGAGCCGACCTTGGCACCGGACTCGTCGACGATGTCGCCCTCGGCCTTGCCGAGGCGGGAGGTGAGGAAGCCCTGGGTGTCGCCGTCGGCGATGAAGCAGATGTCGTGCGAGTCGGGCTTCTTCGCGACCGCGAGGCCGCGGCGCTCGGCCTCCGCGCGGATCTCGTCCTTCGTCGTCACCGTGTCGCCCAGCGGGAACAGGGCGTGCGCGAGCTGCTTCTCGTCCAGGACGCCGAGGACGTACGACTGGTCCTTGGCCATGTCGGAGGCGCGGTGCAGCTCCCGGGTGCCGTCCTCGTTCACGATCACCTTGGCGTAGTGGCCGGTGCAGACGGCGTCGAAGCCGAGGGCCAGCGCCTTGTCGAGCAGGGCGGCGAACTTGATCTTCTCGTTGCAGCGCAGGCACGGGTTGGGGGTGCGGCCGGCCTCGTACTCGGCGATGAAGTCCTCGACGACGTCCTCGCGGAAACGGTCGGCGAGGTCCCAGACGTAGAACGGGATGCCGATGACGTCGGCGGCGCGGCGGGCGTCGCGCGAGTCCTCGATGGTGCAGCAGCCCCGCGCGCCGGTGCGGAACGACTGCGGGTTCGCGGAGAGCGCGAGGTGGACGCCGGTCACGTCGTGGCCCGCCTCGGCCGCGCGGGCGGCGGCGACGGCGGAGTCCACGCCGCCGGACATGGCGGCGAGGACGCGGAGGGGGCGGGTGCGCTGCGGTGTCTCAGTCATAACCCCTCCAGGGTACGGGTGCGTGGGAACCGGGATCCGCGCGTATGCGTTGACGATCACATGGGGGCGACACGGGCGGGTGCGGCGAGCGGCGACTCGGATCGACGGCTGGGGCGGCGCGCCCTGCTCATCGGCGGGGCCGCGGCCGCCGTCGGCACGGCCGCGCTCGCCCGGGACGAGCTCTCCCACCTGTGGTGGCGGCTGCCGGGTGTGGAGAAGCCGCGGGTGGCGGGGGCGGTGGACTTCAGGGGCGCACGCTGGGTGGCCGCGTCCCCGGCGAACTACCGGCGGGCGGACCGGCCCGACGACTACCGGATCGACCGGGTGGTCGTCCATGTCACCCAGGGCAGCTACCGGACCGCGGTGAAGGTCTTCCAGGACCCGGCGCACGAGGCGGCGGCGCACTACATCGTGCGCAAGGACGGGCGCGTGACCCAGCTGATCCGCGAGCTGGACGTGGCGTTCCACGCGGGAAACAGGTCGTACAACGAGCGCAGCGTCGGCATCGAGCACGAGGGGTTCGTGGAGCACGCCTCGTCCTTCACGGACGCGATGTACGCGTCCTCGGCGCGGCTGACGGCCACGATATGCGGGCGGTACGGCATACCGGTCGACCGGGAGCACATCATCGGGCACGTGGAGGTGCCGGGCACCGACCACACGGATCCCGGGCGGTACTGGGACTGGGACCGGTACATGAGGCTGGTGGGCCGGGCGAGCGCGAAGTGACGCGTGTGCACGCGGTGGTGGGCGGTGGCGCCGCGGGCCTCAGCTGAGTCCCGCGGCGCGAGCGCGTTCGACCGCGGGGCCGATGGCCTTGGCGACCGCGTCGACGTCGGCCCGAGTGGAGGTGTGGCCGAGGGAGAAGCGCAGGGTGCCGCGGGCCAGGTCCGGGTCGGCGCCGGTGGCGAGAAGGACATGGCTGGGCTGGGCGACGCCGGCGGTGCAGGCGGAGCCGGTCGAACACTCGATGCCCTGGGCGTCCAGGAGCAGCAGCAGGGAGTCGCCCTCGCAGCCCGGGAAGGTGAAGTGGGCGTTGGCCGGGAGGCGGTCGACGGGGTCGCCCCCGAGGATCGCGTCCGGAACCGCCGTACGGACGGCCTCGATCAGGGCGTCGCGCAGGGCGCCGATCTCGCGGGCGAACCACTCGCGCTGCTCGGCGGCCAGCCGCGCGGCCACCGCGAACGAGGCGACGGCCGGGACGTCGAGGGTGCCGGAGCGGACATGGCGCTCCTGCCCGCCGCCGTGCAGGACCGGTACGGGGGTGTACTCGCGGCCGAGGAGGAGCGCGCCGATGCCGTACGGGCCGCCGATCTTGTGGCCGGAGACCGTCATCGCGGCGAGGCCCGAGGCGGCGAAGTCGACCGGTACCTGGCCGACGGCCTGGACCGCGTCGGCGTGCAGGGGGATGCCGAACTCCCCCGCCACGTCGGCCAGTTCACGGACGGCCATGACCGTGCCGATCTCGTTGTTGGCCCACATCACGGTGGCGAGCGCGACGTCGTCGGGATCGCGGGCGACGGCCTCGCGCAGGGCGTCGGGGTGGACGCGGCCGTAGGCGTCGACGGGGAGGTACTCGACGGTGGCGCCCTCGTGTTCGCCTAGCCAGTGGACGGCGTCGAGGACCGCGTGGTGCTCGACGGGGCTGGCGAGGACCCGGGTGCGGCGGGGGTCGGCGTCGCGGCGCGACCAGTACAGGCCCTTGACGGCCAGGTTGTCGGCCTCGGTTCCGCCGGAGGTGAGGACGACCTCGCTGGGGCGGGCGCCGAGGGCGTCGGCGAGCGTCTCGCGGGACTCCTCGACCGTGCGGCGGGCCGCGCGGCCGGACGCGTGGAGGGAGGAGGCGTTGCCGGTGACGCTCAGCGCGGCAGTCAGTGCCTCTGCCGCCTCCGGGAGCATGGGGGTGGTCGCGGCGTGGTCGAGGTAAGCCATGGTGAGCCCGATTCTACGGGGCCCCGTTCGGCGACCCTGCGTCAAGGCCGGGCGGTGGCGGCGGCCGTGCCCCGTCGCCCTCGGGGCGTCAGCCGTCGGTCAGGGCTCGTTCCTCGGGTTCACAGGCTCCACGACACGGTGTGGGACAGCTCCATGGCGACCACCAGGACCGCCAGGTCGGCCACGCCCAGCCCCAGGCCCAGGTACGCGCGGCCGCGGCGGCTCGTACCGCGCCAGAGCGCGACGGCGGCCAGGGCGATGGCGATGGGACCGAGGAAGACGTTGAGGACCAGCAGGCCGAGGAGGCCGAGGATGAAGGACGCCACGGCCATGCCGTCGGCGTCGCGGGTGGGCGTACGGGTTTCGGTGCGGCCCGGGGCCGGTGCGGTGAGTTGCATGGTGCTCAGCTCCTGAAAGTCGGTTCGGACGGTCAGTTGGCCGATGAGTGGCGACGGCGGCCGTGGCGCTCGCGGAGCGCGAAGACGCCGAGCCAGACGGCGATGACGGCGGCCACGACGGCGGTGACGCCCAGCGGCGCGTGGGCGACGGTGCCCAGCACCACACCGAGCAGCATCAGCGCGGCGACAAGGAACAGCATGGGATTCGATCCCCCTCCGTAAAGTTTCGGTGAACAGTTGTAGTAACAGTTGTTCACTGACTCTGAGTCTAGCGCGCCGCACGGCTTTTCAATTCCGGAGAACAGTTGTTAACTGGATGACATGAGTCACACCCTCGGGATCCGGCAGGCCCAGAAACAGAAGACCCGGCAGGCGCTCCTGGACGCGGGGCTCGGGCTGCTGGAGGAGCAGAGCCTGAGCAGCCTGGGCCTGCGCGAGGTCACCCGTGCCGTCGGCGTCGCCCCGACCGCCTTCTACCGGCACTTCCGCTCCACGGCGGACCTCGGCGTCGCGCTCGTCGACGAGGCGCTCGGCAGCCTGCACCCCATGGTGCACACGGCGGTGTCCACGGCCGGCGACAGCGACGAACGCATCACCCGCGCCATCCGGCTGATCGCCCGGCACGTGGAGACGCACCCCGCGCACGTCCGGTTCATCGCCCGCGAACGGCACGGCGGCGTCCAGCCGGTGCGGGAGGCCATCCGCGCCCAATTGACCCGGTTCGCCGAGGAGGTCAAGGCCGAGCTGGCCAACGACCCCGAGGCGACGGGCTGGAACGACGACGACCTGCGCATGCTCGCGCACCTCTACGTCGACCAGATGCTCATCACCGCCTCCCTGTTCCTGGAGGCGCTGGAGGCCTCGGCCTCGCAGGAGGAACTGGAGCGCGTCGCCCAGGTCGCGACCCGCCAGCTGCGGCTGATCACCATCGGCCGCCGGCACTGGCTGGACTGACCCCGCCACGACGCGCGGGGGCGGCGCGCCCGCTTCCCGGACGCGCCGCCCCGTCGTATCCCGTACGCCTTCCGTACGGCCGAACCCCGTACGCCTTCGTACGGCCCTCCCCCTCAGCCCTGCCGGGCCTGCTGCCCCTCCTGCCCCTGCCCCTGCTGCCCTCCGCCGGGGCCGCCGCAGCCGCCGCCCTGAGCGCCTCCGGGGCCGCCCTGGCCGCCGCCGGGCGCGCCGCTCGGCATGCCCGAGGGGGCGCCACTCGGGACGCCGGTCCCCGTGCCGGTCGGCCTGCCCGCGGCGGCGCCGGTCGGCATGCCGGACGGGGTGCCGCTCGGGCGCCCGGACGCGCCGCCGGCGGGCAGCCCGGAGGGCGCCTGACAGCCCTTCCGCGCACCGGAGTTGCCACCGGACGACGACGAGTCGCCCGAGCCGCACGCGGTCAGCAGCAGCGGGGACAGGGCCAGCAGGGCGACGGCGGGGACGAGGCGTGCACGCTTCATGAGGGACAGCTCCACGAAAGATGAGGGGGACCTGAGGCGGGCACTCAATCAACTGCGCCTGGGCCGTACTTGGGCCCGCCCTGTCCCTGGCCTGTCAATCGGGCAAAGCACGCCCCAAGGACCCCCGTCGACCTGCCACGTCAGTCGGCGGTCCGGGCCGCCGGCCGGTACAAGGCCGTGACGGAACCCGCCGCCTCGGCGAGATCCGCGCGTACCTCGGGCGGCGAGAGCACCTCCACCCGGTCGGCGAACACGAGCAGTTGGCGGGCGGCGAGGACCGCGGGATACGTCAGCCGGGCGGTCACCCACTCGCTCTCGCCGTCGTCCTCGGGGGGTTCGGCCAGCGACGGGGCCGTCAGGCGCAGGAACAGGCCGAGCCGCTCCCGGTGGACCCGCACGGTGACGTCGACGCCGCCCGGCCGGTCCTCGACCTGGCGGCGCAGCGCCTCCCAGGCGTCGGCGAGTTCGACGCCGGGCCTGCGCCGCACGGGATCGTCGAGGAGCGTGGCCGACACCACCCGGTCCGCCCGGAACAGCCGCGGCTTCGCCCGCCGGTCGGCGACCAGGTACCAGATGCCCGCCTTGGCGACCAGTCCGTACGGATCGACGGTGTACGTCCGCGTCTCCCGCTCCCCGCCGTGCCGGTAGCGCAGCCGCAGCCGCCGGTCGGCGAACACCGCGTCCTGCAGCACCGCCAGGTCGACCAGCTTGCGCGGGCCGCCCCGCCAGCGCGTGGCGTCGACCAGGATGCGGCGCGAGGTCACCTCCGCCGCCGGGCGGTGCGGCGCCGGCAGGGCGGCCATCACCTTGCGCAGCGCCGAGCCGAGCGCCGCGTCGAGGCCCAGCGCGGCGTGCGCGCCCTGGGCGGCCAGGATGAACAGCGCCCGGGACTCGTCGGCGGTCAGCCCGGTGACGTCCGTACGGAATCCGGCGAGGAGCTCGATGCCGCCGTGCCGCCCGCGTTCGGCGTACACCGGGACGCCCGAGGCCGACAGGGCCTCGATGTCCCGGTAGATGGTGCGCACCGACACCTCCAGTCGGCCGGCCAGTTCGTGCGCGGGGACCCGGCCGCGGGTCTGCAGGAGCAACAGGATCGACAGCAGGCGGTCGGACTTCACCCGGTCAGGGTCGCGCCCCGGAGCGTCCGAGGCAAATGTTGACGGAAACTGTCAGGTTATTCGCTGATCATCGTCGCATCGCCATACCGACGCACGGAGAGGCACACCATGAACCCGATCGACCCCCGCCCCCTCTACACCCGCGCCACCGAGCAGGCGGCCGCCCTCGTCAAGACCGTGGGGCCCGAGCACCTGGCCGGGCCGACGCCCTGTTCCGAGTTCGACGTCCGCACCCTGCTGAGCCACATGGTCGGCGGCACGCTGCGGATCGCGGTGGTCGGCGAGGGCGGCGACGGCCTGGCCGTGCACCCCTTCGCCGAAGGCGTCGGGGACGAGGACTGGGCGGCCGCGTACGAGGAGGCCAGGACGCGGGCCGTCCGGGCCTGGGAGCCCGACGAGCGGATGGCCGCGACCGTGCGCGTGCCCTGGGGCGAGATCCCGGGCCACGCAGCGCTGTCCGGCTATGTGATGGAGATCGTGACGCACACCTGGGACCTCGCCGAGGCCCTCGGCGGCCCGTACGAACTCGACCCGGAACCGGCCGAGTTCGCGCTCGCGGTCGCGCGCCGCGTGCTGCCCGACGCCGAGCGCGGGGCGGGCGTCCCCTTCGGCTCCGTACGGGAGGCCGCCGAAGGAGCGGACGTCTACGGGCGACTGGCGGCCTGGCTGGGGCGCGAACCGCTCAGCCGCGCTTGACCCGGGCCAGCTGGCGGGACTGCGCGACCAGCCGGTCCTCGCTGTCCCAGACCTCGGCGTCCTCCTCCAGGAAGCCGCCGGCCAGGTTGCGGGTGGTGATCGACACCCGCAGCGGGCCGGGGGCCGGGCGGTGACGCACGTGCACGGTCAGTTCGACCGTGGGGACCCAGCCGGAGATGCCGATCTCGAACGCGGTGGGCGGCAGGGCGTCCACCGCGAGCAGCATCGCGAGGGGGTCGGCGTCCCGGCCGTCGGCGAGGCCGAACCAGGAGCGCATCTCGCCCTTGCCGGACGGGGCACCGAGGGCCCAGCCCAGGGTGCTGGGGTCGAGCTTGAGCATCAGGCGCTCGGCGATGGGGGACGTGTCGTCGACGGGGCTCGGACCGTCCTCCGGGCCGATGCAGTGCTCCAGGGGCGGGAAGGCGGGCGGCCGGGCCGTCGTGCGGACGTCGTCCGGGAGCGTGCCGAGGTCGCCGTAGGAGGCGAGGACGCGGATGCGTTCGACCTCGTTGCCCGCCTCGTCCCGCTGGAGGAGCGAGGCCTGGCCGGTGGAGAGGGTGCGGCCGGTGCGCACGGTCTCGGTGCGGATCACGGCGGGGCCGGGCCGGGAGGCCGTCAGGTAGTGCGCCGAGATGGTGAACGGGTCGGGGTGCGGCAGGGCGTCCGCGAGGGCGCGGCCGAGGACGGCGAGCAGGTAGCCGCCGTTGACGGCACCGAAGATGGTCCAGCCCGCGGACAGGTCGATGTCGTAGACACCGGGCTCGCGCCGGGTGACCGCCGTGTCGCGGTCGAACTCGCTGTCGCCGATCGAGGCACGCGCGGCGGGTGCGGTAGCTGCTTCTGCCATGCGTGAACCGTACAACATAAAATTACTAAGCGGTAGCTTTTTCCCTTACCGCGAGGCGATCCGTCCCCCTGCTGGGTGAGGTTCCGGCAATTTCTCGGTAAGTGTCAGGACACGTCCACAACCCGGAGGCCGTCAATCCCCTCTATGGGGACATGAGCCTCACCGGGACTCCGTTCCTCTACACCGCGATGGCGCTGGCCGCCGTCGCCCTCATACTGCCCCTTGTCCTGTGGTCGCGGTTGCGCGGCCCCCGGTCCGTGCGCGCCGCGGCCCGGGTGCTGATGCTCCTCTTCGCCCAGGGCACCGCGGTGACCTTGGTCTTCGTGCTGGTCAACAACTCGAACAACCTGTACGACAACTGGGCCGACCTGCTCGGCACCGGCGACCACGTGCAGCAGGCCATCGACCTCGGCAGGGACGGTACCGGTGGGATAGCGGTGAAGAAGCTGCCCAAGGTCAAGCAGCAGTTCCACCGGGCCGCGGGGCCGGGCATGCACTCGGCAGGCGGGGTGCGGGTCACCCAGCTCAAGGGCCGGGTCTCGGGCGTGAACGCCGAGGTCTACGTCTGGCTGCCGCCCCAGTACAACGAGCCCGCCTACCGCCACCACCGGTTCCCCGTCGTGGAGGTGCTGCCCGGCTACCCCGGTTCCGCGAAGGCCTGGTTCGGCACGCTCAAGGCCCACGAGCAGCTGCTGCCGCTGATGCGCAACGGCCAGGTGGCGCCGTTCATCATGGTGTCTCCGCGCACCACCCTGCTGGCCGGAGTGGACACCGGCTGCGCCAACATCACGGGCACCGTCAACGCCGACAGCTGGCTGAGCATCGACGTGCCGAAGATGGTCATGGACAACTTCCGCACCGAGCCCGCCCCCAAGGGCTGGGCGGTGGCCGGGTACTCGGCCGGCGCGCACTGCGCGGTCAAGCTGGCGGTCGCCCACCCCGACCGGTACCGGGCCGCGGTCGGCATGTCCGGCTACAACGACCCGATCAGCGAGCGCAATTCGCTGGCCGCCCAGAACCCGGCCGTACGCGCCGCGAACAATCCTTACCTCCTTCTCAAGAAGGCGGCGGTTCCGCCCGCGATCGCGCTGTACATCTCCGGGCAGTCGGGCGACGGCTACCAGGCGGGCCTGGCCCTCCAATCGGTGGCCAAGGCACCGACCACCGTGCACGTCCAGTTCGTGCCGCGCAGCGCGGGCGGCCACAACATGGCGCTGTGGCGGCCGCAGGTGACGACGGTCTTCCGCTGGCTGACGCTGCAGATGGGCAAGAGCCGCCCCGGCGCGGGAATCGGCGCTACTCCTCCGTCACCGTCGACCGTCGATTCCAGGCGCGCGGCGCTCGCCAGTGGAAGCGCATCGCGAGAAGGCGCAGCACGAAAGCGGTGACCACGGCCAGGCCGCTGGTGAACGGGTTCAGCGCGTCGTAGTGGATGCACAGCGCCACCATGGTGGCGCCGACGATCGCCGGAACCGCGTACAGGTCCCGGTCCCAGCGCAGCAGCGAGGGCACCTCGTTGGCGAGTACGTCCCGGAGCACGCCGCCGCCGACCGCGGTGGCGAGGCCCAGGGTGGCCGAGGCGGTGAGGTTGAGGCCGTAGTCGTACGCCTTCGTGGTGCCCGCCACACAGAACAGCCCCAGGCCGGCCGCGTCGAAGATGTTCACGCCGACCTGGATCCGCTCCACCTGGGGATGCAGGAAGAAGACCAGGAGGGCGGCGAACAGCGGGGTGATGAAGTACCCCAGGTCCGTGAAGGCGGCCGGGGGCACGGCCCCGATGACCACGTCACGGAACAGCCCCCCGCCGAGTGCGGTGACCTCGGCGAGGACCGCTATGCCGAAGATGTCGAAGTTCTTGCGCACGGCCAGCAGCGCGCCGGAGATGGCGAACACGAAGATACCGATGACGTCGATCGTGTGCTGGACGGAAGGGCTGAAGAGTTGCTGGAACACCCTTACATTCTTACCTGCCGAGAGGCGTGAACCTTACAAAGCCAGGCTTACGCGGCCGTTTCCCTGCCGTGAAAAGCAGAAGAGCGCGACCAGGACCCTGGTCGCGCTCTCCCGTTTCTCGCCCTACTTGTCGGTCGACTCCGCCGCGGATTCCTCGGCGTCGGCCGCCGCCGCCTCGGCGGGGGCCTCCTCCGCGGTCTCGGCCTCGGCGTCGGCGTCAGCCGCCGGCTCGGCGTCGGTCTTGGCCTCGGGCGTCGTGTCCTCGGCGGTCGCCGAAGCCTCCGCGGCCTCGGTGGCCGCCTCCGTCACCGCCGCGGACTCCTCCAGGACCGCGTCCGGGACGAGTTCCGAGGCCTCCTTCGCCGCGGAGAGCAGGACCGTGTCCTGCGGCGCCTGGTCGGCGAAGTTCTCCGGGTGGTGGCAGGCGACGCGCTGGCCGATCTTCAGCTCGACGAGCTGCGGCTCGGTCGTCCTGCAGATCTCCGTCGCCTTCCAGCAGCGGGTGTGGAACCGGCAGCCGGAGGGAGGCGCGATCGGGGACGGGACGTCACCGAGGAGCAGGATGCGCTCGCTCTTGGCACCCCGGCGGGACGGGTCCGGGACCGGGACCGCCGACATCAGCGCCTTGGTGTACGGGTGCATCGGCGCCTCGTACAGCGAGGCGCGGTCGGCGAGCTCGACGATCTTGCCGAGGTACATCACCGCGATGCGGTCCGACACGTGCCGGACGACCGAGAGGTCGTGGGCGATGATCACGTAAGTGAGGCCCAGTTCCTGCTGGAGGTCGTCCATGAGGTTGACCACCTGCGCCTGGATCGACACGTCCAGCGCGGAGACCGGCTCGTCCGCCACGACCAGCTTCGGCTTCAGGGCGAGCGCGCGGGCGATGCCGATGCGCTGGCGCTGACCGCCGGAGAACTCGTGCGGATAGCGGTTGTAGTGCTCGGGGTTGAGGCCGACCAGCTCCAGGAGCCGCTGGACCTCCTTCTTCACCCCGCCCTCGGGCTCGACGCCCTGGAGCCGGAAGGGCGCCGAGACGATCGAGCCGATGGTGTGCCGGGGGTTCAGGGAGCCGTACGGGTCCTGGAAGATCATCTGGACGTCGCGGCGCATCGGGCGCATCTTCCCGGTGCTCAGCCGCGTGATGTCCCGGCCCTCGAACTCGATCGAGCCGCTGGTCGGGTCCTGGAGCCGGGTGATGACCCGGCCCATGGTCGACTTGCCGCAGCCCGACTCGCCGACGACGCCCAGGGTCTCGCCCTTGCGCACCTCGAAGTCGATGCCGTCGACGGCCTTCACGGCGCCGACCTGGCGCTGCAGGAGGCCCTTCTTGATCGGGAAGTGCTTCGTCAGGCCCTTGACCCGGAGCAGCACCTCACGCTCGGCGGAGCCGTCCGCGGGGGCCGACGCCTGATGCGGGACCGCAGCCGTCCCGGCGGTGTCCTTCTTGTTCGTCTCACTCACAGCTTCGGCGCAATCTCTTCGGTCCAGATCCGCGTACGGTCCTCCGCCGAGAGGTGGCAGGCGGACCAGTGGCCGCCCTCCACCTGCTCCAGCTCGGGACGCACCGTGCGGGTGACGTTCCCCTTGGGAAGGTCCGCGTACGGGCAGCGCGGGTGGAAGGCACAGCCCGAGGGGACGTTGATGAGGCTCGGCGGCTGGCCCTTGACCGGGGTGAGCCGGTCCGCGGTCTCGCGGTCGATGCGCGGCATCGAGCCGAGCAGGCCCCAGGTGTACGGGTGCTGCGGCTGGTCGAAGATCTCCCCGACCGGTCCGCGCTCCACGCACCGGCCGCCGTACATCACCAGGACGTCGTCGGCGATCTCGGCGACCACGCCGAGATCGTGCGTGATCATGATGACCGCGGAGCCGAACTCCTTCTGCAGGTCCCGGATCAGGTCGAGGATCTGCGCCTGGACGGTCACGTCGAGGGCCGTGGTCGGCTCGTCCGCGATGAGCAGTTCGGGGTTGTTGACCAGCGCCATCGCGATCATGGCGCGCTGGCGCATACCGCCGGAGAACTCGTGCGGGTAGCCGTCGATGCGCTTGTCCGGCTCCGGGATGCCCACCCGGTCGAGCATCTCGATGGCGCGCGTGCGGGCCACCTTCTTGCTGACCTTGTTGTGGACCCGGTAGGCCTCGACGATCTGGGCCCCGACCTTGTAGTACGGGTGCATCGCGGACAGCGGGTCCTGGAAGATCATCGCCATCTTGCGGCCGCGCAGCCGGCGCACCTCGTCCGGGTCGGCGCCGATCAGCTCCTGGCCGTCCAGCCACACCTGGCCGGAGACCTTGGCGTTCGCCGCGCGGTGCAGACCCATGAGGCCGAGGGACGTCACGGACTTGCCGGAGCCCGACTCACCCACGATGCCCAGGGTCTGGCCGCGCTTCACGTCGAAGCTGACGCCGTCCACGGACTTGACCAGACCGTCGTCGGTGCTGAAGTGGATGCGCAGATCGCGAACGGAGAGGAACGCGTCTTGGGCGTCGGAAGGGGCGGCGACGTCCGTGGCCGGTTCGCCCAGTGCCGCCTTTTCGAGCTTGCTCACGAGTACCTCACGCGGGGGTCGATGGCTGCGTACACCAGGTCGACGACCAGATTGGAGAAGACGATGAAGAAGGCGGCGACCAGGGTCACGGCCATCACGATGGGAAGGTCGTTGTCCTTGATGGCCTGGATCGAGTACGCGCCGATGCCCTGGAGCGAGAAGACCGTCTCGGTGAGGACCGCGGTACCGATGAGGGTGCCGAAGTCGATGCCGAAGATGGTGACGATCGGCGTGAGGGTCGCGCGCAGGCCGTGCTTGGTGACGACCGTGCTCTCCCGCAGGCCCTTGGCGCGGGCAGTCCGGATGTAGTCCTCGCTCATCGTCTCCAGCATGCCCGCCCGGGTGAGCCGGGCATAGGTGGCGGAGAAGAGGAACGCGAGGCTGACCCAGGGCAGCAGCAGGTGCCAGGCCCAGTCACCCGGGTTCTGGGTGAAGGGCACGTAGTCGGTGCTGTCCCAGATGGGCCACTGGTAGATGAACAGGACGTTGATGACCTGTCCGGTGAAGAAGATCGGGAGCGAGACGCCGGCGAGCGCGATGAACATCGAGATGCGGTCGACGGGCTTGCCCTTGCGCAGCGCCGAGATGACACCGGTGGTGACACCGAAGATCAGCCAGATCACGGCCGCGCCGACGGCCAGCGAGAAGGAGACCGGGATCCGCTGCGTGAGCTGCGGCCACACCTCGACGTGACTCTTGAAGGAGTACCCGAAGCAGGGGGCGTTGCAGTGTGTCGCGTCCGGACCGAACTTGTAGTCGGCGCCCACGAACAGGCCCTTGATGTAGTCCCAGTACTGCATGTAGATGGGCTGGTCGAAGCCCAGGTTCCTCTTGATCGCGGCGATGGACTCGGGGTTGGCGTCCTTGCCGACGTACTGGGTGGCCAGTTGGGTGGCCGTCTGGCCGCCCAGGCGGGGGACCAGGAAGAAGATTGCGAAGGTGACTGCGCTGACCACCAGCAGCAGCACCAAAGCGCCGAAGACGCGTCGGATGATGTACGCAGCCACAGCTGTCCGGCTCCGGGGGGCCGGGACGGAGTGTGTCCGTCCCGGCCGCCCGGTGCCTTCACCTGCCTTTCAGGGGTATCCGGCCTGCTGTTACTTCGAGGAGCCCAGCAGCGTGTAGTCGTACATGCCGAGGTACGCCTGCGTGACCGTGACGTTGGTCGCGGACGTAGGCCTGATCAGCAGGTTCTTGCGGTAGATCAGCGGGACGACCGAGGCGTTGTCCATGACCATCTTGTCGATGTCGCCCCAGGCCTTGGTGCGGGCCGAGGAATCGGTGTTCGAGATGGCGTCGGACAGAGCCTTGTTGATCTTCGGGTCGTTCAGCTCCATCAGGTTGTTGCCGCCCGAGGGCTTGATGGCCGAACCGTCGATGATCTGGTCCAGGAAGCCGTAGCCGGTCGGCCAGTCGGCGCCCCACGCCATCATCATCATGCCGAGCTTGTGCTGGTGGACGTAGCTCGGGACACCGGCGAAGTTGGAGAAGTACTTGCCGGAGGGGAACTGCTTGATGTCGACCTTGATGCCGGCACCCTTGAGCGAGTTCTGGATGGCCGTGGCGGCCGCGACCTCGGCGGGGCGGTCGGCGCGGGCCGTCAGCGTGGTGGAGAAGCCGCTCGGCTTGCCGCACTGCTTCAGCTCGTCCTTGGCCTTGGCCACGTCACCCTTGTGGCCCGCCGTGGCGTAGCTGTCGAACTTGGTGTAGCCGTTGACCGACGGCGGCAGCAGCGTGGTGGCCACGTCACCCTTGGGCGAGCCGCCCATGGCGTCGATGACCGACTGCTTGTCGAGGGCCCACTGGACGGCCTTGCGGCAGTGGACGTTGTCGAACGGGGCGACGTGCAGGTTCAGGGCCATGTAGCCCGTGGCGCCCGCGTACGAGTTGTCCGTCTGCTTGGCGTACTTGCCGTTCAGGATCTTCGGCTGGGTCTGCGGCTGCACACCGGCGCCGGTGATGTCGGCCGTGATCTTGTCGGCGAGCAGGTCGTTGTCGACCGTGACCGGGTTGACCTTGAACTTGACGTTGATCTTGTCCGGCAGCGCCTTGCGGATCGGGTCCGACTTCGGGTCCCAGTTCGGGTTGCGGACGAGGGAGGCGCTGGCGCCCTCCTCGTACGAGGCGAACTTGTAGGGGCCCGAGGACACGATGTGCTGGACGTACTTCGCGCCGTCGTCCTTCGCCTGCGGCACGGGGGCCGTCTGGGAGAAGGTCGCCAGGTAGTCGAAGTCGGCGAAGGGCTTGGCCAGGTGGAAGACGATCGTCTGGTCGTCCGGGGTCTCGATCGAGTCGAGGCCCTTCTTGTCCTTGTAGGGGCCCTTGTACTTGTCGCCGCCCTTCAGGTACGCCTTGAAGTACGTCGGACCGTTGGACAGGGCCTCGGGCGCGAAGTTGGAGCGCTCGACCGCGTACTTCACGTCCTTGGACGTGATCGGCGTGCCGTCGTCGAACTTCAGGCCCGAACGCAGGTGGTACGTCCAGGTCTTGGCGTCGGCGCTGGCCTTGCCGAGGGAGTCGGCGAGGTCGGGGACGACGGTCAGGCCGTCCTTGCCGGCAGCCGGCTTGAACGTGACGAGCGTACGGGCGTACAGACGCGAGAAGTTCTGCACGAAGCCGTAGTACGTGTTGCCCGGGTCGAGGGAGTCCGGAACGTCGGAGTCCTCAAGGTTGACCGTCCCTCCCTTCTTGCTCGACGCGTTGACGATGGAGTTCAGCGCCGAGTCCTTCGCGCCGCTGCTGCCACCACCGTTGTTGTTCTTGCTGTCGTTGCCGCCGCCGCACGCGGCAGCGCCGAGCGAGACCGCCAGGACCGTCGCCACGGCGGCGGTAACCCTTCTCGTCTTCACGTGAGGAATGCCCCCTCGATCGTTGGATCACTTGCTGCGAGGGTCGAGCGCGTCACGCAGCCCGTCACCCAGCAGGTTGAATGCCAGGACGGTGATGAAGATCGCCAGTCCGGGCACGAACATGAACTGCGGATCTGCGGTGTAGAGATCCACAGCATTGCTGAGCATTCCGCCCCAAGAAGCCTGCGGCGGTGCGATACCGACTCCGAGGAAGCTCAGCGCGGCCTCGAAGAGGATGTTCGTCGGGATGATCAGCGTCGAGTAGACGATGATCGGCGCGACGAGATTGGGGAGCAGCTCGCGGAACAGGATGTACGGGCCGCGGGCGCCCAGGCTGGTGGCGGCCTCCACGAACTCGCGTCGCGAGAGGCTCATCGTCTGGGCGCGGACGATACGGCCGATGTACGGCCAGCTGAAGAAGCCGATCACGAAGATCAGCACGCCGATGCGCAGCGACAGCCCGTTGAACCCGAAGAAGCCGTCCTGCACGGAGGCGGAGATGGCGATGGCGAACAGCAGCAGCGGGAACGCGAGGAAGGTGTCCATCAGCCGGCTGATGACGCTGTCGACCCAGCCGCCGTAGTAGCCGGCGACGATGCCGAGCACGGTGCCGATGATCACGGACAGCAGGGTGGCTCCGCCTGCGACCAGCAGCGAGACCCAGGAGCCCTCGATGATGCGGGCGAGCATGTCGCGGCCGTACTGCGGCTCCACGCCCAGCGGGTGGGCCCAGCTCATACCGCCCCAGCTGCCCTTGGGGGCCAGCAGGGCCGGGTCGATGAGGTCCTGGTGGAACTGGTTGGGGTCCAGACCGAAAGCCCACTCGATCGGCTTCGCGAGCACCGCCATCAGCACGAGCAGGATGACGACGACGCCACCCGCCACGGCCAGCTTGTCCCGCTTGAACCGAGTCCAGGCGATCTGTGAGAGCGAACGCCCTTCGATCTGGGCTTTCTTGGCCCCGGCGAGCACAGCCTCGGGCGGGGTCTCGGCCTCGGCCCCGGTGGTCTCGATCGGTGCGGTCACAGTGAACCCGACCCCTCTCGCCGGTGGTGACCGGCCTGCGCCTGCCGCGGATTGCGGCTTTGTCGACTTGCCATCGATCACCGGATCGACCGACCCGGTGTCTGAGTCGCGAGTCTTCAGCGTGGCCGCGATCACCCGCCAGAGCTGATGGCGAAAGTATGCGCAACCGTGATGCAGTGAAGGGGATTCCGTTATCCGAACAGCGGGTAATGCCCCTCGGACACCGGGCAGTTAGGACACAACGGCAATTTTGCGCGCTTCGCCGTGTTGGATCTTCGTCTACGCGCGCAGAGATGTGTCGGGGACGTAAAAACTGTGGGGAGACCGAAAAACGGGCCCGACGGGCCCGGTTCGGTTGTACGTCAGTAGCCGCCGCGTGCCGGTGGGTAACCGTAACCGGCGGCCGGGGCCGGCGGCTGGGCGGCGTGCGCCTCACGGTCGTAGAAGGGGCGGGCGTTCTCCCGCATCCACATCACGACCGGGTCGTACTCGTCGGTCATCGCCACGGTCGACACCGGGAGTCCGTCCGGGACCGCGCCGACGGACTGCTGCATCATCGCGCGCACCGAGTCGACGGCGGGCGGACTGGTGTCGTAGACGTCCAGCCCGATCGCGAGGTACGGCGCGCCGAGCGCCGGCTGCACCCAGGCGCGGCGCAGGGAGCGGATCGCCGGGGTGCGATGGGCGTTCTGCGTGAGCAGGGCGTAGAACTGGGGGATCTCGATGCCGGGCTCCGACAGGCGCAGCGGGCCGGCGGGCTGGCGGTCCAGGCCGGTGGCGATGCGGCGCAGGTCCAGCCAGGGGACGCCGACGCCGCCGCCCGGGGCGTGCGGGTTGAGCCAGAGGCCGTACTGGTCCGGATAGAGGGTGCGGGCCACGTCGAGCCCGTCGACGACCTCGTACGACCGGTTCCAGCCGCTGGCCGACAGCTCCTGCGCGGAGGTCACACAGGGGGCGTAGCCGAAGCCGTCGACCTCCATGTTTCCGTACTGGGCGTCGGGCGAGCCGGACTGGCCGTGCCACAGGAGCATCCAGATCTGGCCGGAGTTCGGGGTCGCGAGCGCGCGCAGCAGTGCCTCGTAGGCGTCGTAGCGCCCGGGCGTGACTTGGCGCAGCATGTGCTCGACGCTGCCGCTGCGGCTCGGGCTCACCTGTCGTACCGCCCCTTCAATTCGTTCCCCGCGTTCGGAGACAGCTTAAGCGCCCTGAAGCGCGGGGCCCGTAGGCCGTACGTCAGCCGCCGTGCTGAAAGAAGGGCCGGACGTTCTCCCTGAGCCAGTGGCCCACCGGGTCCTCGGCCACGTCCAGGAGGACCAGGTTGACCGGCCACGGGAGCGGGACCTTGCCGAGGGCGCGGCCGAGTGCCTCCAGGGGCTGGGCGCGCAGGTCGCCCTCCCACTGCGAGAGTTCGACGCCCACGAACATCACCGGGTCCGCCGTCTCGATCGCGGCCAGGCAGCGGCGGGCCGTGCGGACGACGCCCGTGGCCGCGAACTCGGCGGAGGCGGCGGCGAGGAAGTCGACCGGGTCGTCCTGCCAGTCCGGTTCGAAGAGGCGGACGCGGCCGCCGGAGGCGGGACCGTCCAGCGGGGTGCGGCCCGCGCGGCACAGCTCGGCCACCGCCTCGGGCGGGAGCGGGATCCCGACCACGCCGTCGGGGTTGACGGCGATGCCCACCTGCGGGGGCAGCCCGCGGGCGAACTCGGCGGCGGGGGCGATGGTGAACGAGATATGGGCCCCGACGACCTGGCGGAACTGCTCCTCGGAGCTGAACACCGGGACGTAGACCTGGCCGTCGATCTCCATCGTGGGCAGGTCGAGGTTGCCGCTGTCCGGGCCGCCGCCGTTGGGCAGCGGGATCCACAGGAAGCTGCGGCCCAGGACCTCGATGACGCGGCCGCCCGCCGAGGGGACGCCGATCGAGGCCGACAACACCTCCTCCAGCTCGTTGCCGGGCCATCCGCCGTGCGGATGGGGGTGCGCCTGTGCCGGGAAGTCCGCGGGAATGTCCGCCGGGAAGTCCATCTGCCTACCGCCTGCTGGGAACCACTGGTATGGCTGGAAAGGCTAGCGGGTGCGGGTGACAGGGCGTCCCCACCGCGGGCCTCACCGCCAGAAGCCGATGTGGCGCAGCGCGTCCGCCGCCGCCCGGTCCAGCAGCACCGCCGAGCCGCAGCCGGCGGGCGGGCGGCCCTGTTCCACCGCGCGCACGAGGCGGGTGGCGGCCCTGCGGTGGCGCAGGAAGGCGTAGCGGGAGACGCCCCGGCCGCGCTCGCGCTGGCCCTCGCGCGCGGTGCCCGGGGTGACGTCGAGGAGCAGCAGGTGCAGCGTGCCGCCGCGCCTGCGGGCCTCGCGGGCCAGCCAGTCGCGCACCCAGGCCTGCGTACCGCAGTCGTGCACGACGACCCCGTCGCCGGTGCGCAGGGCGCGGCGCAGCCCGGCGTAGTGGGCGAGGCGGACCAGGGGGCGGTAGAGCGCGTACGGGAGGAAGCGGGGCAGGCGGGCCGCCCAGCGGTCGCGGGTGTCCTGGGAGTCGATGCGCAGTCCCCGCACCGCCCGCTGCATGAGCGTCGACTTGCCGCTGCCGGGCAGCCCGGTGATCACGACCAGGTCGCGGGGGCCGAAGAGCAGGCCGTGCGGGCTGCGGCCGGCCCGCTCGCGCAGATCGCGGACGACGGCTGCGGGGCGCTCCTCGCACCGCTCGCGGGCCGGTGCCGCGGGCTGCTCGGGCAGCGCGATGCCCGTGGTCGTCGCGTACGCCGTGTGCCTGTTCACCGTGATCGTCCTCCCCTTGGGCCCGGAGAATCCCCTGCCCATCGAGTGTAAAGAGAAGGTAATGCGCGGTGTCTCGTGTTTTCGTGCGCGTACTGCCACAGCCCGGTTACAGATGCGGACCCTGCCATGCGCGGGCGAGGCGTGCAATGATGTGCGCGCCAACTGCATACCGGCCGTTTGAATCCGCGCGGGAGAGTCCCCAGCAGCCAGCTGCGCCGGGGCGCCGAAGGAGCAAGTCCCTCCCTTGAATCTCTCAGGCACCGTTACCGCGCGGGCGAGGCACATCTGAAAAGCGGGCCGCTGTGACAGCGGCTCCACCCAAGGTGCAAGCCGTGTCCTCCCTATAGGGGTGGTCATGGCGAACCTCTCAGGTTCCGATGACAGATGGGGAGGAACGACCTCGCCTGTCATGCCTTTGGGAGACGACCGACCGATGAGCAGTACCGAACTCCGGCACACCGCGCTCGACGCCCTGCACCGCGCGCTCGGTGCGACCATGACCGACTTCGCGGGCTGGGACATGCCGCTGCGCTACGGCTCCGAGCGCGACGAGCACGTCGCCGTGCGGACGAAGGCCGGGCTCTTCGACCTCTCCCACATGGGCGAGATCACCGTGACCGGCCCCGAGGCCGCGCGCCTGCTGAACTTCGCCCTGGTCGGCAACATCGCCTCGGTCGGCGTCGGCCGCGCCCGCTACACCATGATCTGCCAGGCCGACGGCGGCATCCTGGACGACCTGATCGTCTACCGGCTGGCCGAGACCGAGTACATGGTCGTGGCCAACGCCTCCAACGCCCAGGTGGTCCTCGACGCGCTGACCGAGCGCGCGGCGGGCTTCGACGCCGAGGTGCGCGACGACCGTGACGCCTACGCGCTGATCGCCGTCCAGGGCCCCGAGTCCCCCGGCATCCTGAAGTCCCTCACCGACGCCGACCTGGACGGCCTGAAGTACTACGCGGGCCTGCCCGGCACGGTCGCGGGCGTCCCGGCGCTGATCGCGCGCACCGGCTACACCGGCGAGGACGGCTTCGAGCTGTTCGTGAAGCCGGAGCACGCCGTCGAGCTGTGGCAGGCGCTGACCAAGGCCGGCGAGGGCGTCGGCCTGGTCCCCTGCGGCCTGTCCTGCCGCGACACGCTGCGCCTCGAGGCGGGCATGCCGCTGTACGGGCACGAGCTGACCACGGACCTGACCCCGTTCGACGCCGGTCTCGGCCGCGTGGTGAAGTTCGAGAAGGAGGGCGACTTCGTGGGGCGCGAGGCGCTCACCGAAGCCGCTTCCCGCGCCGAGCAGAACCCGCCGCGCGTCCTGGTCGGCCTGGTGGCCGAGGGGCGTCGCGTCCCGCGCGCGGGGTACGCGGTCGTCGCCGGCGGCGAGGTCGTCGGCGAGGTCACCTCGGGTGCCCCCTCCCCCACGCTGGGCAAGCCCATCGCCATCGCGTACGTCGACGCGGCGCACTCCGCGCCGGGCACGGCGGGCGTCGGTGTGGACATCCGCGGCAACCACGAGCCCTACGAAGTCGTGGCACTGCCGTTCTACAAGCGTCAGAAGTAAAGACTGATCTTCCAGGGACCCCCGGCGCGCCCAGCTGTGACGCCGGGCACAGCCCCCCTGCCCACCAGCGCATTCATCAGTCCCCTCGTCATCAGCACACCCTCGCGTACAGGAGAATTCAGGCCATGAGCAACCCCCAGCAGCTGCGTTACAGCAAGGAGCACGAGTGGCTGTCGGCCGCCGGCGAGGACGGCGTCGCGACGGTCGGCATCACCGAGTTCGCGGCCAACGCGCTCGGTGACGTCGTCTACGCCCAGCTCCCCGAGGTCGGCGACACGGTGACCGCGGGCGAGACCTGTGGCGAGCTGGAGTCGACCAAGTCGGTCTCCGACCTGTACTCCCCGGTCACCGGTGAGATCGTCGAGGCGAACCAGGACGTGGTCGACGACCCGTCGCTGGTGAACTCCGCCCCCTTCGAGGGCGGCTGGCTGTTCAAGGTCCGCGTCACCGAGGAGCCGGCCGACCTGCTCTCGGCCGACGAGTACACCGCCCAGAACGCGGGCTGAGGAGGGGTAGCCGTATGACTGTCCTGAACACGTCCCTGCACGAGCTGGACCCGGAGATCGCCGCGGCGGTCGACGCCGAGCTGCGCCGCCAGCAGTCCACGCTGGAGATGATCGCCTCCGAGAACTTCGCGCCGCTCGCGGTGATGGAGGCCCAGGGCTCGGTCCTGACCAACAAGTACGCCGAGGGCTACCCGGGCCGCCGCTACTACGGCGGCTGCGAGCACGTCGACGTCGCCGAGCAGATCGCCATCGACCGGATCAAGGAGCTGTTCGGCGCCGAGTACGCCAACGTGCAGCCGCACTCCGGCGCCTCCGCCAACCAGGCCGCGCTCTTCGCGCTGGCCAAGCCCGGCGACACCATCCTCGGTCTGGACCTGGCCCACGGCGGCCACCTCACCCACGGGATGCGGCTGAACTTCTCCGGCAAGCAGTTCGACGTGGTCGCCTACCACGTGGACGACGCCGGCCTGGTCGACATGGCCGAGGTCGAGCGGCTCGCCAAGGAGCACCGCCCGAAGGTGATCATCGCGGGCTGGTCGGCGTACCCGCGCCAGCTGGACTTCGTCGAGTTCCGCCGGATCGCCGACGAGGTCGAGGCGTACCTGTGGGTCGACATGGCGCACTTCGCGGGCCTGGTCGCGGCGGGTCTGCACCCGAACCCGGTGCCGTTCGCCGATGTCGTCACCTCCACCACCCACAAGACGCTGGGCGGCCCGCGCGGCGGCATCATCCTCGCCAAGAAGGACTTCGCGAAGAAGCTGAACTCCTCCGTCTTCCCGGGATTCCAGGGCGGTCCCCTGGAGCACGTGATCGCGGCCAAGGCGGTCTCCTTCAAGGTCGCCGCCTCGGAGGACTTCAAGGAGCGCCAGCGCCGTACGGTCGAGGGCGCGCGTATCCTCGCGGAGCGGCTCACCGCGGCCGACGCCCGCGAGGCCGGTGTGAACGTCCTGACCGGCGGCACCGACGTGCACCTGATCCTGGTGGACCTGCGCGCGTCCGAGCTGGACGGCCAGCAGGCCGAGGACCGCCTCCACGAGGTCGGCATCACGGTCAACCGCAACGCGGTCCCGAACGACCCGCGTCCGCCGATGGTGACGTCGGGTCTGCGGATCGGCACGCCGGCCCTGGCCACCCGCGGTTTCACGGCCGAGGACTTCGCCGAGGTCGCGGACGTGATCGCCGAGACGCTCAAGGCGCCCTCCCCCTTCCCGGAGGCCACCGCCGAGGCTCTGAAGGCCCGGGTGACCGCCCTCGCCGACAAGCACCCGCTGTACCCCGGGCTGAACAAGTAGTTCAGTCGTCTTCGAGCGGCACCGCGCACACTGGAGGAAAACCGTATCTCCGTGGGCGCGGTGCCCGCCCCTCTCCCCGCACCACCCCGTATTGAGGAGTCACCGTGGCCATCTCGGTCTTCGACCTGTTCTCGATCGGCATCGGCCCGTCCAGCTCCCACACGGTCGGCCCGATGCGCGCGGCGCGCATGTTCGCCCTCCGCCTGCGCAACGAGAGCCTGCTCGGCTCCGTCGCGTCCATACGCTCCGAGCTGTACGGCTCCCTGGGCGCCACCGGCCACGGCCACGGCACGCCGAAGGCGGTGCTGCTCGGCCTGGAGGGCGAGTCGCCGCGCTCGGTGGACGTGGAGACGGCGGACGAGCGCGTGGCGGCGATCAAGGAGTCGGGGCGCCTGTCCCTCCTCGGCGAGCACGAGATCGCCTTCTCCTTCGACGACGACCTGGTCCTGCACCGCCGCAAGGCACTGCCGTACCACGCGAACGGCATGACCATCTGGGCGTTCGACGCCGCCGGGACCGAGCTGCTGTCGAAGACGTACTACTCGGTGGGCGGCGGCTTCGTCGTCGACGAGGACGCGGTCGGCGAGGACCGCATCAAGCTGGACGACACGGTCCTGAAGTACCCCTTCCGCACGGGCGACGAGCTGCTGCGTCTGACCAAGGAGACCGGCCTGTCGATCTCCTCGCTGATGCTGGAGAACGAGCGGGCCTGGCGCACCGAGGAGGAGATCCGCTCGGGCCTGCTGGACATCTGGCAGGTGATGCGGGCGTGCGTCTCCCGCGGCATGTCCCGCGAGGGCATCCTGCCGGGCGGCCTCAAGGTCAAGCGCAGGGCGGCCGTGACGGCCCGCCAGCTGCGCGCCGAGGGCGACCCGCTGGCGCACGCGATGGAGTGGATCACGCTCTACGCGATGGCGGTGAACGAGGAGAACGCGGCCGGCGGCCGGGTGGTGACCGCCCCGACGAACGGTGCGGCGGGCATCATCCCCGCGGTCCTGCACTACTACATCAACTTCATCCCCGGCGCGGACGAGGACGGCGTGGTCCGCTTCCTCCTCGCCGCCGGCGCCATCGGCATGCTGTTCAAGGAGAACGCCTCCATCTCCGGGGCCGAGGTCGGCTGCCAGGGCGAGGTCGGCTCCGCCTGCTCGATGGCCGCGGGCGCCCTCGCCGAGGTCCTCGGCGGCTCCCCCGAGCAGGTCGAGAACGCCGCCGAGATCGGCATGGAGCACAACCTCGGCCTCACCTGCGACCCGGTCGGCGGCCTGGTCCAGATCCCGTGCATCGAGCGCAACGGCATGGCCGCGGTGAAGGCGGTCACGGCCGCCCGCATGGCCATGCGCGGCGACGGCTCCCACAAGGTCTCCCTCGACAAGGTCATCAAGACCATGAAGGACACCGGCGCGGACATGAGCGTGAAGTACAAGGAGACGGCCCGGGGCGGGCTGGCGGTGAACATCATCGAGTGCTGACCGGGGGCGGGGGTTCCTGGAGGAGCGCCTGGCGGGAAATGACTGTTCGACCTGACGTTCGGGATTTCGACCGCTACTGTCCTCGACCGTGGAGGCAACGGGAACAGGGCACCTCCGGTTCTCCCTGCTGGGTCCGCTGCGGGCCTGGCGCGGCACCAGGGAACTGGCGCTCGGCTCCCCCCAACAGCGGGCCGTCCTGGCGATGTTGCTGCTGCGCCGAGGGCACGCGGTCGGTGCGGCCGATCTCGTCGACGGGCTGTGGGGGACACAGCCACCGCCGGGCGCGGTCCCGGTGCTGCGCACGTACGCGTCCCGGCTCCGCAAGCTGCTGGAGCCCGAGCGGGCGAAGGGCGAGCCGCCGCGGATCCTGGTCTCCGCCGGGGACGGATACGCCCTGCGGACCGACACGGTCTCCAGCGACCTGGCCGACTGCACGCGCGAGGTGGCGCGGGCCGAGCGCCACCGCGCCGCCGGCGACGGGGACCTCGCCCTCCGGCTGCTGCGCACCGCGCTGGCCGCCTGGGGAAGTCCCGCGCTGGCCGGAGTCCCCGGCCCGTACGCCGAGGCGGCGCGCGCGGAGCTGGCCGAACGGCGGCTGAAGGCCCTGGAGTCCAGGCTGCGGGTGGAGCTGGAGCTCGGCGGGCACGAGGCGGTGGTGCCGGAACTCCACGCGCTGCGTGACGCACACCCGCTGCGCGAGGCCGTGAGCGAGCTGCTGATCGTCGCCCTGAACCGGTGCGGGCGGCAGGCCGAGGCACTGGAGGTCTACGCGAGCACGCGCCGCACCCTGGTCGACGAACTCGGTCTTGAACCGAGGCCGTCCCTGCGCGCCCTGCACGCCTGCCTCCCGGCCGGCGCCCCTCATGCCCCCGACCTCCCTGATGACGCGCCCCGGCCGGAGCCGGACGCTGCCGCCGCAGCCCGCCGCGACGACGGGAGCCTCACGGTGCGCCCGTCCCAACTCCCCGCGGATCTCGCCACGTTCACCGGCCGCCGCACCGAACTCGACCGTGTTGCCGCGCTGCTGGCCGACGACGACCACACGGCCACGGCCGTCGGCGGAGCCGCCACCACCGCCGCCACGGCCACCGCCATTGGCGTCATCGACGGGATGGCCGGCGCCGGCAAGACCACCCTCGCCGTGCACTGGGCCCACCGGGTCGCCCACCGTTTTCCCGACGGGCAGCTCTACGTCAACCTCCGCGGCTACGACCCGGGCGGCTCCCGGGCGGACACCGGCGAGGCGATCTCGACCTTCCTCGTCGCGCTCGGGGTGGCCCCGCACGCCGTACCCGAAGGCCTCGACGCGCAGACCGCCCTGTACCGCAGCCTCCTGGCCGACCGCAGGGTGCTGATCGTGCTGGACAACGCCCGCGACACCGAGCAGGTACGGCCGCTGCTGCCCGGCGCGTCCGGCTGTCTCGTCATCGTCACCAGCCGCAGCAGGCTCACCGGCCTGGTGGCCCGGCACGGGGCGCGTCCGTTCGCGCTGGGCCTGCTGAGCGCCGCGGAATCGCGGGAGCTGCTGATCCGGAGGCTGGGCGGCTCCCGCGTCGATGCCGAGCCGGAGGCGGCCGACGCCATCGTCGGCCGGTGCGCCGGGCTGCCGCTGGCCCTGGCCATCGTGGCGGCGCGGGCCGCTCTCCACCCCGGCTTCCGGCTCGCCGACATCGCCGCGGAGCTCCGGGCCGGCCGTGGCGGCCTCGACGCGTTCGCCGTCGGCCACGACACCGGCTCCGACGCCCGGGCCGTCTTCTCCTGGTCGTACCAGGCGCTGTCGCCCGAGGCCGCCGTACTCTTCCGGCGCCTCGCCCTGCACCCCGGCCCGGACCTCAGCACCGCCGTGGCCGCCGCGCTGGCCGGAGCGCCCCGACGTCAGGTCCGCGCCCTGCTCACCGAGCTCACCGGGGCGAGCCTGCTCATCGAACACGCCCCCGGCCGGTTCGTCTTCCACGACCTGCTGCGCGCCTACGCCCACGAACTCGTCACGCACCAGGACAGCGCGGCCGAGCGCGACGCGGTGGTGCTGCGCATGAACGACCACTATCTGCACACCGCCCACCACGCCTCCGCCGTGCTCGGCCCGTTCCGGGAGACCATCCCCCTGGCAGCGAGCACAACGGACTGCGGGCCGCTGCGGTTCAACGACAGCTTGCAGGCCACCGCCTGGCTGCGCACCGAGCGTCATGTGCTGCGCTCGGTCGTCGAGCACGCGGCCGACCACGGTCACCACGACCACGCCTGGCGCACCGCCTACGCCCTGGACCTCTACTTCGACCGCCTCGGTTACCGGCACGACCTGATGGAGATCAACAAGGCCGCGCTGCGCGCCGCCCGAGCCCTGGGCGATCCGGTCGGCCAGGCGCACGCCCTGCGCAGCCTCGGCTTCGGCCACACCCGCTTCGGCCACGAGGACGAGGCGTTACGGCTCCTCGGTCGGGCACTGGAGCTCTTCCGGCAGGCGGGCGACGCCTTCGGCGAGGCCCGCACCCGGCGCGCCCTCGCCTACCAGGCCAACCGGTCGGAGCGGTACGACGTCTCGCTCGACCACTACACGCGCGCCGGCGGGCTGTACCGCTCCCTCGGCCACCGCAGCGGCGAGGCCAGCGTCCTGAACGAGATCGGCTGGACGTACATCCTGCTCGACGACCTCGAACGGGCCCTGGAACACTGCGAGAAGTCCGTCTCCCTGCACCAGGAGGTCGGCGACCTCAACGGCGAGGCCTCCGCGCAGGACAGCGTCGGCTACGCCCTTCACCACCTCGGCGCGTACGAGGCGGCCGTCGGGCGGTTCGAGCGGGCCGTGGAGTTGTACCGGGAGATCGGCAGCGGCTTCCTGGAGGCCGACACCCTGCGCCACCTCGGAGACGCCCACCGCGCCGCCGGCGACCACGGACCGGCCCGCGAGGCGTGGGCGGCGGCACTCGCCCTGCTGGAGGAGGGCGGCCACGCGGAGGCGGACGAGGTCCGGCGGGCCCTGCGCGAGCTGGACCCGTAGGACCGCCGTGCGCACCACCGGGGCACACGGCGGTCCGCCGCTCTCGGTCCCTACCGCATCCCTCGCTCCTCCAGCGCCACCTTGAGACTGCGCAGGGCGTAGTACACGCGGGACTTCACGGTGCCCTGCGGGACGCCGAGGACCGAGGCCGCCTGCTGGGTGGTGCGGTCCGCGAAGAACGTCGCCCGCAGCACCTCACGGTGCGCGGGTGTCAGTGCCTGTAAGGCGTCCCGCACCACGATGGACGACAGCATCCGGTCGATGTCGTCGAACTCGATGCCCAGTTCGCTCACCCAGGTGGCGCCGCTGACCTCCTGTGGCCGTGCCGCCCGCGTACGGTGCGCGTCGATGACGAGGTTGCGGGCGACCCGGAACATCCAGGGACGCACCGCCATCGCCTCGTCGTCGACCAGGTTCCGCTTGTTCCAGCACCGCAGCAGCGTCTCCTGGACGACGTCCTCCGTGCGGTGCGTGTCCCCGCCCACCATACGCAGCACGTACGAGTAGAGCGCCGGGCCGTGCTCCAGGTAGAGATCGCGCAGGGCCCGTTCCTCCGGGGAGGCCGCGCCCGCCGATCCGATCACCGTCACCTTCATGGTGTGCTCCTGCTCCGTGGGATGAGCGACTCCGGTCCGGACGGGGGTGAGAGCCGGGTCTGCTGGGCACGGAGTGTTGCCAGGGGCGTTCCACGTTCGTTTGACGCTGCTTGTACGAATCGATGGACGAGCAGGTCAGGGGCGGTGCGCGCCGGTGTGAGCGGGGCTTGCCCGCGGTGGTTCAGACGTACGCCGCCAGCGCGTCGACATGCCTGCGGACCTGTCCGACGAGTGCGGCGTGGCCGGGCGGCAGCAGACCCCGGAGGTCCAACTGGCTCCACATGTGGAGCAGTTCGCGCCCATGGACGAAGGCGGCTCGGTCGTCGTCGATCCGCTGCCATGCTGCCGCCGCCCGCGCCACCTCCGCCGACGCCCGCCCGTCCCCGGCCCCGCACCGGATCCGGGCCACGCCCAAGGCCAGCACGGTTGCCTCCCGGTGGTCGCCGCGCAGATGCGCGAGGTACGCCTGCACCGAACGGGCCTCCAGCGCGTGCGGATGATCGGCGCCCAGCGAGCCGGCCAGGCTCTCGTGCAGCGCGCTCGCGTCGGCGTACGCCTCGTCGAGACGGCCGCCGGTCGCCAACGCGTGGATACGGCTGATCCGTTCGGCGTGCTCGGCGGGGAGGTCGGTGGTGGCGGCCGGGACCGTGGCACGGGCACGCGCGCGGGCGCGGGCGACCGCGGTGGCGACGGCGGACACGGGGGGCGGCTCAGGTTCCCGGTACTCCGGGGACTCCGGGGAGTCGAGGACACGGCTCGAACCGTCCGGAGACACCTGGAGGACGAAGTGGGCCGCGCCGGACCCGTCGTTCACCGTGGCCTCCACGGCGGTGGCACGGTCCTGCGCGTACTGCTGCAACCGGTCGAGTACGGCGTCGTGCACGGACTGGCCCGGCTCGGGGGCGAGGGGTTGTCCGTCGATCTCGGCGCGCTCCTCGTCGGTGATGTGCACCTCGAAGGGAGTCATGGCTGTCCTCCTCATGCGGTGGGAATGGGGAATGGGGAATGGGGTGGATATGACCCGGGGCGATCAGGTGGGACCGGGGGAGACACCGGGTGTGACGCCGGGGGTGGCTCCGTCGGGCGGGGCGGCGATGCCCGCGTACTTGGCGAACTGGGCGCGGACGGCCAGGACGTAGCCCTGGGCGTCGTTCGTGTTCGGCACCCCTTTGGCCGCTCGGACGGCGTCCATCCCCAGGTGGTAGCCGGCCAGGGCGAGGTCCAGGACGCTGTTGGAGGTGTCGGTCCGGACGACCTCGCCGCCGTCGATCATCTTCTGGGCCTGGTTCGCGAGGTCGCACAGGTAGCGGCCCTGCGCCATGATCGAGTCCTTCGCGTCCAGGGCGGAGACCTTGTCGTTCTTGTCGTCGTCCTTGCCGTACTTCGTGAAGACGTCGGGCGGCAGCTGCGAGATGCCCTGCTTGCCGTTCGGACCGACCAAGGACGCGTTGAAGCCGGACTCCTTCTCGATCTGGGACGCGATGACGATCGGGCCGATCGCGCCACACAGCTTGCCCGCGTCCTGAATCGGCTCCACCAGGTCGTCGGGGACGGTCGAGGTGTCCAGCTCACCCGAGCCGTCGCCCTGCAAGGAGGCGACCACCTGGTCCGCGACGTCCTGGTTGTCGGAGTCGCCGCCCCCGCCGCCGAAGAGCAGGATCAGCGCGATGAGCGGGGCCAGCAGCACCCCGAACCCGCCGATGACGATCACGACGATCACGGTGCCGACCAGGGCGACCGGCGCGAGCATGCAGCCGCAGCCGGTGCCGGCGGCGACGGTGTTCCGGACGGCGGTCGAGGTGCCGCCCTCTCCGTTGTCTTCCGTTGCGGAACCCATGGGCTCGTGCCTTCTTCCCCTCGCCTTGAACCGCTGTGCCCGGACGGCCCGTTGTGCTGTCCGACGGGCTCGGCAGATCCAAACGAGCCTCGGAGCAAATAAGTTCAAACCGGTGGAAACCAGATGAGTCAGAGCAGCGGAAGCACGAGCGAAGAGGGGGGCGGAGCACACATGGGCACACCTTCGGCAACGCCGTCGAGCCCGTCAGGATGGGTACGGGGACCGAAATCCCCCCGGCCGGCCCCGGCCTCGGCCCCCGGCACGAGCCCGGCGTCCCCCTCCGAACCCGGCGGGCACCAGGCCGCGACCGCCGCCGCGCCGGGTCTACCGACGGCAGCCGCACACTCGGCAGCCCCGGCCCCGGCAGCGACCGCCGTCCCGGCTCGCGC